>NZ_CP113519.1:1205540-1808311 GCF_026723825.1 Pseudomonas sp. GOM7 | reverse complement strand
CCATGCCGGAGACGTTGAAGAAGTCTTCGTATTGGCGGATGCGCCGAGCGCGCGCTTCGGCACTCTCGCCCTTGGGCGCGATGCAGTAGATGGTCACTTCGGTCCTGTCCACCGACAGCGGGCGAGCGATGCGTAGCTGCGAGCCGAACTGATCCATCAGGTACAGGTTGGGGTACAGGCAGAGGTTGCGCGAGTGGCCGATCATCCAGTCGGCACGCGCCTCGCCGAACTCGGCGGCCAGGCGTTCGCGGTCGGCGAACAGCGGGCGATCCTCGGGGTTGTCCCAGCGCGTCCAGAGCAGCAGATGGCCGTTCTCGAAGGAGTAGAAACCGCCGCCCTTCTTGCCCCAGCCGCCGGCGCTCATGGCGCGGATGTCGTCGCCGGCTTCCTTGAGCTTGCGCTGCTGCTGGGTGGCGGCGTAGTTCCAGTGCACGGCGGTGACGTGGTAGCCGTCGGCGCCGTTCTCCGCCTGCAGCTTCCAGTTGCCTTCGTAGACGTAGGTGCTGGAGCCACGCAGCACTTCCAGGCCCTCGGTGGACTGGTCGCAGACCATGTCGATGATCTTCTTCGACTCGCCGAGGAAGTCCTCCAGCGGCGCCACGTCCTCGCGCAGGCTGCCGAACAAAAAGCCTCGGTAGGACTCGAAGCGGGCGACCTTCTTCAGGTCGTGGGAGCCGTCGCAGTTGAAGCTGTCCGGGTAGCCGGCGTCCTTGGGATCCTTGACCTTGAGCAGCTTGCCGCTGTTGTTGAAGGTCCAACCATGGAACGGGCAGGTGTAGCTGGCCTTGTTGCCGCTCTTGAAGCGGCAGAGCATGGCGCCACGGTGGCTGCAGGCGTTGATGAAGGCGTTGAGTTCACCGTCCTTGTTGCGCGCGATGAAGATCGGCTGACGCCCCATGTAGGTGGTGTAGTAGTCGTTGACGTTGGGGATCTGGCTCTCGTGGGCCAGATACAGCCAGTTGCCCTCGAAGATGTGCTGCATCTCCAGGTCGAACAGGCGCGGGTCGGTGAACATCTCGCGCTTGCAGCGGAAGATGCCCTTGTCCTTGTCTTCTTCAAGCAGGCTGTTGAGGTAGTCGAGTCCCAGGGTCATGGCCATGGCTCCGTTGTTATTGTTTCAACGGTTCCAAGGCTAGGGGCTCGCTGCCGGGGCCAATATCCAGTTCTTGCAGGTCTTTATCCGTTTTCTGCAGCACCAATAAACGGCCGCTATGCGGCCTTCTGATGACCCTCTCCCGCTTGCGGGAGAGGGTGCCCGAAGGGCGGGAGAGGGACCATCCGCAAACACCTACCCCCGTAGCCCGGATGCAATCCGGGGCCTACCCCTCGCGCCGCCGCAGGGTATCCGATGGCAATTCACCGAAGGCGCTCTTGTAGCTCTCGGAGAAGCGCCCCAGGTGCAGGAAGCCGTAGTCCAGCGCCACCTCGGTGACGTTGCGCACCTTGGCCGTCGGGTCCTTCAGGCAGGCATGCACACGCTCCAGCTTGCGCTGGCGGATGTAGTGCTTGGGCGTGGTCTGCAGGTGCTTGTCGAACAGGGCATAGAGCGAACGCGGGCTCATGTGCGCGAGCTGGGCCAGTTGCTCGACGCTGATGTCCTGTTTGAGGTTGTCCTCGATGAACTGCACCAGGCGCTCGAACGACGGGCTGCTCTGCGACAGCTCCTGGCGCTGCACGTTATTGCCGAGCAGCCCCAGCAGCTTGCTGGCGATGATGCGCGTGTAGTGCTCCTGCACCGAGGGCAGCGACTGCGCGCTCTCGGCTTCGGCGCAGACCAGGCCGAGCAGGTTGGCGAAACCCTCGAGTTGCTGCAACTGGTGACGCGAGGCGAAGCGCACGCCATCGCCAGGGCGCTGCCAGTGGTTGTCGACGCAGGCCCGCTCGATCAGATGGGCCGGCAGCTTGACGATGAACTTCTCGCAGTCGTCGGAATAGGTCAGGTCGACCGGATCGTCCGGGTTGATCAACAGCAGCTCGCCGGGGGTGAAGTAGTGCTCCTGGCCATGGCCGCGCCACAGGCAATGGCCCTGCAACAGCACCTGAAGGTGGTAGATGGTTTCCAGCGCCGGCGAGGTGACCCGCACGCTGCCGCCATAGCTGATGCGGCACAGGTCGAGGCTGCCGAAGCTGCGATGGCTCAGGCTGGCCGCCGGACGGCCGCTGCTGGGCAGGCGGATGCAATGCGCGCCGACATGCTGGTTGACGTAGTCGGACACCGCATAAGGATCGGCATTGGCAAACAGCCGACTCTTCTCATTGAGCAGATGACAGTCCATAACTCACGGCACTCTTATCATTGTTATAAAGATGGCGAGTGCTGACGGGCCAAGGCTGCCCTCCTCGCTCAGAGCCTATTCAAAGCCTGCTGCGCGTCGGCCAAACGGCGTTGAAAAGCCCTTCGGATGCTCATTTACCACTCGTAAACTCGAGTGCGAGCCCAATCCGTTCCTCAGGTCTTTTCGCCTTGTTTGGCTCTAGCTCGCGAGACTTTGAACAGACTCTCATGCCATAGATACAGGCTTGCTGTTCGTTCTGCCCAGCAGTCAGGCGTAACCGATTGCAACATTGGCAGAACGATGGCCTGCCCAGCTTAGGCAATCGGGCCTTCAGCGAATATCACGGCGTTCGATAATCGCCCCGTTTTGCCGAATCAGGCGGGACGAAAGAGCTGCCCGCTCAGTTCACGGCTGGCACTGAGCATCAGCGGCAGGAAGCGCTTTTCCAGCTCGGCGACCGGTACACGGCTGGCGTGAGTGCTGATATTCATGGCGGCCAGCACATGACCGGCAGAGTCGTACACCGGCACGGCCAACGAGCGCAGACCCTGCTCCAGTTCCTGGTCGACGATGCACCAGCCCTGCTGGCGCACACGCTGCAGGCACTCCCACAGGGCCTCGGGAGTGTGCAAGGTGCGACTGGTCTTGGGCAGCAGCTCGGCGTGAGCCAGGTAGTCCTGTAGCTGGTCATCATCCAGCGCCGCCAGGAGGATGCGCCCCATGGACGTGCAGTAGGCCGGCAGGCGGCTGCCGACGCTCAGATCCACCGAGATCAGCCGCTGCGGGATCGCCGAGCGTGCCAAGTACAGCACCTGCTCGCCTTCCAGCGTGGCCAGGTTGCAGGCCTCGTGCAGTTGCTCGCTGAGACGGTCGAGATAGGGCTGTGCGGACACTGCCAGTGGCGTCGACGACAGGTAGGCATGACCCAGGGTGAGTACCTTGGGCAGCAGCGAGTAGGTGCGTCCATCAGTGGTCACGTAGCCCAGTTTCATCAGCGTATAGAGGCAGCGGCGCACGGCGGCACGCGGTATCTCGGTGCGGTGGCTGATCTGCGCGATGGTCAGGTGGCGCTTGCGTTCCTGGAAGGCATTGATCACCGCCAGGCCACGGGCCAGGGAGGTCATGAAGTTGGGGTCACCGGCGAACTCTTCGATGCGCTTGGCCGGCGACACGTAGGGTGGCGGCGCCAGGCTGGCAAGGGGGGGACGATTTTCGCTCATGGGGCCTCCGAGTCTGGATGGACAGCGCTTGGCGATTATCGAACTAGGGTGCGGTAATCGTAAAGCCTTGCCAGAAGCAGCAGATCGCCGCCGGATGCGCCTGCTGCCAGGCGCCCCCTCTCGTCCAGAGGCCGGCGCGTACCTCGCAGAAGCACGCACCGGCGCACGACTCAGAAGTCGAAGAAGACCGTCTCGCCCTCCCCCTGGATGCGGATATCGAAGCGATAGGCCGGCTTGCCGTCCACTTCGCAGCGCCTGGCGATCAGCGTCTCGCGGCGCTCGGGCTGCTCGATCAGGTTGAGCACCGGATCCTTGGCGTTGGCCTCGGCTTCGTCCTCGAAATACAGGCGGGTGGCGAGGTGAATGTTGATGCCACGGGCGAACAGCGCGACGTTGATGTGCGGCGCCATCGGCACGCCGGCGGCGTTCTGTACCACGCCCGGCTTGACCGTGTAGGCGAACCATTCGCTACCGGCATCGAAGGTGGTGGCGGTGCGGCCGAAACCGTTGAACGCTTTGGACGGGTCGTAATCCTCGTCGTACTGGCCCTGATGGTCGGCCTGCCACAGTTCGAGAAAGGCATCGCGCACCAGATGGCCGTTGCCATCGTAGACGTGACCGAGCAGCACGATATGTTCGCCCGGCGCGTCGGGCCTGGCCATCTGGTTCCAGATTTCCTGCTCGCGGGTCGGGTTGCCGGCGGCGGCCAGGGCCAGGCCGATATGCACGTAGGGGCCGGCAGTTTGCGAAGGGGTTTCCGGCAGCAATTCAACAGGCATGGTCATCCTCCTATGAGCCTGCTCAGGATCTCGCGAGCTAGAGCCAGACAAGGCAAAAAGGGCTGAGGAACGGACTGGGCTCGCACTCGAGTTTACGAGTAGTAAATGAGCATTCCGAAGCCGTTTTTAACGCCGTCTGGCCGACGCGCAGCAGATCCTGGGCGGCTCATCAGTTGTTTTCGAAATGGGTCTTCCGCTGCCCACGCAGCACGATGTCGAAGCGATAGGCCAGGCAATCCATCGGATTGGCGGTGCCCATGTCCAGCTTGGCGATCAGTGTCTGCACCGCGTCCGGGTTGGCGATGGACTTGACGATGGGGCACAGCGGAATCAGCGGATCGCCCTCGAAGTACAGTTGGGTGATCAGCCGCGTGGCGATCGACGGGCCGCTGATGGAGAAGTGGATGTGCGCCGGGCGCCAGTCGTTGGGGCCATTGCGCCACGGATAGGGGCCGGGCTTGATGGTGCGGAAGCTGTAGCGCCCTTCACTGTCGGTCAGGGCACGGCCAACGCCACCGAAGTTGGGGTCGAGCGGTGCCAGGTAACGGTCGTTCTTGTGCCGGTAGCGACCACCGGCATTGGCTTGCCACATTTCCACCAGGGTATGGGCGATCGGTTTGCCGTACTGATCCATCACTCGGCCGGAAACGATGATGCGCTCGCCGATGGGCAGGCCACCGTTGTTGAAGTTGAGCAGCAGGTCGTTGTCGTGCTCGGCGAACTTCAGGAGCGAGAAATCCGGGCCGCTGGTTTCGGATATCGACTGCGGGATGCTCACCAGCGCCTGGCGCGGCGAGCGGGCAATGGAGGTCTTGTAGTCCGGGGTGAAGGCTTTGGGGTGCCAGTTACGGTCGCGAATGACGAAACGGCGATTGTCCTCGGCAGGCATGGCGCGCTCCTGTTATGGGTTGTTGTCGCCACAGTGTCTGGCACAACGCGCACCACGAACATTGAAAAGAAGCCGCCAATTCATAACCAAAAGGTTATGGAAAATCCCCCTCCCGATAGGCCTGCGCCACCTCGCGCAACACATCGCAGAAGCGCTCGGCAGCCAATGACAGCCCCAGTGCCCCGTTACGGCAGATGCCCACCGAACCACCCGGCTCGCGCACCGGCAGGTGCAGCTCGGCCAGTTCACCACGCTGCACGTCCAGGCGCACCGCGTCCTGCGGCGCCACCCACAACGCATCGCTGCACAGCACGTAGCGTCGGCTCAGCGCTGGCGACAGGGTTTCCAGGCGCTGCCGCGAAGGACTCACGCCACACTGCACGAACAGGCTATCGGCATGCTTGCGGATGGTGGTGCCCTGCGTCGGCAAAACCAGGGGGTAATCCCCGAGGTGCGCCAGCGTCTCGCCAATAGCCAGCAGCGGATGGCCGGGGCGCACCACCAGGGTCAGGGACTCGCTATACAGGTGCTCGAAGGTCAGCCCCTGGATATCCGGGCTGTCGGTCATGCGGCCGATCACCAGATCCAGCTCACCGACGCGCAACTGCCCGAGCAGGTAGGCCCCAGGCCCGGTGGCGACGCTGACCACCAGGGCCTCATGGCCTGCGTGCAGGCGCCGCACCACCTCGGGCATCAGCAGGCTCTCCACCGTTGACAGCACACCGACACGCACCTGCCCGGCCTCGTGCTCGCCAGCGCGCAAGCTGCTCACCCCGTCGCGCAGAGCCTGCACGCAGGGCCCGGCATAACGCATGAAGGCGATCCCGGCACTGGTCAGGGTCACACCCTGGCGGCCGCGCTCGAACAGGCTGGCGTCGAGGATGTCTTCCAGCTCCTTGAGCGTCTTGGAGATTGCCGGCTGGCTCACGGCCAACGCATCGGCGGCCTTGGCGAAGCTGCGCTGGCGGGCGATCTCGAGAAAGCTCAGCAGATGGCGAAACTTGATACGGGTGTCGAAGTTCATCGCTGGCTCCGGAAGTCCTTGGGTGTGCAACCCGTACCACGGCGGAAGAAGCGCGAAAAATACGCGGCCTCGGAAAAGCCCAGGCTGTCGGCCACCTGGGCAATGGTCATCGAGGTGTACACCAGGTTGCGCTTGGCTTCGAGCAGCAGGCGCTGGTGCAGCAGTTGCAGCCCCGACTGCCCGGCCAGGCGCCGGCACAGGCTGTTGAGGTGCGCCACGCTAAGGCCCAGTTGCGAGGCGTACCAGTCCAGCGGGCGATGTTCGCGGTAGTGCTGCTCCACCAAGGCCTGGAAACGCCGCAGGTGATTGCGCCCGCGGTCGCTCGGCAAGGCCTCGGCACGCTCGTCGGCCAGGGCCTGGCGCGCCAGCCAGACCAGTAGCGCGCTGATCAAAGACTGCAGCATCAACTCACGCCCCGTCTCGTGTCGCCCGTACTCCTGTGCCAGGGTGGCGAACAGCACGTCCAGGCGACCTTCATGCCCCTCGGCCGGATAGCAGGCGGCCTGGCTCAGCGGCGGCCGCTCCAGAGCCTCCCCCATATGTTCGACCAACGGCTGTGCCAGGGTCAGCACATGGCCCTGGATGTCCTCGGAAAAGCGAAAGGCATGCACGCACAGCGCCGGCACCACCTGCACCGCCGCCTGCTCGAGTACCCGCACCTGACCGTCGATTTCCACCTCGGCATGGCCACTCTGGATGTACAGCACCTGCAGCAGATCGCTGTGTAGATGGGCACGGATCTCCCAGCCGTGCAGGCGGCTACGCTCGGCGATCGACTCGCAATGGATCAGATCCGGCGTCGGCCAGGCGCGCTCTTCGCCATAGAGTTTGAATACGGGCACCTGGCCGGTCATGGCAATCCTCGAAACGTGCAGGTATCGCGGCCAATGATGCCTGCAAGCGCCAAAGAGTTGCAGCGGAAAATGCAACTCTGGCCACACTCAGGAGCGCAAAGGCAAGCGCCGAACCCGGGTTCGGCGGTGCGTCTGGCGTTAGGCTCTAGGTGCGGAAGCGCCCCACCAAGCCATGCAACTGCTCGGACAGTTGCGCCAGCTCCTGCGAATCGCGGTGTGCCGACTGCGCGAGGTTTTCCACCAGCAGCGCATCCTCCTGGATCTGGGCGATGTGGCGGTTGATGTCCTCGGCCACCTGATGCTGCTCTTCGGCCGCCGTGGCGATCTGGGTGTTCTGGTCGCGAATGTGATCCACCGCGCCGCGAATCTGCTCGAAGCTCTGACTGGCCATGCCGATGCGCTCGACGCTGGCCTGGGACATTTCCAGGCTGCTCTGCATCTGCCGGGTCACCTCTTGCGTGCGCCGAGCCAGGCCGCCCAACAGGCTGTCGATCTCGCCGGTGGAGTCGGCCGTGCGCTGAGCCAGAGCCCGTACCTCATCGGCCACCACGGCGAAACCACGGCCCTGGTCGCCGGCGCGGGCGGCCTCGATGGCGGCGTTGAGCGCCAGCAGGTTGGTCTGCTCGGCGATGGAGCGAATGGTGCCGAGAATGGCGTTGATGTTCTGGCTGTCCTGCTCCAGCGCCTGCAGCGCCAGCGCCGATTGCTTGAGGTTGTCGCTCAGGCGCGTGACGCTGTCGGTGGCATCCTCGATCTGCGCCTGCCCGGCATGCACCTGGCGCTGGCCATTGTCGGCGGAGTTGGCCGCCTCGCTGCACGAGCGCGCCACTTCGTTGGCCGTGGCGACCATCTCGTTGAAGGCAGTGGAAACCATCTCCACCGCACCGCGCTGCCGTTCGGCCACATCGTTCATGTCATGGGCGACACGGGTCGAACCCTCGGAGGTATGGCGCAGTGCCGCAGACGCCTCGATGACGTTCTGCACCAATTGTCGAATGCTGCCGAGGAACTGGTTGAACCAGCGCGCCAGCAGCGCCGTTTCGTCCTTGCCCTGTACGGCCAGGCTACGGGTCAGATCGCCTTCGCCCTGGGCGATGTTCTCCAGGCCGTTTGCCACGCTGCGGATCGGGGTGACGATGAGCTTGGCGAACACCGCGCCGACCACGGCGAAGACCACGGCCAGCAGCAGCACGATGACACCGATCTGCCAGGTCAGGGCGTTGGCCTTGGCCATCACCTCGCTGCGTTCGATCAGGCCGATGAAGCGCCAGCCGAGGGTCGGCGACGTCCAGATATTGGCCATGTAGCTTGTGCCGTCGAGCTCCACCTCCAGCAGCCCGTCGGCGCCGGCCATGCGCGCATACTCGCCGCCCAGATCGTTGAGCGATTTGAAATTGTTATCGGCATTGCGTGGATCGACCAGCACGTTGCCACTGTCCTCAACCAGCATCAGGTAGCCGGTTTCACCGAGTTTGATCTGCTTGATCAGATCGGTAAGCTGCTTGAGCGACACGTCCAGCCCCACCACGCCGGCCAGGTTGCCCTGGGCATCGTTGACGGTGCGCACGGTGCCGATCAGCACCGCATCGTCCGGCGCCCAGTAGTAGGCGGCGGTGCGCAGCGTCTTGCCAGGAGAGGCCATGGCGGTCTTGTACCAGGGCCGCACGCGCGGGTCATAGCTCTTCAGGCCTGGGTCACTCGGCCAGATGGCATAGCCGCCATCGACCCGGCCATAGGACAGATAGGCCGTGGTCGGGTGGGCCTTGGCGAAGCGATCGAAGAAGCTTTCCATGTCCTGATTGGTCTGTGGCAGCGGCATGCTCGGCGCATCGGCCGAGGAGTAGTTCTTCAAGGTCGGTGCCGCCACCACCTGCGGCAGGCTGGCGATGTAGTCGACGTTCTCGCTGACGCCCTTGAAGAACATGGCCATGGCGTTGTCGACCTGGCGAATCTCCCTCTTGCTGCCGTCGAGAAAATCCGCCTGTGCCTGCACGCGCAGATTGTAGATGACCACCGCGGCCACCAGGAGGATGGGCACGCAGGCGATAGCGGCAAATGCCCAGGTCAGCTTCTGCTTGATGTTCATTGGAGTTTTTCTCTCATGTAAGGAAAATCCGCCCTCTGCATGAAAGCATTGGCGAATGGATTCAATAGGCTATCGGCATTTTCTCGACACGCTTGAGAGCTGCGAACAAACGCAGCCCCTGTGCCTGCAAGCAGATTCTCCCTCCCCGAAGCCTCGCCGACGGGCATTGAGGTCGTCGTCATTCATGCGACCTAGGTTCTGTTGCCGTTTCACGCACGACCACGCATCGAAACGGCAACGACCCTACGCAAGGTTTAGATCAGAACGCCCTTGGCTACCAGTCCCCTCATGGCTCGGTGAGGTACCGCCTCGGTTGCCTGCCCGGACATCTGCCCCGGCCAGGCCATGAATCCCCATCCCCGCTTCACGCAAAATCATCGAAATATCCAAGTATCAGTACAAATAGTGCCTTCATGAGCCGCCTGGATACCTCAAAAATACAGCTTCCAGTATTCCTGCCTTGCAAGCGGCAGTTACCCCAAGGGACAACAACAATGAAAACCCAAGTTGCAATCATCGGCGCCGGTCCGTCCGGCCTGTTGCTCGGCCAATTGCTGCACAAGGCCGGTATCGACAACGTCATCATCGAACGCCAGAGCCCCGACTACGTGCTCGGTCGCATCCGTGCCGGCGTGCTCGAACAAGGCATGGTCGACCTGCTGCGCGAAGCCGGCGTCAGCCAGCGCATGGATCGCGAAGGCCTGGTGCACGATGGCTTCGAGCTGGCCTTCGATGATCGCCTGGAGCGCATCGACCTGCGTGGCCTGACCGGCGGCAAGACGGTCATGGTCTACGGCCAGACCGAAGTCACCCGCGACCTGATGGAGGCCCGCAGCGCCTGCGGCGCGCCAAGCTTCTATGGCGCCAGTGATGTCCAGTTGCACGAGCTCAAGGGGCAACAGCCCTATGTCACCTTCGTCCACGACGGCCAGCATATCCGTCTGGACTGCCAGCACATTGCCGGCTGCGACGGCTTCCATGGCGTATCGCGCCAATCCATTCCCGATGGCGTGCTCAAGGAGTTCGAGCGGGTCTACCCCTTCGGCTGGCTCGGCGTGCTGGCCGACACCCCGCCAGTGCATGACGAACTGATCTATGCCAACCACGAACGCGGCTTCGCCCTGTGCAGCATGCGCTCGCCGACCCGCACCCGTTACTACGTGCAGGTCAGCAGCGAGGAGAAGGTGGAGGACTGGTCGGATGAGCGTTTCTGGGACGAACTCAAGCGCCGCCTGCCGACGCAAACCGCCGCCAAGCTGGTCACCGGCCCGTCCATCGAGAAGAGCATCGCCCCGCTGCGCAGCTTCGTGGTCGAGCCCATGCAGTACGGCCATCTGTTCCTCGTCGGCGACGCTGCGCACATCGTCCCGCCCACCGGCGCCAAGGGCCTTAACCTGGCCGCCAGCGACGTCAGCACGCTGTACCGCATCCTGCTCAAGGTGCACCGGGAAGGCCGCACGGAGTTGCTGGAGAAGTACTCGGAAATCTGCCTGCGGCGCATCTGGAAGGCCGAACGCTTTTCCTGGTGGATGACCTCGATGCTGCACCGCTTCCCCGACACCGACGCCTTTAGCCAGCGCATGCAGCAGACTGAGCTGGATTACTTCGTCGGCTCCGAAGCCGGGCGCCGCACCATTGCCGAGAACTATGTCGGCCTGCCCTACGAAGCGGTGGAATGAGTGCATGGGGGGATCATCGCCCCCCTCCTCCCGAGGGCTTCACCTGCGATCATTGTCGGCACCGAGCGCGCAATGATCGCGAATGAATTCCTACAAAAGCGGTTTTCCCTGCGCCCCAGGCATCGGGTCGCACGGCCGGCAGGAGCGGATTTATCCGCGATTCTGGCTCGCGCCACGCACAAGCCCTGCCAACGAGGGCGCAGTGCATTACCGACAGGTCGGATTTTCCAACAGCAGCGCCATCCCCTGCCCGCCACCGATGCAGGCGGCAGCGATGCCATAGCGAGCGCCGCGCGCCTGCAATTGGCGGGCGACACTGTGCGCCAGGCGCAAGCCGGTGGCGGCCAGTGGGTGGCCGAGGGCGATGGCGCCGCCATGGCGGTTCAGGCGCGCTGGATCCAGCTCCAGCTCGCGCTGCACGGCCAGTACCTGAGCGCCCTGAGCCTCGTTGATTTCCAGGCTGTCGATGGCATCCAGGCTCAGCCCGGTACCGTCGAGCAGCAAGCGGATCGCCGGTGCCGGGCCGATGCCCATGATCTCCGGTGGCACACCAACCACCGCACTGGCGCGCAGCAAGGCCAAGGGCGAACGGACGCTGCGGGCATCGCCCACCAGCACGGCTGCAGCGCCATCGACCAGGGCGCAACTGTTGCCGGCGGTCTGCACCGAACCGGGGCTGACCGGCGACAGCGCCGCCAAGGCCTCGGCACTGGTCTGCCGGGGATGGCTGTCGCGATCTAGCTGGGTGACCTTGCGCGGCAGGCTCAGGTGGCGAGGCTGATAGCCCGGCAGCTCGAAATGGGTACTGCTCACTGGTGCGATCTCGTCGTCGAACCAGCCTTCGGCCTGCGCCGCCAATGCCTTGTCGAAGCTGCCCAGGGCGAAGGCGTCCACCTCTTCACGGCGCAAGCCATAGCGCTGGGCCAGGTTCTGCGCGGTGTCGATCATGGTCTGGGCGATGGCAGGGTCGAGCAGCGCCTCCCAGAGAAAATCCTTGAAGCCCACCGGCGCGCCGAGGCGAAAACCACCGCGGTGCTCGTAGCTGGCGATGGGATTGCGCGACATGGATTCGGCCGCCACGCACAGCGCCAGGCTGGCAGTGCCGCGTTCGAGCTGGTTGCCGGCCTGGCGCAGCAGCTCCAGGCCGGTGCCGCAGATGCGCTGTACCGCCAGCGCCGGCACCTCGATCGGCACGCCGGCGTACAGGCCGATATGCCGGGGTAGCATGTAGGCGTCGAAACTGGCCTGGGCCATGCTGCCGGCCAGCACGCTGTCGACCCGCTCGCCATCGATGCCGGCCCGTGCCAGCACGGCGCGGGCGACATGGATGCCGAGGTCGATGGGCGACACCTGAGCCAGCGGCCCGCAGTAATCGATCCAGGGGGTGCGCGCGGCAGTCAGCAGCGCGACCTGCTCGAAGGCCTCGAACTGGCCCTTCATGGCCGCGCCTGGGCCAGCACGCAATGCGCAGCCGGGTCGGCGTACAGACGCTCGATCAGCTCGGCACGGCGGCTGAGCACGGCGCGCTGGTTGAGCGAGCCCTTGTCGGTGATCTCGCCGGCGTCCAGGCTCGGCGCCTCGCTCATCAGGCAGGCCCAGGCGATATGCGAGGCCAACCCGGTGGCTTCGCGGTTGAGCTCCTCCAGCAGCCCGGCCAGCCACTGGCGCACGGGTTCGGCTGCCAGCACCGCTTCGACACTGGCATCACTCGGCAAACCAGCCAGTGCGCGGCAGGCCGGCACGCTGGGGAATACCAGCAGGCCGATACGCTGACGATCCGGCCCGGTGACCACCACGTCCTGCACATAGGGCGCGCCCTGCAGGATGACGCGGGTACGCAGCGGGCCGACGCTGACGAACACGCCGGTGCTGAGCTTGAAGTCCTCGGCGATGCGGCCGTCGAACATCAGGCCCCAGTGCGGGTTGGCGGCATCGGCGAAACGCAGGGCATCGCCGGAGCGGTAGAAGCCCTCCTCGTCGAAGGCCTCGGTATTGAGTTCGGCCTGGCGCCAGTAGCCGGGCATCACGTGCGGGCCACGGAAGCGTGCTTCCAGCTTGCCGTCCACCGGCGTCAGCTTGACCTCGCAACCGGGCGCCGGCAGGCCGACATAGCCAGCCACCGACAGCGGCCCGGTGGTGAAGGTGCAGGACGGCGCCGTTTCGGTCATGCCCAGGCCGGCCATCATGCGGATGCGCTCGCCGCAATGCTGCTCGGCCACGCGATCCAGGCGATCCCAGACCGGCTGACTGAGGCCGGCGCCGGCGAAGAAGAACAGCTTCATGCGCGCGAAGAAGCGCTCGCGCAGCTCGCCATCCTGCTCCAGCGCGGCCACCAGTTCCTCCCAGCCCTTGGGCACGGTGAGGTAGGCGGTGGGCGAGATGTCCTTGAGGTTGCGCAGGGTTTCGCCGAACAAATGCGGCGTTGGCCGGCCGTCGTCGAGGTACAGGCTGCCGCCGTTGTACAGCACGATGCCGACGTTGTGGCTGCCACCGAAGGTGTGGTTCCACGGTAGCCAGTCCACCAGCACCGGCGGCTCCTCACCGAATACCGGGAAGGTCTGCAGCAGCATCTGCTGGTTGGCGCAGAGCATGCGCTGGGTGGTGACCACCGCCTTGGGCAGCTTGGTCGAACCGCTGGTGAAGAGGAACTTGGCGATGCTGTCCGGCCCGGTGCGGGCGAAGGCAGCATCGGCGGCGGCCAGCTCGCGCGGCGCCAGCAGCTCGTCGAAGCGCAGGGCCTGGCGCCCCGCTACCTCGCCCTGTACCAGCAGCAAGGGCAGGTCAGCGGGCACCACGGCGTCGATGGCACGGCTGAAGGCGGCGCCATCGGCGGCCATCACCAGCCCCGGGCGCAGCAGGTCGAAGATGTGCTGCAGCTTGGCGTAGTCGCGGGCCACGGTGGCATAGGCCGGCGACACCGGGCAGTACGGCACGCCGATGTACATCGCGGCTAGGGCCAGTTGCAGGTGCTCCAGGTCGTTGCCGGAGAGGATCACCAGCGGGCGCTCGGGGCTCAGGTCATGATCGAGCAGGTGCGCGGCGATGCAGCGCACACGCGCCAGCATGTCTCGATAGCTGATGCACTGCCACTGGCCATCGCCACCACGGCGGGCGACGAAAGTGTGCTCGCCGCGCACCTCGGCCCAGTGCAGCAGGCGGTCGAGCAGGCGTGGCGGCAATTCGGCCAGTGGCTCGCGGGCCTTGAGATAGACGTTGCCGGTACGCTCCTCGATGTGCACGTCCGGCGAGCCCAGGGCCACCGGGCGATAGCGGGCAGCGAGCGGTTGGGAGGATGCATTGTTCACTTGTTATCACCTCCGGTCGTGCCGGTTCGGGCACGACGCGACGCCGGGGCTTCCCGGCAAACTCAATTCGGGGCGCTCACAGCCCGCTCAAAGACTCACGGGCTGGGGCTATGCAAGGCTGTTCCGATTGTTCAAATCGGGTAATGGCGCGGGCCGTTCTGCATCGTCACCCAACGCAACTGGGTGAAGTGGTCGATGCTCGCGCTGGAGCCGAAACTGCCGTAACCACTGGATTTCACCCCACCGAAGGGCATCGGTGCCTCGTCGTGCACGGTCGGGCCATTGATGTGGCAGATGCCCGACTCCACCCGTTGCGCCAGGTTCAGCGCACGCGACACGTCACGGCTGAAGATCGCCGAGGACAGGCCGAACTCCGAGTCGTTGGCCAGGCGCAGCAGTTCCTCGTCGCCCTGCCCGCGCAGGATCACCGCCACCGGACCGAAGGACTCCTCGCGGTACAGGCGCATGGCCGACGTGACGCGGTCGAGCAGCACTGGCTGCATCACGCTGCCGTCGATCTGCCCGCCGGCCAGCAGCACGGCGCCCTTGTCCACGGCATCCTGCACCAGGGCCATGATGCGCTCACCAGCGGCGGCGTCGATCAGCGAACCGAGCACGGCCTCACCCGGCAGGCCGGCAGTGAGGGTGCCGACCTTGGCAGCCAGGCGCGCGGCGAAGTCGTCGGCGATGCGCTCGTCGACCACCAGGCGCTCGGTGGACATGCAGATCTGCCCCTGGTTGAAGTAGGCACCGAAAGCCGAGGCGGCCACGGCCTGATCCAGGTCGGCGTCGTCCAGCACCAGCAACGGCGCCTTGCCGCCCAGCTCCAGCACTGCCGGTTTCAGGTGTTTCGCGGCGAGCTGGCCGATGATCCGCCCGACATGGGTGGAGCCGGTGAAGTTGACCCGGCGCACCGCCGGGTTGGCCACCAGCCGTTCGACGATGGCGGCGGCATCGGCCGGGGCGTTGCTGATGACATTGACCACACCATCGCCGAGGCCGGCCTGCTGCAGTACTTCGCCGATCAGCGCGTGCACCGCCGGGCTGTTTTCCGACGCCTTGAGCACCACGGTGTTGCCGCAGGCCAGGGGCATGGCCAGGGCGCGGGTGCCGAGGATGATCGGCGCATTCCACGGGGCGATGCCCAGCACCACGCCGCAGGGCTGACGCAGGGCCATGGCGAAGCTGCCGGGTACGTCGGAGGGAATCACCTCGCCCTTGATCTGGGTGGTCATGCCGGCGGCATCACGCAGCATGTTGGCCGCCAGCTTGACGTTGAAGCCGTACCAGTCGGCAGTGGCGCCGGTTTCCACGGCCATGGCCATGAAGCGCTCGCGGTTGGCCTCGAGCAAACGGGCAGCCTCCAGCAGGCGCGCACGGCGCTCGCCCGGCCCCAACGCGGCCCAGGCCGGGAAGGCCGCCTGCGCGGCAGCGACGGCGGCATCGGCGTCTTCCAGGGTGGCAGCGGCGACGCGGCTGACGACCTCGCCAGTGAAGGGGCTACGGCGCTCGAATACCGCGCCGCCCGTGGCCGGGCGTGTCTGCCCGGCGATCAGCAAAGGCACATCGAACATGGTCTGGCTCCATCTTGTGATTGTTATTCAGGGGCGGGCACACACAACCGCCCCGAGCACGCATATTTAGCGTTTGTAGGCTTGCAGGCCCGGCTTGATGCTCTTGTCGTCGAGGAACTGCTTCATGCCCTGCTCGCGGCCACCTTCCTTGTCCAGCAGGCGCGACTGGTCGAGCTTGGCGTACAGGTAGTCTTCGTTCTGCTCCCAGGTCAGCTCGCGGCAACGCTTGAAGCCGATCTTCGCCGCACGCATCACCACCGGGTTCTTCTCCAGCAGGTTACGCGCCAGCTCGATGGTGGTCTCGCGCAGTTGCGCCAGCGGCACGCTTTCGTTGACCAGGCCCATCTCGGCAGCCTTCTGCCCACCGAAGGTCTTGCCGGTCATGATGTAGTACAGCGACTGGCGGTGGCCAACGGTGTCGGCCATGGCCTTGCTCACCAGGTTGCCCGGCGGGATGCCCCAGTTGATTTCCGACAGGCCGAAAGTGGCTTCGTCGGCGCAGATGGCCAGGTCGCACGCCACCAGCGGGCTGAAGCCACCGCCGAAGCACCAGCCGTTGACCATGGCGATGGTCGGCTTGGCGTACATGCGCAGCAGCTTCCACTGCCAGGTCGAGGCCTCGCGGCGAATCTTCTCCTGAAGGATTTCCGGGCCGGCGTCGACTTCACGGAAGTATTCCTTGAGATCCATGCCCGCCGTCCAGGACTCGCCTGCGCCGGTCAGCACCAGCACGCCGACGTCGGCATCCTGCTCCAGGGTTTCCAGCACATCGACCATCTCGCGGTTGAGGGTCGGGCTCATGGCGTTGCGTTTTTCCGGGCGGTTGAGGGTGACCCAGCCGATGCCCTCTTCGACGTCGACCTTGACGGTTTGCCAGCGCGATTCGTACTTGCTCATTTGGGGTGTCCTGCATGTGTGGGGTAGATGTGCTCAAGGTAGGCTGAGCATATAGTTATGTCAATTAACTATTTTCGCGAAATGTTCGATCATCGCCCGAATAAATGGTGAGCCACCGAAGATAAAGGTTATCTGGCTAACAAAATCAATGACTCGGCCACTTGGAGCACGGGCGCCGCCAGGGCGCCCTTCCGTCTGCTCAGGTCGCAGCCAAGGTGCGGCGCTCTCGGCTGCCCATGGCCACCACCACCAGCGCCGCCACCAACAGGCCAGGTGCAGCCGCCATCAGCACCCCTGCCGTACCGGCACCTGCGGCCAGAATGTGCCCGGCAGCCAACGGCCCGCTCACCGAGCCCAGGCGCCCGATGGCTACCGCCGCACCAACGCCCGTGGCGCGCACCTGAGTGGGGTAATAGGCCGGTGCCAGGGCGTAGAGCACCAGTTGCGCCGCCATGACGAACACGCCAGCGGCAAAGCCTGCCGAGACCATGCTGGCCAGATTGCTGGACAAGCCGATACCGGCCAGCGCCAACAGCAGGCCCAGGTAGATCGACAGCACCACCGGAGTACGCTGGAAGCGGTCGAGCAGCACCCCGCCGAGCAGCGAACCCAGCGCCCCGCCGATATTGAAGGCCATCTGCACCAGGCCAGCCTGCGGCTTGCTGAAACCCAACTCCAACAGCAGCGACGGCAGCCAGTTGAGCAGCATGTACATTACCGTCAGGGTGAAGAAGTAACTGATCCACAGCGACAGAGTGATGCGCGTGCGCCCTTCGCCACAGAGGGCCTCCAGGGTCGAAGGCCGAGCCTGCGAGAGATTGCCCTGCTCACGGTTGAAGGCCGAGGACTCCGGCAGCAGCCAGAGCATCAGCGGTGCGATGGCCAAGGGCGCCACCCCACCGACGATGAACACCCACTGCCAGGCCTCTCCGGCCAACATGCCGATCACCGCCGCACCTGCACCACCCAGCGGTACGCCGCAATACATGATGCTGATAGCCGTGCTGCGCTGACGTTCCTCCACGGCTTCCGCGCACAGCGCGATCAGGTTCGGCAGCGCCGCGCCCAGGCCCAAGCCGGTGAAAAAGCGCGCCGCCAGCAGGCCGGACAGGCTGCTGGTATAGGCCGTCCACAGGGAGAAGATACCGAACAGCACCACGGCGGCGACCAGCACCTTCTTGCGCCCGATGCGGTCGGCGACATAGCCGCCAAGAAAGGCGCCAGGCAGCAGGCCGATGATGCTGGCACTGAACATCCAGCCCATCATCCCCGGCTCCAGATTGAAGGCAGCGCGAATGCCGGCGGCGGCAATGCCAGCCGATTGCAGATCGAGCCCCTCGATCAGGGCGACGATGAAGCAGATGACGATGGTTAGCCGGGATCGGCTCGATGACGTTGTCATGAGGGGCCTCGCTCTTGTTGTTCTTGTAAGGGAGTCGCAATGAGGCATTGGCAGCCTCGACAAGAAAGAGATTAACAAAGAAAACTAAAAAAACACCCCCACGAAAACCCCACGCAAAAACCTTGTAAATCCTTAAAAAACATGTAGATAAATTAATACCAAGGCATGAAGCGAGAAAAGATAGCGGCGTTTCATGGGCGGTAATCGACCACTACAATTTGATAAGACCTCTAATCAATCCCATGCTCCCGAAAAACGGCCGCCTCTCGGCCACCCGCAAAACAACAACAAGAAAGGATCTCGAGCATGTCCAGAGCTTCCATCGGTGCCACCGCGCGTCCGTTCTCAAGATTCATCGCCCTGAGCACGGTTGCCTTGGCCACGGGCGCACAGGCACAAGGCTTCATCGAGGACAGCCACGCCAGCCTGACCCTGCGTAACTACTACATGGATCGCGACTACCAGGATGACGGCGCCAAGTCCGAGGCACGCGAATGGGCGCAGGGCTTCATCCTCAAGTTCCAGTCCGGTTTCACCGAAGGCCCGCTCGGTTTCGGCCTGGACGCCACCGGCTTGCTGGGCCTCAAGCTCGACTCCTCGCCATCGCGCAGCGGCACCGAGCTGTTGCCGGTATCGCCCAGCAGTGGCCGTGCCGCCGACGACTACTCACGCCTGGGCCTGACCGGCAAGATGAAGTTCGACAAGACCCTGCTGCAGGCCGGCGACCTCAACCTGGCCCTGCCCTCGGCCCTGTCCAGCCCGTCGCGCCTGCTGCCGCAGACCTTTCGCGGTGGCTACCTGACCTCCGCGCAGATCGACGGCCTGACCCTGCATGGCGGCTACGTCGACCGCATCGCCAAGCGCAACTCCACCGACTACGAGGCCATGACCATCGCCTCGCCCAATGGCCGCTTCAACGGCCGCGCCACCACCTCGCACATGGCCTTCGTCGGCGGCGACTACGCCCTGAGCCCGGAACTGACCCTCAAGGCCCACTACCTGGAAGTGGCCGACCTCTACGACCAGAGCTACCTCGGCGCCCTGCACAAGGTGTCGGTCGGCCCCGGCACCCTGAGCACCGACCTGCGCGCCTTCTTCAGCGGCGAGAACGGCATCGGCGCTGCCGGCAAGGTGGACAACCGCCACCTGTCGCTGCAATTCGCCTACGCCCTGAGCGGGCACCGCTGGACGCTGGGCTACGCCCACCAGGGCGGCGACACCGCCACGCCCTACATCTCCGGCACCGAACTCATGGGCATCAGCGAAATGACCATGAGCTCCGACTACCTAAACGCCAGGGAGCGCATGTGGCAGGCCATCTGGGACTACGACTTCGCCACCGCCGGCATCCCCGGCCTGACCGCACGCCTGCGCTACGTGCGCGGCGACAATATCGAACTGGCTGCCTTCAACATCGATGAGCGCAAGGAGCGCGAGGCGCAATGGGAGATGGGCTACGTGATCCAGAGCGGCCCGCTGCGCGGCGTCGGCCTGCGCGTGCGGCAGTCCTTCTACCACAACGACTTCCCCGCCGGCGCCGCCTTCCGCGACGAAAACCAGACACGCCTGATGGCCACCTATACCCTGCCGATCTGGTGAGGTGCAGGTGAGCACCTCATAAGCGATTGGCCCGCTGAATGGCGGGCCAATGGTTTATGGCATATGGCTGCGTTTTACTGGCTGCACATCCCCCATTACAGCGCGGCCGGACTGCACAGCATCAGGCCTGCCGGCATTCCTCTTACCTCGTAACCATCCACGCAATGGATAGGTCACATAGCTCTCAACTATCTGGTTGGATACCTGGCGAAGTCCTACGCTGATGCCTCCATGCTCAGGAGTACATCATCATGCATATGAACAGCCGCTTCGCCGCTGCCTTATTGGCAGCCACCTTGTTGCAATTCCCTTTAGCGCACGCCCAGCAGACGGCGGCGCCCATACCCAGCCATGCCGTACAACAGGAGTCAGGCAGCTACAACGTGCGTGTCGGGGATATCAAAGTAACCGCGCTTAGCGATGGAACAATCCCCATCGACCTGCATGCCTTGCTCAAAGGCGCGACGCCAGAAAACATCGACAAACTGTTGATGAGGAGTTTCCAACGCAACCCTCTGGAAACCTCGATCAATGTCTATCTGGTGAAGCTACCGGGGCACACCGTGCTGATTGATACAGGAGCCGGCCAACTGTTCGGCCCAGGCAATGGCGGGCGTCTTCTCGAACGCCTGGCAGCACAGGGCCTGCAGCCCGAAGACGTGACCGACGTGTTGCTCACCCATGCTCATTCGGATCATTCCGGCGGCCTGGTCAAGGATGGGCAGCGCGTTTTCCCCAATGCCACGGTGTATGTCGGCAAACCCGACGTCGACTTCTTCTTCAATGAAAGCAACCAGAAGAAGACAGGTTATGAACAGCGTTACTTTGATATCGCCAGACTGACCCTGAAGCCCTATATGGATGCGGGCAAGCTGAAGACGTTCGCAGCAACCCAGGAGGTGCTGCCAGGTATCACAGCGACCCTCCATCCCGGGCATACACCAGGCTCGGCCTTCTATCGGTTGACCAGCGCTGGCGAGAGCCTGACCTTCGTCGGCGACCTCATCCACGTTGCAGCAGTGCAGTTCCCCATGCCAGGGGTGACGATCACCTTCGATCAGAACCAGGCCAAGGCGGCTTCCGTGCGTAAAGCACAGTTCGCCGCGTTCGCGCGCGAGCGAGCCCTCATCGCGGCACCCCATCTGCCCTTCCCCGGCATGGGCCACCTGCGTACCAGCTCCTCCGGAGGCTATGATTGGGTGCCCGTCACCTATACCGATCGCAAGGAGAATTAACAGGCTGTTGAAAAACTACCTGCGTTGCCATTGCTGCGTTAAAAACAGCCTCGCGTGCGAGCCCAGCCAAAATGCTCATTTACAACACGTAAACCCGAATGCGGGCCCAGTGCTTTTTGACTCACTGCGTTCGCCCTTCGGGCCAGCCTTCGGCTGTTACTCCCGTTGGTCGTTGCGGCTGTTTTTGCGGGGCCGCCATCGGTATTGCACTGGCCGCCTCGCCTACGTTTTTCAACGGCCTGTTAGGAGATTACCGACATGAAGCTGCCATCGGGCATCGACATGGACTTGCTGCTGACCCTGGACGCCTTGCTGGATGAGCAGAACATTACTCACGCCGCATTGCGCCTGGGCATCAGCCAGCCCGCGATGTCCGCTCGATTGGCGCGCCTACGCCGGGTGTTCGGCGAACGGCTGTTCATCGCCGCGCCTACTGGGCGCGGGGTTCTGCCGACACCACGCGCTCTGGCGCTGCGCCCAACCTTGCGGCAGGTTCTAAGTGGTATGTCGGCACTGCTGGAGCCCGTGGTGTTCGACCCCGCCACCAGCCAGCGGGCTTTCGTCGTGGCCTTGCACGAAAACCCGGCCCTGATGCTGGGCGCCGAGCTGTTCAACCGGATACGCGAGCAGGCGCCGATGGCACGCCTGCGCTTCGTCCTACCCGATCCCAACACGCTATTTCTGCAGATGGAAGAAGGCGAGATCGATCTCTTCATCGGTATTGGTGAAGCCATCAACCAAGGCTGGGTGGGTCGTCAGTTGTTCTCCGACCACTTCGTCACCGCACAGCGCAAAGGCCATCCACGCGGGCAGCGTGAACTGGATCTAGCGGCATTCTGCTCTTTGCCGCATTTGCTGGTTTCATCGGCAGGCGACCCTTTCTCTGGCATCGTGGATCGCGCTTTGACCAAGCTCGGCAGCAGCCGCCAGGTGGTGATGTCGACTCAAAGCTACGCCATGGCACCACCACTGGTGGCAGGCACCGATCTGCTATGTACGCTGCCGCGTCGTCTGCTGCAGCAGTTCGCCACCTCCCTGGATCTATTCGAGCCACCGATCGTTTTGCCATCGCTGTCCCTCAACGCCTATTGGCACCCTCGCAACCATGAGGATGCCGCCAGCATCTGGTTGCGCGAACAGATACTCAGTGTCGCCGGTGTAATAGGCCCGAAATGACGATGCACCGCCCCCCCATCCGTGAGGGCTATTGATCGCCGCCTGAGTCTGCTCGAGAAAGCCCGCAGGATGGGTAGAGCAATGCAAAACCCATCGTCTGCTGCATCCTGAGTATCGCTATGCTCTACCCAGGCTACCCGCTGGTAGCGTTGCGCCCGCCGACGGTTCGACATGAGCACCGCCGCGAGCAGGCGTTCGCTCGATTGAGAGGTCAGGACTGGTTCGGGTCGCCAGGGCTAAGGAGCTGCGCCTCGATAGCCGCCTTGTCGATGACGGACCAAACCTGCACGATCTTTCCGTCGCGGAACTCGTAGAAGACATTCTCGGTAAAGGACACCCTTCTTCCGCAAACATCCAGGCCAAGGAATTTCTCCCTGGGCGTACAGTTGAAGCGAAGCCGGCTGGCTATGTACGGAGGATCGCAAGCCAGTAACTCGATATTGAAGGAAAGATCCGGTATCTCGGAAAAGTCTTTCTCCAGCATGCGCTGGTAGCCTGACACGCCGAGGTGCACGCCGTTATGAGTAGCCTCCTCATGAACAAAGCGCCCCAACGAAAGCCAATCCTGCTGGTTCAAGCAGTCGATGTAGTCTCGGTAGAGATTCGATAGTTCAGATTTGTTCATCTTTAACCCTGCACGGTATGGAGCTGAAAAATCACCCATTCAGGTGAGAAATTTCATTTATCGAGAACACCTTAAATGCGACAGTTCCCTTCCCCAAACAACGAAGAGCACAACAAATAACTGTCAACTTTTCCGTCACTAACGCTTGGTTAAGGGGCGAGCTTTAGCCCGTCCCAGCGAGCGGAGCGAGCGTTTTAAATGCTGTTGTCAGAAATTATACTACTCGGAGTTTAGTAGCTCTCTAAGCTTATCACTTTTATATTTATCAAATGCAATGCACGTTATTTTTTTGATTTTCTCCGCCTCAGTGAGGTTTTTGCAAAAAGCGTAAGCAGCTTCAACTGCTGATTTGTCAGAATGCATTTCTGTCTTTTCTATTTCTACTTGCCTTTCAAATTCTTCCTTGCTTGGCTCTGCTAGAACTGAAAGGCTTAGAAAGAAAAATATTGCCATCAAGAAAGTTTGGACAATATTACTTTGCATGCGTAGAGTTCTCTAACGTTTGGTTAAGGGGCCGGCTTTATCGATCCCAGCGAGCGATTTGAACCAGTAGTTATGAGCGTGCGTGGTCAATTTATTAGCATGCCTGCCCACCCACTGAAATATATTATAACCGGTGCAATGCATAGGTACGGGATGAGGACGATGATTCTTATTATCCATGACCTAATTGGCAGTAGAAGTATGGCAAAAATTCCAGCAATAAAGGCCGTCACTCCAGCTAGGGCAACCCCGCCCTCTGAGATGTTTTTGGAAACACGGCCAAACATTAGGCCATAAAGCATAAAAGAATATCCAGCTAATAGCGGTGCCCAGAGTGGAGAGGTGATAACTGCAAGGCGCAGCAAGATGGATATCACGGCATTTTGTAGTGCGATGGCACGGGATTCTATATTCATGCTCATAACGTTTGGTTAAGGGGCGGGCTTTAGCCCGTCCCAGTGAGCGAAGCGAACGGTTTGAACCAGGTGTTAGAGGTCAATCGACGGACCACCAGATTTCCAAGCTGTAGAGGCCATTATTGAGACGCTGAACCATCTCAAGTTGCACCGTCATACCGTAGTTCTCGTCTTCAACCACCAGAGATGCTGAGTCGAATTGAAGGTCGTGGTGAAGGCGTTCAACCAAAGACCTAGCGATTTCCTGAGCATCTTGAGATGGCGTTTCTTTGGTGTATTGACCAAGCGAGCCCTGGAAGAAACGACCTAGATCTTGAATATCTTTTTCGGTGAGTTCCAAGAACTGTCGGCCAGCTGTAACTAAGGATTCTCTTAACGAAGTGATTGAGCAGTTATGCGCCTGCTGGTAGCCAAATTTGAATGTAAATAGAAGACCGCCCTCTGTGTAAACAGCACTAGAAGCGTTTGCCAAGCCTTCAAGGAATCCGAGAGTTCGCTTGCTGAGCATATGACCTCTAACGTTTGGTTAAGGGGCCGGCTTTAGCCGGCCCCGAAGTGAGCGAAGCGAGCGACTTGAACAAGTGTTAGAGTTGCTCGGCGTCACATGTAAGCGCTGAATCCGCACTGTTATCTGCCTTCGGGCCTATTTTTCAGGGCGAATGTAAAAGCTTTGCAACTCCAGTGGTGCAATGTCCGGATGGCTTTGAAATATAGGGTTGAGAATTTCCGTAAGAATGGAGCCCATGATTGCACCTGCTGCGCGACAGTACTCTTGTGATTCAGGTTCTGAACTCTGCTGGTGAACAAGGGCGACCGTCTCGTCTATTCGCCCACTCACCTCTAGAAGAATTCTTGAGACTTCCACTGCTAGTCCATGGTCATTGATCACGGTCTGCTCCTAGAGCTCTAACGATTAAGCTAAGGGGCCGGCTTCGCCGGTCCCAGCGAACGAAGTGAGCGCTTTGAATGCTGTAATGGACTCTCCCACGCCACAGTTCTATACCGGAGCACTGTGATAGCCGAAATTGGGAGAGCCGTTATGAAGCGCATCGCTGTTGATCTGGCCAAGTCCGTTTACCATGTTGCCGAGAGTGTCCGTTACGGCCAGGTGGTGCAGCGCAAGCGGCTGAACCGAGAGGCGTTCCGACGATATATACAGGAGCAGGCCGAGCCGGTCGAGTGGGTGATGGAGGCCTGCGGCACAGCGCATTACTGGGGACGGTTGGCGCAATCGCTAGGTCATTGGGTGAAGCAGCTGCATCCTCGCTACGTGCAACCATACTCGCCGCAAAACGCTGCCAGGCCCAAACGCCGGAAAAGCTGATGCTGTTGCAGCGCTGGGCTGTGCAGACGGCAGCGCGGATCGGCCACAACAAGGGTGCTATGGCGCTGGCCAACAAGCTGGTGCGGATCTGCTGGGCGGTGTGGTGCCATGAGCAGCGGTTCAGTGGCAATTGGCAGAGCGTCAAGCCCGTCTGGCGGCGGGGGTAATCAGTAAGGGAGTGATGGTTTTCTTGTGGTTGCAGTGAATAGCGAAACTGTCGGAACAGGCGAGTCCTGCAGCGGAACAAGGCCGATAACAATGATGATCCCCGTGATCGATTGAACGCTTGGCCCCCGCTGCGCGAACTACAGAATGGCCAGGGCGCAAGAGCCCAGAACAGGCCGGATATACGAATGCAACCGCGCTGACGACAGGATCGAAAAGCTATTGCTCACTACTTGTGGGGGTAGTCCATATAGGCATTGTTAGGCAAATTTCGCCAATTGCTACTCATCACCAAAATCTTTAGGCCTCCACCCAGAAAGATATTTATCTGCCAATTCAAATAAATCCCCAATTTCATCCGGTGGAGACGCTTTCAGTTGATCGATTCGATCTCGCAGTACATTTTCATCGCCATACAGATCGATCAATATATCCCATGCAAGTCTCGGTTTTAGCCGCACAGCACGACTTCCCATTGACTGACTCCTAACCTCGCTTCTTGCGCTTTTCAGTAGCGCATATGTGACATCCGTGGAGTCCGGAACCATTAAATCTGGCTCGTCTGGGTCTGCTTCCCTTTTAACAAGCAACATCGTCCTTAGTAAATCAGTTTCGCTTGCTAGTTCGTCGGCGCTGGCAGAACGAACCTGGGCTCGCCATTCCACTTCAAAAGCTTTCGCGGCCTCCTCAGAAACCAGCTTGTGACCTGCCCCTTCTCGATAACCAACGTCAGTTATAAGTTCTTGCCTTGAAGACAAAGATTGTATCTGGGGCAGTATTTCCTTAACTGCGGCCTCAATGACTTCTGGTTCTTTAAGTGCGCGGATGAGCCGGTAAACAACTCTTCCAACAACGAGCCTTGTGTCTAGATCAAACATTCCGCGTTGACGATCTGGAAGCTGTGGAAGCAGATTTAGCAAAACCACCGTCCCGGGGATAACATGTTGATCAGCAAAATCATCTTCATACGCTTCAAGTGACGAAATAATGTCCTGTAATT
Source organism: Pseudomonas sp. GOM7 (assembly GCF_026723825.1). Lineage (NCBI taxonomy): Bacteria > Pseudomonadati > Pseudomonadota > Gammaproteobacteria > Pseudomonadales > Pseudomonadaceae > Pseudomonas > Pseudomonas sp. GOM7. The sequence continues at coordinate 1,782,303 of NZ_CP113519.1, read as the reverse complement.
GATCTAAGGGCAGCGATTTTAAATAAGTCTCGAACTCAGTTTTATCGGAGATCAACGACCAAGCAATCTCGGCGTTAGAGAAAGCCTGTAGTTTCTCACCCGCAGCGCGCTCTAAGTAGTAACGAAGCACTTCTACATGAGCTACCCGTCTTTCCTTGAGCCAACGATTACTCCAATCTCCACCATAATGTGAGCCACCTAAATGCCGTTCGCCACCAGGAAATAATCGCCTGACCAAGTTACGTATGCTTTCTTCGTGCTCTCCTCCTTTTGCTACCAGATTATCGATCTGATTTTTCAGTTCTGGGGATTCTTCACGGTAGCCATATCCGCTTGCGGTCGTTGTCAGTCCATCCACAGAAGAGTGCAAACTATGAAATACATCTGGGAGAAAAACTCGTACTGCTTCTAATGCCAACACATCAACCAGTGCAACTTGAGCCCCTATATCTCTTGCAGTGCAATGTATAGCTGCTGCATATCGACGAACATCTCTCATATTTCTTATTAGTGGGCGAATCACCTCCATGAAGACATCTGGCCAAAGGTCTGAATCAAATCTCCCTGTGTTCTCGATATCTTCAAGTGCAGCATCTATTGCTTTGAATATCTGCGTATTCAGTACATGCTCTGGAATTGCGGGTAGATCAATTGCTATTTGGAGTATTTTCTCGAGATAGTCCCGCCCCGGAATTCCTTGTTCCCCCAGAGCTTGTTCGACACGATAGCGGTCAAAAGCTAACAAATAGATGATATTCGGGAAGTTTGCGGTTAATCGAACCAATTTGAATACATCGCGTATTTCTTGGGTCGATAAGCGATCTATGTCATCCAATATAACGACTATTGGCTTATCTATTTTCTTGAGGGATCGGCGTACCCTATTTTGGCTTGATTTAACACCTTTCTTTTTCCGCTGCAATGCCTTAGCAACGAGGTCCGTTACGACTCGTCCCCGTTCAATCCATGGCCCTACTAGTGGCAACCAACCCAAGCCAGAAAAAGTATCACCATACTCCTCAATAAGCTCTCCAATTTCAGATAGTTCAGGACGGAGCTTTAGTTGAGCAGATAGCTCTATGAAAAACGATTGAACAAGTTGATCTGCTCCACTGAACATCCATGGATTAAATTCAAGTACCGTTACGCCTAATTCCCTTAGAAAAGACTGGGACAAATTTACGAACGACGTTTTCCCTGATCCCCAGGGTCCTAACACACCGACAACCACTCCTTCGCTACAATCAAGAGTTAATACTTGTTCAGCAAATGATGAAGCAGGCTTGAGTCGTCCAAGCGCATCTTCCTCTGCTGTAGTAATTGGATTATCTGCGGTAATTCTTGCCGTTTTCTGCTCTTCCTCAGGCACAGAAGAATTTTCGATTTCTTGAACTACCGAATCTTCCTTCTTCCGTAAAAACATGGTGCGCATCCAATACATGATTTTTGATTGCCTAACAGTGATTAGATGGAAGGCGGTACTAACACGATAGTAGAGCCTTCCATCTAACTCCGCACCATCGGCATGACCACCGCAGAAAAAACAAATTAAATCAACTACTTACCACTCACCTACTGAGCTGCCAACGTATTCGCCTGACTTCCTCTTTTTGCTCTACCATTACTACTGTACAAAAACACAAAAAAGATGAAATTTACTTCCGCAAAAATAAATTTGCTATCTTTTCCTTTCTATTGCAGAGCAGCAATACATACTTACAGGACAACTGCGATGGCATTCTCTAACCGACCTGCGGGACGCCCGAAGAGTTCGTTGGCGTCCTCGGGATCCAACTGGATGTCAGGGAACTCGCCAACTGTACATTCATATGTGCCGCCCGCCTGGACTTCAATTACTCGGTTCGTAATAGGATCAATTACCTGAAGCCGTTGCGCGACATATCGTCCCGTTCTACAAACGTTCACGCGTCCCTTGCCAGGCCGATGAGGGCTCGAAGCTTGAATGCCTGCACGCACACGCAAACCAACATAATGAAAAGGCACGACACGTTCGGAAGAGAGGCGACGCAAGGCGTCCACGGCGGGCTTTGAGGCGCAGTCGGCAGCTTTGGCTAACCTCTCCTCCAATGGCTCCAGAGGAATCGGATCGCACAATTTCGTTTTGAGGGCTTCCGCGAGCTCTGTTGTCTCGAGAGAGTACAGATGCTTCCTGTCTCGTAGCCAGCCGAGCAGCCCGTTTCTGCTGTAATCTTCGCTAAACAACTTGGTCATTAACGCCTCGAAGTCCAATGTTTCGCGTTCTGAACGGACATGGATCTTCCCACCACCTGGGAAGGCTATCGTCACTTCTTGCGCGGAAGGGTTTTCGACGGGTGAATCAATCGCCCACACGGCTAAACCAACGAACAGCGCCGTTGGAATTAGAGTCCACCACGGAACGGTCTTGGCCATCGCGCTATCTCCCAGTGTCGAATGTACGTATCTCGCCTCAATCTGCCCAACAGCAATTAAGTACTGACAGCTATATTTTCAGACCAACAAAGAGCACAACAAATAGATCCGCCAAATTTTACAGATAACAAATAAATTAGGCCTCAACCAAAAAAATTAACAAATTATTTTATCGAGATACTTTACCCACCAAAACCCATAACTTTTCGGGTCAACTAGAACGATCTATTACACCGTTACTGGTTCGAGATAGCGCTTAATGGCTAAAAGTCTATTTTTCATATCTTTTGAAAACACATAGACAGCCACCGGCAAAAACAAGCGCCCAATAAACCCTCCTTTCAAATCAAAACTATACGTAAACACTAGCAAACTCCGCGTTTCACTTAATCGTTTGACATTCCAAGCGCCGCTGAATCGCTTGAGAATCAATGGCCCTCTGACCATAGTCACAGCCGCCACATGTGGTTTACTGAATGAGATATAACAAGAAACCATTACCGAACCGAAACGATTTTTACAATACGAATAGACACCCAAATCAGCACACTCTGCACCATCAAGCAAATAGGCTTCCGTCAAGTAGGGATCCCACGCAAGCCTGTTTGTATAGTCTTGAGTGATATCAAACAGTTTTTCCTGACTACACTCGATCTCGATCTGGTGCTTGATAGTCTTCATCGTCAACACTGATTAAATGGAAGGCGGTACTAATCCGATAGTAGAGCCTTCCATCTAACTCCGCACCATGCCGTTACGCCTGGTACTGAAAAGCCTTCCAAATCATAGTTTTATCAGCAGTCCTCAAACGTTTTCCCACCATGGCGCTCACCGAATAGGCTGTCTGCACGGTTCCCGGATTGCATCCGGGCTACGCAGCTCGCTGCGGCTGAATAGCCAGGCCGTTGCAGAAGAGGCTCTTGCTACTCCGCCTTTTGAGCGCCCCGCTGAATCACCGTCCGCCCGCTACTACCGCCCTCCTCCGTGCCGAACAACCGTGCGTAGCGCAAAGTGGCGTTGGCGTGTTCGCGCATGATGCCTTCAGCGCGGGCGCCCTGGCCGGCGAGTACGGCGTCGACGGCGGCGTGGTGTTGCAGGTGGGCGAAGTTGAAGCGGCGGTATTCGCGATCGAGGTGGGCGCGATCCACGGCCAGGGCGCTGACCGAGGCGAATGGTAGGTGGTCGTTGCGCGCCAGGGCCGTGGCGATGGCCGGGTTGCCGCTGGCTTCCACCAGGGCCTGGTGAAAGCGCAGGTTGATGTCGTGATAGCGGGTCAGGTCTTCTTCGCTCAGGTAGCCCTTGTCGAATAGCTGGTCGCCTTGTGCCAGGCATTCCAGCAGCACTGCGCGCACGGCTTCGGAGACGCCGCGCTCGGCGGCCTGGCGTGCGGCCAGGCCTTCGAGCACGCCACGCACTTCCACGGCGCCGGCCAGTTCCTCTTCGCCCAGTTGGCGCACCGCGTAGCCGCGTGCGCCATGGCGAATCAGCAGGCCTTCCTGCTCCAGCACGCGAAACGCCATGCGTACCGGCATGCGCGATACGCCCAGGCGCTCGGCCGTGGGGATTTCGGCGATGCGTTCGCCCGCCGTCAGACTGCCCTCGGCGATCATCTGCCGCAACAGCGCCAGCACCCGTTGTCCCGGTTTGCTCATGACCTCTCCTTATCAGGCCGTTGAAAAACTACCTACGTTGGCAATACTGCGTTAAAAACAGCCTCAAAATGCTCATTTACAGAACGTAAACTGCGCTTTTTCGGCTGTTTTTGCCTTGTCTTGCCTACCTCGCCTACGTTTTTCAACGACCTGTTATTGGATCCAATGGCGCCAGTCTACGGCAGCCAATGGCCAGGTCAATTCGGCTTTTCGTGCGATTAACGCCCATTAATGGATCCATAAATCTGGTTTTAGCTGGCTATTTACCCCTAGCAGGCAGACTATTGGATCCAATAACAACAATAGCCTCGAGGAGGTTGCCATGTTCCCGAAGAATGCCTGGTACGTTGCCTGCACGCCGGAAGAGATCGATAGCAAGCCATTGGGCCGCACCATCTGCGGCGAGTCGATGGTGTTTTACCGTGGCCCGGAAAACCGCGCCGTGGCCCTGGAAGACTTCTGCCCGCACCGTGGCGCGCCACTGTCGCTGGGCTACGTCGAGGACGGCCTGCTGGTCTGCGGTTACCATGGCCTGGCCATGGGCTGCGATGGCAAGACCGCCGCCATGCCCAACCAGCGCGTGCAGCATTTCCCCTGCATTCGCCGCTTCGCGGTGATCGAGCGCTACGGCTTCATCTGGGTCTGGCCCGGTGACCAGGCGCTGGCCGACCCGGCGCAACTGCCGCATCTGCAATGGGCGGAGAGCCCCGAGTGGGCCTACGGTGGCGGCCTGTATCACATCGCCTGCGACTACCGGCTGATGGTCGACAACCTGATGGATCTGACCCACGAGACCTACGTGCACGCCAGCAGCATCGGCCAGAAGGAAATCGACGAGGCGCCGGTCAATACCCGCGTCGAGGGCAGCGAGGTGATCACCAGCCGCTTCATGGAGAACATCTCCGCCCCGCCCTTCTGGCGTGCGGCGCTACGTGCCAATGGCCTGGACGAGGACGCACCGGTGGATCGCTGGCAGATCTGCCGCTTCACCCCGCCTAGCCACGTACTGATCGAGGTGGGCGTGGCCATTGCCGGGCATGGCGGTTATGAAGCGCCCGATCAGTACAAGGCCAGCAGCATCGTGGTCGACTTCATCACCCCCGAGAACGACACCTCCATCTGGTACTTCTGGGGCATGGCGCGGCGCTTCAAGGTGGATGACGCCGAACTCACCGATCGCATCCGCGAAGGCCAGGGCAAGATTTTCAGCGAAGACCTGGAGATGCTCGAACGCCAGCAACGCAATCTGCTGCGCCACCCGGAGCGCAACCTGCTCAAGCTCAATATCGACGCCGGGGGCGTACAGGCGCGGCGCATCATCGAGCGTCTGGTCAAGGCCGAGCAGGCCCAGAGCGACGGGCAGATTCTGGCCAGGAGCGCATCATGATCGAGGTCATCATCCGCGCCATGCGCCTGGAGGCCGAGGGCATTCTCGGCCTGGAACTGGTGGCGGCCGATGGCGCACCGCTTCCGCCCTTCGAGGCCGGCGCGCATATCGACCTGCACCTGCCCAACGGGCTGATCCGTCAGTATTCGCTGTGCAACGACCCAGCCGAGCGCCAGCGCTACCGCATCGCCGTATTGCGTGACGCCGCCTCGCGCGGCGGCTCGCAGGCCGTGCACGAGTCGCTGCGCATCGGCCAGCGCCTGAGCATCGGCGCGCCACGCAATCTGTTCGCCCTGGACGAGCAGGCGCCACGCAGCCTGCTGCTGGCCGGCGGCATCGGCATCACGCCGCTGCTGTCCATGGCCTGGCGCCTGCACGCCCTCGGTGCCGACTTCGAGCTGCACCAATGCGTGCGCTCAGGCAAGCTCGCCGCCTTTGCCGAACGCCTGGCCAGCGCGCCCTTCGCCGCGCACACGCATCTGCACCGCGACGATGGCGACGCAGCGCAGAAGCTCGATCTGCCCGCCCTGCTCGCTGCCGAGCCAGCTGGTAGCCAGCTCTATGTGTGCGGCCCCAACGGTTTCATGGAATACGTGCTGGACAGCGCCCGCGCCCAGGGCTGGGCGGAAGAACGCCTGCACCGCGAATACTTCGCCGCGCCGGAGGCTGAGAGCGGCGGTGGCGCCTTTACCCTGCGCATCGCAAGCTCAGGCCTGGAGCTGCAGGTGCCAGAGGATCGCACGGCGCTGGAGGTACTGGAGGATGCCGGTTTCGATATTCCGGTGTCGTGCGGCCAGGGCATCTGCGGCACCTGCCTGACTCGCGTGGTGGATGGCCAGCCGGAGCATCGCGACCTGTTTCTCAGCGAGGAGGAAAAGGCTCGCAATGATCAGTTCACGCCCTGCTGTTCACGCTCGCGCAGTGCCTGTCTGGTGGTGGATCTGTAAGGAGTGGTGCGCGCAGCGCACCCTACGGCTGCACGGAACGGCGCCTATTGATTGAGACGTCGTGTAGCCCCCTCTCCAACCCTCTCCCCGAGGGGAGAGGGAATGGTTTGGCGTGGCTGGAGGCTTGGGCGCTCGCCTGTTTTGACTCCCCCTATCACACCTGCGGAAGCGGGTGTTCGTAGCCCGGATACAATCCGAGGATTTGCGGGCCAGCCAGTTCCCGGATTGCATCCGGGCTACGGGTAGATCGACAGGTGCCCTATCTCGCCGCCTGCCTGCCATCACGCGGTAACAGCAACCAGGCCAGCGCTGGCAGCAGGATCAGCGCGCCGAGCATGTTCACCAGGAACATGAAGGCCAGCAGGATGCCCATGTCGGCCTGGAACTTGATCGGCGAGAACACCCAGGTGGCCACGGCGATGGCCAGGGTCAGGCCGGTGAGCAGCACCACCTTGCCGGTGGCCAGCAGCGCGCCGTAGTAGGCCTCCACCAGGCTGTCGCCGGCCTTCATCCGCGCCAGCAGCACGCTGAGCACGTACAGCGCGTAGTCGATGCCGATACCCACACCGAGGGCGATCACCGGTAGCGTGGCCACCTTCACCCCCATGCCCAGGGCCACCATCAACGCCTCGGCCAGCACCGAGGTGAGCATCAGTGGCAGGATGGCCGCAAGCACCGCGCGCCAGTTGCGGAAGGTGATCCAGCACAGCAGGATCACCGCACCGTAGACCCAGTAGAGCATCTCGTGCATGGCCTTCTCGACCACGATATTGGTGGCCGCCTCGATGCCGGCGCTGCCGGCGGCGAGCATGAATTTCACCTCCGGCAGCGACTGCTGGGCGATGAAGGCCTCGCTCTCGGCCACCACCCGCGCCAGCGTCGCCGCCTTGTGGTCGGCCAGGTAGACGTACAGCGACAGCAGCGAGCAGCCCTGGTTGAACAGCTCACGCGGCGCGCGGGTTTGCACGGCGCCGAGCGCGCCTTCGTTGGGGATCAGCTCGTACCACTTGAGGTTGCCCTCGTTGTAGCCGGCGCTGGCCATCTTGCTCAGGCTGGCCATGGAGTTGGTCGCCTCCACGCCGGGCAGTTGCTCCAGGCGCCAGGCCAGTTCGTCCACTGCGGCCAGGGTGGCGTAGCGCGTGCACTGATCCTCGGGGGTGCGCACCATGATCACGAAGATGTCCGAGCTGGCCGCGTAGTGCGCGTTCATGAAGGCGGCATCGCGGTTGTAGCGCGAGTCGGCGCGCAGCTCCGGCGCGCCGGGGTCGAGGTCGCCGATCTGCAACTGGCTGCCAATGAGCTTGCCGCCCAGCGCCAGCACGGCGCCGACCAACAGCGCGGCGATGGCCCGGCGTGGCGTGGCGAAGCGCGACAGGCCGCTCCACAGCGGGTGCCGCTCATGCCCGCCCTGCTGGTCGCGCAGGCTGCGCTGCGCCGCCCTGGAGCTAACGCCGGTGTAGCTGAGCAGCACCGGCAGCAGCACCAGGTTGGTCAGCACCAGCACCGCCACGCCGATGCTGGCGGTGATGGCCAGGTCGCGGATGACCTGAATGTCGATCACCCAGAGCACGGCAAAACCCACCGCATCGCTGATCAGCGCGGTGAGCCCGGCGAGGAACAGGCGGCGAAAGGTCATTCGTGCCGCCACCAGGCGCGACAGGCCGCGGCCGATGTCCTGCATGATGCCGTTCATCTTCTGTGAGCCATGGCTCATGCCGATGGCGAACACCAGAAAGGGCACCAGGATCGAGTAGGGATCCAGCGCGTAGCCCAGCGACGCCAACAAGCCCACCTGCCAGAGCACACCCACCAGCGAGCAGGCGACCACGGCGAAGGTGCTACGCAGGCAGCGGGTGTAGGCCAGCAGCATGGCCACGCTGACCAGCACGGCGATGATGAAGAACAGCGCCACCTGGCCCAGGCCTTCCAGCAGGTCACCGACTATCTTGGAGAAGCCGGTGATGTGGATGCTCACGCCCTCGGCCTGGTACTTGGCGCGCAAGGCCTCCAGTTGCTGCGACAGCGCGGCATAGTCCAGCGGCTCGCCGGTCTGCGGGTTGCGGTCGAGCAGCGGCAGGAAGATCACGCTGGAACGCATGTCACCGGCCACCAGTTGGCCGATCTCGCCGGAACGGGCGACGTTGGCGCGCACCTCGTCGAGGCTGGCGGGCGAGCCGTCGTAGCCATCAGGAATCACCGTACCGCCGTCCAGGCCCTCTTCGGTCACCGCCGTCCAGCGCGTGGTCGGCGTCCACAGCGACTTCATGTAGGGCCGGTCGACACCGGGCAGCAGGTACAGCTCGTCGTTGAGCCGCGCCAGGGTGTCGAGGTAGGCGGCGTTGAAGATGTCGCCCTGCTGGGTGGCCACGGCGATGCGCAGCACGTTGCCGACGCCGCTCAGTTCGCTGCGCTCGGCGAGGAAGTTGGCGATGTAGGGATGCTGGGTAGGGATGGTTTTCTCGAAGCTGGCATTGATGCCGATGCCGCGCGCCTGCCAGCCAAGCAGCAGGGTCAACGCCAGGCACAGCAGGATCACCAACAGACGGTGATTGAAGATCGCACGCTCGACGACATTGCCCGAACGCGGATCGAAGGTATCCAGATGCGCGGCAACGGTCGGCTCGGCATCGGCAGGACTCTCGAATTTCACTACGCACTCCTCAGGCGTGGCACACGCCACGCAGACAGGGGATCACTCAGCGCTGGGCCGACTGTTCAGGGATTTGCTCGGTGGCAACGCCACTCAGGCCGGCGCTGGCGAGGCTGCCATTAGTGGCCTGGACGACACTGGCCAGGCCCGGTGCCAGGCGCAACGACAGGCTGTGCGCGCTGCGGCTGCCCGGCTGTGCGACCAGCAGCTCACCGCCCTGCCCGGCCAGCAGCAAGCGCCCGTCGGCCAGTTCCAGCGCGGCGGCCAGGGCCGATTCCACGCCGGTATCCAGCGCCTGCCAGGTCTCGCCGCCATCGACCGACCACCAGGCATTGCCACGCAGGCCATAAGCCAACAGCCCCTCCCGGGCGGCAAGCAGGCCGAAGAAGCTTCCCTCGTAGGGCGATGGCAACGCGGCGAAATGTTTGCCGCCATCGCTGGAACGCAGCAGCAGGCCGCGCTCGCCGGCGATGTAGAGGTCGCCGCGCCAGGCGCGAATGGCATAGAGGTTGAGCCCCTGCGGGTTGTCCAGGTGCTGCATCCAGCTCTGCCAGCTCTGGCCACCGTCCTCGGTGCGCAGAATCAGGTTGTAGGCGCCGACCAGATAGCCGACCTGATCGTTCTGGAAATACAGGTCGAGAAAGGGTTTGTCCGGGCCGTCGGCGACCATCGCCTGGGCCTGCGCGATGGCGGTTTCATCACCCGCGGCTTCGGCAGCCTGCAGGATCAGCCTGGCGGCCTGGATGCCGTCGAGCTGCTTGTGCCAGGTTTCGCCGCCATCGCTGCTGTGCAGCACCACGCCGAGATGGCCGACCGCCCAGCCCTGCTGGGCATCGACGAACTGCACGGCGGTGAGGTTGACGCTGACCGGCGCCTCGGCCTGACGCCAGTGCGCGCCATCGTCATCCGACAGCAGGATGATGCCGCGCTCGCCCACCGCCACCAGGCGCTGCCCGGCACGAGCCAGGCCCAGCATCACGCTACGCTCGGCCTTGACGCTATGCAGCGCCGGGCGCTCCAGCACGGCGGGGGCCGCTTGCACGGCCAGGGCGAAAACACCGGCCAGCAGCAGGACGAGCCCGCCGAGCCCTTTCGCTAAGACTTTCATCGAAACCTCCTCGAAGGCCGGGGCAGCAACGCCGCCCCGGTTGCTCGACTCAACGGATGCTGGAGTTGGCCATGGCATCGGGGGTGAAGAAGGAGGCAGAAGGCCGTGGGATCTTCTGGTACTGCACCTTCAGGTCGTTGCTCGAGGAGTTGAGGAAGTAGGCACCGGTGTCGAGGTTGTAGCTACCCCACATCACCTGCGCGGTGAGGGCCGGCATGTCCGGTGCCAGCAGGGTCAGGCTGTACATCTGCCGGCCCAGGCGGCCCTGGGCGTCGTAGCCGTCCACCAGCAGCACCTGCCAGGAGTCCTCGTCCACGTAGTAGGTGCGGCGCGGCACCACATGGCGCTTGCCGGCCTTGAGCGTGGCCTCGACCACCCACACGCGGTGTTTCTCCCAGCGCACCAGATCCGGGTTGAGGAAGCGCGGCTGTACCAGGTCATCACTCTTGGCCAGGGCGGCGCGGTTGTTGTTGTAGGGCACCAGCAGCTCCTTCTTGCCCACCAACTTGAGGTCGTAGCGGTCGGTCGGGCCGAACACCATGAAGGCCTCGTCGAACAGGCCGACGCCGGAGGTGACGAAGTCAGGCGTGTCGTAGGCAATGTTCGGCGCGCGGCGCACGCGGCGCTGGCCCACCAGGTACTGCCAGGCGGCGCGGGCGGCGGGGTCGAGGTCCCAGTGGGTCATCAGCCCTTCGCCGGCCTTGGAGGACGGCAGCTCGGTGTACAGCTTGCCCAGCAGGTACTTGCCGCTGAAGTTCTCCAGATTGCCCTCCTCGAAGTAGTAGGGGAACTGGTAGGAATACTGCGCGCGGGTGGCCTGCACCTTCTTGCCGCCAGCGGTCATCAGCCAGGTGTCGAAGGGCGAGCTGATGGTGTCGCCGCCCTGCCAGGACAGGCGATAGTTCCACAACACCTCGGCGCCGTTCTGCGGGATCGGGAATGGGATGCCGCCATAGGCATTGCTGACCTTCTCGCTGGCCACTTCGAGCTGGGCACGGGTGGCGTTGGCGAAGGTGTTGTCATACACCCACTGCGGTGCGGCGGCGCTGCGATGGGTGGGGTAGACGTCCAGGCGGTAGTCCGGGTACTTGCTCATCAGCAGCTTGGTGCCTTCGGCCAGCAGCTCGCCGTACTGGCTCATGTTGGCGGCGTTGATGCTGTAGAGCGGTTTTTCACCGGCGAAGGGGTCGGCGCGCTTGTCACCGCTTTTGAAGCCAGCCGGTACCTGGGTGTAGCCACCGTCCCATGCCGGGATGCTGCCGTCGGCATTGCCGGCGCGCTCGGCACCCATGGGGGTGAGATCGGTTTTCAGGCGCGCGGCCTGCTCAGGGGAGACGGCCGCTTGCGCCAGGCTGCCAGTGAGCAGGGCCAAGCTGCAGAGGGTGGAAATCAGTGTCTTGTTAGGCATGGTCATTACACCTGTTGTTGTTCTTAGAAAGTGGTCTTCACGTACAGCGAGACGAAATCGCGGTCAGCCAGCGATTGCGCGTAGCTGAAGTTGCCGTCCTCGCGCAGCCCGGCCTCCGGGGCGCCGAAGAAGTTCACGTAGTTCAGGCCCATCTCCCAGCGCTGCAGGTAGGTGGCCTTGAGGCCCACGCTCCAGTCACCGGCATGGGTGTTGCCGAAGCCGGACTTGCTCACCGCCGAGGAACGGCCATCGAGCACCACACCGACGCCGATCGGCACACTGAGGTCGAGACCATCGGCGATCTGGAAGTACGCCGGCTCGGCCAGCACGCGCAGGGCCGTGGCGTCGCGGGTGGTGTTGCTGTCCAGCGCGGCGCGGTTGTCGGTGACGCTCAAGGTGCGGTTCCACGCCAGTTCGGCGAGGATCGAACCGCCATCCCAGAGCGCCGACGGCGACAGCAGGTAGATGGTCGACAGGTTGACGTGCGCGGTACGGCCCTTGGCATAGCGCGCATCGTCTTCGTTGTCCGCCACCTGGCCGGGTGCGATCACCTGCAGGTTGCTGACCAGCGGCGCGTTCCAGCGCAGCGAGGCCTCACCGGCAAAGTTGAAGTCGCCATAGGCGGTGGAGAAGCTGGCGCCGACGGTCTTGATGTCCTCGGCGAACACCTGGCGGTAGGACGAAAGCACGGGCGACGCCCCGGTAGCGTTGACGTAGCCATACAGGCCGCTGGGCGCCTTGTCGTGGTACTGGGCGGCATACAGGCCCAGCTCCAGTTCGGTGCCCTCGGGCTTGAAGCGCAGTTGCACGCCACCCTGGCCACTGTTCTTCGCCTCGATGTCACTGGCGTGCAGGGTGCGCCCGCCGGTCACATCGGTCAGCGCACCGGAGCCGTCGCCGATACCGTCGAGGTCACTCAGGTAGCTGCCAGCGCCCGGCAGGTTGGAGCGTTCCCACTCGAACTGGTAGTAGGCCCCCACCGAGAGCTGCGGGTTGATCTGCAACTGCCCGGAAATCTGGTTGACCGGGCGCAGGATCTCCTTGAACTGGGTGCCCGGCACGCTGAGCAGCTTGACCACGTCGGTCGGCCCCTGCGCGGCGCCGATACCGTTGCCACCATAGAACAGGCTTTCACCGTAGACCAGGCTGTGCCGGCCCAGGCGCAGCACGCCCTGGGAGGTGTCGCCCAACTCACCGCGCAGATAGACGAAGGCGTCCAGCAGCTCGGCATCGCGCCCGTGCAGGTCGCGGGTCTTGGGCAGGAAGTGCGGCTGCTCGCTGCTGTCGGTGTCCTCGTTGTAGACGCGGTCGTACCAGGCCGCGCCGCTGAGGCGCAGGCCGTAGTTGCGGTGGCTCAGATCCATTTCCGAGAGAATGTCGAGGCGATTGGAAACCAGCCCACGGCTGAAATTCTTGTCGCCCTGGCTCTGGATCGAGGGGAACAGGCCACCCGCCGTGGGCGCGTTGGTGAGCCGGTCATCGGCACGGTTGAGGCGCCAGGCCTGGCTGTACTTGAGGGTGTTGTCCCAGCGCAGTTGCCACTCGCTGTCGCCCAGATCGATCTGCGCCGCCATGGCCGGCACGCTGCTGGCAAGACTGACGGCCAGGGCCAGCGAGCGAACGCTGGTATTCGCTTGTGTGTGCTTCATGTCGTTCCTCATTGTTCTTGTTGTGCAGAGGCAACGGCTGTCGGCAGAGACAGCCGTGTTACAGGGGTGCTACGACCTCGTGGGTTCAGAGATAGGTGGAGGCCAGGCCGCCATCGACCGGCAGGTTGATGCCGTTGATCCAGCGCGACTCGTCGGCGCAGAGGAAGGCGATCACCGCGGCCACCTCGTCGGCATAGGCCGGGCGCTTCATGCGATGCGCGTCGGCCTCGGTGCGCTGGGTGCCGAGCATGGCCACGAAGTCGCCGAGGATCGGCGTGAACACCGGCCCCGGCGCCACGCTGTTCATGCGCACCGAATGGGCCATGAACCAGGGCTGCGCCTGGGTCATGCTCCAGACGATCAGCGCTTCCTTGAAGTACTGGTAGCAGGTCTGCGGCGGCACCGGGTTGGCCGCCAGCCAGGCCTCGCCAGCGGCGAACCCTTGGGTGGCCGCCAGTGCCTTGTGCTGCTCCAGGCGCTCGGGCCACTGCGCGCCGAGAATCGAGGCGACGTTGACGATGCTGCCGCCCGCGTTGATGCGCGGCAGCACGGCCTCGGTCAGGTGACGCAGGCCGAGGTAGTTGACCCGCGCCAGCAGGTGCGGGTTGGCCGTACCGGGTACGCCGGCGATATTGCACAGCCCGTCGAGCTGCGCCGGTAGCTGGGCCACGGCCTGGTCGATGCTGGCCGGGTGCTCCAGATCGATCTCGACGAAGCCGTCGAGGCTCATGTGCGGTTCGCTGCGATCCAGGCCGATCACCCGCGCGCCGTGAAAGCGCAGCAGGCGTGCGGTCTCGGCGCCAATACCGGAGGCGACACCGGTTACCGCCAGGGTCTTGCCTTGCAGATTCATCTTGGTTTCCTCTTGTTATTGTTCTGTTGGCTTGGGCTCAGAAGGGGTAGCGCGGCGGCGTATCCTTGATGGTCACCCACTGCCACTGGGTGTATTCGTCCCAGTCCGCCGGACCGCCGACGCTGCCGCCGTTGCCGGAATTGCCGCGCCCGCCGAAGGGGTTGATGCACTCGTCAGCCACGGTCTGGTCGTTGATGTGCAGCAGGCCACAGTGCAGGCGCTCGCCGATGGCCATGGCGCGCCCGACCGAGGGCGAGATCACCGCTGCGGACAGGCCGTATTCGGTGGCGTTGGCCAGCTCCACCGCCTCGTCGTCGTCATCGAACGCCACCACGCAGGCGACCGGGCCAAAGATTTCCTCGTCGAAAGCCGACATGCCGGGGCGCACGCCGGAAAGCACGCTGGGCTTGTAGAACAGGCCGTCAGCAGGCCCCCCCACCTCCAGGCGCGCACCCGCGGCGACGCTGGCCTCGACGATCTGGCAGACCCGCGCGTGCTGGCGTTCGTTGATCAACGGGCCAATGTGCGCCTCGCCACGGGCGGCGTTGCCCACCGTCATGGCACGGGCCTTCTCCACCAGCAGGCGGGTCAGTTCATCGGCAATCGAGGCGTGAGCGAGGATGCGCCCAGTGGCCATGCAGATCTGCCCCTGGTGCAGCCAGGCGCCCCAGGCGGCGTTGCTGGCGGCCAATTCCAGGTCGGCGTCCTCCAGCACGATCAGCGAATTCTTGCCGCCCAGCTCCAGCGCCACCTTCTTCAGCGTGCGCCCGGCCGTCTCGGCCACCTTGCGCCCGGCAGCGGTGGAACCGGTGAAGGCGATCATCTTCACCTGCGGGTTCTCGCACAGCGCCACACCGGCCTCGGCATGGCCCGGCAATACCTGCAGCAAGCCCTGCGGCAGCCCGGCAGCCTCGAACAGGCGCGCGATAAGAAAACCGCCGCTGACCGGCGTTTGCGGATCGGGCTTGAGCACCACCGCATTGCCGGCGGCCAGCGCCGGCGCCACCGAGCGCAGCGACAGCACCAGGGGGAAGTTGAACGGCGAGATCACCCCGACCACGCCATGCGGCACACGCCGCGCATAGGACAGACGCCCGGCCTCGCTGGGCAGCACCAGACCATGGCCCTGCGACAGCAGCCCGGCTGCCTGATGCAGCAGCACGATGGTTTCACGCACCTCATGGCTGCCCTTGAGGATGCTGCCGCCGGTTTCCCGCGCCACGAACAGCGCCAGCTCGGCAAAATGCGTCTCGGCATAACCAGCGGCACGGCGGAAGATCAGCGCCTTGTCCCGCGGCCCCAGCGCCTGCCAAGCTAGCTGCGCCTTGCTAGCCGCGGCGCAGGCGATGCGCACGTCCTCGGCGTTGGCCAGGCCGGTACTGGTCAGCGGGGTATTGGTCGCAGGTTCGCGCACGGTGTTCACCCCACCCAGCGGGGTGACCCAGGCGCCGTTGAAAATCTTCTCGCGCCACTGCTCTTCGCGCAGGAAACCAGCCTCTTTGACTGCGGACATATCGCACTCCGATGTTCTTGTACTTGTGAGGGCACCGCTCGCGATATCGGTTGCGAGCCTGGCCTTGCAAGCACTAGAGCAAGCGCTGTGCCCACTCGCCGAGAAAACTCATGCGGAGGCTCTAATCCGGCACTTTCGTCCAGCTTTCGAGCAGTCGACGGGCTTTTCTTGCCAAACTGAAATTACGCAAATGATCAAAGTTATGCTAATTAACTATCTACCCATTGATGATTTGATGAAGCGAGTCGACACCCATGGAGACGCCCAAGCACCTGTTCAGCGACTTCGCCCAAGGCAAGGATCCCAGCCCGCTGCGCGGCGACAGTTCGCAGTTGCAGCAGGATCAGTCGCCGACCACGGCGGAGCTGGCCGAATGCCTGTTCTTCTCCCCCAGTGACGGACGCATCTGGCTCAACGACCAGCGCATGCTGCTGATGCATGGCTCCTCGTTCGGCGCCCTGCGTCGCGAGTTCATCGACAACCTCGGCCTGGAACGCGCGCGTGGGCTGTTCACCCGTACCGGCTACCAGTCCGGCGCGCGCGACGCACACCTGATCCGCACGCGCTGGCCACAGGCCGACCGCACCGCCGTGTTCTTCGCCGGCACGCGCCTGCACACCCTCGAAGGCATGACCAAGGTGGAGCCGCTGCACTTCAAGTTCGATGCCGACACCGGCCTCTACGAAGGCGAATTTCTCTGGCACCACTCCTGCGAGGCGGACGAACACATCGCCGCCTATGGCGTCGGCCAGGACTCGGCCTGCTGGACCGAGATCGGCTACGCCACCGGCTACGTCAGCGGCCTGTTCGGGCGCCTGGTGATCTTCCGCGAGGTGGAGTGCCGGGCCATGGGCCACAAGGTGTGCCGGGTGATCGGCAAGACCGCCGAACAATGGGGCGACGTCAGCGCCGACCTCGCCCTGCTCTACGCCAACGCTTCCCCGGCGCCGGCCACCAGCCAGGCCACGGCGCCCCTGCGCAGCAGCGCGAGCGAGCCGGGCGAATTGATCCCGATTGGCGCCAGCGCCGCGTTCACCGCCGCCCGCCACGCCCTGCAGCGCGTCGCGCCAACCCCGGCAACGGTGCTGATCGGCGGCGAATCCGGCGCCGGCAAGGAACTATTCGCCCGCGAGCTGCACCGCCTGAGCCCTAGGCGCGAACAACCCTTCGTCGCCCTCAACTGCGCCGCCATCCCGGAGAACCTGATCGAGGCCGAGCTGTTCGGCGTCGAGCGTGGCGCCTTCACCGGCGCCAGCCATTCACGCCCCGGGCGCTTCGAGCGCGCCCATGGCGGCACCCTGTTCCTCGACGAAATCGCCTGCCTCAGCCTGCCCGGCCAGGGCAAGCTGCTGCGCGCCCTGCAGGAGCGCGAAGTGGAGCGTGTCGGTGGTGGCCAGCCGATCAAGGTGGACGTGCGCGTGGTCGCCGCCACCAACGTCGACCTGCGCCAGGAAGTGCAGGCCGGGCGTTTTCGCGAAGACCTGTTCTACCGCCTCAACGTCTACCCTATCAGCCTGCCGCCGCTGCGCGAACGGCGCGACGACATCCCCCTGCTGGTGGATGCCTTTCTCAGCCGCTATTGCCGCGAATACCAGCGCACACCTGCCGGGCTGACCATGCGGGCGCTCAAGGCGCTGCTGCTGTACGACTTTCCCGGCAACGTGCGCGAACTGCAGAACCTGATCGAGCGCGGCCTGATCGCCAGCGACGAAGGCCGGCCCATCGACATCCTGCACCTGTTCCACAACGAGCCCCTGCCGCCGCAGCTCTACTCGTTGAGCCAGAGCGGTACCCTCTCCAGCGGCATGCAAAGCCCGGAAAACGGCGAGGACAACCTGCTCGAACGCTTGCAGCAACTGCAGATCGAGCCGGACATCGAGCGCCTGGAACGGCGCCTGCTCGACGACGCCCTGAGCAAGGCTGAAGGCAACCTGGCCGCCGCCGCCCGCCTGCTCGGCCTGACCCGCGCGCAGTTCGCCTACCGTCTGAAGAAGCACGCCAGCCAGGACGCCAGCGGCAATTAATGCTGGCGTCATGGCAGCCCAGCCAGCAGAATGATTAACTTGCTTAACTGGAAAATTCATCAACGCAGGCACTATGGCCAGAACACCCGACCTGAGCGAAAAGATCCCCGACCCCGCCATTCTCGACCAGGCGCTCGAACGCTACCTCGGCTACGTGCTGCGCCGCGCGCAGATGAAAGTCTTCCAGCACCTCTCCACCCGCCTGGAAGCCTTCGACCTGCGCCCCGCGCAGTTCACCGCCCTGATGATCATCGAACAGCACCCGGGCCTGATGCAGGCCGAACTCGCCCGTGCCCTGGCCATCGAGCCCCCACAGGCCGTGGTGCTGGTCAACAAACTGGAGAAGCTCGGCCTGGCCATGCGCCTGCGCTGCAAGCCGGACAAACGCTCCTACGGCATCTTCCTCAGCAAGGCCGGGGAAACCCAGTTGAAGGAGCTCAAACAGATCGCCGCGCAAAGCGACCAGGACTCCACCAGCGCTCTGGATGGTGAAGAACGCGAACAACTGCTGCACCTGCTGCGCAAGCTTTACCGGGGCTAATGCCTCGACAGCAGAGTCGATAGCGCCACCTCGATGTTCGTCAGGCAGACCCACCTTGACCTCGATCAAGATGGGTCGAACCCTACGCCCTTAGCCTGACGACACGACCTGCCGCAAGGTGGCGCCATGAGCAAGAAATTTCCCCTCCTCCCAAAGCACCCCGAGCGCGTCTGCTGGGGCTGCGACCGCTACTGCCCGGCCACTGACCTGGCCTGCGGCAACGGCGCGGATCGCACCATGCACCCGGTGGAAATGCTCGGTGACGACTGGTACCTGGACGGCGACTGGGGCTTCGCTACGCCGGAAAATCCCAACGACGTGCAAACGGGCGAAACATCCCCTCCCCCTGCCACCCACCACGACACCTGACGAACGCAATCATCGGCAGGCACTATCATCCAAGCCGATAATCCAAATGCACGCTATGCATTCAAATTTCGGGCGCAATCCAGATAGCCTTGGCTGCAACTGCACCCGTCACACTTCGACAAGCGAGGCATCGATGACCCAATCCACCTACGT
Source organism: Pseudomonas sp. GOM7 (assembly GCF_026723825.1). Lineage (NCBI taxonomy): Bacteria > Pseudomonadati > Pseudomonadota > Gammaproteobacteria > Pseudomonadales > Pseudomonadaceae > Pseudomonas > Pseudomonas sp. GOM7. Next base: position 1,763,637 of record NZ_CP113519.1, on the reverse strand, counting down.
ACCGCCGAAGGTCTGGCAACACCTGGCAGCATCCGGTGGCCAGTTCTCCAAGATCAACCGCCCGGTTGCAGGGGCGACTCACGAGAAGGAACTGCCGGTCGGCCAGCACCCGCTGCAGCTCTACTCCCTGGCCACCCCCAACGGCGTGAAGGTGACCATCCTGCTGGAAGAACTGCTTGCCCAGGGCCACGCCGGCGCCGAATACGACGCCTGGCTCATTCGCATCGGCGAGGGCGACCAGTTCTCCAGCGGTTTCGTCGGCGTCAACCCGAACTCGAAAATCCCCGCCCTGCTCGACCGCAGCACCACGCCCCCGATCCGCGTGTTCGAGTCCGGCTCGATCCTGCTCTACCTGGCAGAAAAATTCGGCGCCTTCCTGCCCAAGGATCCGGCAGGCCGTACCGAAACCCTCAATTGGCTGTTCTGGCAGATGGGCTCGGCGCCCTACCTGGGCGGCGGCTTCGGCCACTTCTACGTCTACGCCCCGGAAAAGTACGAGTACGCCATCAACCGCTTCACCATGGAAACCAAGCGCCAACTGGACGTGCTCAACCAGCGCCTCGCCGACAACCGCTACCTGGCCGGCGACACCTACAGCATCGCCGATATCGCCGTATGGCCCTGGTATGGCGAACTGGTGCGCAACAACGTCTACTCGGCCGCAGAATTCCTCTCCGTTCACGAATACCCCCACGTACTGCGCTGGGCCGAAGAAATCGCCCAACGCGAAGCCGTGCAACGCGGCCGCCGCGTCAACCGCACCTGGGGCGATGAGTCGGAGCAAGTACCCGAACGGCACCAGGCGTCCGATCTGGACAAGGTCTGAAGCGAGAAGGCTCCTGGCGAAAGCCGGGACTTTCCGGGAAAGCAGAAAAACCAAGCCCCGACGCAATGCAGTTCGGGGCTTTTCTATGTGGCGGGAAGAAGGGAGATTGAACCCGTTTTGACGGGTGCCCGTTGTTGCCCAAAGCCAGAAAAATCGGGGCTTTCGCGTTATGCCGTATGCTCACTGCGCCCCTTTGGGAACCTCCAAAAACCGGCTGCTCCCATTAAAATCTGAGTCTCTGAACCACAGGACTACCCGCGCATGCTCAGCCTATTTGCCGACCAGGAACGTGAAGCGAAACTCGACAGTTTGGGCGATCCGCTGGCCTTGCTGAACAAGCATGTCGACTTCCGCCTCATGGCCGAGGAGATCGACCGCTGGGTTCCTCGCCCGAGTCGCGCTAAAGGCGGTAGGCCTCCGTACCCAACAGAGCTCATGACGCGCCTGCTGGTCTTGCAGCAGTTGTTCAACCTGTCCGACGAACAGATGGAGTTCCAGCTACTCGACCGCATGAGCTTTCAGCGCTTTGCCGGGCTGAAGAACACTGCGCGCGTGCCGGATCGCAATACGATCTGGAATTTCCGTGAGCGGCTCGTTCAGGCCAAGGTCGAGCATCTGATTTTTGATGAAGTGCAGCGCCAACTGCAGCTCAGCGGCTTCAACGCACGCGAAGGGCAGATCATCGATGCCAGCATCGTCCGCGCGCCAACCCAGCACAGCACGGCTGAAGAACAGGAAGTAGTGAAGCAGCGAGCAGCGCCCATCGAGTGGGAACCAGCGAAACGCCGACAAAAGGATGTCGAGGCGCGCTGGACGAAAAAGCATGGCAAATCGTACTTCAGCTACAAGCTGTCGGTCAGCGTAGATCATCGGCACAAACTGATCCGCAACGTGCGGGTGAGTGATGCCTGCGAGGCCGACACACTTCACTTGGTCGATGTCCTGGATCGAGGGAACAGCAGCCGTGACTTCTGGGCTGATCGTGACTATCACGACAAGCCACGCGAGCACTGGCTCAAGCTCAATGGGCGCCCGCATATTCAGCGCAAAGGACAAGCCGGTAAGCCCATCGGCAAGCGGGACAAGGCTCGCAACAAGCGTATCGCCAGCCCACGCGCTCGGGTTGAACACGTATTTGCCAGCCTAGCGCAGATGGGCGGCAAGACGATTCGCAGCATTGGCTTGGCACGCGCGCAGTTTGGTCTGACGATCAAATCAGCGGTGTACAACCTGAAAAGGATGTCGTGCCTGCTGGAGATGGCGTAAAGATGACAACAGGCCGGTTTCTCCGGCCTGCATTCCCCCCCATTGCGATAGGTACTGACCACATATTCTTTGTGCTAGCCGCCTCTTCACGCCTTGTATTCAGGTCTGAATCGGGTTTTTAGAGGTGCCCTATAGACGTGCCAGGTGCAGACGATGCATGACAGTCGACCACAACAAGCCGCTGAAAAGAATGGGTTTCTGCAACGCAAGATCGCTTGCGCTGGAGCCTCGGTAAAACCGTGGTAATGATCATTTCGAGGCCGAATTTGAAGGACTGGCGTACCAGGATTCAGAAATGCAGATGAACGTTATCCGTGGAGAGGTGCCGCCGCCAGGCCTGTCTTGGACATCTTGCAATGGCGCAAAGCAAAAGCCCCGAACTGAAATGCAGCTCGGGGCTTTTCTGCATGACGGGAAGATAGGGTTTTGCACGCTGCCTAAACATCTCCAGGCCGATTCAAGCACCGCTCAGCCCAATGCTAAGCAGCTAGCTACCGACAGCAATCGTGTCCCAGAAACCTAGGAAGCTGCTAGCTCCTCTCGGAGCACACGCCGGTTGATCTTGCCAATTAGCGTCTTCGGTAGCGCTGAGACGAAGATGACCTTCTGAGGCTTCTTGTAGGAGGCCACTTGCGCGGCGACGAAGTTGATCAGCTCAGACTCCGTGCTCACTTGCCCCGGTTTGAGCACCACTACAGCCGTTACGACTTCAACCCATTTGGGATCCTTTAGCCCTACCACAGCACATTCCGCCACAGCAGGGTGAGCGAGAAGGACGTCCTCGACCTCTCGCGGATACACGTTGTAGCCACCGGAGATGATCATGTCCGAGGTGCGGTCTTTAAGATGCAGAAAGCCTCGCTCATCGAAGATGCCCACGTCTCGAGTACGCAGCCAACCATCATCGAAGAACATCTCCTGGTTAAGAGCGGGCGCATTGAAGTAACCGGCCATCATTGAGGGGCCACGCACGGCAATTTCCCCCTCTTTGCCGTCAGGAACATCATTCCCGGCCTCATCGACCAAACGAATTTCAACATCTATCGAGGGTCGGCCACATGCACCAAGCAGCTCGGGCACATGATCTTCAGGTCGCAAGGCAGCAATCGCCAGGGGAAACTCGGTCTGTCCGAAGTATTGCCAGAACCGGTGCTGCCCAAGCAGCGAGATGGCCTTCTCTATGACTGGTCGAGGCATCGGAGAGGCGCCGTAGATGATGTGACGCAGCGACGATAGATCCGCGCCGTGGAAAGACGGGTGATCCAAGAGCATTTGCAGCATGGTCGGCACCATGTTCACCGACGTGATTTTTTCCTTCTGGATGAGCTGCAAGTAAGCCAGCGGGTCGAAGCCAGGCATGATCACAGTACGAGCGCCACGCAGCCAGAACGGCAGGACAAATACTCCGCTCGCATGAATCAGTGAGGCCGCATGTAGCATTGAGTCATCAGGGGCAATGTCGATGAAATTCTGAAAGATATTCTGGCAAACTGCCGCATAGGATGCCTGGGTGTGCTGGGCGGCTTTTAGAGTTCCCGTGGTACCGGAAGTAAAAAGGGTCACTGCATAATCCGTTGGCTGAACGCCAACTTTCGGGCATTTCTTGCTATGCCGACTTGCCTCATCAAGAAGGTCAACGCCGCCCTCCATGGAAACACCCAAGCCATGAGTGACGAGTCCGGGAATCTGCTCTTGCAGAGCGGTGGCGCGCTCAATCAGATCAGGAGCGAATACCAGGGTCTGGCAGTGTGTGTCCATCAGCATTCGGACATGCTCGGAAAGTGACAGCCGGGAGTTGATCGGAACCCTGTTGATACCGCCCTTCACGCACGCAAAATCCATCGGCACGCTGTAAAGCCCATTGTTCATGAGCAGTGCGACAGTGGAGCCTCTGTTGGCTCCCAGCGAGCCTAATGCATGTGCAAGCTGGCTGCTCAGTTCGTCCACCTCAGTGAAGGTCAACCTAGCATCACCAAACACAATCGCCGTTCTGTCTCGATGGTGCTGTGCACCGCGATTGATCAAATCAAGGTAACTTGTTGTCATTGTTGTTCCCTCCGATTCAGTTCGATGAGGCATTTCAGTTCTTGAAGCTGCCGTGGCGCCCTGCTCCTTCAGAGAAGCGACCTGCTCCTTGAATGGCTTCTTTGAAAACGATTGGGTACCCGCCTGCCCCCTCTTCGCGAAGCGCGTCGGTCATCGGAATATCCCATTGGCGATGTGCAGACTGGCGATCCGCAACCAGGCACTGCTGGGGGAACGCTGCGATTTCTTTTGCCAGGGCCTCGGCGGCCTCACGCGCTTGGCCGTCCGCGACGACTCGATTGGCGAGACCAATCGCCAGCGCTTCCTGGGCGTCCACCGGGCGCCCCGTAAGAATGAGATCCATGGCTCGTCCGTGCCCAATGAGACGAGGTAAACGAACAGTGCCGCCGTCGATTAGAGGGACACCCCAACGGCGACAGAAGACGCCGAAGATTGCCGATTCCTCTATGACTCGCATGTCACACCAGGCAGCGAGCTCTAGCCCCCCGGCAACTGCATAGCCTGATACAGCCGCGATCACCGGCTTGCTCAGATGCATACGCGTTGGCCCCATTGGCCCTGGGCCTGCACCGAACTCATCGACCTCATTGCGAGCATCAGGAGAGCTCATGGCTTTCAGATCTGCACCGGCACAAAAATTCCCCCCCGCGCCGTAAAGCACCGCTACCCGCAAATTGGCATCAGCCTCGAAATGCTCAAAGGCCTCTCGCAGCGCATCCGCCGTTTTCCGATCCACAGCATTCCGCCGCTCTGGGCGGTTGAGGATAATGGTGCACACGCTCTCAGAAACTTCGGTGATCACGAGCTGGTCGCTCATATAGGTCTCCAGGCAAGGAATGTTTCATAAGGAAAAACAGTACACCAATACATGTAATATTACATTGAAATACAAATATCGTATGAGAGAGCAATATTTTGAGTGATAGCATTACGGCTAATGAGCTCGTCCTCGATCTTTTGTCCTCACACGAAGCGCATGAGCTTCCTGTAGCGGCGCTGTGCCGAGCTGGCAGCTTTGTGGGGATCGGAGAGCAGACTCTGCGCGTGGCTCTCACGCGTTTGGTTCAACAAGGCAAAGTCACCGCCCAATCCAGAGGTTGCTATGCCTGGAACCCAGCAGGGCACAGCCTGTTTCAGGATGTCCGCAACTGGCTCTACAAGGAGCGGCAAATGGCGCCTTGGAGAGGTGATTGGGTAGGTGTGCTTGATTCGGACTTATCGCGTACCGACCGCACTGCGCTGAAGCGCCATGCCAAAGCACTGGAGCTACGTGGTTTCAAGTCACTGCCTAATGGCTTGAGTGTGCGGCCCGACAATATCCAGGGCGGCGTCCAGCAGGTTAGGCAGGAGCTGATGTTGCTGGGCCTTGCGCCAACCGCCACCGTCCTAGGAGTGACTGGCCTTGCGCAGGAAGATGAGCGAGCTGCCTGGACGCTCTGGGATACCCAGGCACTGGATCAATCCTACGACGATTGCCTGAAGCGCCTTGAAGCCAGTGAACGGCAACTGCTCTCGATGAGCTTGGAGCAGGCTGCCGCGCATACGCTGATTGAAGGGCGTCGAGTGATCCGCATGATCATCCTGGATCCATTGCTGCCAGATGAGATGTTCAACAGCGCAAAGCGGCAGCAGCTCATTGAGCGAATGACTGCCTACCAGGTGAATGCCCGTGAGATCTGGATGAAGGCCCTGGCACTGGACTAAAGGGCACCTCTAAAGCGAGGGAAAGGCGAGCCCCGAAGGGCTCAGCCTCTGCTTACAGCGATTTGGCGATCACTTCCTTCATCACTTCGTTGGCCCCGCCATAGATTTTCTGCGCACGAGAATCGGCATAGAACCTGGCTATCGGCTGTTCATGCATGAAGCCGTAGCCACCGAAGAACTGCAAACACTCATCCAGCACTTTGCATTGCTGCTCGGTGCACCACCATTTGGCCATACAAGCCGCTTCTACGCTGAGTTTGCCGTCGACCAGTTGCTGGGTGCAGTCGTTCATGTAACTGCGCATGACCTGAGCTAAGGTCTTGCATTCCGCCAGTTTCATCCGAGTGTTCTGGAAGTCGAAAATGCTTTGGCCAAAAGCTTTGCGCTCCTTGGTGTATTGAACCGTGAGCTCTACCGCACGCTCCACCACTGCAACGGCTCCCGCAGCAATTTGCATCCGTTCAAATGGCAGCTCCTGCATCAGTTGATAGAAACCACGGCCCTCCACACCGCCTAGGAGATTACCCGCCGGAACCCGGACTTCATCGAAGAACAGCTCCGCCGTATCGGAGGCCTTTAGTCCGATCTTGTTGAGCAACCGGCCCACCTTGAAACCTGCCAGCGCCTTCGTTTCGACAACGATCAACGAGATGCCTTTGGCTCCCTGGGTCAGATCGGTCTTGCAGACCACGATGATCAACCCGGCGTTGTAACCGCCAGATATGAAAATCTTGGAGCCATTGATCACGTACTCCTCACCCTCTCGTGTTGCTCGCGTCCGAACGCCTTGCAGATCGCTTCCTGCTCCAGGCTCGGACATGGCGATAGCGGCCAGCAGCTCTCCGCTGGCCAAACGAGGGAGCCAGCGCTGCTTCTGCTCATCTGTGCCGTAGTTCAAGATGTAGTGTGCGGCAATGGAGTGCACCGTCACGATGCCGAGCCCCGCCTCAACGCGCGCCAGCTCTTCCTGCACCACCAACTGGTAGGCCAGCGAGCCGCCAGAGCCGCCATACTCTTCCGACAGCTCAGGGAGTAGCAGCCCGAGGTCGGCGAGTTGTTTCCATACCTGTGGGTCGCTGTGGCCTACCTCTCTCCAGGACTCTACCCGAGGCGCCACCTCTTTTTCTGCGAAGCGGCGAGCCTGCTCACGAGTCGCCGATAGCTCCTCAGTCATCCAGGGATGATGGCTATGTCCATTCTGCATCTTTGAATCCTCGGGAGGTTAAACGCCAGTGATACCGCCAGCGCAGACAAGGGTCTGGCCGCTCACATAGTCGGCTTCCGGGATGGCGAACAGGTAGACGGCCCCCGCAGCCTCTTCAGTGGTGCCGAAGCGGCCCAGGGGAATGATGTGCTTGGAAGCAGCCGCAATCTCGTCGCTGATACCCACTTTGATTTCCCGGCCATCGATATTCATGGTCTGGTTATCGGAGGCCTTCACGGTGAGACGCGTCTGAATCAAACCGAAGGCGACACAGTTGACGGTCGTGTTGAGTCGTCCCCACTCCTTGGCCAGCGCCTGGGTCATGCCGATGATGCCGGCCTTGCCTGCGGAGTAATTGATTTGGCCAGCGTTCCCAAACACACCAGCCAGGGAGGAGATGTTGATGACGCGCCGGAGTACCCGCTCGCCTCGAGCAGACTCCGATTTGACCGATTCACGGATCACGGGCTGGGCAGCACGAAGGATCTTGAACGGCGCAGTCAGGTGGCAATCGATGATGTCGTGCCACTGCTCGTCACTCATCTTCTGAATGACGTTGTCCCAGGTGTAACCCGCGTTGTTAACGATGATGTCGAGGCCACCAAAGCAGTCGACCGCTGTCTTGATAAAGCGCTCGGCAAACCCTTCGGCAGTGACACTGCCGTTGCAACTGACGGCTTCACCACCCAGCGCGATGATCTCCTGAACAACGCTGTCTGCGACTTCGGCATCCAGATCGTTGATGACCACCCGAGCCCCTTGAGAGGCGAACTTCAGGGCGACAGCCCGGCCAATGCCACGGCCAGAGCCGGTAATAAGTGCCACTTTTCCTTGCAGTGCGTTGCTCATGCTTCACCTTTTTCGAGTGATTGAGGCTTGGCAATCAGTGCCTCACCAACGAGTTTTTCTTCGCTGCGCTGATCCACCGCTTTCGGCGGTAGATGCACGCCGTAGGCATCGACGCGGGCTCCCCCAGAGCAAGTCGCCACGGTTGCAAGCCCGCAGATGCCACTGAAGCGGACATCCGGTTTCTGAATCCAAGACAGAGGAACCCACTGCGTGAGCAACATGCCGAGCCAGGCCATGCTGAGCGTTCCGTGCCCGATGACGTCAGGCAGGCCAGCCGCACGGGCAAAGTCGCTATCAACATTAATGGGGCTGTGATCGCACATAGGTCTGGCCGATCCAATTTCGATCGATCACGCCACACCTGCGCCGACCCGCTCGAAGAGGCTCACAACGCACGCTCCGCCCAATCCGAGATTGTGCTGAAGAGCAAAGCGAGCGCCCTCCACCTGACGGGCACCAGCCATACCGCGAAGCTGCTCTACCAGTTCAAAGCACTGCGCCAGTCCGGTGGCGCCGAGTGGATGCCCCTTGGAGAGAAGACCTCCCGAAGGGTTGGTGACGTATTGCCCCCCGTAGGTGTTATCGCCGTCCTCGACGAACTTCTCCGCTTCGCCTTCTGCGCAAAGACCGAGTGCCTCGTAGGTGATGAGTTCGTTATGGGCGAAGCAGTCGTGCAGCTCGATGACCTGAATGTCTTCGGTTCCGACACCTGCCTTTTCATAGACTTGATAGGCAGCGGACTTTGCCATGCTGGCACCAACCAACTCGCGCATATCCTTGGCAGCAAAGGCTGCGCTGTAGTCAGTCGTCATCGCTTGCGCACGAATTTGAACCTCGGTGCTCAAGCCGTGCTTTCTGGCAAATGCCTCAGAGCAGAGAATGGCCGCTGCCGCACCGCAAGTCGGCGGGCAAGCCATCAAACGCGTCATCACGCCAGGCCACAGTGTTTCTGCCGCCATGACGTCATCAGCACTCACTTCTTTCTTGAACAAAGCCAGAGGGTTTTGCGCAGCGTGCCGACTGGCCTTGGCCCGAATTTTGGCGAAGGTTTCGAGCTTGGTGCCAAACCGCTTCATATGCTCGTAACCGGCGCCACCAAAGCAGCGCAGAGCAAAAGGTAGCTTGTTGCTGCTGCCCAACAGTTCATCAGTAAGCTGTTCAAAGCGAGAGAGCGACCGGGGGCGGTCGTTGAACATGTAGTCTAGGGCACCAGGTGTCATTTGCTCGAAGCCCAAAGCGAGCACGCAATCTGCAGCCCTACTCTCAATGGCTTGGCGAGCAAGGAACAATGCGGTAGCCCCAGTCGCGCAATTGTTATTGACGTTGAAAATGGGGATGCCGGTCATGCCGATGGGATACAGCGATTTCTGCCCATAGGCTGAATCACCGTAGACATAGCCCACATAAGCTTGCTCGATACGCGCGTAGTCGATACCTGCATCATGCAGCGCAGCACGAACAGCCGCACCCGCCATGACATCATAGGTCTCACTGGCACCAGGTTTGCTGAAGGGGATCATGCCAACCCCGGATACACAGACACGCACGCTCATTGCGGCTCTCACAGTTGGATTGAGGTGTCTGCGATGCTATGAATCAGCATGGCTGACAGCGATAGCAACTCACTTCAACCCAATGTCAGAAGACCTCAATCTGGATATGTCGACGACACTCCCACCGCACACGACCATCTCGGTCGCATTCGTTCAGGGCCTACTCGCAGGGCTTAAGCGGATGGAGCGATCCTCTGCTCCCTTTCTGATAGGGGCAGGCATGTCAGCTGACTTGCTGGAACAACCTGATGCCCGAGTGACCATCGCCCAGTACATGAGCTTGTTCAGAAGCATCATGGAAGCGCTGGATGATGAAGGCGTCGGGCTGTTCTCCAGAAGGCTGAGGCGAGGTTCGCTCGCGTTGATGGTGCAATCAGTCGTAGGTAGCAGCACCTTCGAGGGCTCTATTCGCCAGGCCTGTAAGGCGATGAACCTGCTTCACGATGACGTGACCGTGCTGCTGATACGTGATGGGGCGATGGCTGGGCTGCGCATCGACATTCCACCGAGCTATCTACCGGAGAGAGCATTTGCTCATGAGATTCTGGTGATCGTGCTGCTGCGACTCATGAACTGGCTTTATGGGCAGCCACTTCCGAATCCAGCATTTGACCTGGCAACGCCTCAACCCAAGCATGTGGCCGAGTGCAAACAACTGCTACCGGGAAAAATTCGCTTTGACCGTCCAAGCACGATCATCTGGTTCGGTGCCGAAGCCCTGTCGCAACGCTGGCAGATGAGCTTGAGCGAGATAAAGAGCTTCATCGCGAGAACGCCGGATATCCTGGTTGCACCACAGCGCCTCGATCAGCCCACCTCGGCCAAAGTGCGCGCCTTCCTTCTGCAGAACAGGCTGGACTGGCCCGAGCTTGGCGTCATTGCCAAGGCGCTCCACATTTCAACCAGCACCTTGCAGCGCGACCTGAATAACGAAGGTATTTCCTTCCGCATGATCAAAAATCAGCTTCGACGCGACATTGCAATCGAGCGCCTGACCTGCTCAGACGTGCCACTTAGCAAGCTCGCCGAAGAGCTCGGTTTTTCAGATAGCGCAGCCTTCCAGCGTGCCTTCAAAGCCTGGACAGGCGAAGCACCTGGCTCTTACAGGAAAGCCTGAAGTCCGGCATACGTATCCGAGCCAGGCCAGTTCAAACCACGTCACACTGGAATGGCTGGACAAGCAGCTAGGCCATGCCGACACGACCATGACTAAGAGCGCATGGGCCGGTATATGTCTGAGCAGAGCGGTTTGGTACTGGATTCGCCCCCCAAACGACTCTGCATTTTTTCAAAGAAACGCAAAACCCCGTACCCCATTGAGTCACGCAGCTTTTTGCAGGCGGGAAGATAGGAATTTGAACCCGTTTTTACGGATGCCCGTTGCTGCCCATCGCTGCCCAAAGCCAGCAAAATCGAGGCTTTTCGGCTCATCCCTCCTGCCCATTGCGGCACTATGTCGCCCGTTGATTTCGACACGCACCCTCGCTGTCCTTGCACCGTCGCAGTGCTTTTGTGTATATCTGTCCAGTAGTAATGAAAGCGCAAAATGTGGAAGTCAAGCGAATACGCTCAGCCGTATAGCCTTCTGTGTAACTTATTGATTTTTAAGTGCTTGCTATGGATGGTTACACCCTGCAGTGCGGAGTTAGACCGCTGGCTCTACTAATGTGTTAGTGAAGAAGACTATCTAATCACTGTTAGGCGCCAAGAAAATCTACCGTGCCCCACTATTGCATCAACGGCGAGGAGCCGCAGCTGCTAGGCCTACAGTGCACTGGCTTCGTGCTGCAGCACTTCTATGAAGGGCTGCAAATTACCGATCAGGTGAACGTGGCTCACCTATGCTTCAACGAACGTTGGTATCGGCTCTACTTTGAGTGCGGTACGGTCTTCTGGCGTGTCAGTGAGAAGCCGGAGGCTGGGCAAAACACTGATCTAGCGTTCGGGTTGTTGCTGAACGATCTTTCAGGGGTGGCGGGCATTGTCGGCCATGTGGTGGAGCGGGTCTCCTATGAGGGATCCGAGGCGGGTGATGTTCAAGTCAACATCGAGCTGAGCGGTGGCAGGATTCTCAAGTTCATCTACAACTGTGAAGCTGATTCAACCCGCCTTGTCGCCTAACCCCTCCATCGAGCGGACAGGCTCAAGCTGCGCTTGATCCTGCCGCTCATGTCGAACGTTATGCACCTCAGGGGTGACACATGAAACATCTCGCTGTTACAAAATTCAGCTGCACCTCTGAGTTCTCCAGCAGCGAGATTGAACTAGATATTCCGGGTGAGAAAATTGAGTGTTTAAGAGCAGAGTTAGCCTCATTAATCTCAAAGTATGGGTTCGAGTACCAATACGGAGAAACCCACTTTTTAAGCACACAAAAATATTCAATTTGCAACTGCTCAAAATGTGGGCATTATATGGTTAACAGGGAAGCTAATCCTGCCGGGCTCGACCTGAGCGATGACACGCAAATAATAGTTTTTGATGGCGCGTTGCTTAATGGTGTACCGCTATGCGAAGAGTGCTTACCTGAAGGGCATCGGTGGTCAGTTGCATAACAAGTCGCTCAACACCGTTCGCTTCGCTCACTGGACTCGCAAAAGCTGCGCTTTTGCTCGCCTGTTAGCTTAATCGTTAGGTAACCATGGACAGACCTAAGCCGCCCGCAATTCAGGACTCCGCAAAGGTAATAGCCTTTGCGGTAGTTGATGAATCCGTTATCTATACTGGCAGAGTTACCACGTACGTAGATGGAAACCTTATAGGGCCAGTCCCTAAGCTCTCTATATGCCAGAACCCAGGAGAAGATGACTACCTCCTTTTCTATTGCAATGAGCAATGGGAGGTTCTTGCCGCTGGCGGTGGAGACTCAATCGAACAAGTTAAGAAAACAGCAGAAAAAGCATATTCTGGCATTTCTAGTAAGTGGCAGTGGTTCACCTAACTACTGGTTCAAGCCGCTCGCTTCGCTCACTCGGGACCGGCTAAAGCCGGCCCCTTAACCAAACGTTAGGTGCCCAAAGCATGCCCGCAGGTGTATATCGAAGAGTCTTTATTGCATCAAGATGGGCAATAAAAATACCTCGAATAGGAAATGTTACCTGCGGGGCACGCTGCAATAGATGGGAGGCAGAGATATGGAGAAAATGGAGACCGAAGTTTGGGTGGGAGCACTTATGCCCCGTTCGGTGATGCTAATTTTGTGGTTTCATTCCAGTACGAATCAACGTTGTATTGGAGAAATAGTGATGGTTTGCAGGCTGCCTAACTAGCGGTTCAAAACGTTCGCTTCGCTCACTGGGACGGGCTAAAGCCCGCCCCTTAACCAAACGTCAGGCACCACTTAAAGTCATGAAAAAAACCATAGCATTCTCCCTCAGCCTTCTAAGCGGATGTTCGATTTTTCCCGAAACAAAGGAAGAGCTTGCACAGTCCGGCAATAAAAGCCCCGAATACTGCTTCGCTTATGAGCGAACATTAGTCGAAAGCCGAGTTGAGAGATACTTATTAAAGTGCTTTAAACCAAGCTACGTCAGCACTGGAAATGGCGTTGGCTTCGTGAACAACCAGCAGCTTAAAAAAGAAACAACCGATGAAGCCACGGAACTTTCAGTTTACTCACCATCAGGTACGGGTGCCGGTTATTTCTTAAATATATTAATATCAAACGGAAACTTCAACTGCACAACAAAAATGTCTGCCACAGCTTACAACTTCGTTTGGGAGAGGTACTTCGATAAACTAAATGAAAGTGCAATTGGCGGTGACCCACGGTGCCTCCTATAGGACCTAACAATTCAAATCGCTCGCTTCGCTCACTCGGAACCGGCTAAAGCCGGCCCCTTAACCAAACATTAGACACCACAAGGAAGTTATGCGTAAGCCCACCAATATTGCAATCGTAGTCGCAATCTCGATAGCCCATTACTCAATCATGGGTTACTTGGGTTATGACCCTGCGCCTCAGTACGAAAATTTAATGGCTTGGTCTTTCGCTCTTATGGTTGCCTTATGGTGTCTGGATGACGCAAAGAAATATAATTTCCATCGTCCTTATGAGTTTGGCGCTTTTATTTTCTTCCTCTGGCCCATTTTATTGCCGGCGTATCTCATCCATACGCGAGGCTGGCGAGGCGCGCTAGTATTTTTGGTCTTCCTATTTATAGCGCTGTTGCCTTACATTTCCGGCTGGGTTTTCTACTACGCAGGTTCTACTTACAGTGGGTATGGCGTCTAACAATAGTATATGGACTCTCCCCACAAGTAGTGAGCAAAGCGTTGCGCGGCGAGCAAGGCTGCACGTGAGCCGTGGATCAATAACGTGCGTACATAGACATTGCCCTGTCGGCTGATATGGCCGAGCTTGCGGCTATTGCCGGTGCTGAACTCGCGCGGTGTCATACCCAGCCAGGCGCTGAGCTGGCGGCCATTGGCAAAGCGCTCAGGCTTACCGATAGCGGCGGTCAGGGCGCTGGCAGTCAGCAGCCCAATACCGCTGACCTCATCCAGTTTGCGCACGATTTCATCGTCAACATGCCAGCGCTTGAGCTGCTGTTCGCATTCGGCCATGCACTGTTCGTACAGGTTGATCTCGGCCAGGACGATATGCAGTAGGCGGCTCAAGGTTTTGAGTTCCGGTTGTTCAACCAGCTCACTGGCTGCACGGATAAAGGCGGCGGTCGAGGTCGGGGCTTCGATCCCCGCTTCACGCAGCATGCCGCGCAGCAGGTTGATGCGCTGGGTGCGACTCTTCTTCCAGGTTTCCCGCAGCCCATGCAATTGCTGGAGCTGTTGTTGATCGTGGCTCTTCACCGGCACGGGATGAATGTCGGTGCAGCGCGCGGCTTCCAGCATAGCATCGCAGTCGTTGCGGTCGGTCTTGTTGCGTCGCCGATAGGGCCGCACGTAGCGCGGGTGCAGCAGCTTGACCTGATGACCGAGCGATTGCGCGAAACGTCCCCAGTAATGTGCCGCGCCACAGGCCTCCATCACCCACTCGACCGGCTCGGCCTGCTCCTGTATATATCGTCGGAACGCCTCTCGGTTCAGCCGCTTGCGCTGTACCACCTGGCCGAAACGGACACTCTCGGTAACTTGGTAAACGGACTTGACCAGATCAACAGCGATGCGCTTCATAACGGCTCTCCCAATTTCAGCTATAACAGCCCTCAGGTATAGAACTGTGGCGTGGGGGAGTCCATTACAGCACTCAAAGCGCTCACTTCGTTCGCTGGATCCGGCGAAGCCGGCCCCTTAGCTTAATCGTTAGGTGCTTCATGAGTAAGCTTGCATGCACATGCGGCAATATAATCCGTGACCAAACGGACTCACTGCCCTACAAAGCCTTGATTATAAAAGATCAGCAGGAAGAGAATTTCATTCAAGACTTGGCGCAAGAAATGAACTCTCTATTAATTGCAGCAAAAGCTGGAAATCTAGAAGCTCATTTAGATAAACGATACGGAAATACGCCCTGGCGACCGAAAGCGGCCGAAGCCTGCTACGACATTATCGGAAGCACATTATTGAACAACTCTATTATGGCCTACGAGTGTCAGTCGTGCGGTAAGTTGTGGGTTCAAAAAGGGGTAAACAGCTTTATACCCTTCAGCCCCGAAAGCGGAGTGTATGAAGCAGTCCTATCAGTTAATCCAGCACCTAACTAGTGGTTCAAATCGTTCGCTTCGCTCACTGGAACCAGCTAAAGCCGGCCCCTTAACCAAACGTTAGGCTACCGCACTGAGATACAGAGGAAAGTGTACATGCACAATCCCAAGGGTTTCTCAAAAGAAAGACTACGAGAGCTCGGAGAGAGTCTTGAGAGTCACACATGGGGGAACCGCTGCGAAGTTGAAGCAAGCGACATATGCATGTGCACTAACTGCTACAGACGCTTTCCACCATCGGACATCAAGTCTTGGCAAGATGGGGTATCAGCTGTTTGCCCTAATCCGGAGTGCTGCTTTGGCGGCTCCGTTATTGGCTCAGCTTCCGGGCTCAACTTTGAAGACTATGATTACTCGAAAGCAGATACCTAACTAGTGGTTCAAACCGTTCGCTTCGCTCACTGGGACGGGCTAAAGCCCGCCCCTTAACCAAACGTTAGGTGGCATGTCCTGCATATTACCACCCGAAAAAGCCTTATCTAAACTGAGAGATTTTGCCCAATGAAAGACACAATTGCAGTCCCCTCTCCCATGTCCATGAGTTGCAACCAAGCCGCCTCTTGGTATCGAACTATGATTCCACTAATACCCAAACTCCCTGTGCGTATATACACCGGAGATTATGAGCATGAACTCGCCTGCAAAGAGTTCAAGGCATACTGGGCGACGAAATCCATGCTTCGTCTCGCTGCCGCTCACGCACTGATCGAACAAGAGCTGGCAAACGAGTTCCTGACAAAATTTCATCTATGGTCAGCCGAGGAGCATTTGGGACTGGCTTATATCGTCGGTCGCGGCAAGAATGTTTTCAGGTGTGCAATGGATATTTTAACTGATGTCACTGAAAGAGAAAGGCACTTTTATCCTGGTACAGTAGGCGAATCCATTGGAATGAAGTGCCATACACCTGATGGTATTTATGTGGTTACGGCAGAAGGTTGGATAAAGGAGGCGGATAGCCTATAGAGACTCCCAAACAGGGGACAGACCATATGTCCCCCATTCTTAATAGAATCTCTGAAATCAGGAACAATAAGGGACAGACCACGATTAACTTCTCCCAAAATCGTGATCTGCCCCTGAAGAACCAAGAATTGACTGATAGGCTTGCGCCATGACCAAAGAAACAGCTTTCAACTCGAAGCTTGAGCCTGAATGCAAGACAGCCGCTCAGCCTACGCACAGGCCGCACTTTCCGGTAACTCAAGGCCTTATGCGCGAGCAGCGGCAAGCCAAACAGCATGATGAATTCGTGCAGGCCAAGGTAGCCGCTGCCAGGGCATCGGTAGAGGCTGGTCATGGCCGGCACAATGCCGAGGTGGAAGCTGAGTTCGCCGCTCGCCGTGCCAGGGTCCTGGATAACTGATGCATTGTCCGGCACGTTGCCGATAATGCCCTGAAAAGCAAAAGCCCCGAAACTCTAGGAATTTCAGGGGCTTAGGCTTGAGATATGGCGGGAAGATAGGGATTTGAACCCTAGGTGCCATTGCTGACACAACGGATTTCGAATCCGTCCCGTTCGACCACTCCGGCATCTTCCCAAGCGGCGCGCATGATAACAGTTCGATGACGTTTGGCGAAGCTTATTTTGAAAAAATTTCGTGTGCTATCAGGCGCTTGTGAAAGCCCAGGCCGAGGCTGGCTCGGCCTGGCTGGCTGATCAGGCGGTGAGACGAGTCAGGGCTTCGCGATACTTGTCGGCGGTCTTCTGCGCCACCTCTGCCGGTACGGCCGGGGCCGGCGGCTGTTTGTTCCAGCCGGTGGATTCCAACCAGTCGCGCACGAACTGTTTGTCGAAGCTCGGCGGGTTGCTGCCTTCGGCATAGCTGTCGGCCGGCCAGAAGCGGCTGGAGTCCGGGGTCAGCACTTCGTCCATCAGGGTCAGGGTGCCGTCTTCATCGAGGCCGAACTCGAACTTGGTGTCGGCGATGATGATACCGCGCGTGGCGGCGTATTCGACGGCAGTGCTGTACAGCTTGATAGCGGTGTCGCGCACCTGGGCGGCCAGTTCGGCGCCGATGATGGCTTCGCACTGCTCGAAGCTGATGTTCTCGTCATGGTCGCCTACGGCGGCCTTGGTGGAGGGGGTGAAGATCGGTTGCGGCAGCTTGGCCGCTTCCTTGAGGCCCGCCGGCAGGGCGATGCCGCAGACGGTGCCGCTCTTCTGGTATTCCTTCCAGCCGGAGCCGACGATGTAGCCACGCACGATGGCTTCCACGGCCACTGGCTTGAGGCGCTTGGCGACCACAGCGCGGCCTTCGACCAGGGGCAGTTCGGCAGCCGGCACAACGTCTTCGACCTGGTCGCCGGTGAAGTGGTTGGGCACCACGCCGGCCAGTTTGTCGAACCAGAAGTTGGAGATGGCGGTGAGGATCTTGCCCTTCTCCGGGATGGGTTGTTCGAGGATGACGTCGAATGCCGAGAGACGATCGGTCGCCACCATCAGCATGCGCTTGTCGTCGATTTCGTAGAGGTCGCGAACCTTGCCCGAGTAGATTTTCTTCAGGCTCAGGGTGGTGGGTGTGCTCATGTCGGCATTTCCGTCTCTGGCAAACGAAACAGGCGAAACCCTGCGCGGGTTTCGCCTATCGGTGATCGGCTGGGCTTGCGGGCCGTTTAGCCGAGATTGTCCTGGATCAGCCCCAGTACGCGGCGCGCCACATCGTCCGGCGCGATGGTGTTGAGGTCTTTTTCCACGGTGACCTGAACGCCTTCACCGACGGTGGTCAGGCGTACCTGGTAACGCTCGGCGCGGGCTTCGATCTCTTCCTTGCTTGGCTCGCTGCCGAACAGGCGGCGGAAGAAGCCCGGCTTCTCGTCACGCCTCTGCGCGCCTTCGGCCAGGTTGATGTAGTACACGCCAAGGCTGCGGTTGAGGTCGTCGACGCGAATGTCGGCCAGCTCCAGGGAGCGGCCTACGCCCGACCAGGCGCGGTCGAAGTCGGCGCTCAGGTTGAGTACCGGATTGCCGTTGCCGTCTTCGCTGAGGCTGGCGCGGCTCGGCGCGTCGAAGTCGCGGGCAGCGAGCAGGGAAACCGAACCACCCTGCTCGACGCTGCGCGCCATGCTGACCATCATCTCGTCGAGCAAGGCGCCTTCGAGGCTGGCGTTGCCGCTGGCGGCGAAGGCCACATCGGCGGTGCTGCCGGCCGGGCGCTGGACGCTGGTGACGAAGACTTCGCTGGTGTTGCGTTGCACGCCTGGCTCGATGCGCACGCGCACGCGGGTTTCGGCATCGGCGGCGACGCCGGATACGCGGCTGCTCAGACGGCGCGCCATGTTGGCGGAGAGTTCGTCGAAACGCTGCCAGGCGGTGGTGAACTCACCCACCTGCGGACGCTCGTCGGCGATGCGAAAGCCGTTGTCCTCGAAGAACTGGCGAGCCAACGGCCAGACTTCGGCCGGCACGCGCTGGGCCACGATCCAGCGCGAATCACCGCTGCGCTGCAGGCTGAAGTCGCGCTCGTCGCTACGCACTTGCATGGTCTGCGGGCGCGGCACCTCGAATTCACCGGAGGTCTGGGTGTCGTTGGGCACCTGAGCGGGCACCGGCAGCAGCGGGTCGAGGCGCTTGGCATCGACGTCGGCTGGGAGTTTCATGGGCGCGGTCTGCCGCGCTTCCAGGTAGTCGCTGCCACGATCACGGAAATAACCGTTTTCACCCCAGAGCCAGCCACAACCACTGGTGCTGGAGATGATCAGAGCAAGGGCGGAGAGTCCGGCCAGTCGCTTCATGCGTAGAATCCTTAGGGTTAAGCCAATACACCGCACTGGCGCATGGCCTGGCGCAGCGGTTCATGACAACGCGGGCTGAGCCAGGTCAGCGGCAGGCGGATGCCGTCACCCATCATGCCCATTTCATGCAGAGCCCACTTCACCGGAATCGGGTTGGATTCGATGAACAGTGCCTTGTGCAGGGGCATCAGGCGGTCGTTGATGGCGCGGGCGATGGCAGCTTCGCCACGCATGGCGGCGGCGCACAGGTCACTCATGGCGCGCGGGGCGACGTTGGCGGTCACGGAAATGTTGCCCTTGCCACCGAGCAGCATCAGTTCCACGGCGGTGGCGTCGTCACCGGAATAGACGAGGAAATCCTTGCTCACGCGGTCGATGACGTCCTGAGCGCGCTGCAGATCGCCAGTGGCTTCCTTGATGCCGATGATGTTGTCGATCTTGGCCAGCCGCTCGACGGTTTCCGGCAGCATGTCGCACACGGTGCGGCCCGGCACGTTGTAGAGGATCTGCGGGATGGCCACGGCTTCGGCAATGTGGCGGAAGTGCTGGTACAGGCCTTCCTGGGTCGGCTTGTTGTAGTAGGGGGTCACCAGCAGGCAGGCATCGGCGCCAACGTCCTGAGCAGCGCGGGTCAGCTCGACGGACTCACGGGTGGAGTTGCCGCCGGTACCGGCGATCACCGGGATGCGCCCGGCCACCTGCTTGACCACGCGCTGGATCACTTCGATGTGCTCGGACACTTCCAGCGTGGCGGACTCACCCGTGGTGCCGACCGCGACGATGGCGTTGGTGCCCTCCTGCAGGTGGAAATCCACCAGTTTGCTCAGGGCATCCCAATCCAGATCCCCTTGCGCATCCATGGGCGTGACCAATGCCACCATGCTGCCCGCAATCATGCAACCACTCCTGCCGGAAAAATTGAGCCGTAATGGTACTGGCGCCTAGTGTCCGGCACAAGCAAGGATCAAGGGCTCGCGCTGCCTGCAGCATTCGCGCGCGGCCCGCGCCGCCATTCCCCTCGGCGGTGCTTTTGGTTACCCTGCTGCCTTTGGCCTGTGGCCCGAGCGTCCAGGCCGTTCATCGCTTTAGGAAGGCTGCATGTCCACCCCCGTCGTTCGCGAACAATTCCTGCTCATCAGTGCCCTTGGCCGCGATGCCATGAGCCTGACCAATCTGCTCAGCCGCGCCTGCCACGAGAACCGTTGCGCCGTGATCAGCACCCGCCTGAGCCGCCATGGCGAATACAGCGCGTTGGTGCTGCAGGTGTCCGGTAGCTGGGATGCCCTGGCCCGCCTGGAGTCCGGCATGCCGGCACTGGCCAAGAAGCACGATTTCTCGGTCAACCTGATTCGCAGTGGCGCGGCCGAAGCACGCCCGCAGGCGCTGCCCTACGTGGCTTACGTCAGCGCCGTGTACCGCCCGGACATTCTCAACGAGCTGTGCCAGTTCTTCCTCGACCATCGCGTCGAGTTGGAGAGCCTGACCTGCGACACCTACCAAGCCCCGCAGACCGGCGGCACCATGCTCAACGCCACGCTGACCGTGACGCTGCCGGCCGGCACCCAGATCAGCTGGCTGCGCGATCAGTTCCTCGATTTCGCCGATGCCTTGAATCTGGATGCGCTGATCGAACCCTGGCGCCCACAGAATCCCTGAGTGTGTAGCTCGCGAGATCGCCGATAACCGCTAGATGAAGGAGTTTCCATGACCGTCGAACTCGACAAACCCGTTGCCGATTTCCAGGCTGTCGCCACCAGCGGCCAGCAGGTCAAGCTCTCCGAGCTGAAAGGCCAGCAGGTGGTGCTGTACTTCTATCCCAAGGACGCCACGCCCGGCTGCACCACCGAAGGCATGGACTTCAGCGCCCGCTTCGAGCAGTTCAAGGCGGCCAATACGCTGATCTTCGGTGTGTCCATGGACAGTCTGAAGAAGCACGAGAGCTTCAAGTGCAAGCAGGCCTTCCCCTTCGAGCTGATCAGCGACGAAGAGCACCAGCTCTGCGACCTGTTCGGCGTGTACCAGATGAAGAAGAACTACGGCAAGGAATACATGGGTATCGTGCGCAGCACCTTCCTCATCGACAAGGACGGCGTGCTGCGCGAGGAGTGGCGCAACATCAAGGTTGCCGGCCATGTCGACAAGGTGCTCGCCGCCGCCGAGGCGCTGAACAAGGGTTGAGCCCGCTTCACGCATGAAAAACGCCGCGCCTCCCAGGGAGGACGCGGCGTTTTAGTTTGTGTAGGCCCCGGCTAGGTGCTAGACGGGCTCCGGTTCGATCCTCGGCCAGGCGTTGATCACCGCCTTGAACAGGGTGGCCAGGGGAATGGCGAAGAACACACCCCAGAAGCCCCACAGGCCGCCGAACAGCAGCACCGCGCAGATGATCGCCACCGGGTGCAGGTTGACCGCCTCGGAGAACAGCAGCGGCACCAGCACGTTGCCATCGAGCGCCTGGATGATGCCGTAAACGATCATCAGGTAGATGAACTGGTCGCTCCAGCCCCACTGGAACAGACCGATCAGCGCCACCGGCACGGTCACCACCACCGCGCCGATGTAGGGCACCACTACCGAAAGCCCCACCAGTAACGCCAGCAGCGCGGCGTAGTTGAGCCCCAGATAGGCGAAGGCGATATAGGTGACCACACCACATATGATGATCTCGATGAACTTGCCACGAATGTAATTGGCAATCTGCTGGTTCATTTCCTGCGACACCTGGGTGATCAGCGCACGCTCGCGCGGCAGGTAGCCGCGGAACCAGCTACCGATCAGCTCGCGATCCTTGAGGAAGAAGAACACCAGGATGGGTACCAGCACCAAATAGATCATCAGGCTGACCAGCATGGGCAGGCTGGAAAGGGAGAAGGACAAGGCCCACTGGCCGAACTTGCCCACCTCACCGCGCATGCTTTCGATCAGTTGCAGCACCTGGGCATCGCTGATCAGGTGGGGATAACGCTCCGGCAGCAGCAGGAGCAGCGCCTGCCATTCGACGACCATGCGCGGCAGTTCGTTGAACAGGGTACTGAGCTGCTGCCAGAGCAATGGCATCAGCACCAGCATGAACACCACCAGTGCCCCCATGAACAAGGTGAACACCAGCCAGACAGCCAAAGTCTGCGGCACCTTGAGGCGCTCCAGGCCATTGACCAGCCCCTGCATCAGGAAGGCCAGCACCAGCCCGGTCAGCACTGGCGCCAGCATGCCGCCGAGCGTCAGCACCACGGCAAAGCCGAGCACCAGCAATACCGCCAACACCACCGCCTGCTCATCGGAGAAGTAACGGTGCACCCAATCCTGCAAAACCTTGAACATCAGCAATCCTTCAAAGAAACCTTGGCCCGATACGGATCAGGCCTTGCGCAACCAGTAGCGGTAGACGCCCTCGCCCACCTCTTCATGCAGCAGCGCGTGGCCGGCCAGGCTGGCAAAGGCGCGAAAGTCGCGCTGCGATCCCGCATCGGTGGCGGTGACCTTGAGCACCGCGCCACTGCTCAGGCGATTGAGTTCGAGCTTGGCCTTGAGCAGTGGCAGGGGGCAATTGAGCCCGGAGGCGTCGAGTTCGACATCGAACTCAGGTACATCAGTCATCGTCTACTCCAACAAAGACGGCTAGCAGGCCGTTGGAAAACGTAGACGAGGCAGGCAAGACAAGGCAAAAACGGCCGAGAAAGCGCAGTTTACGTGTAGTAAATGAGCATTTTGACTGGGCTCGCACACGAGGCTGTTTTTAACGCAGTATTGCCAACGCAGGTAGTTTTCCACGGCCTGCTAGGATACCGAACGCCTTCGATCCCTGGCCAGCACGACACCCAGCCAGCTACAGTAAGCCCATTTCGCCAGCCAAGAGCTTCAGTTGCATGACTTTTCTGCGCCCTACCCTGTTGACGCTCGCCTGCCTCTTCGCCGCCCACACCGGGGCCAGCGATCTGCCTTCGCTCGGCGACTCCAGTTCGTCCATCGTCTCGCCGCAGCAGGAGCATCTGCTGGGCCGCGCCTGGCTGGCTCTGCTGCGTGGCCAGGTCGCCCAGCTCGACGACCCGCTGCTCAAGGACTTCGTCGAAAGCAGCGTCTATCGCCTGGCGGAAACCAGCCAGGTGCAGGATCGACGTCTGGAGTTCATCCTGCTCAATAGCCCGCAGCTCAATGCCTTCGCCGCACCTGGCGGGATCATCGGCGTCAATGGCGGCCTGTTTCTCTATGCCCAGACCGAGGCCGAGTACGCCTCGGTGATGGCTCACGAACTGGCGCACTTGTCGCAACGCCACTTCGCCCGCGGCCTGGAAGCACAGCAACGCATGCAGTTGCCGTTGATGGCAGCGATGCTCGCCGGCATCGTCGCAGCTGCTGCCGGTGCCGGTGATGCCGGCATGGCCACCATCTTTTCTGCCCAGGCGGCGGCGATTCAGGAACAACGGCGCTTCTCCCGGCAGAACGAGCAGGAGGCCGACCGTATCGGCCTGCTCAACCTGGAGCGCGCCGGCTACGACCCAAGGGCCATGCCAAGCATGTTCGAGCGCCTGATGCGCCAGTACCGCTACGACGCCAAGCCACCAGAATTCCTGCTCACGCACCCGGTTTCGGAGTCGCGCATTGCCGACACCCGCAACCGCGCCGAGCAGTATCCGGCCAAGGGCGTGGAAGACAGCCTGCGCTACCAACTGATGCGTGCCCGCGTGCAATTGACCTACGAGGAAACCCCGGGAGTCGCTGCCAAGCGCTTCCGCGCGATGCTCGACGAGAACCCCAAGCTCGACGCCGCGCGTTATGGCCTGGTTCTGGCGCAGATGAAGAGCGGCCAGCTAGACGAGGCATGGCAGACACTGCAGCCGCTGCTCAAGAGCGACCCGGACGAGCTCATCTACAACCTGGCACAGATCGAGCTGGACATGGCGCAGAATCGCCTGGACGAGGCCCAGCGCCGACAAACCCGTATGTTCACCCTCTACCCCAGCAGTTACCCGCTGCAGCAGGCGCGGGTCGATCTGCTGCTCAAGCAGCGCCGCACCCAGGATGCCGAACGTGCCCTGGACGAGTTGGTGAAGGTGCGCGACAAGGATCCCGACGTCTGGTACCAGGTGGCCGAAGTGCGTGGCCTGAGCGGCAACACCATCGGCTTGCACCAGGCCCGTGCCGAATATTTCGCCCTGGTTGGCGATTACAAACAGGCCCTGGAGCAGCTCGACTTCGCCAAGCGCCGCGCCAGCAACAACTTCCAACTGGCTTCGCGCCTCGATGCCCGCCAGCGCGAACTGGAAGACGAGCAGCGCATGGTCGACCAGATGCTGCGCTGATTCGCCACACCGCCCTCTCCAAACGAAAACGCCGTGCTCTTGAGCACGGCGTTTTTCATGCAGTCAGCGTTGCGACCAAGATCGCAACGCCGGGGAGGCTCAATGCGCCAGCAGCGAACCGCTCTTCTTGCCCGCCAGTTTCTCAGGCTTGATCAAAAAGCGCGCCAGCGCCGGCAAGAGGAGCATGGCGCCGAACATGTTGACGATGAACATGAAGGTCAGCATCAGGCCCATGTCGGCCTGGAACTTGATCGCCGAGAACATCCAGGTCGCCACGCCGATAGCCAGGCACAGACCGGTGAACAGCACTGCCTTGCCGGTCGACTTGAGCGTCTGGTAGTAGGCCTCCTGCAACGGTAGCCCGGCGCGCAGGAAGCTCTCCAGGCGACTGTATATGTAGATGCCGTAGTCCACGCCGATGCCCACACCGAGCGCGATCACCGGCAGGGTGGCAACCTTCATGCCGATACCCAGCCAGGCCATCAGGGCGTTGCCCAGAATCGAGGTGAGGATCAGCGGCAGCACGATGCAGATCATCGCCGGAATCGAACGGAAGGTGATCAGGCACATCACCGCCACCCACAGGTACACCAGTGACAGCATCAGCAACTCGGAGGTGGAGATCACTTCATTGGTCGCCGCCTCGATACCGGCGTTGCCCGAGGCCAGCAGGAACTGCAGACCGTCACGATTGTGCTCGTCGGCGAACGCCTGCACGGCAGCAACGGCACGCTTGAGGGTTGCCGCCTTGTGGTCTTCGAGGAACAGCAGCACCGGCGCCAACGAGCAGTCGGCGTTGTACAGACCGTCGGCACGGGCGATGGAGTTGTTCAGCACGTCCTGGTTACGCGACAGGGTTTCCCACTTCAGGTTGCCCTCGTTCATGCCCTTGATCAGCTGCTTGGACACCGTGACCATGGAAATGGCCGATTGCACGCCAGGCGTGTTCTCCATCCTCCACATCAGCTCATCCATCGCCGACAGCGCATCGTAGCGCGAGCAGCCTTCGCGATCGGTCTTGACCATCACCACCAGCACGTCGGAGCTGGTCGAGTAGTTCTGGATGATGAAGTCGTTGTCCAGGTTGTAGCGCGAATCCGGGCGCAACTCCGGCGCACCC
The DNA here is from genome assembly GCF_026723825.1 of Pseudomonas sp. GOM7. Taxonomy (NCBI): domain Bacteria; kingdom Pseudomonadati; phylum Pseudomonadota; class Gammaproteobacteria; order Pseudomonadales; family Pseudomonadaceae; genus Pseudomonas; species Pseudomonas sp. GOM7. The sequence goes on along the minus strand of NZ_CP113519.1, from coordinate 1,738,374 downwards.
TGGTCGAGGTCGCCGACCTGCAGGTTGGCCTTCTGATAGAGGAAGCAGCCGACGCCTGCCACCAGCGCGATGACCACCATGAACGGCGCCACGGTTGGGTGCGCAGCATTCGACAGCAAACGCCACATGGGCTTCTCGAGGGTTTCCTCACGCTTGCTGCGAGCGATGGCCTTCTTGCTGATACCGAGGTAGGAAATCGCCACCGGCAGCAGGATGAGGTTGGTGAAGACGATGACCAGAACGCCGATGGAGGCGCCGATGGCCAGTTCGTGGATCACGCCGATATCGATGACCAGCAGCGCGATGAAGCCCACCGCGTCCGCCAGAATCGCGATCATGCCCGGCAGGAACAGTTGTCGGAAGGTCAACCGCGCCGCCATCAGGGAGTTCTCGGCACCGCTCGATTGCAGGGCGATACCGTTGATCTTCTGTACGCCATGGGACACGCCGATGGCAAAGATCAGGAAAGGCACGAGCATCGAATAGGGGTCGATACCGAAACCGATCAGATGGATCAGGCCCAGTTGCCAGACCACGGCAATCAGGGTGGTCAGCAGCACGCCGATGGTGCTGCGGATACACCAGCTAAACCAGTACAGCAGGGCGAAGGTGATCAGCAGGACGATGGCGAAGAAGCCCACCACCATGATCAGGCCATCGATCAGGTCGCCGACCTTCTTGGCGAAACCGACGATGTGCACCTGCACGTTCGGGTTGAGTGCCTGGTACTTGTCGCGAATCTTCTCTTCCAGCTCATGAGAGAACTGCTGGTAGTCGAGCTTGATCAGCTTGCCCTGGTCGTTCGGATCCGGATAGGACTCCAGCAACGGCACGTCGATGATGCTGGACTTGAAGTTGTTGGCGACCAGACGACCGATCTGGCCGGACTTGAGCACGTTGCTGCGCAACTCGTCCAGGCTCTCGGCGCTGCCGTCGTAGGTCTGCGGGATCACCTCGCCACCGGCGAAGCCTTCCTCGGTCACTTCGGTCCAGCGCACGCTGGGGCTCCACAGCGACTTCAGGTTGGAGCGATCCACACCATTGATGTAGAAGACCTCGTCATGGATCTGGCGCAGCGTCTCCATGTACTCCTTGGTGAAGATGTCGCCATTCTTGGCTTCCACCGAAATACGCACGGTGTTGCCCAGGTTCGCCAGGTCGTTGCGGTGCTCCATCATGTTCTGGATGAAGGGGTGCGACAGCGGGATCATCTTCTCGAAACTGGTCGAGGGACGAATCTGCGTGGCCTGATAGAGCAGGAAGATGGTGGTCAACAAGCAGAGCAGGATAACCGCCGGCCGATTGTTGAAGATCAGGCGCTCCAGGAAGGTCGCCTTGTTCATTTGATGGTCGGACATCGAACGCTACCCCTTGTTATTGTGCGGCCAGGTCGGCACCGGTAGCGGTAGCCAGGCGCACACCGCCCTGCCCCACCAGCACCAACTGACCCTTGTCACCGGCAGCCACGGCGGCCAGGGACTGACGATCCGGACGATTGAACAGGCTGAAGCTGCGTCCGCCATCGTCGCTGCGCAGCACGCTGCCGCCATTGCCGACGATCACCAGCGAGCCATCGGCCAGGCGTGCACCACCAGAAAGGCCGAACTCCAGCGGGCCGTTACCGGCTTTCTGCAGCGGAATCTGCTGCCAACTGTCGCCAAAATCGGTGGAGCGGAACAGGTGGCCGCGCAGGCCGTAAGCCAGCAAGGTGGCTGGCTGATCAGTGCCCATGACACCGAACAGCGATCCCTCGTAGGGTGGTTTCTCGATACGCTCCCAGGTCTCGCCCCAATCCGCGGAACGGAACATCACACCCATCTCACCGACCACGAACAGTCCACTGTCCTTGACCGCCGCGATGGCATTGAGGTGATAGGCGTCCTCGTTGTCCAGGCGATCGCTGATGTCCTCCCAGCTCTTGCCGCCATCGAGGGTTTCCAGCAACGCGCCATAGGCACCGACCGCGAAGCCGGTCTGCAGATCCTTGAACCAGACGTCGAGCAGCGGCGCTTCGCGCTCCAGATCCTCGAACTGCTTGATCCAGGTCAGGCCTCCGTCGGTGGTCGCGAGAATCTGCGCATCGTGACCCACGGCCCAGCCGTGCTGATCATCGACGAAATACAGGGCGGTGAGCATCTGCCGGGTCGGCACCTTGGCCTGGTTCCAGTGCTGTCCCAGATCGTCGGAATAGAGGATATGGCCACGGTCGCCCACGGCAACGAGTCGCTTGCCGGTGTTGACCACATCGAGCAGCAGGCTGTGCAACGCCTTGGGCGACTCGATGGCGAATACGGAGGATGCAGCGGAGGTTTCTGCGTGCAGTGGCATGGCTCCAAGTGTCAGCAAGGACATCACACCGCACAGCGAGAGCGCTTTGGTCAACGGCGAATGAAAACGGAGCGTCAGCTTGCGTTCCTGAGTCGACGCAAGGCTGCATGGGGTGCGCCGCATGACGGGCTCACTCATAGATTTCCCCCTTATTGTTATAGGCGGTGCTGTCAGTTGACAGACGGCCCATCCTAGCGGCCTTTGAAAAGCCCTGACAATCGGTGCGACGTTATGTTTTGTTAAGGCAAACCCGCATGATTGAGCGCTATTCGCCAGGCTGATACGAAAAGGCCGCTACTACTGTAGCGGCCTTTTCCTTCAACTACATCGCTATCAACGCGTACCGCGGCGACGCAGGGCGGCCGGTTTGAAGTAACCGTCGTCCGGAATCGGCTGGCTGAAGTCGATGGTATTGCTTTCCTCGTTGTCGAGGTTCTGCACATGGTAACGACGCGCCTGCAGATCATGGAACACGTCGAGCGCGGTCCAGGTGGTCGGCAGGTCGTAATAGTTTTTCAGGTAGGCGATGGAAACGCGCCACAGATCACCGCGACCGTCGTACTGATCGACCACGGCAGCTTGCCAGCTATCCTCGTCGAGGAACAGAGTGCGCTTGGAGTAGATATGGCGGGCGCCGGATTTCAGCGTCCCCTCGACGACCCAGACGCGATGCAGTTCGTTGCGGGTATACGCCGGGTTGATATGGCCGACCTTCAGCAGATCCGCGTACTTAACGTCCGGGCTGGTGACCTTGTAGTTGTTGTACGGGATGTAGATTTCCTTCTTGCCCACCAGCTTCCAGTCATAGCGATCCGGGGCACCGTTGAACATGTCCGTGTCGTCGGCGGTGCGCAGACCGTCGGCGGCAGCGATCGGGGTGTCGTAGGCCAGGTTCGGCGCGCGACGCACGCGACGCTGACCGGCATTGTAACCCCAGGCCTGGCGTGGCTCCTTGACCTGATCCAGGGTCTCGTGCACCAGCACCGCCCCACCGGCCAGGCGCGCCGGGCTGGTGGTGAACGACAGGTAATAGAACATGATGTTGTTCAGGTCGGCGAACGAGCCATTTTTCAGGTAGTACTTGAACAGCGCTTCCTGCTGCGAGGTCACCAGCGAGTAGGCGCCATTGCGCTGTACGGCCACTTCCGAGGCGCGGCGTACGATGTAGGTACCGCGGTAACGGGCGATGTGGTTCCACAGCGCCTCGACACCGCTCTGCGGAATCGGGAAGGGAATGCCGCCATAGGCATCGACGAAACCGTTGCCGCCGCCTACCAGCTTGGCGGTGGTGGCGTTCTTGACGGTGTTGTCATAGACCCACTGCGGCGCCGAACCGGAGCGACGGGTCTGATACACCGGCATCTGGTAGGTGTCCGGGTAGGCCTTGAACAGGGCAATCTGACCCGGGGTCAGGTTGGCTTCGTACTGGCTCAGGTTGGCGGCGGTGATGGTGAACAGCGGCTTGTCTTCCGGGAACGGATCGACATGGTGCTGGCCGGAACGGGTGTAACCGGCCGGCGCCTGGGTGATGCCACCGGTCCAGGCCGGGATGGTGCCGGCCGCGTTACCGGCCTTCTCGGCGCCGAATGGGGTCAGGGTGGTGCCGAGTTTCGCGGCTTCCTGCGAGGAAACGGCTGCCACTGCGCTACCGGCGGAAAACGCCAGGGCAACGGCGAGCGCCATGAGCCTGTGCTTGATCAGCATGGTATTTCTCCGTGAAGAATCTGGCCGGACGCCCGCTGGCGTCCGGCAGGTTTCGAGTTATGAGGCTTAGAAGGAGTACTTGACGTTGACGCCGATATTGTCGCGGTCACGCATCACGTTGTTCTGCCCAGCGCCATAGAACTCGGTGTACTGGATTTCCGCTTCCAGGCTGTTCAGGTAGCTGGCGCGCAGACCGAGGGTGTAAGCCTTGCGGCCCTCGACGAAGTTGCCGGTCTGGTGCGAGTTACCCTCGAAGTCGTGCTTGAACACGGCGAAGGGCGACAGGTTGACCCCGGCGTACACGTCGTTCCAGGTACCCGACATCATCAGGGTATAGCCGTAGGCGTTCTTGTTGACCTGATCATCACGGTCGTAGCCAGAGATGTAAGAGCCGTTGCCACGACCAGCGTAGTAACGAGTGCCATTGCGCGACTGATACTGCAGGCTGTCGCCACGCAGGTGCTCGGAAGCCAGCTCGGCGATACCGAACAGCGAGTCGAAGCTCATGGTCGGGCCGAAGTTGTAGATGGTGCCCAGCGAGGTGTTGAAAGCTTCGACGCGGGTGTAGTTGTGGATCTGGTCACCCAGTTGCACCTGCTTACCGCCAATGTTGACCACCTGACCGCCCGCTAGCTGGGGAGCCTGGGTCAACAGGTCACCCAGCAGGTCGTTTGTGGCGGCGATGCCAACAGGCAGGTTGGGACGGTAGGACAGTTCACCGAATACCGAAGCACTGCCAACTGTGGTGTTGAAGCTCATGCCGTACATACGGATATCTTCGGCGTATTCGCGGCGGGCGTTGACACTGTTGGCCACATCGACAGTGGCTACGCCACCGACAGCGCCAGTCAACGCATCTCTGTAAGCACCTGCCAGTTGCGGGTTCAGCGCAGGGTTATTGATGACTGCCTGCAAAGTGGCAACACTGACTCCAGCGGCACTGGCCACGCTTTGCTGAATACCCGGTGTAGCTGCAGCCTGGATCGCCGCCAAATTTAGCTGGGAGTAATCGCCTAGATCAGCATAGATGGTCGGTTCCTTGGCGTGATAATTCACGAAGTAGAAACCGAATTCGGTGGAGTTCAGCTCTTCGGCGATATAGCGGAAAGCCACACCGAACTGGCCATCGTTCTTGGCATTGATATCCGGGCCAATGCTGGCGACTTTGATGTTGCCGTTGGCATCGACGGTACGCCCACCTTGCAGCCCACCTACGCCGGCGTTGCTGAGGCCGGAGTACAAGCCCGCCAGGGGGATCAGCCGGGATTGAGTGGAATAGGCCGTATTGCCCCCATCCGCAAACAGGTCGGTCTCGGAGAAGTAGGTGCCCACCGGGTCGATGGCCGACTCCTTCCAGTTGAACTGGTAGAAGGTTTCCATCGACAGGTTGTCGGTCAGGCCGATGTTGAAGCTCAGCGCTTCGACCGGCACCAGCACTTCCTTCACTTCCGAACCGGGCAGGCGGAACTTGGCGGCGTCCACCGGGTTGGTAGTGTTGACGCCGCCACGATAGAACAGGCCTTCACCCCAGTTGAATACCTGGCGACCGAAACGGCCGGTGACCGGCATGTTGGCCACATCCCAGTCACCGTAGACATAGGCATCGAGGATCTGCGCGTCACGCCCGGCCTTGTGGCGGGTCTCGTAGGTGAAACTGTTGTCGCGCGGGAAGCTCTGGCTCGGCTGAGCCGGCGAGTTGGCGCCGTAGTAGTCGTTGCGCTTGTCCATGATCTGGGTGTCATAGAACGCCGTGCCGCGTACGAACAGACCGTAGTTCTGGTAGGACATGCCCAGATCGGAGGTGACCTTGAACACTTCGGATACCAGGCCGGTGTCGAAGTTACGGTTACCGTCGTTGGTGTTGATGTCGTCGTTGGTCTTGTCGCGGCCCTGTACGCGCCACAATTGGCCGTAGGACACGGTGGTATCGATGGAACCGGTGACCTCGTTGTCGGCGAAGCTGAACTCCACCGCCTGGGCCTGAGCCGCTACCAATAGCGGCAACACACCAGCGAAAGCAAAACCAGCCGTGGCCGGTGCGAAACGTAGAAGGGGTTTACGGGACGTGATTTCCATCGAGACATTACTCCTCGGGTAGTTCTTCTTGTTGGCCCTAGATCAGCGGGCACCTGTTCACCGCACTACGGCGGTTTGAACGATCAAACTCATTGTTTTTGTCTGGCAGACCTATGAGGCACTCCAGCCCATGCGCGCCTGGCGCTGCAACCATGATGCCAAATCAAACGCTTGTCCAAAACCTCATGAACCGCTCAAGCATGGTACTTGCAAACCCAAAACCTGACTGATCATTCACTGATCAATCTACTGGTTTGCAGCGCGTGAACACGTCATCCTGTCCTACGATCCGACACCTTTCATGACGCGACTCACTCTTTGGCGTGATTCACGAGCATGAGAAATGCTCAGGGTCAAGCAAAACACCCCAACCTTAATTCGGGTAGGTACTTTAAAGGCAGCGACTTATTCGATTCAGTAACAAAAAAGTGTTACCAGAGCGAGTCAGGTAACACTTTCTGATCTTGCGGCGCAGAGCGAACCCGACTCAGGCCAGGCTCTTGCTTACCACTTCGTAAACATCGCTGGACAGCTCGCCAGAGGCCAGAATGCGTTCCAGCTCGGCCTTCATCAGCGCCTGTCGGGCCGCACCGTACTTGCGCCAGCGGGTCAACGGCGCCAGCAGCCGCGAGGCGATCTGCGGGTTGAGGGCGTTGAGGGTGATCACCTGGTCGGCGAGGAAGCGGTAGCCCGAACCATCGGCCTGATGAAAGTTGATCAGGTTCTGGTTGGCGAAGGCACCGATCAGCGCGCGCACCTTGTTCGGGTTCTTCAGGGTGAAGGCTTCGTGCTGCATCAGCGCCTGCACACGCTGCAGGCCACCCGGCAGCGGGCAGCCGGCCTGTACGCTGAACCACTGATCCATGACCAGGGCATCATCCTTGAAGAAATCGGCGAACATGGCCAGGGCCTTGCCCTGCTCTTCCTGGAACGGCGAGTTGACCAGCACAGCGAGGGCCGACAGGCGCTCGGTCATGTTATCGGCCTTCTCGAATTGCTCGACGCAGGCCGCCAGCACCTCGGGCTTCTCGCTGAGCATCAGGTAGGACAGCGCGATGTTCTGCAGGCTGCGACGGGCGAAGTGCGCCGCCTCGGCCACGTAAGGGGTGGCCCTGGAAACCTCGCGATTGGCCTGGTAGCGCGCCCACAGCGGGGCGAACAACGCGCTGGCCAGTTGCTGGCGGGCGAACTCGCGTGCGGCATGGATGGCCTCGACATCGGCCACTTCACTGACCTCGGTGAGATAGGCCTCACCCGGCAGCGAAAGCATTTCCGCGACCATGGCCTGATCCAGCGACTCGTCCTCCAGCAGGGTACGCAGTGCGGCAACCAGGCGCTGATCCAGCACCAAAGCCTCACCACGCTGATGTTGACCGATCAGTTCCTGTAGCACCTGCACCGACAGTTGCTGGCCGGCTTCCCAGCGATTGAAGCCATCCGAGTCGTGCTGCATGAGGAACATCAACTGGTCGCGGTCATAGGGAAAGCTCAGCTTGACCGGCGCGCTGAAGCCGCGCAGCAGCGAAGGCAGGGGCTTCTCAGCGATACCCACGAAGGTGAAGGTCTGCTCGGCTTCGGTGACCGACAACACGCGGCTGGTACCTTGCGCAGCGCTTTCGCCCTGCAGGCGCAGCGGCAGCTCATGGCCCTGGGCATCGAGCAGACCGAGCGCCACGGGAATCACGAAGGGCAGCTTCTCGTGCTGCCCTGGCGTGGCCGGGCAGTTCTGGCGGAAGGTCAGGCTGTAGGTCTGAGCAGCGGCGTCATAAGTCTCGCTCACCGCCAGGCGCGGCGTACCGGCCTGGGTGTACCAGCGCTTGAACTGGGTCAGGTCGATGCCACTGGCATCTTCCATGGCCTTGACGAAGTCATCGCAGGTCACGGCCTGGCCGTCGTGGCGCTCGAAGTACAGATCCGAGCCCTTGCGGAACAGCTCCGGGCCGAGCAGGGTGTGGATCATGCGCAGCACTTCGGCACCCTTCTCGTAGATGGTCAGGGTGTAGAAGTTGGAGATTTCCATGTACGCATCGGGGCGCACCGGGTGAGCCATGGGGCCGGCATCCTCGGCGAACTGATGGGTGCGCAGGTAGGCCACGTCCTCGATGCGCTTGACCACGCGCGAGTGGGTGTCGGCGGAGAACTCGCTGTCGCGGAACACGGTGAAGCCTTCCTTGAGCGACAACTGGAACCAGTCGCGGCAGGTCACGCGGTTGCCCGACCAGTTATGGAAGTACTCGTGCGCCACCACCGCCTCGACGCGCTGGTGGGCGGCGTCGGTGGCGGTCTCGGCCTTGGCCAGCACGCAACTGGAGTTGAAGATGTTGAGGCCCTTGTTCTCCATGGCGCCCATGTTGAAGTCATTGACCGCGACGATCATGAAGATGTCCAGGTCGTACTCGCGGCCATAGACCTCCTCGTCCCACTTCATCGAGCGCTTGAGGCTGTCCATGGCGTGCTGCACCTTGTCGATGTTCTCCGGCTCGACGTAGATGCGCAGTGCCACCTCGCGCTTGCTCATGGTGGTGAAACTGTCTTCCACGCACCAGAGGTCGCCGGCGACCAGGGCGAACAGGTAGGCCGGCTTCTTGAACGGGTCTTCCCAGGTAGCCCAGTGCCGACCGCCCTCTTCCGAGCCGCTGGCAATCGGGTTGCCGTTGGACAAGAGCACCGGGTAGGCATGCTGCTCGGCGCTGACCGTGGTGGTGAACTTGCTCATCACGTCCGGACGGTCGAGGTAGAAGGTGATCTTGCGGAAGCCCTCGGCCTCGCACTGGGTACAGAACATCTTGCCGGACTTGTACAGGCCTTCCAGCGCGGTGTTGCTCTCCGGGTGGATGCGCACGCTGCTGTCGACCACGAAGCGCTCCTGGGTCGGCTGCAGGGTCAGGTGGCTGTCGGTCAGCGTGTAGTCGCCCTCGCCCAGTTCGCGGTCATCGAGCTTGAGCTCCAGCAGTTCAAGCTGCTGACCATCGAGCACCAACTTCGGCAGGCCAGCTCCGGCATCGGGGTTGCGACGCATGACCAACTGCGCGTGCACCAGACTGTGATCCTCGAACAGCTCGAAGGTCAGGTGGGTCTCGTCGATCAGGTAGTCGGGAACCTGATAATCCTTCAGATAAATAGTCTTGGATTGCTCGGTGCGCATGGCGAAGCCTCTTCGAGGCAGCTGCAAGCTTCAAGCCGCAAGCTGCAAGTGGTGGTCAGGCGGCGATCTCGTGGATGGCCAACTGGTACGCAGTGTATTTGCGGATATTGATCACGCCGGTGTCGAACATCAGGTACTGGCCCTTGATACCGAGCAGGGTACCCTCGGCCAGGGGCTGCTTGTCCAGATTGAAACTGCTGATCTTGGCCGGATAGGCCTCGATGGGGTAGCGGATTTCCAGCACCTCGGCCGCGCTCAGCGGCTGGATGGCCTGCAGGCCGAAGCGCTGCTGCAGACCACTGATACCCGCGCCACAGGCATCGAACAGTTGCTCGCGGATCGCCAGCAGATCGACCGGCGCGGCGTCGCCCTTGAGCAATGCACGCCAGTTGGTCTTGTCCGCCACCTGGCTGCGCAGCAGATCCTCGGCGAAGCCGGACTGCTGCCGGGTGGCGACGCGCAGAATGGCCAGCGCCTGAGTCGCGCCCTGATCGATCCAGCGCGTCGGCACCTGGCTGGCGCGAGTGATGCCCACCTTCACGCCACTGGAGTTGGCCAGGTAGACGATATGATCAGTCATGCAGAACTGCTCGCCCCAGCTCGGCTCGCGGCAGGTGCCCTGGTCGTAATGGCACTTTTCCGGGCTCATGATGCACACGTCGCACTGCGCCAGCTTCTGCATGCAAGGGTAGCAATAACCCTGGCTGAAGCTGGTCTTGGTCTTGCGCCCGCAGTGGCTGCAATGGATGGCGCCGAGGTATTCCAGGCGCAGCTGCTTGCCCACCAGCGGGTTGACCGGCACCTCCTCGTCACCCAGACGAAACGCATACTGCACCGGCGCCTCCAGGTGCGCCTTCATCTTGCTCAGCGAGCCACGTCCCAGTTCCATCAGTGCAGGGTATCCGAAGAGGTGAACAGCAGGTTCGGCACCGGCTCGGATTTGGACTTGCACGCTTGCTCACCCATATAGCCGGTGCGTTCCTCCTCCGGCAGATTCTGCATTTCCCAGGCGATCATCGCCTGCAGGCTCAGCTCCTTCTGCTCCTGGGTAAGCTTGCGGCCATCGGGCCACTTGCCGATTTCCACGGCCAGCTTGAGGCTCTCGTAGATTTCCGGGGTGATGTTGTCGATGGCTTCGAGAAAGGACGACATGGAGGGTCTCCAGATGAATCACAGGGCGGGTCAGACCCGCCAGATTAGTCGGTTCAAGCGTTACGTCGGGCCAGCATACCGCCAAGCAGCCCGGTCAGGCAGCCGGTGAGCAGGCCGCCGACATGCGCGGCGTTGGCGATGGCGCCGAACTGCAGCAGCTCGAACACGCCAGTCATGCAGATCGCCAGCCAGGCCAGCATCATCACCAGCACACCGGGCGGCAGGCGATAGGCCGGGTTGGGCGCCAGGCGCTGGTAGATCCAGCAATGCCCGAGCAGGCCGTAGAGCACGCCGGACAGACCGCCGAACAGCGAGGGCCCCGCCCACCAGTACTGGGCGAAGTTCGAGGCCAGACCGAACAGCAAGGTCAGCCCGAGCAGGCCGATGGCGCCCTGACGAAACTCGATGCGCCGGCCCAGCTCCCAGTACCACAGGCTGTTCATCGCCAGATGCAGCCAGCCGAAGTGGATCAGCATGGGCGTGATCAAACGCCACCATTGGCCGCTGGCCAGCGTTGCATCCAGGTAGTTGAGGTAGATGTTGCCACCGTCAATGTGAAAATCGACGAAGCTCAGCCAGCGAATCGCGGCGTAGTTCTCACCTGCCAGAGTCACGGCGAAGACGATGAAGGTGATCAGCAGCATCAGAGCCGTCAGCGGGCTACGTCGTAGTTGCACCAGCACAGGGGTGCGCGCAGGCGCCACGGCCTGGGGGAAGTCGCCATTCACATCACCTAGAGGATGCTGTGCGTAGAGCTCACGCACCTGCTCGGCCAGTTCCTCACCGTGCACCCAGAGCACCTGTTCACCGCCCTCCTCGGCCACCCGATGCGGCACGCGCAGGCGTTGCAGCAGGGCGATGAAGCCGCTGAGGTCGGTCTCCAGCGGCAGACGTAGTGCAACGCTAGCGGTCATCGTGGCGCCTCCTGCGGGTCGACATCGACCCAGACGAATTTGCTCGCATCCAGACGCTGCTCATGATCGAGCCGGTAAGCCACCAGCCGGCCGCCGATCACCGCGCTGTAATCCAGGCAGGCCAGGTTCGGGCGGATCGGTGCCGGCTTGCCGCGGCGCCAGTAGTGGCCGACGAACAGCGGCGGTTCGTGCGCGCCATATTTGAGCAGTTCGTCCTTCTGCAGTTCGCTCAAGGGCGTCTGCGCCGCCAGCTCCGGCAAGGCATCGGGCTGGAAGACGATATCGCCGTAGGTCTGCGGATCCTCTTCCCAGAACTTGGTGCGGAAATAGGAACGGGTGAAGCCGTCGCCGCCGGTCAGGGTCAGGCCGTGCGGCAGGCGCATGTCGGTGCCACGCAGCAGGCGGTCGAGCGCCATGTTGGCGAAGCTGCCGGGCACCGCCGAGGCCTGGAGGAAATGTTCATCGATGCAGCCATCGGGAAATTGCTGCCTGAGCGGCGCGATCAGTTCGGCGTCCCAGCAGGCATGCACGACGCGAAAATGCCCGGCGTCGATGAACAGGGGCATCTCGTAGAACCAGCGCAGGAATTCGCGCCACTCCTGTGGGTGCCCCTCGAACTGCGCCAGGGTTTCACGGATCAGGCGCAGGTGCCGTGGGCTGTGCTCACGCACGTGCTGGCGGCCGCTGCCGGGCGGTGCCGGCGTGCTCCAGCCCAGCGCGTTGTACTCATGGTTGCCCATGATGCACAGGGCCTGACCGGCGCTGACCATGTCGCGCACCAGATGCAAGGTCTCGCGAATACCCGGGCCACGGTCGATCAGATCACCGAGAAACAGCACCATGCGCCGCGGGTGGCGCCACACGCCTTCCTGGCGACTATAGCCCAGGCGTTCGAGCAGACGTTCCAGGGTGCGCGCACAACCGTGGATATCACCGATCAGGTCATAGCCACGATGGGGGTCGATGGACATTCAGTCCTGCCCTCCCAGGCGGCTACCCCAACCCAGCTTGGTACGGCAGACCTCGTAGTAGTTGTGATCCAGCGGGTGGATCAGACGCAGCTTCTGCGCCTTCTTGGCCACGTGCAGGGTATCGCCCGGGGCACAGGTGAAGTGGTTCTGACCGTCGCAGGACACCTGCGGGTAGATGGTCATGTCCGCCGACACCACCACCTTCAGCTCGCTGTGGCCGTCGACCACGATGGGCCGGCTGGACAAGGTGTGCGGGTACATCGGCACCACGACGATGGCGTCCAGCTTGGGGTGCATGATCGGCCCACCGGCGGACAGCGCATAGGCAGTGGAGCCGGTGGGCGTGGCGACGATCAGGCCGTCGGCCTTCTGGCTGCAGACGAACTGGCCATCAATGTACAGCTCGAACTCGATCATCCGCGTCGACTTGCCGGGGTGCAGCACCACGTCGTTGAGCGCGTCGCCCTGGCCGATGGCCTCGCCCTGGCGGCGCACTTCGGCTTCGAGCAGGAAGCGGTTCTCGGTCAGGTACTGGCCTTCCAGTACCTGCGCCACCTTGAGCTCCAGCTCGTCGGGGCGGATGTCGGTGAGAAAGCCCAGGCTGCCACGGTTGATACCCAGCACCGGCACCTTGTGCCGCGCCAGGGCGCGGGCAGCGCCAAGCATGCTGCCGTCGCCGCCGACGACGATCACCAGGTCGCACACCTCACCGAGCATCTTGCGCGAGGAGGTCTGCAGGCCATGGCCGGGCAGCAGGTCGGCGATGGTGTCTTCGAGAATCACATGCAGATGGCGGTCGATGAGAAAACGCTTGAGCCGGCGCACGGTTTCCAGCACCCGTGTGCTACCCAGGCGCCCGATGATGCCGACATTGCGAAATTGATCCATGGGGTTCCCGCCAGACAGATAAGAAACGAAAGGGGGATTATCGGCCAAAGGCCAAGGCAGCGGCAAACCGAGCTATGCTCGCCTGATGATCGCTCCCGACACGCTGCACGACCTGCTGCAGACCTTGCGCACCCCAGCCGTGCGTGACCTGGCCTGGGCGTTGCTGTCAGCGCCCTTGCTGGGTGAGACCACGAACCCCCAGCGTCATCCCCTGCAGGCCAGCGACTGGGCGCAGCGCCCGCACTTGTTGGCGGACTGGCTGATCCGCCAGGACGAAGCACCCGAAGCGCTGCATGCCTGGTTGGCCGAGAAGCCGGTGCGGCGTCTTGGCCTGTACTACGAGCGCCTCTGGCAATACGCCCTGCAGGCCGCACCAGATATCGAAGTCATCGCGGCCAACCTGGCGATTCGTCAGCATGGCCATACCCTGGGCGAGCTGGATCTGCTGCTGCGCGACGCAGAGGGCGAGCATCACCTGGAGCTGGCGGTAAAGTTCTATCTCGGCCCCGAGGCGGCCGACGGCAGCGATGCCAGCCAATGGCTCGGCCCTGGCAGTCATGATCGGCTCGACCTCAAACTGAGCCATCTCGCCCAGCATCAACTGCCGCTGTCATCGCGCCGCGAAGCACGGGGAGCGCTGAACGAGCTGCAGGTGCGTGAAGTCCGCTCCGCTTTCTGGCTCGGCGGCTATCTGTTCTATCCCTGGCCTGGGGGCTGCGCACCGCCGCGCGGCGCCTGCCCCCGTCACCTGCGCGGGCACTGGCTGCGCCGAGCCGACTGGGTGGTATTTGCCGGCCAAAACCCCGAGGCCTGCTGGCAGCCCCTGCCCAGGTTGGCCTGGCTGGCCCCGGCCTTGATGGACGCAGAACAACGCTGGTCGCAGGAAAGATTCGAGCATTGGTTGAGCGCCCTGCCGCCAGAGGCCCAGGCGCAGCTACTGGTGCGCCTGGAGGTCGATGAGACGGGGGACTGGCGCGAGGTCGAGCGGGTATTTCTGGTCAGCGACCAGTGGCCGGAAACGTAGCCCGGCTGTAATCCGGGAAGTATCGGCGGCGTCGCTCCCGGATTTCATCCGGGCTACAGGCCTCAATGGCTGCGTTCGGTACGCCCACCGGAGCGCGCCAGATAGCCTGCCCCGCTCTCGCACAGCAGGGCATCGCGCTGCACCGCCGGCAAGGCATCCAGACCATCGCGCAGGGCATAGGCGCTGAAGCCGAGCTGGCTGAGCAGGAACACTGCACTGGCGCTGCGCTTGCCGCTGTCGCAGTAGCACAGATAGGTGCGCGCAGGGTCGAGCAGACGGGCCTTGAGGCGCAGCAACTGCAAGGGCATGTGCAGTGACTCCAGGGCATGGGCCTGCTCGTATTCCTCCTGCAGGCGCACGTCCAGCCACTGCCCACCCTGACTGAGCAGGCGCGAGGCCTCGCCGAGGGAAACTTCCGCCACCACGGGTGCCTTGAGCAGGGCGAAGAAGTCCTGGCGATCCAGGCGCAGCACGCTGCCGTCTTCGAGCATGGTCACCGTGGCATTGCGTGGGCGATCCGCCAACAATGCCTCTTCACCGAAGCAGGCACCCACCTCCAACTCAGCCAGCACCTGACTCTCGCTGCCGGCACCACGCATCACCTCGGCGCGGCCGCTGCGCAGGAAGAAGCAGCAATCCCCGACCTCGCCCTCTGCCAGCACCTGGCTGCCGGCCTTAAGCTCCAGAGGCTGCAGGCGCGTCAGCATGGTCTGCACATTGGCCGCTGGCACCTTGGCCAACAGCGGATTTTCCAGCAGACGTTCGAGCCACTCGATCTCCTCGCCACTCTGCCCCATGGCCAGCAGCAGATCCTCGAAACTCAGGCGCCAGGTCAGCAGACGGTTGAGCGCGCTGCTGTCGATCACCAGCACGCTGCAATCGGTCATCGCCATGGCTTCGTGCAGCCGTGGCAGGCTCGGCGACAAGGGATGGCAGCTCGCCGGGCTACCTGCCACCACGGACTGCGGCAAGCCATCGCCTTGCAAGGACAGCTCGCCGGCCAGCAGGTAATAGGTCAGGCGCGCCTGGTCGCCGCGGCGAAACAGCGACTGCCCCGCCAGCAAGGGTTGAGGCACGAGCTGATTACGCAGCTCGCGCCATTGCTGCTCGGACAATGCATTGAGCGGCGTCAGGCTGCGCAGTTGTGCCGGTGTCAGGGGTTCAGTCATCAGAAGGCGTCCAGGCTCTGCAATACAGTGTAGTCATGGTGCGAGCCGAGCGTTGCCCGCCGCCCTTGCAAGCCGCCTGTGTGCACGAAGACCAGGCGACTGCCACGCCTAAAGTAACCGTCGCTCACCTGCTGTCGCAATGCCAGCAGTGCCTTGCCGGTATACACCGGCTCCAGCAGCAGGCCGGCGTCGCGCTCCACGGCAGCCATGAAGGCCAGCAACTCGTCATCGCTGCGGGCAAAGCCACGTCGCGCGGCCTCGATCAGACGATAGCCCTGGTCATCGCACCCTGCCTCTCGCAGCAACTCGCTCACCTGCTCGGGCACGCCATAACCGGCCGGCACGGCCAGGGCGCCATGCACCGGGCGCTCGCCCTGCTCGGCCAGCACCAGCCCGGCCAGGGTGGTGCCGGTGCCTGCGGCCAGCCACCAGCCGTGGAAGTCCGCCCAGCCCAGGGCCGCCATCTGCCGCTCGACCAGGCCCACCAGCACGGCGCAGCCCTGGGCGCCGAGCAGCGCTCGCCCACCTTCGTTGATGGGGTAACAGTGCGGATGACGCGCCAGCCAGGGCGCCCAGAAGCCAGGCTCATGGCGTTTGCGGTAAGCGCCATGGCTGAGCCAGTGCAGTTGCATGCCGAGAACCTGCAGATCCCTGACCGTCGGCGTGAGCTGCGGCTCGCCGCGCAGCAGGCCGACCGTGGCGAAACCGAAACGCCTACCGGCCGCCGCCAGGGCATGCAGATGATTGGAGTGAGCACCACCTAGGCTGATCACCCCGTGCGCACCGGCCAGATGAGCTTCACGCAGGTGCGGCGCGAGCTTGAACCATTTGTTGCCGCTGATCAGTGCATCGATCAGATCCAGGCGCAGGCAGGCCACCTCGACACCTGCCGCCTGCAGCCAATCCAGACGCAGCGGTTGCAGGGGCGCCTGCGGCTGCCAGTCGATGCGTGGCAGGAGCAAGGTCAGTTGACACCCTGCAAACGAGCGCTCGCCTTGTGCCGCGAACAGCAATTGGATTCACCCAGCACGAAGCGGCTTGGCGTATCCACCCGCTCGATGGGCATGGCGCAGCGCTCACCGCCGGCCAGCAGCGCCTCGCAGGTGGGTTGCTGGTAATGCGCCAACCATTGACGATACTGCGCCTCCGTCACGAAGCACTTGGCCGCGACGTATGCCATGGGGTTGTCCTGGTAGCGGGCAATATCCTGCAGGGCGATGGTCAGGTGCCCGGCGCCGGGATGATAGGCCACGAACACCACGCCGAGCCTGGCCAGGCGCTCGAGCACCTGATCGCCACTCTGGCTGGCGATGGCATCGCGCTCGCGCTTGAGCCGTTCGATCTCCGCCTGCTGCTGGATGTCCTGCTCATTGCGGTAGGCCAGTTCGACATCGCGTATCGCCACCTGCTCCTTGTACTGGGCCACGGCTGCAGTGATCTTGGCTTGCAGCTCGGCCTCGAGCTGCGCCCGCAGAATGTCGCCCTCGGTGCGCCCATGGCGCTCCAGGGCACGCAGTTGCTGGGTCAATTGCTCGCGGCTGTGCTGATAGTTCTGCGCCTGCTCGGTCAGTTGCGCCTTGAGCCGGGCATTGAGTTCCTGCTGCTGGCGCAAGGCCTGCTGCAACTCCTGAAGCTGCGCCTGCTGACGCTTACCCTGCTCCTCGCCGGCCAGCTTGAGCCTGGCCAGCTCTTCTTCATGCTGCTGGGTGAGGCTGGCGATGCGCAGACGCTGCTGCTTGATGAGCTGAGCGGTCTTGGCGCGATGCTCCTGATCCATCTTCTGCGCCAACTGTTCGGCCACCTCCTTGGCCGGATCGGGCGCATACCATTTGTCCTCGGGCGCCATCTGCAGGCGTTCGGCCTGCACCACCTGGGTGCTGTCGTCCTCGATCAGCAGGCCGAGCTGATTGCCCTTGACCGCATCGCGCAGGCGTACCAGATCGTTCTGCCCGGGCGTGAGATTGGGATCCCACAGATGCATCTGATGCCAGGACACCGCACACTGGCTGCGACAGGCCAGGCGGATAGGCCCGGCACCGAGATCCGGCCCGCGCCCGGCGCGATCGGCCAGATGCTGCAACGGGATGTTCCAGCCGGAATCGGGGCGGCCGTCCTCATCGAAATCCAGATAAAAGAACACCGCCGCCTTGACCAGCAGTCGCGGGTTGATCACCACGTAGACCATGCGCATCTGCTGATCGGCGAACTCGGGCATGTTCACCACGCCATCGAGCAAGGCCTCGAATTCGGGGTAGAGCATCTGCTTGCAGACGCCATGTTCCTTGAAGAACATCACGGCCTCTACCATCTGCGGCTTGTTCTGCATGCCTGTCGGCCCCCTCTGATGCGACTGAAACGACGCGCACGACGCCAGCGCCGGGGCAGTTCTGGCCCTGGCGCGAACGTCGTCCATGCGTGATCGGGCTAGTCTAGGGGAAAAAGTTGCAACGGCAATGTGACGCGATTGGCAGCCGGCCCGCTGGCAAGCGCTCTGCCAGCCAATGGTTAGGCCAAACTGTGACCGACTGGGCGAGACTCAGCCGCTGACTGCGCCCAGGCGTTGTGCCATCTCTGCGCCAAGGGCCTGCAGGCCACTCATGGGGCGCACCATCACCTCGAACTCGACGATCAGCCCGGTTTCGTCGAAACGGATCAGGTCGATCCCCTTCAGCTCGCGCTCGCCGACCCGCGCGGAAAACTCCAGCACCACGCTCAGGCCATCAGCCGTGGCCAGTTCACGGTGGTAGGTGAAGTCCTCGAACACCTGCAGCACGGTGTTGAGGATCAGATTGACCTTCTGCGCTCCCGGGTAAGGGGTGTGCGCCATGGGCGAGCGGAACACGGCCTGCGGGTGCAACAGCTCGGGCAAGGCGCGCAGATCTTTGGCGGCGACGAACTGGTGCCAGCGCGCCAGGCTGGCGGCGGCGGCAGGTTGCAAGAGAGTATCGAGAGACATCGGCTTCTCCTTGTGGTTTTCGGGCCAGATAGCACACGCCCCGCACAAGGCGGGGCGTCGTTTCACTCAAAGCGCCGCCGCCAGGCGCGAGCCCTGGTCGATCGCCCGCTTGGCATCGAGCTCGGCGGCGACATCCGCGCCGCCGACCAGATGCACGCGCTGACCGGCGCTCTCCAGTCCTTGCTGCAGCTCGCGCAGCGGATCCTGGCCGGCGCAGACGATCACGGTGTCGACCGGCAGCACCTGCGGCTCACCACCGGCGATGCGAATATGCAGGCCGGCGTCATCGACCTTGAGGTACTCCACCGAATTGAGCATCTGCACCTTCTTGTTCTTCAGGCCGGTGCGATGAATCCAGCCGGTGGTCTTGCCCAGGCCGTCGCCCACCTTGCTCTTCTTGCGCTGCAACAGGAACACCTCACGCGCTGCCGGGTGTGGCTGCGCCTGCACGCCAGCGACACCACCACGGGCTTCCAGCGCGGTGTCGATGCCCCACTCCTTCCAGAATGCCTCGCGGTCGAGGCTGGTGGCCTGGCCCTGATGGGTGATGAACTCGGAGACGTCGAAGCCGATACCGCCCGCGCCGATCACCGCGACCTTCTGCCCGACCGGCTTGCGCTCGAGGATGGCGTCCAGGTAGCCGATCACCTTGGCGTGGTCGATGCCCGGAATCTCCGGGGTACGCGGGGCGATGCCGGTGGCCAGGATGATCTCGTCGAAGCCGCCGGCGACCAGATCATCCACCGACACGCGTGTGTTGAGGCGCACATCGACGCCGGTGATTTCCAGCTTACGCTTGAAGTAGCGCAGGGTCTCGTAGAACTCCTCCTTGCCCGGCACGCGCTTGGCCACGTTGAACTGGCCACCGATTTCGCTGGCCGAGTCGAACAGGGTCACGCTGTGACCACGTTCGGCCGCGACAGTGGAGGCTGCCAGGCCGGCCGGGCCGGCGCCGACCACGGCGATCTTCTTCACCGTGGTGGTGGGGATGTAATTCAGCTCGGTCTCATGACAGGCACGCGGGTTGACCAGACAACTGGTGAGCTTGCCGCCGAAGGTGTGATCCAGGCAGGCCTGGTTGCAGCCGATGCAGGTGTTGATCTCGTCGGCGCGGCCCTCGGCGGCCTTGTTGACGAACTCCGGGTCGGCGAGGAACGGGCGCGCCATCGACACCATATCGGCATCGCCTTCGGCCAGCACCTGTTCGGCCACTTCCGGAGTGTTGATGCGGTTGGTGGTGATCAGCGGGATCGCCACCTCGCCCTTGAGCTTGGCGGTAACCTTGGTGAAGGCTGCACGCGGCACCTTGGTGGCGATGGTGGGGATGCGCGCCTCGTGCCAGCCGATGCCGGTGTTGATGATGGTGGCGCCGGCCTGCTCGATGGCCTTGGCCAGTAGCACGATCTCGTCCCAGGTGCTGCCGCCCTCGACCAGGTCGAGCATCGACAGGCGATAGATGATGATGAAGTTCGGCCCCACCGCCTCGCGCACGCGACGGACGATCTCCACCGGCAGGCGCATGCGGTTCTCGAAGCTGCCGCCCCAGCGGTCGGTGCGGTGGTTGGTGTGGGCAACCAGGAACTGGTTGATGAAATAGCCTTCCGAGCCCATCACCTCGACGCCGTCGTAGCCGGCCTGCTGGGCCAGCGCCGCGCAATTGACGAAGTCGGCGATCTGCTTCTCGATGCCCTCCTCGTCCAGCTCACGGGGCTTGAACGGGTTGATCGGCGCCTGGATGGCGCTCGGCGCCACGGACTTCGGGCTATAGGCGTAACGGCCGGCATGCAGGATCTGCATGCAGATCTTGCCACCGGCCTCGTGCACCGCCTGGGTGACGACCTTGTGCTTCTCGGCCTCTTCCAGGGTGCTCAGCTTGGCCGCGCCGGCATACACGCCGCCCTCCTCGTTCGGGCCAATGCCGCCGGTGACCATCAGGCCAACACCACCCCGGGCACGCTCGGCGAAGTATGCCGCCATGCGCTCGAAACCGCCTGGCCTCTCTTCCAGACCAGTGTGCATGGAGCCCATCAGCGTGCGGTTCTTCAGCGTGGTGAAGCCGAGGTCGAGCGGGGCCAGCAGGTGCGGGTAACGAGCAGTCATGGAATTCTCCACATCGCGGTGCAGTTCACGGATCGCCGCGGTCTCATGGGCACGCGGTCGGTTATTGAGGCAGACGATAAAGAGGCCAAACGGCAGGCTCAATGATCGAAAATGACAAGATAATGATCAAAAACAACAGCCATGCTTGGCTTCAGCCACCATCCGACCTAACCTGAACGCACACACCCGCGAAAGATACCCATGCGTCGACTGATCTCCCTTTGCCTGATCCTCCTCCTGCTCGGCAGCCTCGGCGCCTATGCCTACTGGTGCGAGCAACGGCCCCAGGTTCGCTACCTGTCGGATCTGCGCAGTCATCTGGCCCTCAACCAGGGCAACCCCGGCACCGCCGGCAACCTGCTGGGCATCCAGCCCGAGCTGGTCAGCAGCGACTTGCAAAGCCTGGCGCGCCTGCGCCTGAAGCTGGCGGCCTACCTCGACCAAGCGCGCGACCTGGGCCTGCTCAACCCACGCACCGTGGTGGTCTTGCCCGAACATATCGGCACCTGGCTGTTCGCCATCGGCGAGAAGGACGAGCTGTATCAGGCACCTGACCACCAGCGAGCGCTGCAGTGGTCGGCGGCGCGCAATCCGCTGGACTTCATCCAGGCACTGCTCTGGGCAGACGGCGATGCGCGCCTGCCCGACGCCCTGCTACGCACCAAGGCCAAGCGCATGGCCCATGACTACCAGCAACTGTTCGGCGGCCTGGCGCGCGATTACGCCGTCACCCTGGTGGCTGGCTCCATCGTCCTGCCGCAACCTCAGCTCGAGCACGGCCAACTGCAGGTCGCCCAAGGGCCGCTGTACAACGTCAGCCTGGTCTTCGACAGCGCCGGCCAGCCATTGGGCCAGCCGCACCGCCAGGCCTTCGCCGCCGCCACGGCCAGCAGCCAGGCGCCAGAGGCGTTGCAGGTACTCGACACGCCGGCAGGCCGGCTCGGCATCCTGCTCGGCGGCGATGCCCGGCACATCGCCAGCCATGCGCGACAAGACGTCGAACTGCTGGTCATGCCCAGTGACATGGACGCCAACACGAACATGAGCGAATTCGGCGAACACCTGCAAGCACAGGGCATCCACGCCGGCTTGCAGGTGCACATGCGGGGGCGCCTGTGGGAACGTAGCGGCCAGGCAACAGCCCTGGCATTCGTCGACGGCCGACTCAGCCAGGGCGATGCGAGCGCTGGCGCACAACTGATCAACCTGTGGCTATGAAGGCCTCACGCGTTCGCCTGGGCGATCTTTCCGTTGGTTTCACCCTGCCGCTGGCCGCTGCGCTGAATGCCCATGGCCATGACCCGCAGCCCCTGCTGCAGCAGTTCGGCCTCGACGCCACACGCCTGAGCGAACCTCGCGCGCGGCTTTCGATCCCCCGCTTCATGCGCCTCGGCCACAGCGCCATCGCCCTGTGCGGCGAGCCGGCGCTGGGCCTGGACATGGGCCGCCACAGCCACCTGGGCCAGATCGGCCTGGCCGGCATCTGCGCCGCGCAGGCGCCCGACCTGCGCGAAGCGGCGCGCACCCTGACCCGCTTCGAGCCCCTGTACGCCGCCAACTACCGCGGCCGCTCGAGCTTTGACGAAGACGCGCGCGGTGCCTGGCTGAACTTCTACTCCATCAGCCCATACAACGCCTACAACCGCTTCGTGGTGGATTCGGTGCTGGCCGGCTGGCTGAGCAACCTGGCGCAGGTGGCTGGCCAGCCCATCGCGCCGGAGAGGGTCGAAATCGAATTCCCTGCGCCGGACTATGCCGAACGCTACGAAACCTTGTTCGGCTGCCCGGTGGAATTCGTCGCGGGAGCCAATCGCCTGCGCCTGAGCGATGAAACCCTGAACCTGCGCAACCGCCAGCATTGCCCGGGCACCTGGAACCATCTGCTGGAATTGTGCGAACGCGAACTGGATCAGTTGACCCGCACCCGCAGCCTGCGCGAACGGGTGATCCAGCTACTGGGTCCATTGTTGCACGGCCACGAACCGGATCTGCAGGAAGTGGCGCGGCGCCTGCAACTACCGAGCTGGACGCTACGGCGCAAGCTGGCCGAGGAAGGCACGCAGTTTCGCACCATCCTCAACGACACCCGCCGCGACCTGGCCACGGCCTATATCCGCGACACCGAACTGGCCTTCGGCGAGATCGCCTATCTGCTCGGCTTCGCCTCGGCCGAAGCCTTCCAGCGAGCCTTCAAGCGCTGGCTCGGGCAAACTCCCGGCGATTACCGGCGTGCACAACGCAGGGCCGCTGGCGGGCACCTCTAAGAACTACCTGCGTTGCCATCGCGGCGTTAAAAACAGGCTCAAAATGCTCATTTACAGCGCGTAAACTGAGCTTTTTCGCCTGTTTTTTGCGGGGCCGCCATCGGTATTGCGCTGCCTGCCTCGCCTAAGTTTTTAGAGGTGCCCTGGCGAGGCTCAGAGTTCAGTGGCGTCGTCCGTATCGAGCACATCCTGATCGAAGGCATCACGCTCGAGCAGTTCTTCCTGATACTCGTCCATCTGCTGTTCTCCTCGGTCATTGGGTTTGACCGATAGCAAGCTACTTTGCCTGCATGAAGACAAGATGACGGAAAGCCGCAGGCTGATCGCTGGATGAATGGCAATTAACTCCTGCCGGCTGCTCAGGATGTGCGACATCGAGAGCAGCCGGTAGGAAAACCGTTATTGCGGCGGTTTTCAGTCCTCGCTGATCTCGATATTCGGCATGGTCGGTTTGCCCGCCAGAGCGATACGCGCGCCCACCTTGCGCGCCAGATCCTGATAGATCATCGCCAACTGGCTTTCCGGGTCGGCGATCACGGTCGGCTTGCCGTCGTCGGCCTGCATGCGAATGGCCATCGACAGCGGCAGGGAGGCCAGCAGCTCGACGCCATACTGCGCAGCCAGCTTCTCGCCGCCGCCCTCGCCGAACAGATGCTCGGTGTGGCCGCAGTTGGAGCAGATGTGCACGGCCATGTTCTCCACCACACCCAGCACCGGAATGTGCACCTTGCGGAACATCTCCACGCCTTTCTTGGCATCGAGCAGGGCCAGATCCTGCGGCGTGGTGACGATCACGCTGCCGGCCACCGGCACCTTCTGCGCCAGGGTCAGCTGGATGTCGCCAGTGCCCGGCGGCATGTCGATCACCAGGTAGTCGAGGTCATTCCAGGCGGTCTGGGTGATCAGTTGCAGCAAGGCGCCGCTGACCATCGGCCCGCGCCAGACCATGGGCGTGTTGTCGTCGGTGAGAAAGGCCATGGACATCACCTGCACGCCATGGGCTTCGAGCGGCACGAACCATTTCTGATCCTTCACCTGCAGACGCGTGCCCTCGGCGATGCCGAACATGATGCCCTGGCTGGGGCCGTAGATATCGGCATCGAGCATGCCCACCCGCGCACCTTCGCGGGCCAGCGCCAGCGCCAGGTTGGCGGCGGTGGTGGACTTGCCCACGCCGCCCTTGCCCGAGGCCACGGCGATCACGTTCTTCACCCCGGCCAGCGCCGGCACCTGGGCCTGGCCCTGGTGCGACTCGATCAGGCAGTCGACCTGCACCCGGGCACTGTCCACGCCCTCGAGGTTCTCCAGAGCCATTTGCAGCATCTGCGCCCAGCCGTTCTTGAACAGCCCGGCGGCATAACCCAGCTCCAGGCGCACGGCCACGCGGGCGCCCTGGATGTCGACTTCACGCAGGCAACCGGCGCTGACCGGATCCTGCTCGAGATGGGGGTCGGTGAACTGACGCAGACAGGCTTCGACCGCTTCGCGGGTGACGGCACTCATGCAAGAACTCCAGAAGGCAGCAGAAAAACAGGCCGCCATCTTAACAGCAGAGCCTAGCTGCACACCTCTCACCGCGACCAAGACATAGCCGCTTTTACTTGCGGCTTGTAGCTTGCAGCTTGCAGCTTCCTTTATAGTTGCCGACTTCCCTCGTTTCCCCCGTGCAGCCGATCACCATGACCGAAGCCCGCAAGATTCTCGTCACCAGCGCCCTCCCCTATGCCAACGGTTCGATCCACCTCGGCCACATGCTCGAGTACATCCAGACCGACATGTGGGTGCGCTACCAGAAACTGCGCGGCAATCAGGCCGTCTACGTCTGCGCCGACGACGCCCACGGCTCGGCCATCATGCTGCGCGCCGAGAAGGAAGGCATCACCCCGGAGCAACTGATCGACGGCGTGCGTGCCGAGCACATGGCCGACTTCGCCGACTTCCTGGTGGACTTCGACAACTACCACTCCACCCACTCGGAGGAGAACCGCGAGCTGTCGGCGTCCATCTACCTGGCGCTGCGTGACAAGGGCCATATCGCCACCCGCGCGGTGACCCAGTATTTCGACCCCGAGAAAGGCATGTTCCTTGCCGACCGCTTCATCAAGGGCACCTGCCCCAAGTGTGCGGCCGAGGATCAATACGGCGACAACTGCGAAAAATGCGGCGCCACCTACACCCCCACCGAGCTGAAGAACCCACGCTCGGCCATCTCCGGCGCCGTGCCGGTGCTCAAGGAGTCGCAGCATTTCTTCTTCAAGCTGCCGGACTTCGAGGCCATGCTCAAGCAGTGGACGCGCTCCGGCACGCTGCAGGAGGCGGTGGCCAACAAGCTGGCCGAATGGCTCGATAGCGGCCTGCAGGAGTGGGACATCAGCCGCGATGCGCCCTACTTCGGCTTCGAGATCCCCGGTGAGCCGGGCAAGTACTTCTACGTCTGGCTGGATGCGCCCATCGGCTACATGGCCAGCTTCAAGAACCTCTGCACGCGCCGCCCAGATCTGGATTTCGACGCTTTCTGGGGCAAGGACTCGACCGCCGAGCTGTACCACTTCATCGGCAAGGACATCGTCAACTTCCACGCCCTGTTCTGGCCGGCCATGCTCGAAGGCGCCGGCTACCGCAAGCCGACTGCGGTGAACGTGCACGGCTACCTGACGGTGAACGGGCAGAAGATGTCCAAGTCGCGCGGCACCTTCATCAAGGCGCGCACCTACCTGGATCACCTGAACCCGGAATGCCTGCGCTACTACTATGCCTCCAAGCTGGGCCGTGGCGTCGATGACCTCGACCTGAACCTCGAGGACTTCGTGCAGAAGGTCAATTCGGATCTGGTCGGCAAGGTGGTCAACATCGCCAGCCGCTGCGCCGGCTTCATCCACAAGGGCAATGCCGGCGTGCTGGTCACCGCCAACCCCGAACCAGCCCTGTGGGAAGCTTTCCAGGCTGCCGCGCCGAGCATCGCCGAAGCCTACGAGGCGCGTGACTTCTCCCGCGCCATGCGCGAGATCATGGCGCTGGCCGACCGCGCCAACGCCTGGATCGCCGACAAGGCGCCCTGGGCGCTGAACAAGGTGGAAGGCAAGCAGGCCGAGGTACAGGAAATCTGCGCCCTGGGCATCAACCTGTTCCGCCAGTTGGTGATCATGCTCAAGCCGGTACTGCCGAAACTGGCCAGTGACGCCGAAGCCTTCCTCAACGTACCGGCCCTGACCTGGGCAGACCTGGCCACACCGCTGGCCGATCACCAGCTCAACCCCTTCACCCCACTGCTGACCCGTATCGAGCCGGCGAAGATAGAAGCCATGATCGAAGCCTCCAAGGAAGACCTGGCCGCCGAAGCCAGCAAACCAGCGGGTAACGGCGAACTGGCCAAGGAACCGCTGGCCGCCGAGATCAACTTCGACGCCTTCGCCGCCGTCGACCTGCGCATTGCGCTGATCGAGAAATGCGAGTTCGTCGAAGGTGCCGACAAGCTGCTGCGCCTGTCGCTGGATATCGGCGACGAGAAGCGCAACGTGTTCTCCGGCATCAAGTCCGCCTACCCGGATCCGAGCAAGCTGGAGGGTCGCCTGACCCTGTACGTGGCCAACCTGGCACCGCGCAAGATGAAATTCGGCATCAGCGAAGGCATGGTGCTGGCCGCCGGCCCCGGTGGCGAGGAAATCTACCTGCTCAGCCCGGACAGCGGCGCCAAGCCGGGCCAGCGCGTGAAATAAGCTGCAAGCTGCAAGCTGCAAGCTGCAAGCTGCAAGCAAATCGGGATACGGGCTGGCGCTGAGCGCCAGCCTGGCTTTTGCGCTTTTACTTGACGCTTGTGGCTTGTAGCTTGCCGCTGCTTCTCCCGATAATAGGCGCCCATTTCCTAAGGCCTTTGTGCATTCGACGGCAACCCGATGACCGAACTCGTCCTGATCATGGTCAGCGCCATCCTGGTCAACAACTTCGTGCTGGTGCAGTTCCTCGGCCTGTGCCCGTTCATGGGCGTGTCGAAGAAGATCGAAACCGCCATCGGCCTGTCCCTGGCCACCACCTTCGTACTCACCCTGGCCGCCATGTGCAGCTACCTGGTGCAGCAATACGTGCTCAAGCCGCTGGATCTGGAATTTCTGCGCACCATCAGCTTCATCCTGATGATCGCCGTGGTGGTGCAATTCACCGAGATGGTGGTGAACAAGACCAGCCCCCTGCTCTATCGCGTGCTGGGCATCTTCCTGCCGCTGATCACCACCAATTGCATCGTCCTCGGTGTGGCCCTGCTCAACGCCAACAAGGCCGAGTTCACCTTCGTCACCGCCACCGTCAACGGCTTCGCCGCCGGCCTGGGCTTCTCCCTGGTGCTGGTGCTGTTCGCCGCCATGCGTGAACGCATCGCCATCGCCGACGTGCCCAAGTCCTTCCAGGGCGCGGCCATCGGCATGATCACCGCCGGGCTGATGTCGCTGGCGTTCATGGGCTTCTCCGGGCTGATCAAGCTATGAGCCTGGTTCTGGTCGCCGTCCTCGCCCTGCTCGCACTGTGCCTGATCGCCGGGGCCATCCTCGGGTTTGCCGCCGTGCGCTTCAAGGTCGAGGGCGACCCCATCGCCGAGCAGATCAACGCCCTGCTGCCGCAGACCCAGTGCGGCCAGTGCGGCTACCCGGGCTGCAAGCCCTACGCCGAGGCCATTGCCGGCGGCGACAAGATCAACAAGTGCCCGCCTGGCGGCGAGGCGACCATCCAGGCACTGGCCGACCTGCTGGACGTCGAGCCCGAGCCGCTGGACGCCGTGGAAGGCGAGAAGCCGCAGATGGTCGCCTACATCCGCGAAGCCGAATGCATCGGCTGCACCAAGTGCATCCAGGCCTGCCCGGTGGATGCCATAGTCGGTGCAGCACGGCAGATGCATACGGTGATCGCCAGCGAATGTACCGGCTGCGACCTGTGCGTCGAACCCTGCCCGGTGGACTGTATCGACATGATCGAAGTTGGCAGCAGCGTGCAAAGCTGGAAATGGGACAAGCCGCTGCCACCCGGCCAGTTGATCGCCAGTGACCGGGAGCAGGCGGCATGAGTGCATTGGCCAAAGAAAGCATGAAGATCTGGGACATCCCTGGCGGCATTCACCCGCCCGAGCGCAAGGAACTGTCCAACCGCACGCCGATCCAGCCAGTGCCGTTGCCCAAGCGTCTGGTATTGCCGCTCGGCCAGCATATCGGCGCTGCCGCCGAGCCCTGCGTGGCCGTCGGCCAGCGCGTGTACAAGGGCGAGAAGATCGCCAACGCCAACGGCTTCGTCAGCGTGCCGCTGCATGCGCCGACTTCCGGCACCGTCGCTTTCATCGGTGAGCAGCCTTATCCCCATGCTTCCGGCATGCTGGCCCCGGCCATCGTCATCGACAGCGACGGCCTGGACGAGTGGATCGAGCTGACGCCACCGACCGACTACCGCTGCCTGGAATCCGCCGAGCTGCTCACGCTGATCCGCGAAGCCGGCATCAACGGCCTGGGCGGCGCCGGCTTCCCAACGGCGGTCAAGCTCACCGCACGGCCGACGCAGAAGATCCACACCCTGATCATCAATGGCACCGAGTGCGAACCCTATATCACCGCCGATGACCTGCTGATGCGCGAACGCGCCGCCGAGCTGGTGGCCGGTATCGAGGTGCTCGCCCATCTGATCCAGCCCGAGCAGGTGCTGATCGGCATCGAGGACAACAAGCCCGAAGCCATCGCCGCTGTGCGCGCCGCCTGCGCCGGCCGCGACTACCAGGTGCGGGTATTCCCCACCAAGTACCCATCCGGTGGCGAGAAACAGCTAATCCAGATTCTCACTGGCGTGGAAGTGCCCAGCGGCGGCCTGCCTGCCGATATCGGCATCCTCTGCCAGAACGTCGGCACTTGCGTGGCCATCCATGATGCCGTGCTGCTGGGCAAGCCGCTGATCTCGCGCATCACCACACTCACAGGCGAAGCGCTGGCGCGCCCCGGCAACGTCGAAGCACTGCTCGGCACCCCAGTGGGCGAACTGCTGACGTTCGCCGGTCTGGATCAGGGCAAGCTTGATCGCCTGATCATGGGTGGGCCGATGATGGGCTTTACCCTGCCCAGCCTCGATGTCCCCCTGATCAAGACCAGCAACTGCCTGCTGGCCAGCACCGCCAAGGAACTGCCGCCGCCAGCGCCGGCCATGCCCTGCATCCGCTGCGGCGAATGTGCGCAGGCCTGCCCGGCCAGCCTGCTGCCGCAGCAACTGCACTTCTTCGCCCTCGGCCAGGAGCACGAACAGCTCAAGGAACACAACCTGTTCGACTGCATCGAGTGCGGCGCCTGCGCCTACGTCTGCCCGTCGAGCATCCCCCTGGTGCAGTACTACCGTGTGGCCAAGGCGGAAATCCGCGAGCTGGAGCAGAAGCAGCTCAAGGCCGAGCACTCCAAGCAGCGCTTCGAGCAACGCCAGGAACGCCTGCGCCGCGCCGAGGAGCAGAAGGAGGCCGAGCGCAAGGCCCGCGCCGAAAAAGCCGCCCGCGCCAAGGCTGCGCAAGCCGAAGCCCCTCCTGCAGCGTCGGCTTCACCGGCGGACGAAGCGCTGAAGAAGCTCAAGATCGAAGCCAGCATGGCCCAGGTCGCGCTGAAGAAGGCGGAAAAGCAACTGGCCGCACACGACACGCTCGAGCTGCAGGCGCAGGTCGCCGAGCTGCGTGCCGCAGCCGAAACCGCACAAAAGGCCCTGGCCGATGCCCAAGCTGCGGCGCCCGCCCCAGCGCCCAAGCCCGCTGGCGACGAAGCCTTGAAAAAGGCCAAGATCGACGCTGCCATGCTCAAGGCCCAGTTGCGCAAGCTGGAAAAGATCGAAAACCCGGACGACGACCAGCAAGCCGAAATCGCCCGTGTGCGTCAACAACTGGAAGCCGCCGAGAAATCCCTGGCCGAGCTGGACAGCCAGAAGCCCGCAGCCGCCGCCAAGCCGGCCGGTGACGAAGCGCTGAAAAAAGCCAAGATCGAAGCCGCCATGCTCAAGGCGCAATTGCGCAAGCTGGAAAAGATCGAAGCCCCGGACGACGAGCAGCAAGCCGAGATCGCCCGTGTGCGCCAGCAGCTCGAAGCCGCCGAGAAAGCCCTGGCCGAGTTGCAGATCCAGGCGCCCGCGCCGGCTGCCAAACCTGCGGGCGAAGAGGCGCTGAAGAAAGCCAAGGTCGAACTGGCGATGAAGCGCGCCGAACTGAAGAAGGCCGAGAAGGCAGGCAGCGACGAAGCCGCATTGCAGCCACTGCGTGATGCCCTGGCCGCCGCCGAGCAGGCACTGCATGCCGCCGAAGCGGCCTCGGGCAAGCCAGCGCCGGAGCTGGTGCGCACCGAACGTCCCGGCGTGAATGCCGAACTGAAAGCCGTGAAAACCGAAGTGGCCTTCGCCCGTGCCGACCTGCGCAAGCTGGAGCGTGACGACAGCGCCACGACCGAGGCACTGGAACAGGCACGCGCGCGTCTGAGCGAAGCCGAACGCAAGCTGGCCGAATATCAGCCGTAACGATCATCCCGGATTGCATCCGGGCTACACGCAATAATCCGTCGCATCGGAGCATCCGGGCGGCACAGACAACCGTAGCCCGGATGCAATCCGGGGAATGCACAACGCAGTAACAGCACCACCGGAGCGCCGATGGCCCTGCCCCGCATCACATCGCCCCACGCCACGGGCAGCAACCGTACCCAGCAGGTCATGCTGCAGGTGCTGCTGGCCTGCGTGCCGGGCATCCTCGCCCTGACCTGGCTGTTCGGCATCGGCACCCTGTTCAATCTGGTCTGGGCCAGCCTCTGCGCCCTGGGCTTCGAGGCCGCACTGCTGGCCGCGCGCAAGCGTCCGATCGCCTTCTTTCTCAAGGACTACAGCGCCCTGGTCACCGCCGTGCTGCTGGCCCTGGCCCTGCCGCCCTATTCGCCCTGGTGGCTGACGCTGATCGCCTGCGGTTTTGCCATCGGCCTCGGCAAGCAGCTCTACGGTGGCCTCGGGCAGAACCCGTTCAACCCGGCCATGGTCGGCTACGTGGTGGTGCTGATCTCCTTCCCTGTCGACATGACCAGTTGGCCCGCGCCACACACCGTCGCCGCGCTTGACGGCATCAAGCACATCCTCGGCATCGCCAACCTGCCGGATGGCTGGGCCCAGGCCACCGCGCTGGATGCGCTGAAGGTCAACAAGAGCCTGACCATCGACGAGCTGCATGCCAGCAATCCGGCCTTCGGCCGTTTCGGCGGCGCCGGCAGCGAAGCGGTCAATCTGGCCTTTCTCGCCGGCGGCCTGTACCTGCTGCACAAGCGCCTGATCACCTGGCATGCGCCGCTGGGCATGCTCGCCGCGCTGTTCGCCATGAGCCTGCTGTTCTGGAACGGCAGCGGCTCGGATTCCAACGGCTCGCCGCTGTTCCACCTGCTGACCGGCGCCACCATGCTCGGCGCCTTCTTCATCGTCACCGACCCGGTCTCCGGCGCCACCAGCAATCGCGGGCGCCTGGTATTCGGTATCGGCGTCGGCGTGCTGGTCTACGTGATCCGCACCTGGGGCGGTTACCCGGATGCAGTGGCCTTCGCCGTGCTGCTGATGAACCTGGCGGCACCGACCATCGACTACTACACCCGGCCGCGCAGCTACGGCCACCGCAAGCCCAACAGCGGCTTCAAGCTGGGAGAATGAGCATGCTGCCGGAAATCAGCCGCTCGATGTTGAAGAACGCCCTGGTGCTTGGCCTCTTCGCCATCGGCACCGTCGGCACCGTCGCTCTGCTGCAACAGGGCACCGCCGAACGCATCGCCAAGGCCGAGCGCGAAGCCCAGGTGCGCGCCCTGGCCGAGATTCTGCCGGCCGGCAGCTATGACAATCACCTGCTGGACAACCGCATCGAGCTCAACGCTCCCGAGCTGGGTCACCGCAGCCCGCAGTCGGCCTACCTGGCACTCAAGGGCGGCCAGCCCAGCGCGCTGATCCTGCCGGTGACCGCGCCGGACGGCTACAGCGGCGCCATCCACCTGCTGGTGGGTATCTTCGCCGACGGTCGCCTGGCTGGCGTGCGCGTGCTCAGCCACAAGGAAACCCCAGGCCTGGGCGACAAGATCGAGCTGGCCAAGAGCGATTGGGTACTCGGCTTTACCGGAAAATCCCTGCACAACCCCGGCGAAGATGGCTGGGCGGTGAAGAAGGATCGCGGCGACTTCGACCAGTTCGCCGGCGCCACCATCACCCCACGCGCCGTGGTCAAGGCCGTGCACGGCGCCCTGCGCTACTTCGACACGCACCGCGCCCAGTTGCTGGGCCTGGCGGAGGACGAACGATGACCAGCTACCGCGAAATCACCCTCAACGGCCTGTGGAAGAACAACCCGGCGCTGGTGCAACTGCTTGGCCTCTGCCCGCTGCTGGGAGTGAGCAACTCCACGGTCAACGCCCTCGGTCTGGCGCTGGCTACCACGCTGGTGCTGGCCTGCTCCAACACCGCCGTGTCGCTGGTACGGGGCGTGGTCAACACCGCCGTGCGCCTGCCGGCCTTCGTCATGATCATCGCCGCGCTGACCACCTGCATCGAGCTGCTGATGCAGGCCTACACCTACGAGCTGTACCAGATTCTCGGCATCTTCATCCCGCTGATCACCACCAACTGCGTGATCCTCGGCCGCGCCGACGGCTTCGCCGCCAAGCACGACCCGGCCCGCGCCGCCTATGACGGTCTGATGATGGGCCTGGGCTTCGGCCTGGTGCTGGTACTGATCGGCGCCATCCGCGAGCTGCTCGGCACCGGCGCCCTGTTCGCCAACATGCACCTGCTGTTCGGCCCCATCGCCGCCGACTGGAAACTCACCCTGGTGCACGACTACCGTGGTTTTCTGCTGGCCATCCTGCCGCCGGGCGCCTTCATCGTTCTCGGCCTGCTGATCGCCGGCAAGAACCGCATCGACCAGATCGCCGCCGAGCGAGCCAAGACCGCCGCGCCCGAGGCACCGGCACAAAGCCGCCGCGTTCGCGTTACCGGAGTCATCGAATGAACGCTGCCAAACGCCTGGAAATCTTCCGTCGCCTGCACGAGGACAACCCCGAGCCGAAGACCGAGTTGGCCTACAGCACGCCCTTCGAGCTGCTGGTGGCGGTAACGCTATCGGCCCAGGCCACCGACGTCAGCGTCAACAAGGCCACGGCCAAGCTGTTCCCGGTGGCCAATACGCCAGAGGCCATCTACGCCCTCGGCGTCGAAGGTTTGAGCGAGTACATCAAGACCATCGGCCTGTACAACAGCAAAGCGAAGAACGTCATCGAGGCCTGCCGCATCCTGATCGAAAAGCACGGCAGCAAAGTGCCGGACAACCGCGAGGATCTCGAAGCCCTGCCGGGCGTCGGCCGCAAGACCGCCAACGTGGTGCTCAACACGGCGTTTCGCCAGTTGGCCATGGCCGTGGACACGCACATCTTCCGCGTCAGCAACCGCACCGGCCTTGCGCCGGGCAAGAACGTGGTCGAGGTGGAAAAGAAGCTGCTCAAGTTCGTGCCCAAGGATTATCTGCTCGACGCCCACCACTGGCTGATCCTGCATGGGCGCTACGTTTGCACCGCGCGCAAACCGCGCTGTGGCGCCTGCCGTATCGAAGATCTGTGCGAGTACAAGGCCAAGACCTCCGACGATTGATCAGATATAGAATCCAGCGATCATCTGATTGAAAAAATCTTTTTTACCCGCTCATTTTTTGTCGCTATAAGGTGCGCAAATGGCCCTGGTAGCTGGCCTGGAGTGAAAAATGAGCACAGACAAAGAAGACCTCGAGCTGGACGAAGACTTTGTCGCGGACGATGCAGACGATGCCGAGCCTGCGGTGGAAGTCGCCAAGACCAACCTAACCAAGCGCCGCATCATCGACAACTTCCTCGAAGAACGCCGCCTGCACAAACAGCTAGCCGAATATGACTTCGATATCTGAGTATCGAATCGTACGGAAAGAGCCCCGCGACTTGCGGGGCTTTTCGTATCTGTCGATCAGTCGCGGCGCGACGGCGAAAGCAACTCGATCTTGTAACCGTCCGGATCCTCGACGAAAGCCAGGATGCTGGTGCCGTGCCTCATCGGCCCCGGCTCACGGGTGATCTTGCCGCCGCGACTGCGAATGTCCTCGCAGGCCTTGTAGACGTCCTCGACCTCCAGGGCGATATGGCCGTAGCCGGTGCCGAGCTCGTAGCTGTCCACCCCCCAGTTGTAGGTCAGCTCGATCACGCTGTTGTGCGCCTCGTCGCCATAGCCGACGAAGGCCAGGGTGAACTGGCCGTCCGGATAATCCTTGCGCCGCAGCAGAGTCATACCCAGCACTTCGGTATAGAAGGCGATGGACTTGTCCAGGTCGCCCACGCGCAGCATGGTATGCAGCAGTCTCATCAGGTTTTCCTCTTCTGGAAAGCAGAACCCCGGCACTTGGCCGGGGTCCTTGTGAGGCAAGAATTTCAGCTTAGCAGGCCGTTGAAAAACGTAGGCGAGGCAGGCAAGACAAGGCAAAAACGGCCGAAAAAGCGCAGTTTACGAGTTGTAAATGAGCATTTTGAGGCCGTTTTTAACGCAGTATTGCCAACGCAGGTAGTTTTTCAACAGCCTGTTAGACCAGCTTGCGGCCCTTGCCGGCAGCGATGCGCATACGCAGGGCGTTGAGTTTGATGAAGCCCGCCGCGTCCTGCTGGTTGTAGGCGCCGCCATCTTCCTCGAAGGTCGCGATGTTGGCGTCGAACAGCGAATCGTCGGACTTGCGGCCGGTGACGATGACGTTGCCCTTGTACAGCTTCAGGCGCACCACCCCGTTCACGTTGGCCTGGGAAGCGTCGATCATCTGTTGCAGCATCAGACGCTCCGGGCTCCACCAGAAACCGTTGTAGATCAGGCTGGCGTATTTCGGCATCAGTTCGTCTTTCAGGTGCGCCACTTCGCGGTCGAGGGTGATCGACTCGATGGCGCGGTGAGCCTTGAGCATGATGGTGCCGCCGGGGGTCTCGTAGCAGCCACGGGACTTCATGCCGACGAAACGGTTCTCGACGATATCCAGACGGCCGATGCCGTTCTCGCCACCGATGCGATTCAGCTCGGCCAGCACCTGCGCCGGGGTCATCGCCTTGCCGTCGATGGCAACGATGTCACCGCCCTGGTAGCTCAGCTCGATGTAGGTGGGGGTGTCCGGCGCCGCTTCCGGCGACTTGGTCCAACGCCACATGTCTTCTTCATGCTCGGTCCAGGTGTCCTCCAGCACGCCACCTTCATAGGAGATGTGCAGCAGGTTGGCATCCATGGAGTACGGCGACTTCTTCTTGCCGTGGCGCTCGATCGGGATGGCGTGCTTCTCGGCATAATCCATCAGCTTCTCGCGCGACAGCAGATCCCACTCACGCCACGGCGCGATGACCTTGACGCCCGGCTTCAGTGCATAGGCGCCCAGCTCGAAACGCACCTGGTCGTTGCCCTTGCCGGTGGCGCCGTGGGAGATGGCATCGGCGCCGGTCTCGTTGGCAATCTCGATCAGACGTTTGGCGATCAGCGGACGGGCGATGGACGTACCCAGCAGGTACTCGCCTTCGTAGATGGTGTTGGCACGGAACATCGGGTAGACGAAATCACGCACGAACTCTTCGCGCAGGTCGTCGATGTAGATTTCCTTGACGCCCAGGGCCTGGGCCTTGGCGCGAGCCGGCTCGACCTCCTCGCCCTGGCCGAGATCGGCGGTGAAGGTCACCACTTCACAGTTATAGGTATCTTGCAGCCACTTGAGGATCACCGAGGTGTCCAGGCCACCGGAATAGGCCAGAACTACCTTTTTGACGTCCGCCATGCCATCACTCCACGGGTTGTACGGTAAAACCCGTGATTCTACTGGCCTCACGCCCTAATTTACAGGGGCGCGACAGACAGAGTTGACGAAGCGACGCCAAAGCGCTTCAGGACGGCTGGCTGCCGGGCGGATCGGCCGGCGTCGGAGCGGGCGCGCTCTGCTGCGGTACCTCGGCTGGCGGCACACGATCCAGACGCAAGGTCGCCCGGCGATTCTTCGCGCGATTGGCCTCGCTGGTGTTCGGTACCAATGGATAGCGTTCGCCATGGAAGCGCACGGTGATCTGCTCGACAGGAATACCGTGAGCCTTGAGGTATTCCTGCACCGCCAGGGCGCGGCGGCGTGATAGGTCGCGGTTGGTCAGACGGTTACCACTGTTGTCGGCATGGCCGTCGATCTGGAAGCTGTTGATGGTCGGGTCGGCCTTGACGAACTCGAGGATGATGTCGAGCTTGGCCTTGGCCATCGGGTCGAGGTCGATACCGCCGCCGGGAAAGCCGATCTGCGCCAGGCGAATCTGGTCGAAGTTCACCGGCAGCAGCTTGGCGGTACAGGCTTCGTAATCTTCATAGGCCTTGTGGAATTTCACAGGCAGCAGGCGCACCTCCAGCCTGTCGCCGCCATTGAAGGTGCGATGCCGCACCAGCGGGCTGCGCCCTTCCAGCAGGCCGGCGAGCAGACGCGCGCCCTGCTCCTGCGAGCTGTTGAACGGCACCTCGCCATTGGCGACGCTGACCACGCCGAGGTTGATGTCGCCGCGCCCCGGTTGCCAGGGTGCGGCAGCCGCCAACAGGGTTGCCGAGCCATTGCCGAGCCAGTGCTCGCGGGCCTTGAGGCGGAAAGTGACCTGTTCACCCGCGCGACGGACGAACTCGCCGCTGCCGAAGTTGCTGATCGGCTGGCTCAGGCGACACTCAAACTTGTCGCCCTCGACCGTCCACTCCACCTTTTCCAGCCGCGTCTGGAAGCTGATGGCATGCGCCGGCAGACACAGGGGCATGCCGGCCAGCAGGCTGATCAGAAGGTAATTGGGCGCACGCACGGTCGACTCCACGGCGGTTCACGGCATTCTCACGGGGTATCGGTCGGGCGCGCGGAAACTTGACCCCCTGCGTGCGATTGTCGCGCTGGCGCGAGCGCGAAGCGGCGCTTTTCAGGTACCATGCGGCCACGTTTTACCCGCCTGGAAGCCCCCATGTCCGACCGTCTGACTCTTCTGCGTCCCGATGACTGGCACATTCACCTGCGCGATGGCGCGGTGCTGCCACACACCGTCGGCGACGCCGCGCGCACTTTCGGCCGCGCCATCATCATGCCCAACCTGGTACCGCCGGTGCGCAACGCCGCCGAAGCCGACGCCTATCGCCAGCGCATCCTCGCGGCACGCCCGTCCGGCAGCCGCTTCGAGCCGCTGATGGTGCTCTACCTCACCGACAACACCAGCCCCGAGGATGTGCGCGCGGCCAAGGCCAGCGGTTTCGTGCATGCGGCCAAGCTCTACCCGGCCGGCGCCACCACCAACTCCGACTCGGGCGTCACCAGCATCGACAAGATCTTCCCGGTACTCGAAGCCATGGCCGAAGTCGGCATGCTGCTGCTGGTGCATGGCGAAGTGACCCGCGCCGAGATCGACGTGTTCGACCGCGAGAAGACCTTCATCGACGAACACCTGAGCCGCGTGGTCGAGCGTTTCCCCACCCTGAAAGTGGTGTTCGAGCACATCACCACCCGTGACGCGGTGCAGTTCGTCGAGGCCGCCTCGGCCAACGTCGGCGCCACCATCACCGCCCACCACCTGCTGTACAACCGCAACCACATGCTGGTCGGCGGTATTCGCCCGCACTTCTATTGCCTGCCGATCCTCAAGCGCAACGTGCACCAGGAAGCCCTGCTCGATGCTGCCACCAGCGGCAACCCCAGGTTCTTCCTCGGCACCGACTCGGCACCGCACGCCAAGCACGCCAAGGAAGCGGCCTGCGGCTGCGCCGGCTGCTACACCGCCTATGCCGCCATCGAACTCTATGCCGAGGCCTTCGAGCAGCGCGGCGCCCTGGACAAGCTGGAGGCCTTCGCCAGCTTCCACGGCCCGGACTTCTACGGCCTGCCGCGCAACACGGACAGCATCACCCTGGTGCGTGAAGAATGGACAGTGCCGGCCAGCCTGCCGCTGGGCGACAACAGCGTGGTGCCGCTGCGCGCCGGCGAAACCCTGCGCTGGAAACTGCTGGAGGGCCAGGCATGAGCGAAGACAACTACGACGACGAACTCGAACCCAGCCTGCCGGCCGGCCCGCGCACGCCCATGGCGGCGCGCTTTCGCGGCTACCTGCCGGTGGTCGTGGATGTCGAGACCGGTGGTTTCAACAGCGCCACCGACGCCCTGCTGGAAATCGCCGCCACCACCATCGCCATGGACGAGAGCGGCTTCCTCTACCCGGATTACACCCATTTCTTCCGCATCGAGCCCTTCGAGGGTGCCAATATCGAAGCGGCGGCGCTGGAATTCACCGGCATCAAGCTCGACCATCCGCTGCGCATGGCGGTGAGCGAGGAGCATGCCCTGGGCGAGATCTTCAAGGGC
Organism: Pseudomonas sp. GOM7; assembly: GCF_026723825.1. Lineage (NCBI taxonomy): Bacteria > Pseudomonadati > Pseudomonadota > Gammaproteobacteria > Pseudomonadales > Pseudomonadaceae > Pseudomonas > Pseudomonas sp. GOM7. Next base: position 1,700,289 of record NZ_CP113519.1, on the reverse strand, counting down.
CTGCGCAAGTCGATCAAATCGGCCGGCTGCAAGCGCGCGATCCTGGTCGGCCACAACAGCAGCTTCGACCTGGGTTTCCTCAATGCCGCGGTAGCGCGTTGCGGCATCAAGCGCAACCCCTTCCACCCCTTCTCCAGCTTCGACACCGCCACCCTGGCCGGCCTCGCTTATGGTCAGACCGTGCTGGCCAAGGCCTGCCAGGCTGCCGGCATCGAATTCGATGGCAAGGAGGCGCACTCGGCGCGTTATGACACCGAGAAGACCGCCGAGCTGTTCTGCGGCATCGTCAACCGCTGGAAGGAAATGGGCGGCTGGGACGAGTTCGATCAGTAATCCCCTCCTCGCGCGCGAGCCTGAAGAAACCAGCCGAAGCCGTTTTTTTCAGGTTCGCGGAATTTCGGGAAAATCAGTATTGACGCCGGACTGGCAAGTTTGTGTGAGTGTTCGGTTACTTTCGGCGTTCAAGCTGCTTATCGGTGTTTAGCTGACGTCTCTTGTTTCGCCCCCCGGCGACCTTCTTTTGTCAAACGCCACAAAAGAAGGCAAAAAGGCTTGGCCCCGCCATCCGGCCCCGGCTGCGCCGGGGTACGTTCGCTCCATCGCTGCTCCGAGGGCCCGCCGCGAAGGGCCATCCCTGGCCAATCGCGGCTCTCGCGGCATCCATGCCGCTCAACCCTCTACGCAACGATTCCACTCACCCTCCTGAAGGGGCCGTTCGCGCGCCTGAACGAGTAGGCACTCCATAGGTTGCTCGGCTTGTTCTAGTGGCGATGAAGTCGCGAATGGGTCGTCGAGTTAAACCAAAACTTTCATTCGCTTGAATAGCTTGCCGGCTTGCAGCCGGCATTCAGGTCAGCCCTGAGGCTGACCTCATGTTCAAACACTCCGAGCTACTTCTGGGTTACCTAGGGTTCAGGCGCGTGCAGAGCCCGCCCAGGAGGGCGAACGCAATCGTCGTGGAAGAGGTTGAGCGACATGGATGTCGCGAAAGCCGCGATGGGCCATGGATGGCCCACCGCGGCGGGCCTCTGGAACGGCGATGGAGTGAGCGAACCCTGGCGAAGCCAGGGCCGGATGAAAGGGCGGAGGTTTTGGTTACTTTTGCCCCAAAAGTGACTCGCCCGGGAGGGCGAAACCAAGAACATCAGCAAAAACGCGGCAATTCGGAACGAACATAAGAACAACCACCACACAAACTTGCCAATCCAGTGTCAACCAGGCATTCCCCCTGAAAATGCGATGGACCTGTTTCCATGCCTGAACAGCGGAACAATACCGTTCGTCAGCAGATGCGAGCATTCGCAACCGATCTTTGACAAGCATTCTCATTAACATTAGTATCCGAGCCATCGAACAGAACAACCTAGACGAGCCTTGCCCATGTACGTCTGCCTCTGTGAAGGTGTCACCGATACCCAGATCCGCGAAGCGGTCTATGAAGGCTGCTGCAGCTACCGTGAAGTGCGCGGTAGCCTCGGCATCGCCAGCCAGTGCGGCAAGTGCGCCTGCCTGGCCAAGCAAGTGGTACGTGAGACCATCGCCGAAGTGCAGAGCAATCAGGTCAATCTCGCCTACCCGGCGAACTTCGTCACCGCCTGATTCTCCAGAACACAAAAAACCGGATCATCGATCCGGTTTTTTTATGCCCGCCGTTTGCCTCAGCGATAGGCCTCGAACAGCCCCGTGGCCCCCATGCCACCGCCCACGCACATGGTGACGATGCCGTAACGCAACTCGCGGCGCTGCAGCTCGCGCACCAGGTGGCCGACCTGGCGCGAGCCGGTCATGCCGAAGGGATGGCCGATGGAGATGGAACCGCCATTGACGTTGTACTTGTCGTTGTCGATCTCGAGCTTGTCGCGGCAGTACAGGCACTGCGAAGCAAAGGCCTCGTTGAGTTCCCACAGGTCGATGTCGGCCACGCTCAGGCCCTTGGCCGCAAGCAGCTTGGGTACCGAGAATACCGGGCCGATGCCCATTTCGTCCGGTTCGCAACCGGCCACGGTGAAGCCACGGAAATAGGCCTTGGGTTTGAGGCCCAGCTCCAGCGCTTTTTCCAGGCTCATCACCAGAGTCATGGAAGCGCCGTCGGACAGTTGCGAGGCGTTGCCGGCGGTGACACTGCCGGCCGGGTCGAATGCCGGTTGCAGCTTGGCCAAGGATTCCAGGGTGGTGTCCGGGCGGTTGCAGTCATCGGCTTCGACCACCCCCTCGACGATCTTCTTCTCGCCGGTGGCCTTGTCTTCCTGCAGATACTTCACCGCCATCGGCACGATCTCGTCGGCATACAGGCCTTCGGCCTGCGCCCGCGCCGTGCGCTGCTGGCTCTGCAGGGCGTAGGCATCCTGGGCTTCGCGGCTGATACCGTAGCGGTTGGCGACGATCTCCGCGGTCTTGCCCATGGGGTAGTAGATGCCGGGGTTTTCCTCTTGCAGCAGCGGGTTGAACAGGTTGTCCATGTTCATGCTTTTCAGGGTCATGGTGATGGACTCGACGCCACCGGCGACGATGATCTCGCTGCAACCGGAGGCTACCTGATTGGCGGCGATGGCGATGGCCTGCAGGCCCGAGGAGCAGAAGCGGTTCAGCGTCATGCCCGCCACCGGGTTGCCCAGGCGTGACAGCACCGCGACGTTGCGACCGATGTTCATGCCCTGCGCGCCCTCATTGGAGCCAGCACCGACGATGCAGTCGTCGACCAGCTTGGGGTCGAGGCCGTTGCGCGTCAGCAACGCATCGACGCAATGGGCGGCCATGTCGTCCGGCCGAGTCATGTTGAACTTGCCACGGAAGGACTTGGCCAGGCCAGTCCGCACGCTGTCGACGATCACCACTTCACGCATGACGCACCTCGTTGTTATTGGATGGCGAATGGCGAGAAGATAAATCCAGCCGAGCACATGCTGCGACCATCATTGATCTGGCGTATACGGGCCGATGCAGGGGCGTAGCCCGGATGCAATCCGGGTCGATCAGCGCGACAGAGCATCAATCCTTGGCGAACGCCGCTTCGATGGCCTCGTTGATGGTGCGCAGTACCTTGACCCGAGCGAAGCGCTTGTCGTTGGCCTCGATCAGTGTCCAGGGCGCGATCTCGGTGCTGGTGCGGTCGACCATATCGCCCACGGCATCGGCGTAATCGTCCCACTTGTCACGGTTGCGCCAGTCCTCTTCGGTGATCTTGAAGCGCTTGAAGGGGATCTTCTCGCGCTCCTTGAAGCGCTCCAGTTGCGTCTGCTGATCGATGGCCAGCCAGAACTTCAGCAGAATCACCCCGGCGTTGGTCAGCTCCTCCTCGAAGTCGTTGATCTCACCGTATGCACGCAACCAGTCAGCCTGGCTGCAGAAGCCCTCGACCCGTTCCACCAGCACGCGGCCATACCAGCTACGGTCGAAGATGGTGAAATGCCCGCGCGCTGGGATATGCCGCCAGAAGCGCCACAGATAGGGCTGAGCGCGTTCCTCTTCGGTCGGCGCCGCCACCGGCACGATACGGTACTGACGCGGATCCAGCGCGCCCGTGACGCGGCGGATGGCGCCGCCCTTGCCAGCGGCATCGTTGCCCTCGAAGACGGCGAGCAAGGCGTGCTTGCGCATGCGTTTGTCACGCATCAGGCCGGACAGGCGCGCCTGTTCGGTGGCCAGTTGTTCCTTGTAGTCGTCCTTGTCCAGTGCCTGGGTCATGTCCAGGCTGGCCAGCAAACCGCGATTGTCCAGGCTGGAGACCAGCGGCGCCGAATGTGGCTGCAACTTCGCGCCCTGCGGATTGGCCAGCGCCGCCTGCAGACCTTCGAGCAGAATGCGCCCGACGGTGAGACTGCGGTAATAGTGATCGACACCCTCGACCACGTACCAGGGCGCGTAGTCGCGACTGGTGCGGCGCAAGATACGCTCGCCGTAGCGCACGAACTTGTCGTAGGTCTTCGACTGCTGCCAGTCCAGCGGGCTGATGCGCCAGCTATGCAGCGGGTCGTCCTTGAGCGCTTCGAGGCGCGCCTTCATGTGCTTCTTGGACAGGTGAAACCAGAACTTGAAGATCAACGCACCCTCGTCGCAGAGCATGCGCTCCAGGCGCTCGGCACCGTCGATGGCCTGATCCAGCACGGCATCCTTGAAGTGGCCATGCACCCTGCCCTGCAGCATCTGGCTGTACCAGTTGCCAAAGAACACACCCATACGCCCTTTCGGCGGCAACTGTCGCCAATAGCGCCAGGCCGGTGGCCGCGCCAATTCTTCATCGGTCTGTATATCGAAGGTGCTGACCTGAATCAGCCGCGGATCCATCCACTCGTTGAGCAGTTTCACCGTCTCGCCCTTGCCGGCGCCCTCGACGCCGTTGATCAGCACGATCACCGGAAAACGCGCCTGCTGCTTGAGCTCGTACTGTGCCTCCAGCAAGGCCTCGCGCAGCGCCGGCTCTTCGGCCTCGAACGTCTCTTTATCGATACTGCGGCCGATTTCGGCGGACTCGAACATGCAATGGCCTCCCTGGAATGGTCATGACAGCCTAACGGATAGGCGGCGACTTTGCCTGACGGCGGCTCGACACGAATTGACCTGCGCCGGGTAAACGACCGGCGCAGCGGTTAGCAGGCTGTTGAAAAACTACCTGCGTTGCCATTGCTACGTTAAAAACAGCCTCAAAATGCTCATTTACAACACGTAAACTGCGCTTTTTCGGCTGTTTTTGCCTTGCACTGGCTGCCTCGCCTACGTTTTTCAACAGCCTGCTAGAATCGCCGCCTGTTTTACCGGAAGCTCATCATGTCCGATGCTCACAACGCCCAGCTCGACTGGGACGAACACGGCCAGCCGCTGTCGCGCAGCTATGGCGACGTGTATTTCTCCCGCGCCAATGGCCTGGAGGAGACCCGCCACGTTTTCCTCGCCCATAACCAGATCATAGAACGCTGCCAGGCCCTGCCGGCCGGTGGAAGACTGGTGATCGGCGAAACCGGCTTCGGCACCGGGCTCAACTTCCTCTGCGCCTGGCAGGCCTTCGCCGAGCACGCTCCAGGCGATGCGCGGCTGCACTTCGTCAGCGTGGAGAAATTCCCCCTGACCCAGGCGGATCTGCAACGCGCCCTGAACCTGTGGCCGGAACTGGCGCCCTACGCCGAGCAGTTGCTGGCGCAGTACCGCGCCATCCATCCTGGCTTCCAGCGCCTGCTGCTGGGCGGCGGTCGTGTGGTGCTGACGCTGATGATCGGCGACGTGCTCGAATGCCTGCCGCAGCTCGATGCGCAGGTCGACGCCTGGTTCCTCGATGGTTTCGCCCCATCGAAGAACCCGGAAATGTGGACTCAGGCGCTGTTCACCGAGCTGGCGCGGCTGTCGGCACCGGGCGCGACACTGGCCACCTTTACCAGTGCCGGCTTCGTTCGGCGCGGGCTGATCGAGGCAGGTTTTGCTGTGGTGCGGGTCAAGGGCTTCGGCCACAAGCGTGAGATGCTCGCCGGCCCCTTCCAGGGCGAACCGGCCCAGCGCCCTGCCCCCTGGTTCGCCCGCCCGGCACTACCGGCCGGCGAGCGCCGGGCCGTGGTGATTGGCGCCGGCCTGGCCGGCTGTGCCACTGCGGCGAGCCTGGCCGCACGGGGTTGGAGCGTAACCCTGCTGGAGCGTCACGACGATGTCGCCCGCGAGGCGTCGGGCAATCCGCAAGGGGTGCTCTATCTGAAGCTGTCGGCCCATGGCACCGCGCTGTCGCGGCTGATAGTCGCCGGTTTCGGCCATACCCGCCGCCTGCTCGAACGCCTGCAACATGGCACTGACTGGGATGCCTGCGGCGTGCTGCAACTGGCCTTCGATGCCAAGGAAGCCGAGCGCCAGGGCAAACTGGCCGCCGCCTTCCCCAGCGACCTGCTGCTGCCGCTGCCCCAGGCCGAAGCCGAAGAGCGCGCCGGCATCGGCCTGCCGGCCGGTGGCCTGTTCTACCCGGATGCCGGCTGGGTGCACCCGCCGGCACTGTGCCGATACCTGGTGCAGCATCCATTGATCGAACTGCGCCCCTATCAGGAGGCGTTGAGCCTGAGCCGACAGGATGACCACTGGCGCGTCGAAGGTCAGAACGGCGTGCTAGCCGAGGCGCCCGCTCTGGTGCTGGCCTGCGCCGCCGAGATCGGCCGCCTGTTGCCACAAGCGAACCTGCCGCTCAAACGCATTCGCGGGCAGATCAGCCGCCTGCCGGCCAGCGAGGCCAGCAGCGCGCTGCGTACCGTGGTCTGCGCCGAAGGTTACGTCGCGCCCGTGCGTGCTGGGGAGCACACCCTGGGCGCCAGCTTCGACTTCCACAGCGATGACCTTGCCCCCAGCGTGGCCGAGCATGCCGGCAACCTCGACCTGCTGCGGGAGATATCCCCTGATCTGACCGAACGTCTGGATGCCCAGGCGCTCGACCCCACCACCCTGCAAGGCCGCGCCGCCTTTCGTTGCACCAGCCCTGACTACCTGCCGTTGGTAGGCCCGCTGGCCGAGCAGTCGGCATTCGCCGAGGCCTACGCCGTGCTGGCCAAAGATGCCCGCCAGATGCCGGATGTGCCCTGCCCCTGGTTGCCGGGGCTGTATATCAACAGCGGCCACGGCTCGCGCGGTTTGATCACCGCGCCACTGTCGGGCGAGCTGATCGCCGCCTGGCTGGAGGACGAACCGCTGCCAGTGCCGCGCGACGTGGCCGAGGCCAGCCACCCCAATCGCTTTATGCTGCGCACGTTGATTCGCGGGAGTTGATCGACGGTGCGCAAGTTGGCGCGTAGGGTGCGCCGTGCGCACCGAATCGATCCAGCCATTAAACCCTAGCCTCGACAAGCACCGGCCTGGGCTTGCGGAACACCAGCACGTTACCCAGCATCACCAACCCCAGGCCAAGCAGCGCCGGGGCTGTCCATTGGTAGCCTTCCAGGAATACCGAGATGTTTAGCGCCACCACCGGGAACAGCACGGTGCAGTAGGCCGCGCGCTCCGGCCCCATGCGTCCGACCAGGGTCAGGTAGGCGGTAAAACCAATCACCGAGCCGGGAATCGCCAGGTACAGCAGCGAGCCGACATAACGCAGATTCCACTCGAAAGCGAACGGCGTGCTGCTGACCAGGCAGATCACGACCAACATCGAGGCGCCATATAGCATGCCCCAGGCATTGGTGGTCAGCGGCTTGAGCCCAGCCTTCTGCTGCAGGCTGGAGAGCATGTTGCCGGCAGAGAAGAACAACGTGCCGCACAGCGCCAGGCCGATGCCCAGCAGGCTTTCGCGGCTGGCCTCGTGCCCGGCCAGCTCCGGCCAGAACAGCAGCCCAAGACCGACCAGCCCCAACGCACCACCGAGCAATACATTGGCGGCGATGCGCTGCTTGAAGAACAGCCGCGCATTGATCGCATTCCACAGGGTTGCAGTGGAGAAGATCACCGCGATCAGCCCGCTGGGGATCCACTGGCTGGCAGTGTAGAAGCACAGAAAATTGAGGCAGAACAGGCACAGTCCCTGCACCAGGCAAATGCCTTGGCCACGACGATCCAGTGGCTGCAGGCGACCACTGAAGCAGAGCATGGCGAACAGCACGGCCGCGGCCAGGGCGAAGCGATAGGCGATGGAGGCAGCCACGGCCACCTCGCCCATCTGTAATTTGATGGCGATCCAGGTGGTGCCCCAGATCAGGACGGTCAGCAGGTACAGAGACAGGTTCATCAAGTGTTCTCCAGGACTGGGCACAGTCTGGAGCCGGCGCGCACCCTGCGCTTGCATGAAGTTGCGCATTTTTCAAAGCGCCATCACTGCCTGCCATCGCGCGCGAAGCTTTATCATGCGGATTTCGTCAGCCAGGTCATCTTCACCGCATGCTTTCTGCCGTCGCGCGCTACAAACAATTGTTGTCCACCACCCTCGCCCGCTATTTCCCCCGCACCACCGCCTACCTGCGCGCCGAGCGCGAGGCCGCGCAGCCACGCAAGCCCGTGCGCAAGCAGAGCAAGAAGAAATCTACCGCCAACAAGAAAAGCGGCAGCAAGGCCACCGGCGGCAAACCCGGCCCCGCCGGCATCTACCCCAGCACCCGGCTGAAGATCGAAGAGGCGCAGGTGCAGGCCATGCGCGAGCGCGTGGCCCAGGCGGTGAGCGCCGGGCTGATCGGTGCACCATCGGACGAGCAGTGGGCGATGATTCTTTGCCGCGCCCCGCTGGCGCGCATCTTCGCCGGCGCCGGCTCGGGCAAGTCGAGCACTCTGGTACTGCGTGTGGTGTTCCTGCTCTGCCACCTGGAGGTCGAGCCACAGCGCCTGACAGTGATCTCCTTCACCAACGCCTCCTGCAACGAACTGCGCGAACGCCTGCAACGCCTGCTCGACTTCTGGCACTACCCGCACGACGCGCGCCAGTGCGTGCGCACTTTCCACGCGGCCATGGCGACGCTGGCCAAGGAGCGCCTGGACAACCCGCGCTGGTTCGAGCAACTGGACGACCCCAGCGACGAACCGGACAACCCGTTAGCTGGTGGGCGCCTGCGCCCTGCGCAGCAGCGCCTGCTCAAGCAGGCTTACCAGCATGCCTACGCCGGTGATGCGCGCTTTCGTGCCCTGACTCACCGCCTGCTCGAGCTGCCCGCTCCCGAGGAGCCTCCCAAGGGCAAAGCCAAAGCGCCGCTGGATACCTGCAAACTGCCCGGCGAATTCGCCGCCCTGCCATTGTTCGAGCTGCTGCACGGGCAGATCGATTTCGCCGAGAGCCTGGGCATTCGTCTCGATCGCCTGGACGTGAAGACCCTAAACTGCACCGCGCGCGAACACGACGTCATCGAAGCCATGCAACGCTTCCACCAGCACTTCACTAACCTGCTGCACAGCCAGGGGTTGATGTGCTTCAACGGTGCCTTCGCGCAACTGAGCGAAGGATTGAGCACCGACAACGGCAAGCCTGGCCCGGCCCTGCTCGCCCTGAGCCACCTGCTGATCGACGAGTTCCAGGACATCTCGCCGCAGATCGTGCTGTGGCTGCAGGCCGTGCACCGCCGCCTGCACCGCGCGGGCGAGCGCATCAGCCTGATGGCCATTGGCGATGACTGGCAGTCGATCTACGGCTGGCGTGGCAGCTCGCCGGAGCTGTTCATCGACTTCGACCGGCACTTCCCCAGCCGTGGACGCGGCAAGAGCACCACCCTGCTGCTGAGCACCAACTACCGCAGCATCGAGCCAGTAATCCGCGACGGCGAAAAGGTACTGGCAGGTGTTCAGACCAAACAGGGCAAGACCTGCATCGCGGCCAGGGCCATGCAACCGGGCGATCATGGTGTGAAGCTGATCCTGCGCTTCGACCTGGCCAGCGGACTGCCGGCACTATTGAAGGAAATCACCGCGCAGTGCCAGCACGTCAGCCAGCGTCGCAACGCGGATCGCACCGCCGTGCTACTGCTCAGCCGGCGCAACGAACCCTTGCAGCAGGTGCGCGCGCAACTGGACAAGACACTGCCGGTCAGAACCCTGACCATCCACCGCGCCAAGGGCCTGCAGGCCGAGGTGGCGATCATCCTCGATGACTGCCTACCGGTGGATAAACACCCGCTGCGCAACGCGCTCTATGCCCAGTGCGGCTTTTTCCGCCAGAGCTACGACCAGGCCATGCAGGACGAAGCCAGGCGCCTGGCCTACGTGGCCATCACCCGTGGCGTGAGTCGGGTGCTGTGGTACACGCGCAAGGCTCAGGGCGTTACGCAATGCTTGGCAGCCAGCCGGGCAATCGCGCAAGCTGCGGACTGATCGGCACTTCGGGATTTTCCATGGACAAACTGCTGGCTCTGCGCACCTTCGTCGCCACCGTCCGCTGCGGTGGCTTTTCCGCTGCGGCGCGGCAACTGGGGCTGGCCACTTCCTCGGTGACCCGCACGGTCAACGCCCTGGAGCAGGAGCTGGGCTGCGTGCTGCTCAACCGCAACACGCGCCAGGTCAGCGTCAGCGAGGCCGGACGGGACTATTTCGAGCGCGCCCTGGCCATCCTCGATGCGCTGGACGAAGCCGATGCCGCCGTGGCCGACAAGGGTGAAGAAGTGCGTGGCCACCTCGCGGTGAGCATGCCGGTGGAGTTCGCCCGACGCATCGTCGCTCCGCACCTGGGCGAGTTGCTCACCCGCCACCCACAACTGGAACTGACCCTGCGGGTCACCGATGAAGTGGTCGACCTGCTCGGCGAACGTATCGACCTGGCCCTGCGCCTGGGTTCTTCCATCGTCAGCGACGACGTGGTCAGCCAGCGCGTCGGCAGTTTCCGGCGCTGGCTGGTGGCAAGCCCACAATATCTCGCTCGCACCTCACCCATCGCCCATCCGGATGCACTCCAGGCACACACCTGTCTGCAGTTCGACTATGGCAGAGCGACCCGTTACTGGCGCTTCGAGCAGAACGGCACGACGCTACAGGTGCCCATCACAGGGCGCCTACACAGCAACAACGCCGATATCCTGCGCCAGGCTGCCCTGGCCGGCCAGGGGGTCGCACTGCTGGCGGACTGGCTAGTGCGTGAGGATGTGGAAAGCGGCAAGCTGCAGCGCCTACTACCAGAACATGAAGTGGCCCCTGGGCCCCACGACGGTGCCATTCATCTACTGTATCTGCCCAATCATCGGGGCTCGAAACGCATCGCCGCCTTCAGTGAATTCCTCCAGGCGTTGCTGCAAGGCTGAAAGTCTTTGCGCACTGCGCAACGCACTGTTGCTGGACGAGTGGATTCTCCGCCTGGCGCCACATCCCTAACCTTGCGCCTGCCTTCCCTTTCGCCGAGATACCAGCATGACCAGCCAGAGTTCCTCGCTCACCCACGAATCTCCATCCCTGCCACAAGCCCTGGTGCTGCTGTTCGCCCTGTGCTGTGGTGCCATAGTCGCCAACCTCTACTATGCCCAGCCGATCATCGAGCTGATCGCTCCGGATGTCGGCCTGAGCGCCGAGCGCGCCAGCCTGATCGTCTCACTGACGCAGATCGGCTATGCCCTGGGTCTACTGTTTCTGGTGCCGCTGGCGGATCTGCTGGAAAGCCGCCGGCTGATGCTGATCACCACTGCCGCCGCCCTGCTCTGCCTGCTTGCAGCGGCCTTCGCGAAGCAGCCGGATCTGTTCCTCGGTCTGGCACTGCTGATCGGTTTGAGTTCGGTTTCGGTGCAGATGCTGATTCCCCTGGCCGCCAACCTGGCACCGGAGGCCAGCCGTGGCCGCGTGGTGGGCAATATCATGAGCGGCCTGTTGCTGGGCATCCTGCTGGCTCGCCCCTTGGCCAGCCTGGTGGCCGGTGAGTTCGGCTGGCGTGCGGTATACCTGATGGCGGCTGCCCTGATGCTGCTGATCACCCTGGTGATCGCCACTACCATTCCACGCCATGTCCCCAGCCATCGCGCCAGCTACGGGCAATTGCTGGCTTCGCTGGCGCACCTGCTGCACCGCTATCCCACATTGCGCCGCCGCGCGCTCTACCAGGCCATGATGTTCGCCAGTTTCAGCCTGTTCTGGACGGCGGCGCCGCTGGAGTTGGCGCGTCATCTGGGCCTGAGCCAACAGGACATCGCCCTGTTCGCCCTCGCCGGTGCCATCGGCGCAGTTGCGGCGCCCATTGCCGGGCGCCTGGCCGATGCCGGCCATACCTGGCGCGCCAGCCTGGTGGCACTGATCCTGGCCCCGCTGGCCTTCGCCCCCAATCTACTCAACCATGGGCTGGGCTGGATCGGCCTGGTCGCTACCGCCATCGTGTTGGATTTCGCCGTGCAGATGAGCATGGTGCTGGGCCAGCGCACCATCTACGCCTTGGAGCCGCAGAGCCGCGCCCGCCTCAATGCGCTGTACATGACCAGCATCTTCATTGGCGGCGCCATCGGCTCGGCACTGGCCAGCCCGATCTACGAGCGCTTCGGCTGGCAAGGCACGGCCTTGCTGGCCGCCGCACTGCCGCTGCTGGCCCTGGGCAGCTTTCTGCGCAGCGGCAGGTGATCGCACCCGCCGAGCGACTGTGCTTCACTCGCGGTACGAAGCCCGGCCAGGATTAAGGAGGCATTGCCATGGCAACCATGAAGATTCACGAAGGCGGCTGCCTGTGCGGAAACATCCGCTTCGCCGCCAAAGGCCAGGCGCTGCGGCCGCACACCTGCTCATGCCGGATGTGCCAGCGCCACTCCGGGGCGTTGACCCAGAGCTGGGTCGAGTTCGCCGCCGACCAGGTCGAGTGGATCGGCCCAGGTGGAGCACCGGCCACCTGGCGCTCGTCGGAGTGGTCGAGCCGGGCGTTCTGCCCGGTGTGCGGCAGCACCATCGGCGCCATCGACGACGAACCGACGCTGGCCATTGCCGTGGGCGTCTTCGACTCCCACAAACGCAAAGCACTGGCGCCGCAATACCATTCCTACGTTTCCAGCCGCCCCCGCTGGTGGTGCTTGCAACAACCGGATCAGGACTGAAGGCTGACACGCAGCGTGCCATGGGGCGGCCCGCACATTTGCCGCCATACATGGTGGCAAAAACGGCAGGCAACAAAAAACCCGCCGAAGCGGGTTTCTTCCCAACCATCCAACATCCTGTCGGTAGCCATCTTGGCCTGGTCATCTTCCGTGATCCTCAGCGATCCATCGCTGCAGGGGATGTGTGTAGATTAGAGATCTCACCGGGATGGCAGAAGTGGCGCTTACCGTCATGACGTGTAAGACATTCGCCATAGACGAGCAGGATCATTTCCCGATCATGCGTGCCAGCACGTCTTCGCCGCCCTGGTGACGATGGATGAACGCCATCGCCACATGGCCGATGATAAGTGCCAGCAGCAGCCAGCCGAGGTTGCCGTGAAGCAGGCTGGCCGGCGCGATCATCCATTCGATCTTGCCGTCGCTGAAGCCCGGCATGAGGGTCATGCCGAAGGCCACGAACTCGCGGCCAGAGCCGTACTGACGAAGCAACGCGATAAAGGGAATCACGAACAGCAGGCCATAGAGCGTCAGGTGGCCGAGCCGCGCCAGGCTACTGACCGCTGTCGGCCGCCGGTTGCGACTGTAGAACGCCCACCCCAGGCGAATCACCACCAGAATCATCAGCAGCAGCCCGGTTGCCTTATGCGTGCTCCAGGCGAAGGAGTCCAGCGCACTGTCCGGCAAGAGCACATGTGCCAGCACGGTCACGAACTGCCAGCCAAGCAGGACAGCCATGCTCCAGTGCAGCAGACGGGTGACGGTGCCATAGCGCTGCGCGCAATCATGCAGATTCGACATCGTGGTTCCTCTTCAATGTCATCGACGAAATCGCTGCCAGGCCAACGAGCCCTGGTCGTGCAAAAGACCCGATGCACAGATCATAGTGCCCGTGCTGCTGGCATTAACAGGGGGTTCAGGTGTTAGCGGGTATGTCGAGCCCTTGCCGATATCGGCAAGGGCTCGTGGGCCATCAGCTTTCGCGCAACGCTTCGCGGGCCTCGCGCCAGGCATGGTGCTGCGGCTCCTGCCAGATACGGGCGTGCAGGCGGGCCATGCCGTCGGGGTCGTTGAGCAGACGCCAGCGCGTCGCTTCGACACGGCCTTCGGGGCCGGCGGCAAGGATTTCCTCGATGCGCTCGTCGCGTAGCGCTTCGGCGGCCGGAACCACCTTGGCATGGCGGGCACGGGCCATGGCGCAGACCAGGGCGTTGTACAGCGGGTCGACCACCGCCCGGACGAAGCCCTTGCGCAGCGCCCGCGCGCTGTTCAGGCGCTCGTATTCAGCGGTGTTGCTCAGCTCACGCGGCACCTCGTGCTCCTCCGGGATGAGGAACAGCTTGCCGCGCCGCGCTGCCAGACCGGGCGCGGTACGGCTGGTGAGCACCGACACCACTGGCGAGAGGATCAGCGACACGACGATGGGCGCCAGCCACCAGAGGAAGTCGGGGTTCAGCCAGGCGACCAGCGCCGTCCAGCCGAGGCCGATGAGCACCTGCGAGCCATGCCGGCGAAACGCTTCGCTCCAGGGCGTGGAATCATCCACCCGTTGCGGCGAGTTCCACTGCACGGACCAGCCGAGGAAGGCGGCGGTGACGAACAGACTGTGGAATAGCATGCGCACCGGCGCCAGGAGCACCGAGCAGGAGGCCTCCAGCAGCATCGACAGCAGCACGCGCATGCGCCCGCCATAGGCTTCGGCGCCCTGAATCCAGATCAGCAGCACGCTGAGCAGCTTGGGCAGGAACAGCAGGGTCATGGTGGCCGAGAACAGCGCCACTGCCTCCTGCGGTTGCCAGCGTGGCCACAGTGGATAGAGCTGGTTGGGCTGCAGGAAGTACTCCGGCACCATCAGCGTATGGATCGCCAGCAGGCAGGTGGACAGCACCAGAAACAGCAACCACAGCGGTGCCGAGAGGTAGGACATGACGCCGGTGAGGAATACCACGCGGTGCACCGCGTGCATGCCGCGCACCAGGAACAGGCGGAAGTTCATCAGGTTGCCATGGCACCAGCGCCGGTCGCGCTTGAGCTCGTCGAGCAGGTTCGGCGGCAGTTCTTCGTAGCTGCCAGGCAGGTCGTAGGCGATCCACACGCCCCAGCCGGCACGGCGCATCAGCGCAGCCTCGACGAAGTCGTGGGAGAGGATGGCCCCGGCAAACGCCCCCTTGCCCGGCAACGGCGCCAGAGCACAGTGCTCGATGAAGGGTTTGACCCGGATGATCGCGTTGTGGCCCCAGTAGTGCGACTCACCGAGCTGCCAGAAGTTGAGGCCGGCGGTGAACAGCGGGCCGTAGACGCGCGTGGCGAACTGCTGCAACCGGGCATAGAGGGTGTCCATGCCCGAAGCCTTCGGCGCGGTCTGGATGATCCCGGCACCGGGGTTGGCCTCCATCAGGCGCACCAGGCGGGTCAGGCATTCGCCACTCATCACGCTGTCGGCGTCGAGCACCACCATGTAGCGGTAGTTGCTGCCCCAGCGCCGGCAGAAGTCATCGATGTTGCCGCTCTTGCGCTTCACCCGGCGCCGGCGACGGCGGTAGAAGATATGGCCGAAGCCTTCCACCTCACGGCACAGCTCCATCCAGGCCTGTTGCTCGGCCACACAGATGTCCGGGTCGTTGCTGTCGCTGAGGACGAAGAAGTCGAAGTGCTCGAGCTGGCCGGTGGCCTTGAGCGACTCGAATGTCGCGCGCAGGCCGGCGAACACGCGTGGCACGTGCTCGTTGGCAATGGGCATGACCAACGCGGTACGGGCCTTGGGCGAAATTGGCTCATCGCCGCAGGAGGTGGCGGAAATGCTGTAGCGATCACGCCCCTTGAGCAACTGGAAGAACCCCATCAAGGCTGTCCAGAAGCCCATCGACACCCAGCAGAACAGCAACGCGAACAGCGCCAGGATGCTGGTCTGCACCACGTAAGGCAGGATCTGCCGCGCCGACTCCAGCCAGGGCTGCTCGAACACCAGGCGCAGATCCACCAGCGACCAGCCCTGATAAGGCAGCACCGATTTCATGTACCAGGTGGCAACCACCGTCTGCACGATCATCAGCACCATCAGGGCGGCACGGCGCACTGCGGCCACATGACGCCAGTGCTCCTCACTGAAGTCCTCCGACTCGCGGGTACGCGGGCGTGGCGTATGCTGGCCGCTCTTCAGGCGCCACCAGCCGCGCTCGAGGATGTTGGTCTGCCAGGGCTCGGGCACCATGCGGGTGCGCTTGATCGGCGGGGTCGACTCGATGGTCGGCCGCCCCTGGTGATCCTGCACCAGGCGGCAGCCACGCTCCATGGCGTCCGGCCAGGCCATGGACAGGCGCACGGGAACCGACTCGAGCAGTTCCCGGGTTTCCTCCTCCACCACCGGCGAGGCGGCTTCAGGGGCCTGCAGGGCATGGTGCAGCTCGGCCAGATCGCCGCCCTCCTCAAGGCGGCGCTCCAGTTCCTGTTGCTGAGCCTGGTCCAGGGGCAGTTCTTCCAGGTACTCCTGGATCAACGTGGCATCGGGGGACTTATTCATGGGCAGGTAGCTGATAGCTCCAGGTTTCCGACAGGGGCTTGCCGTCCTCGATCAGGGCAGCACGCATTTCCACCGGCTGCGCCGGATCCTTGACCTTGACCCGCAGCGTCAGGCGCCAACCCTTGCTCACCGGGTTGTAACGCAGATTCTTCTCCACGATATCGGCGTTGCCGTCGACGCTGATCTGCGGCTCGATGGGCGCATCGGGCTTGCGTTCAGCCAGTACCGGGCCGGCGAAGTCCACCACCAGGGCGGTGCTGCCATCGGGCTGACGGATCAGGTTGGCCTGTTTCACGTCGCCCTCGGACAGACGGGTCTGGGTGACCATGGCCAGCTTGGGATCATGCAGCTTGGCATCGTCGCGACTGAAATGCAGGCGGTAGTGCACGTCCAGCGCCTCACCGGGGGCCGGCTGCTGATCCGGGCGCCACAGCGCGACGATGTTGTCGTTGGTTTCATCGGGCGTGGGAATTTCCACCAGCTCGACCTGGCCCGGGCCCCAGTCCCCCACGGTTTCCACCCAGCCGCTGGGACGCAGCTCGTAGCGGTCGTCGAGATCCTGATACTGGGCGAAGCTGCGGCCACGCTGCATCAGACCAAAACCACGAGGATTGTCGATACGGTAGCTGCTGACATTGAGGCGCTTGGGGTTGTTCAGCGGGCGCCACAGCCACTCACCGTTGCCGGCATGGATGGCCAGGCCATCGGAGTCGTGCAGCTCGGGGCGGTAGTTGGGACGCGGCCAGGGCTGGTTGGCGCCGAACAGGTACATGCTGGTCAGCGGCGCGATACCGAGTTTTTCCACCGGCTCGCGCAGATAGACCTTGGCCTGCACGTCGAGCACGCTATCGCGGCCCGGGTCGATTTCCATGCGGTAGGCGCCGGTGGCACGCGGCGAATCCAGCAGAGCGTAAAACAGCAGGGTGCCACGGTCAGGCTGCGGCTTCTCGATCCAGAACTCGGTGAAGCGCGGGAACTCCTCGCCGGACGGCAGTGCGGTGTCGATGGCCAGGCCGCGGGCGGACAGGCCATAGAC
The DNA here is from genome assembly GCF_026723825.1 of Pseudomonas sp. GOM7. NCBI lineage: Bacteria > Pseudomonadati > Pseudomonadota > Gammaproteobacteria > Pseudomonadales > Pseudomonadaceae > Pseudomonas > Pseudomonas sp. GOM7. Next base: position 1,683,317 of record NZ_CP113519.1, on the reverse strand, counting down.
CTGGCCCTTGCCGACGATGCGGAAATAGCTGGCGCCAAGCACGCTCATCACCTCGTCCTGCTTGCCCGCCTCGTTCAGGGGGTGAACGACCTTGAAGCCGGCAAAGCCCAGATCCTTGAGGTCGTCCGGGTTGAGCTTGAGGTCGGAGAAATCGAACATCTCCGGCGAGTACTTGATTTCATGGGTGCCCGTGGCGGTCACCTCGTTGATTTTCACCGGCACGTCGAAGTGCATGCCCTGATGGAAGAAATACAGCTGGAAGGGCGTCTTGCCATCTCTCCAGTGTGCATGATCCTCACGGAAGCGGACTTTTTGGTAATCGGCGAAAGGCAATTCGCGCAAAGCAGCAGGCAGCCGACTTTGCGGGGCACTGTAGCGTTCTGCGGCGAGCGCCTTGGCCTTGACGGCCACATCATCCAGGTCGAAAGCCCATGCGTGTGCGGCAAACAACAAGGGCAAAGTACTCAGAATCAACCGGCCGGTCTTGCCCAGACGGGTTGCAGAACGACGACTCATTGACACACAGCCTCCAAGGCATACGGATTGACGCGCAGCGAGCACCCCACGGGTTGCCGCTGCACGGGGATCAAAGTTGGGCGAAAATGGTGCAAGGGAAAACGCAGAAACGGCATGCTGACACAGACGAATGCTGGCCAATAGCATGCACGTTTTTTCTGCGCATTATTACCAGATCGCGATGCCCAGCACAGGGGCTCACACAGGTATATTTTTCGCCTCCTTGAGCCGCCCCCTCAACGGCGCGGCAATAGCTCGAAACGGGCCTCCTGCACGGTCTCCGAATCCAGGCCAAGCTGAACACGGAAAGCACCTGGCTCGCTGACATGGCGCAGGCTGGCATCGTAGAAACGCAGCATGGGTTCGTCGATGTCGAAACTCAGCTCACGCGCCTCGCCTGCCTCAAGCTTGACCCTGCGAAAATCCTTGAGTTCCTTAACCGGACGGATCACCGAAGCGGCCTCGTCACGCAGATAGAGCTGCACGACCGTAGCACCGGCGCGGCTTCCAGCGTTTTTCAGGGTCACGCTGACACGAATCTTTTCGTCAGGCCCCATGCGCTCGGCGGACAGCTTCGGTGCCGAAAGCTGGAAGTCGCTGTAACTCAAACCGTAGCCGAACGGATACAGCGGGCCGTTGGGCTCCTCGAAATACTGCGAGGTGTAGTTGCCCGGCGTGCCGGGAGTGTAAGGGCGGCCCAGACGCAGATGGTTGTAATAGGTGGGAATCTGCCCCACCGAACGCGGGAAGGTGATCGGCAGCTTGCCCGACGGGTTGTGGTCGCCGAACAGCACATCGGCGATGGCGTTGCCGCCTTCGATGCCGCTGTACCAGGTTTCCAGCATGGCGTCGGCGTTTTCCTTCTCCCAGCCGAGCGCCAGTGGCCGGCCGTTCATCAGCACCAGCACCAGGGGTTTGCCGGTGGCCTTGAGGGCACGCAGCAGGGCCTGCTGACTGTCGGGCAGATCCAGGCGAGTACGGCTGGAGGACTCGTGCGACATCCCACGCGCCTCGCCCACGGCAGCGACGATGACGTCGGCCTGAGTCGCGACGCGCACGGCCTCTTCGAGCATTTCCTGCGGCGTGCGCTTGTCCAGCACCACTTCCGGGCGATCCCAGTTGAGCTGGTTGAGGTAGTTGATCACATGGGCGTCATCGGTGACGTTGGCACCGACGGCATAGAGCAGCTTGCCGTGGCCTTTGAGGGCCGTCTCCATACCCTTGCGCAGGGTCACCGCCTGCTCGGCCACGCCGACCGCCGACCAGCTACCAAGCATGTCCACCGGCGAGTCGGCCAGCGGGCCGATCAGGGCAACGGTGGCGTTCCTGTTCAGCGGCAGGGTGTCACCATGGTTTTCCAGCAATACCAGGGAATCGCGCGCCATGGCACGAGCATCGGCACGGTGCAGGCGGCTTTCGGCATTGACGTCGGCCGGATCGTCCTCGGCGCGGCCGATGCGGCGGAAAGGATCATGGAACAGGCCGAGTTCGTACTTGGTGCTCAGCACGTGGCTGACGGCCTCGTCGAGCACCGCCTGCGGCACCACGCCGTCGCGCACCAGACCCGGCAGTTCCTGATCGTACAGGGTGTCGGCCATGCTCATGCCAACGCCTGCGGTGATGGCCAGGCGCGCAGCTTCGCGGCCATCTGAAGCAACACCGTGGCGAATCAGCTCAGTGATGGCACCGTGATCGCTCAGCGCCACGCCCTTGAAGCCCCAATCGCGGCGCAGCAGGTCACGCAGCAGCCAGGTATTGGCCGAAGCCGGCACGCCATTGATGGCATTGAGCGCCACCATCACCCCGCCGGCACCGGCCTCGATAGCCGCGTGGTAGGGCGGCAGGTAGTCCTGGTACATGCGCATCGGGCTCATGTCCACCACGTTGTAGTCACGCCCCCCCTCCACCGCGCCGTACAGAGCGAAGTGCTTGACGCTGGCCATGATGTGCTGGGGCGAACTCAGATCGTCGCCCTGGTAGCCCTTGACCATGGCGGCGGCGATCTTCGACACCAGATACGGATCCTCGCCGAAGCCCTCGGAAGTGCGCCCCCAGCGCGGATCACGGGAAATATCCACGGTGGGCGCGAAGGTCATGTCCAGGCTGTCGGCGCTGGCCTCGAAGGCGGCGATGCGCGCGCTGTTCTCGATGGCCGGAATGTCCCAGCTCGAAGCCAGACCGAGGCCGATGGGGAAGGTGGTGCGATGACCATGGATGATGTCGTAGGCGAAGAAGATCGGAATACCCAGGCGGCTGCGCATGGCGGCTTCCTGCATGGGCCGGTTCTCCGGGCGGATCACCGAGTTGAAGGTGGCGCCGATGCGCCCGGCGGCGATTTCCTCACGGATGCGCTCGCGCGGCATGTCGCCGCCAATGCTGATCAGGCGCAACTGACCGACCTTTTCTTCCAGCGTCATGCGCCCGATCAGGTCGTTGATGAAGGCATCCTTGTCATCCAGCGAGGGGGCAGCCAGGGCGAGAATGGGGGGGCAGAGCAGAGAGGCAAGAGCGAACGAGCGCAGTGGTTTCATCGAGGGCAGCATCCAACCGGGAGTCATTGTTCGAGTGGCCGCCAAGATACCCCGACTCAAGGCATCGCGCGTTGCGGCGAAGGAAAAATTATTCACTTGCACAGACTTGCGCTTTTTATCGCGAAGGACTGGCGTGCCGGCCTAGTGAGCGTAGCATCCCCTGCAAAGGAGACTTCGATGGCGCAACTCGAACACCTGCAGGTATTCCAGACCATGAGTCGCTCGCCCAATGCGCGACTGCACGGCCTGGCCCATCTGGGCGACGGTCTGGCCCTGGCGCGCTGGAGCAACGCCCATGACGTACGCGACTACCTCGCCCCCAGCCATCATACCCTGTCATGCTACCTGAGCGGAGGCACCGGTACTTTTCGCCGCGAGCATCCGGGCAACAAGGGTGCCCCGGATCGCCTGTGCATCATGCCGGCCGAACACGAGTCGGCCTGGATCATCAATGGCCAGATCCAGCTCGTCCACCTCTATGTGGAGCAGGAGCGCTTCGCCCTCGGCGCGGTTACCTTGCTCGACCGTGAACCGCGCAGCCTGCAACTGCAGGAAGCCACCTTCCTCGAGGATGCCGAGCAGGCGGCGCGCTTTCGCCAGCTATGCCGGCTCGACTGGCAGGAGCCCGGCGAACGCCTGCTGACCAGCAGCCTGGCGCATGAGTTGCTCGACCACGCCCTGCTGAACCAGGTTGGGCTGCGCCCGGGCCTGCGCCTGAAAGGCGGCCTGGCCCCGGTGCAACGCCGCCGTCTGCGCGAACATATCGAGCAGCACCTGGCCGAACCGCTGTCGCTGGGCGAGCTGGCAAGCCTCTGCGCGCTGTCCGAATACCATTTCGCGCGGATGTTCCAGACCAGCTTCGGCCTACCGCCACACCGCTACGTGCTGGCCCGTCGCCTGGCCCGCGCCTGCCACCTGCTGCGTCACTCGCGCCTGCCACTGGGCGAAGTCGCTATGGCCTGCGGCTTCGCCAGCCCCAGCCACTTCAGCAACCGCTTCCGCCTGGCGCTACGCGCAACGCCAGGCCAGTACCGTGCCGCCTTCCAGGGCTGAGCCTCTCTCGCCCGCAAGCGGGCTTCTGAGCGAGTGGTCACGGCTGCGCGTCGACAATCTCGCCAAGGCGCCTGCTAATCACCGCGCGGCTATGCGAAAATCTGCGGCTTTGCATTGCCACATGGCCCAGTCATGCGCCCATTACCTTTCGCCACGGGGCTCAGTTGATGCCCCTGGACATCCACCAGTTGCGTCAGGAGGACTGGCGCTCCGAGTTCGGTGCCGGCGACCTGCGACGCGGCATCGCCTATGCCGAGGAACAGCGCAGCAAGCTGCTCAGCCTGCGCGACAACAGCCTGCTGGCCAATTGTCGTGGCTCGGGCAGCCAGAGCTATCAGCAACGCATTACCCTGCACCCTTATGGGCGCAAATGGAGCGTGACCGGCCACTGCACCTGCCCGGTGGGCTTCAACTGCAAGCATGTGGTCGCCGCCCTGCTCACCCTCGAAGCCCGGCAACGTGATGGCCATGACCTCAGCGACCTGATCGTACCGAGCAAGGAAGTGGCCGAGCAGCGCCTGGAGGGCATCGCGCCGACCGCCGTACTGACCCTGGGCAGCCATGTGCGTGTGCATTTCGACGCTCGCAAGGGACGCATGCTGGAACAGACCCAGCACCGTGCTGCGCTGGCCTTCGACTATGCCGGGCATCGCGTCTTCGGCAAGCCGGCCAAGGATCTGCTCAAGCGTCTGGATGCCGCCACCAATCTGCGTCTGATCCGTGATGCCGCCGCCGAGAACAGCCTGCGTAAACGCCTGGAAAACCTCGGCCTGCAAGTGGCACTGCGGCAGAGCGAGGCACTGCCGGCCGATGCCGGCGAGCCTTTCGAGCTGGAGCACGAACGCGACTGGCTGGCCTTCGTCCACGAGCACCTGCCACGACTGCGTGCCGAAGGCTGGCAGATCCACATGCGCCCGGACTTCCAGTACAACCTGGCGCAGATCGATGACTGGTACGCCGAAGTCGAGCAGGATCCGCAGCAGACCTGGTTCGACCTGGAACTGGGCATCGAAGTGGAGGGGCAGCGCATCAGCCTGCTGCCGATCCTGCTCCAGGCCATTCGTCGTACCCCCTGGCTACTGGCGCCGGAAGCCCTGGCCCAGCGCACCGACGAGGATCGCCTGCTGATCAGCCTGCCGCAGAGCGGCAAGCGTGTCGCCCTGCCTTTCGCTCGCCTCAAGCCGTTGCTGGCGACCCTGGGCGAGCTGTATTTCCGCGACCCGCAAGAAGATCACCTGCCGCTGCGCCTGGGGCGCGCCGATGCCGCGCGTCTGAGCGCACTCAGCGACAACGATCTGCTGAGCTGGCAAGGTGGCAACAACCTGCGTAGTTTCGCCCAGCGCCTACAGCAACTCGGCAGCCGCACCACCCAGGCCCCAGCCGAACTGCACGCTGCCCTGCGCCCCTACCAGTTGCAGGGCCTGGACTGGATGCAGACCCTGGCCGAACTGCAGGTCGGCGGCGTACTGGCCGACGACATGGGCCTGGGAAAGACCCTGCAGACCCTCGCCCATATCCTCAGCGAGAAACAGGCCGGGCGCCTGGACAAGCCGGCGCTGATCGTCATGCCCACCAGCCTGATTCCCAACTGGCAGGACGAGGCCGCACGCTTCGCCCCGAGCCTGCGCGTGCTGGCCCTGCATGGCGCCAAGCGCAAGGCGCTGTTCGAGCAGATCGCCGAGCATGATCTGATCCTCACCACCTACGCCCTGCTACCGCGCGACCTCAAGGCCCTCAACAAGCAACACTACCGTCTGCTGATCCTCGACGAGGCGCAGAACATCAAGAACCCGCGCAGCAAGGCGGCCAGTGCCGCCGGCCAGGTCAATGCCGAGCTGCGCCTGTGCCTGACCGGCACGCCGCTGGAAAACCATCTGGGCGAGCTATGGTCGCTGTTTCACTTCCTCATGCCCGGCTGGCTCGGCGATGCCAAGGCCTTCAATCGCAACTACCGCAGCCCCATCGAGAAACGCGGTGACGCTCAGCGCCTGGCCCACCTGACTGGCCGTATCCGCCCCTTCCTGCTGCGCCGCACCAAGGAGCAGGTGGCCAGCGAACTGCCGCCGAAGACCGAAATCGTGCAATGGGTCGAGATGACCCAGCTACAGCGTGACCGCTACGAAACCCTGCGCCTGGCCATGGACAAGAAGGTGCGCGATGAAATCGCCCGCCAGGGTCTGGCGCGCAGTCATATCGTCATCCTCGAAGCACTGCTGCGCCTGCGCCAGAGCTGCTGCGACCTGCGCCTGCTGGGCGATGCAGGCGAGACCCTGCAGGCCAGCGACTCGGGCAAGCTCAGCGCCCTGCTGGAGATGCTCGAGGAACTGGTGGCCGGAGGTCGGCGCGTGCTGCTGTTCTCCCAGTTCACCTCAATGCTGGCGTTGATCGAAGCCGAACTGCGCAGCCGTGACATCGCCTACGCCAAACTCACCGGCAGTACCCAGGATCGACGCACCCCGGTGCAGCGCTTCCAGGCCGGCGAGTTCCCAGTGTTCCTGATCAGCCTCAAGGCTGGCGGCAGTGGCCTCAACCTGACTGCCGCCGATACCGTGATCCATTTCGACCCCTGGTGGAACCCGGCGGCCGAGGCCCAGGCCAGCGACCGCGCCTACCGCATCGGCCAGGACAAACCGGTGTTCGTCTACAAGCTGATCGCCCGCGGCAGCGTCGAGGAAAAGATCCAGCAGCTCCAGCAGAGCAAGGCCAGCCTGGCGCGCGGCGTGCTCGAAGGCGGCGGCCAGGGTCAGTGGCAGTTGGACGAGCAGGATCTGGCCGCCCTCTTCGCCCCTCTGCAGTAAGGGACAGTGGCGAGGCGGCCCACTCACTCCGCGGCGTCGTCCCGCTCGGCCTCGGCATCTTCACGGTTACGCGGTTTGCTACGCGGGTTGGGCGCAGCCACGGCGGGAAAACGTGATGACGCATAGCGCACCACCAGAATCGCCAGCGCCAGCAGCAGAATCGCGCCCGACACCATCACCACCCCCCAGCTCGGCTTGTGGGTATGGGAAATATCGGAAATCAGCAAACGGGTCAGCGCGGTGATCGCCACGTAGATCATGAAGCGGATCGGCATGTGGTTGGTCTTGAAGTAGATCCCCACCATGGCCGCCAACTCCAGGTAGATGAACAGCAACAGGATGTCATCGATGGTGATATGGCCTTTTTCCAGCATGCCCAGAAAGGCCATCACACCCGCCCAGGCCGTTATCGCACCGATGGCGAACAACGCCAGATAGTGGAAGGCCTCCATCAACAGGTTGCCCAGCGACTCGGCCAGGCCATGCAGCCCTTCACGCAGACGTTCCGCCCAATTCATCGACAACTTCTCCCAAGATCCAAATGAAGGCCTGCCCCGCGCCATGCGAAGCACGCTTGCAGCTCGCCCCGCCGCGCGCAGGCAGCCAAGGCTGCCCACGCAGGAATGACACCAGTTCCAGGATGAGGCAGGGATGTGACGAAACGCCACAGCAGCATGCGCCTCACACCACCGCGAGCACCGAAGGACGCTCCTCGGGCCAGGCATAACAGTGCTTGCCGGCCTTCTTGGCGCGGTACATGGCCATATCGGCCGAGGCCACCAGGCGGCGGCGATCCTCGCCATGCTCGGCACAGCGGGCAAGCCCGACACTGACGCCGACACGAACGTCGGGCTGTTGCACCAACAAGGGCCCATCGAGTGCAGCGATCAGGCGCTGGGCCAGGTGCTCGACAGCATCGGTATCGCCTGCGGCGATCACGGCGAATTCATCGCCCCCCAGGCGTGCCAACACTTCACCTTCACGCACCACGGTCTTCCAGCGCGCCGCCACGGATTTGAGAACGGCATCGCCCAGCGCATGGCCGAGCTTGTCGTTGATGGTCTTGAAGCCATCGAGATCCAGATAGAGCAGCGCCACGGAACGTTCACCACGGCGCGCCAGGGCCAGGGCCTGATCCAGGGTGTCATTGAAGGCACGCCGATTGAGCAGGTGAGTCAGGCTGTCATGTTGCGACTCGAACGCCATGCGTTCGAGCAACTCGCCACGCTCTCGCAGATCGCGACGCAGATCGACGAACAACAGCGTGAGCAGCCCGAGCATGAGCAGTGCCCCACCCCCACCACCCCAGAGCGCCAGCATCGAACGCCATTCGATATCGGCCTTGTGCGCCTTCAGGGCAATCGCCACAGCACGCTCGATGCTGGCGATACGTGTACGCATCTCGCCCATGTAACGCTCGCCACGCTCGTCCGAAAACTGCTCCATGGCCGCTGCCCGGCCCTGCTCACGGTACAGATCGAGGGTCAGCGCCATTTCATCGCGCTTGAAGCGGCCGAGCTCGGCAATGGCTTGCAACTCAGCCTCGTGCGCCTGCATGGTGGGGGTATCCAGCAAGCCACGTAGCTGCTCATCGAATCTTTCCACGGACAAGGCATAAGGCTCGAGATACCGCGCCTTGCCCGTAAGCAGATAGCCGCGCTGATCGAGCTCGGCCTCTTGCAAGCTGGGCAGCAGCAGGCTCAGACGATAAAGAGATCGATACAACTCTTGTACATCACGTCCACTGGAGAAACTGGTCTGGCTGCCCCAGATGGCTCCGATCAGTAGCATCAGACTGAGGTAGAACAGCGCGACCAAGGCCAGCAATTTGCGTTCTACGCGACCGATCGAATCAAGCATAAACATCTCTTGCCTTGTGCATTGCGGAGTCCTTTCATGGCGCACTGACTATAGTTGCGCCTATGGGGAATGCAAGGATTACGCCGACTCCGAGCGCGGCTCCCACGGCGCGACGCGGATTATACAAGACCTATACACCAGCCCAGTTCGCCCCTCTCGTCAAAACCCCCGGTCTTGGTTTTTCAGGCGTCTGTTCCGAATTGCCGCGTTTTTGCTGATGTTCTTGGTTTCGCCCTCCCGGGCGAGTCACTTTGCGGGCAAAGTAACCAAACCCTCCGCCCGATCATCCGGCCCTGGCTTCGCCAGGGTTCGCTCACTCCATCGCCGCTCCAGAGGCCCGCCACGGTGGGCCATCCCTGGCCCATCGCGGCTTTCGCGACATCCATGTCGCTCAACCTCTTCCACGACGATTCCGTTCGCCCTCCTGGGCGGGCTCTGCACGCGCCTGAACCTGCGGTAACCCAGAATTAGTGCGGAGCGCTTGGACATGGGTCAGCCCTAGAGCTGACCGGGATGCCGGCTGCAAGCCGGCAAGTTGAAACTTCGCGAATGAAAGTTTTGGTTTAACTCGATGGCCACATCGCGACTTCACAGCCGCCAGAGCACGCAGGACTAACCTGGCACACCTGTCCGCTCAGGCGCGCGAATGGCCCCTTCAGGAGGGTGAGTGGAATCGTTACGTAGAGGGTTGAGCGGCATGGATGCCGCGAGAGCTGCGATGGGCCAGGGATGGCCCTTCGCAGCGTGCCCTCGGAGCAACGATGGAATGAACGAACCCCGGCGCAGCAGGGCGGGGGCGCCTAGCTCGGATGGCGGGGCCAAGCCTTTTTGCCTTCTTTTGTGGCGTTTGACAAAAGAAGGTCGCCGGGGGGCGAAACGGGAGACATCAGCTAAACGCTTGAATACCGAAAACAACACAAACTTGCCAGTCCGGTGTCAATCAGGCACTCCCCCTGAAAATGTGATGAACCAAGAAAAATCCCAGGGTGCGCCAGAGTTCAGCCCCCATAATTGCGAATCGCTGAACACCGATACACTCGCTGCTGGCAAAATGGCGGCGAGTTCTTTATGCTCTCGAATACTGTATAAATAAACAGCCAATATTGACACGCATGAAGGCAGACGAGGTGATGAATGGCCGTCGAAGTGGTGTACCGCAGCAGTCGCGATCCGGAGCGCTTGTTCATGGATAAAGCCGAAGCCGACCGTTATGACAAGATGCTCGAACTGGCCGAACGGCTGACCGAGGTACTGCACAAGGCGGTTCCTTCGCTGAACGAGCAACAGGGTGAGGAACTGGGTATCTTCATGGCCAAGAACCGCGACGTGTTCGCCAAGGCCTTCAAGAATCAGCCCGACGCACTCGACGAACTGAACGACAACGCCGAATGACCCTCAGGCCCCGCACTTGCGGGGCCTTTGTGTAGATGGGCTATGCTCGGGCCGTCCGTCCTACCAAGGGAGACGAGCATGGTCCAGTGCAAACGCATCTACCTCGCCGCAGCCGCCGATGACGGCCAGCGCGTGCTGGTCGACCGCCTCTGGCCGCGCGGCATCAGCAAAGAGGCCGCGCAACTGGATGCCTGGGTGGCGGAAGTGGCGCCCAGCGACGAACTGCGCCGCGCCTTTCACCGGGACGGCGATTTCCAGGCCTTCCGCCTGGCCTATCGGCAACAACTCGATGCGCAACCGCAACACTGGCAGGCCCTGCTGCACAGCGCGACGACCGGCACCCTCACGTTGCTCTACGCGGCCCGCGACGAGGCCCACAACAATGCCCGCGTGCTGGCCGAGTACCTCGAAGACGAACTGCAACGTACCGGTGAACCCAGCTCCCCGGTGTGCTACCAAGGTGAGTTCGGCATCGATTGAGCAGCCATGCCTGTTCTGTTGTAGGCGCCAATTCATGCGCGATCAATCGAGCCTCAAGGCCGCTCCCCTTCGCGGATAGATCGACTCCCAACAGCCAATCCCCAGTCCCGTGACACGCGAAAACTGGACGCCCGAACGACAAAACGCTACAAACCAGGGAGGAAGCGGAGATCGTGCGATGAGCCCACGTCAAGCCTGTCTGCTGTGTCTGGAGCGAGATCCACCGGCCCTGTTCGAGGCGGCTCTGTGGATTGCTGCCGAACATGATCCGCACGCACAGCCACCCCAGGTGCTGGCTGACCTGCATGGTCTGCAGGTGCAGGTGGCCGCCGGCCTGCCCAGTCTGCCACTGCGCGAACTCGCGCAACCCTTGCTGCGCCGCCTCAGCGAGCTGGATTATCACCAGGACGATGAAGGCCCGACGCGACCGCGCCATGCCTTGCTGCACGAAGTCCTGCGCTGGCGCCGTGGCCAACCCCTGAGCCTGGCACTGATTGCACTGGAACTGGCCAGACGCCTGGACATTCCCCTGCAAGGCGTGAACTTCCCCGGTCATTTCCTGCTACGGGTTCCAGGCGCCGATCACCTGCTCGATCCCTGCGGCGGCCGTCGCCTGTATACCCGCGACTGCCGCGAGCTGCTCGTGCATCATCTGGGGCCGCAGGAAGAACTGGGGGCCGCCCACCTGCAAGCGGCGGATGCGCGCACCATGCTGCTGCGCCTGTCACGCAACCTGCGCCAGCTACACGTGCAGCAGGACGACCATCTGGCGGCGCTCAAGGATGCCGAGCGGGTGTTGCAGCTCGGCCCACCGAACCTGCTCGATCATCTGGCCCGAGCCACCATCTACCAGCAACTGGAATGCCCGCAGGGAGAACGTTACGACCTGCAGCACGCCCTGTTGCTATGCGAAGAGGAAGGCATGCGCCTGCAACTGAGCCAGCGCCTGCGCAGTCTCGACAGGGCGCCAGCCCTGCACTGAGGCGTCAGGCCGAGGCCGACAGCGAATGGAAACTGAAGTAATAGCGCAGCGCCTCGATCATCTCGAGGTAGTCTTGAGGCGGGGGGAACAAGGAGAAGCCCGAGTCATAGGAGCCTGGCGTGACATCCTCACGGCACCACTGGCATTTGCCGGACAGGTTGATCAGGCGCAGGCCGTGCGCAGAGGGAATCTTCAGTTGCATGTCGAACTGCACGCCCACCAGCAGGGGTATCTGACTGATCAGCATCAACCCATCGAGGGAGACATTGCCGATCGACCCCATCGGCTTGTCCGTGATGCGGTTGAAGACCTTCAGGTAGTAAGGCAGCTGATGCCGCTCGATTCGACGCTGGCTAGGCATGATGGCATATCGCTACAAAGGTTTCCGAGTATGCGCCTTCGAGCCATCACACTACCAGTCTCAGGAGCACCGCTCGGCGATGCGCTCGCGTATCTGGCGACGAGCGGTGTCGAGCTCATCATCACTATAGTAAATACGCTCGCCGTTGGCCTCCTCCCGATAGTAGGAATAGCCCTCCGGTAACTGCGCCATGCGCTGACGCAACTCGCGGCATTCACTGGCACGCTGTTCGCGCTGCTGCGCGGCCTGCTCGGCGGCCCGTTGCCGCTCCTGTTCACGGGCCTGATAGAAACGCTGGCTGCGCACCTCCCGCTCACGGGTATCAGCATCGCGCTCGATCACCTGCGGCCTGACCTCGATCACCTCGGCACCGGCAGCCGGGCGCTGGCCAAAGTGCACGCGGCCTTGCTCGTCCGTCCAGCGATAAATCTCCGCTGCGGCCAGACCCGGTAACAGCGATACGATCAGAAGCAGGTGGCGCATGCTCATCCTCCATGAAGGCCACCAGCTTATACCGCAGCAGACAGCGCGCAAAGCCTGGCTCAGAGTGCAGCGGGACTGGTCTTGACGGCGGCTGCCGGCGTGTAGTGACCGAGCTGCTGCAACGTCTGCAGGCGTGCACGCGCCCGATAGGCATACTCGCTGGCCGGGTAGCGACTGATGATGAACTGATAGGTCTGCGCGGCATCGACGAACAGGTTCTCGCGCTCCAGGCACTGGCCACGCAGCAGAGAAATTTCCGGTTGCAGGTAGTTGCGCGAACGGCTCTTGCGCTCGGCCTGCGACAGTTCCAGCACGACACGCGCGCAGTCTCCTTCGTCGTAGGCACGATAGGCGTTGTTCAGGTGATGATCGAGCGAGACACGGGTGCAACCCGTGGCGGCCAGCGCCACGGCCAGTATGATCAGGGTTTTCATAGGCAGATCCTCCGATGAGCAGTGTATCGACAGGCCAGGCAGAAACTGAACTGCCACAAACCTCCGATGGGTTCTGCCCTTGCTGCCTTGGCGCCACCCCTTGCACTCACTAGACTGCGTGAACAGGTCGATTCCGGCCAAGGAGCCCACATGCTGCTCATCCGCCCGCTGTTCCTGGTCATGGCCACAACCTTGCTGAGCGCTTGCGCCCCGACGACCCCGCTGTTCATCGCCCAGGTCACCACCAACGAGGTGGTCGAATACAAGGCGCTCAAGGCCAAGCGCATGAGCGCCGCCATCGAAGAAGAAGGCGATCTGCTCACCTACAGCGCCATGGCCATCCGCGATGCCCATAGCGACAAGGCCGAAGCGCTCTATCTCGATGGTTATCGCGACCAGCAACTGAGCGATGAGGTGCGCGCGATCGCCCTCTACCAGATCGGCCTGATCTACATGAACAGCTTCAACGATCAGCGCGACGACGCCAAGGCCCTCAATTATTTCTACAAGGTCGTCAACGAATTCCCCAACAGCCGTGCTGCCAGCCGCGCCGAGAAACGCATCGCGATGATTCGCAAGCGCGCCGAGGAGCCGGTGCATAAGAGTTCGCGCGAACTGCTGGAACACTGGCAACCGAGCCAGAACCTCGATCTGTACAAACCCAGCCTCGACCAGGACATGACCCTGCTGTCGCGCCGCGCCGTGCTCAAGGATCGCGTAGCCGAAGCCGAAGAGCTCTACCTGCTGGGCCTGGCCGACCCACACATAGCGGCAGACATCAAGGAAAAGGCGCTCTACCAGCTAGCGCTGATGTACATGGCGCCAGACAACCCCAGCGCCGATCGCGAAAAGGCCATCGCCTACCTGCGCCGCCTGCTCGCCGAGTACCCCAACGGCGAGCTGCATGCCAAGGCCTCCCTGTTGCTCGACAAGGCGATCAACCTGAACACGCCCTGATTCGTGGTACTGGTCGCCCCCAGCACCATGCCGGGGCAGACGACATCACATTGCTCAAGGCGAACGGCAAAGGGTAGTGCACGGGAACAATGACTACAGCGAAAGCCCGTAGTAGCCTCCCTGCTATCGTTGACTAGGGAGTTCGTGCATGACCTTTCGCCGCACCAAAATCGTCGCCACCCTCGGCCCGGCCAGCAGCTCGCCGGAAGTGCTGGAGCAACTGATCCTCGCCGGCCTGGACGTGGCCCGTCTGAACTTCTCCCACGGCACCCCGGACGACCACAAGGCACGTGCTGCCTTGGTTCGTGAATTGGCCGCCAAGCATGGTCGCCATGTCGCCCTGCTCGGTGACCTGCAAGGCCCGAAGATCCGTATCGCCAAGTTCGAGAACAAGCGCATCGAACTCAAAGATGGTGACCTGTTCCGCCTCTCTTCCAGCCACTCGCGCACTGCCGGCAACCAGGAAGTGGTCGGCATCGACTACCCGGCGCTGATCCAGGACTGTGACGTCGGTGACGAACTGCTGCTCGACGACGGCCGCGTGGTCATGCGTGTCGAACTCAAGGGTGCCGACGAACTGCACTGCCGCGTGCTGATCGGTGGCCCGCTGTCGGACAACAAGGGCATCAACCGTCGTGGTGGTGGTCTGACCGCACCGGCCCTGACCGAGAAGGACAAGGCCGACATCAAGGTCGCCGCCGAGATGGAGCTGGACTACCTCGCCGTATCCTTCCCGCGTGACGCCGCCGACATGGACTACGCCCGCCGTCTGCTCACCGAGGCTGGGGGCACAGCCTGGCTGGTGGCCAAGATCGAACGCGCCGAAGCCGTGGCCGACGACGAAGCCCTCGACGGTTTGATCCGTGCCAGCGATGCGGTGATGGTGGCCCGTGGCGACCTGGCTGTGGAAATCGGCGATGCCGAGCTGGTAGGCATCCAGAAGAAGATCATCGCCCACGCCCGCCGCCTGAACAAAGCCGTGATCACCGCCACGCAGATGATGGAGTCGATGATCCACAGCCCGATGCCGACCCGCGCCGAAGTCTCCGACGTGGCCAACGCCGCGCTGGATTACACCGACGCGGTGATGCTGTCGGCCGAGAGCGCCGCCGGCGAATACCCGGTCGAAGCCGTACAGGCCATGGCCCGCGTGTGCCTGGGCGCGGAGAAGCACCCGACCAGCAAGCAGTCCAGCCACCGCCTGGGCCGCACCTTCGAGCGCTGCGACGAGAGCATCGCCCTGGCCACCATGTACACGGCCAACCACTTCCCCGGCGTCAAGGCCATCATCAGCCTCACCGAGAGCGGCTACAGCCCACTGATCATGTCGCGCATCCGCTCGTCGATCCCGATCTTCGCCTTCACCCCGCATCGTGAGGCCCAAGCCCGCGTGGCACTGTTCCGTGGCGTCTACACCGTGCCGTTCGATCCAGCCTCGCTGCCGGCCAACAAGGTCAGCCAGGCGGCGGTGGACGAGCTGCTCAAGCGTGGTGTGGTAGAGCCTGGCGACTGGGTGATCCTGACCAAGGGTGACAGCTACCACGGCACTGGTGGCACCAACACCATGAAGATCCTGCATGTCGGTGATCCGATGGTGTAAGCCGTACCGGCCTGACCCTTGAATAGGACAGCGAACGCAAGAGGCCCCTGGCAAATCGCAGGCAAAAAAAGGGGCGGGAAAACCCGCCCACTTTTTGTCCCTAGTCCCTCTATTTCCCAACTCATCGTCCTGATGAATCGCTTCTTGCGATGTTCCTGATCATCTTCCTGACAACCTGTGCCGTTCCCTGAGCACGGGTTCGATATTACTCGCCCTCGTTTCGCGCTCAACCCCGTGCGACACGGCGAGCAGTCACCTCGCCAAACTGATTGGCATAAAAATACTATTAAATATCAATGGCTTGAAATTTTCACACAGGAAAAAAAGCAAAGATCAGAACCCGCTTGCCCTGAAGACTGACGCTGCATGTAAGCGATGACTGACATGCGGGATCGCAGATCCGCTGCTTGGCTGCCGGGGGCCAGCCGTGAAAAAGCGCTTCGAGGCAGCCCCCCCTGATCGCGAATGAACTCGCTCCCACAAAGCAGGCAATAAAAAACCCGGCCAGCGGGCCGGGTTTCATGGGAACAGGGCCAGGTGTTACTGGAAGAGCGCGTCGCTGGAAAGGCCATTCTTCTCGAAGATCTCGCGCAGCCGTTTGAGCGCTTCGACCTGAATCTGCCGAACCCGCTCGCGCGTCAGGCCAATTTCCTGCCCAACCTCTTCGAGCGTGCTGCTCTCGTGCCCGCGCAGGCCGAAGCGGCGAATCACCACCTCACGCTGCTTTTCCGTCAGATCCGACAGCCATAGGTCGATGCTCTGGGAAAGGTCGTCGTCCTGCAGCAAGTCGCAGGGGTCGGTGGGCCGGTCATCGGTGAGGGTGTCGAGCAGCGTCTTGTCCGAGTCCGGACCCAGCGATACGTCCACCGAGGAAACCCGCTCGTTCAGACCCAGCATGCGCTTGACCTCGCCGACCGGCTTTTCCAGCAGGTTGGCGATCTCTTCGGCCGAAGGCTCGTGATCGAGTTTCTGCGTCAGTTCGCGGGCCGCTCGCAGGTAGACGTTCAGTTCCTTGACCACATGAATGGGCAAGCGAATGGTGCGCGTCTGGTTCATGATCGCGCGCTCGATGGTCTGGCGGATCCACCAGGTGGCGTAGGTAGAGAAACGGAAACCCCGTTCCGGATCGAATTTCTCCACGGCACGGATCAAGCCCAGGTTGCCTTCCTCGATCAGGTCGAGCAGCGACAACCCACGGTTGATGTAGCGTCGTGCAATTTTCACCACCAGGCGCAGGTTGCTCTCGATCATGCGCTTGCGCCCAGCAGGATCGCCCTTCTGCGCCAGACGCGCAAAGTGCACTTCCTCTTCAGGGCTGAGCAAGGGAGAGAAACCGATTTCGTTGAGATAAAGTTGCGTGGCGTCGAGCGCCCGGGTGTAGTCGATGTGTTTGTGCTGCTTGGATGGCGTGGAGTGCTTGGCTTTGCGCGACGAAGAGGCAGGCGCCTCGTCGGTCTGAAGTTCGTCCAGGACGATTCCGGGCTCCATCAGGAGCAGTTCATCGTCGACGTCAAACTCCGGCGCTTCTTTTTTAATGAGTGCCATTATTGTTGCCCCAGTGTGAGTTCGACAACAGACTCTGGCGGAACCGTCCCGGCTACACCTGAGCCCGTCCCTCCTACGTTCCGGGACGAAACTGGCAACGCATCAACGACTTGGCAGATATTGCAGCGGGTCTACAGGTTTTCCTTGGCGGCGAATCTCAAAATGCAGTTTCACCCGGTCGGCTCCCGTGGAACCCATCTCGGCAATACGTTGCCCGGCCTTGACCTGCTGCCCCTCCCGTACCAATAGCCTGCGGTTATGACCGTAGGCACTCACGTAGGTGTCGCTGTGCTTGATGATGATCAACTCGCCGTAGCCCCGCAAACCACTCCCGGCATATACCACTGACCCATCAGACGCAGCTAAAACAGGCTGGCCTAATTCCCCGGCGATATCAATGCCTTTATTCAAACTGCCGTTTGAGGAGAAACGGCTGATCACGGCGCCTTGCGTTGGCCAGGCCCAGCCCTTGGCAGAGCGGGTGACGGGGGTGACCGGCGTGGTGGCCGGCGCCGCCGGTGCCGCCGGTGCCGGACGTGTAGCCGCCGTGGCCGGAGTGCTGGACGTGGGTTGGCTCGGTACGGGGGCAGGCGCCCTGGGCGCCGGATTGCTCGGAGCGCTGGCGACCACGGCCGGACTGCTTGGGACGGAAGTCCTATTACCGAAGTGAATGATCTGCCCAACCCGAATCAGATAAGGGTCACGCAAGCCATTGTGCGCAGCCAGCGCCTTCCAGTCCCAGCCGAAGCGAAAGGCAATGGAGTAGAGGGTATCGCCGCGCTTGACCACATACTGCCCGGTACGCACCGGCTGACGCTGGATCAGCGGCGCCCTGCCCTGGTTCTGGCCACGCTCGACTACCTGCACACCGCCTGGTGGAGAGCTGACACAAGCGGAGAGCTGCACAGCGCCCAACAGCACGAGGAGCAGACGAAGATCGACGGCTCTTGCAATCAGCGCTTGAAAGGTTGTGCGACTCACCCAGTACTCCCTGAAACGATCCTGAATATCAATATGACCCGACCCGCACGGCCGGATCAACCAGCCTCTTGCGGTTTGCGCCGGGCCAGCCACTCCAATCCCAGCACCAGAGCGACACCGGCAATCGCCAGGACGATGGCCAGCAGCAGTTGCGCGTCCTGCCCACTGACTGCGCTGAACTGCGTGGGCAACAGGTTGTGCTGCAGCAGAGGCACTTGCTCACCCTTGCTATCGATTCGCCAGCTCAGGGTCTCCTTCCAGGGCCAGACCTTGTTCAAGGAACCGAGCATGAGCCCGGTCAAGAATGCCAGGGTCAGATCGCGCCAGCGTGACAACAGCCAGCTCAACAGCCGGGCGAAGCTGAGGATACCCACCAGGCACCCAGCGGCGAAGACCGCCAGCACGGCCAGATCCAGACTCTTCACGGCGCCCAGCACGGTGGCGTAGAGGCCGAGCAGGAGCAGGATGAAGCTGCCGGAGATGCCCGGCAGGATCATCGCGCAGATGGCGATGGCACCGGCGCAGAACAGGGTCAGCGGATCATCGCTCCACTGCACCGGCGCGGCCACCGTGATCCAGTAGGCGAAACCCAGGCCGAGCAGGAAGCTCAGCACGCGGCTCCAGTTCCAGCGGCCGATGTCACGCCCCACCATATAGGCCGACACCAGAATCAGGCCGAAGAAGAACGACCAGACCGGCACCGGATGATGCTCCAGCAGGTAGGTGATCAACCGCGCGAGGCTGAGGATGCTGGTCAGCACCCCTGCCAGCAGCACCACCAGGAAGGTGGCATTGGCCTTGTTCCAGGCTTCGCGGATTCGCCCCCGCACTAGCAGGAACAGGGCCTCCGGCACGCTGGCGATGGAGCGCAGCAGCTCGTCGTAGATACCACTGATGAAGGCGATGGTGCCGCCGGAAACGCCCGGCACGACATCGGCCGCCCCCATGGCGATGCCTTTGGTATAGAGCAGGAAATATTTCTTCATGGATCCTTCCAGGAAACCACGGCCCTCAGGCCAGTGGACCATTCAACAGGGGAACGAAGCGCACCGCATCGAGCACATGACGGGAGAAGCCGTCATCCTCGCGGACGATCACCAGTAGCTGCTGCACATCGCCGCTGCCCACCGGAATCACCAGGCGCCCGCCAGGGGCCAACTGATTAAGCAAGGCTGGCGGCACATCGGCTGCCGCGGCCGTGACGATGATGCCGTTGTAGGGGCCAAGCGCATTCCAGCCCTCCCAGCCATCGCCCCAGCGAAAGACCACGTTGCGCAACCTGAGTTCGGCCAGACGCTCCTTGGCCCGCTCCTGCAACACCTGGATGCGCTCGACCGAGAACACCCGCTCTACCAGTTGCGCCAGCACGGCGGTCTGATAGCCGGAGCCGGTGCCGATCTCCAGCACCTTGTCCAGCGGCCCGGCCGCCAGCAGCAGCTCGGTCATGCGCCCCACCATGTAGGGCTGGGAAATGGTCTGGTTATGCCCGATGGGCAGCGCGGTGTCCTCGTAGGCGCGGTGCGCCAGCGCCTCGTCGACGAAGAGGTGACGCGGCGTGCGGCGAATCACTTCGAGCACCTGGGCATTGGACAACCCCTCTTCGTAGAGGCGTTGAATCAGGCGCTCGCGCGTTCTCTGAGAGGTCATGCCGATCCCGCGGCGTTGCATGTCGTCCTGTTCGCGCATCAGAAGATGCCCTCCAACCAGCCAGCCATCGTTTCCAGAGCCTCGTTGAAGGTGCGGTCGAGGCGCAACGGCGTGATCGACACGTAACCCTGCATCACAGCATGGAAATCCGTGCCTGGGCTGCCATCCTCGACGTCCCCGGCGGCGGCGATCCAGTAGCCTTCCTTGCCCCGGGGGTTGACCACCTTGACCGGCGCCGCAGCGCGGGCGCGATGGCCCAGACGAGTCAGTTGCACGCCACGGATGTGCTCCAGCGGCAGGTTGGGTACGTTAACGTTGAGCACGGTGCGTGGCGGCAGCTCCAAAGTCGCATGGGCCTCGACCAGCTTGCGCGCGAAATAGGCGGCAGTCGGCAGGTTGTCGGGCAGGCGCGAGAGCAGGGAAAAGGCGAATGCCGGTCTGCTCAGGAAGCGCCCTTCCAGGGCCGCAGCCACGGTGCCCGAATAGAGCACATCATCACCCAGGTTGGCGCCCAGGTTGATGCCGGAGACGACCATCTCCGGCTTCTGCTCGAGCAAACCGTTGATGCCCAGATGCACGCAGTCGGTCGGCGTGCCATTGAGGCTGATGTAGCCATTGGGCAATGCCATCGGGTGCAACGGACGGTCAAGCGTCAGCGCACTGCTGGCACCGCTGCGGTCTTCGGCAGGGGCGATCACCACGCACTCGGCATAGTCGGCCAGGGCCTGGTGCAACGCGGCGATGCCGGGCGCGTTCACCCCGTCGTCGTTGGAAATCAGAATTCGCATGGAGTATCCGTCTGCCCTGCTGGCAACAGGTCGAGCAATTCGCGCACCACCACGGTGGCGAAACACCCGGCCGGCAGGACGAATGCAAGTTGCAGAATATCGGGTTCGGGATAATGCCACGACAGGCCGCCGATGGGGAGGCGAAGAATGCGCCGTTCGTGAGCCATGTCCGCCTTGGCCAGCCATTGCACCAGCGCTGCGGCCTCATCGGCTACTTCCTGCTCCAGCTGTCGGGTCTCACCAGCGGTCGGCAAAGGCCCGTCGCCCCAGAGCGGCCCGGTGGGATGCAGATCGAGCGCGGCCAGACGCGGGTCGCTGCATTCGGCCTCGCCCGCCATGAAGAAACTGCGACTGCTGGTGAACGCCAGCAGATCACCGACCTGCGCCTGATTCCAGGTGCCGGCCGCGACACGCCTGGCCAATACCTGGTTGAACAGGTAGCTGCGCGCCGACGAGAGCAGGCGCGAACGCAGGTTGCGCTGCACCGGCAGCTCCAGGCGAGAGGCGAAATCACGGGCCTGCTCGACATTGCCGCCATCGAAACCGAAGCGCTGCAGGCCGAAGTAATTGGGAACGCCCTGCTTGGCGATGCGCTGCAAGCGCTGCTCCAGGGCATCGCGATCTGCCTCAAGCGCCGTCAGACGCAGGGTGAAGCCATTGGCGGCGTGGGCGCCGCGCTGCAGCTTGCGGTTGTGCCGCTGGCTGCGCAGGACACTCAGGTCATCGCCCTGGGCAGCAGCCAGGTCGGGGTCGGCCTTGCCCGGCAGGTGCAGGCTGAACCACTGCCGGGTCAACGCCTGGCGATCCTTGAGCCCGGCGTAGCTGACCGCCTTGAGCGGCAAGCCAGCAGCACGGGCGATGCGCCGGGCCGCATCCTCGGTATTCAGGCCGCGTTTTTCCACCCACAGCCAGAGATGCTCGCCCTGGCCGGTGAGCGGGATGTCCAGCACCTCGTCGACCTGGAAGTCCTCGGCCGTGGCCTTGAGCACGGCGCGGCCACAGGCCTGGCCATGGGCACATGGCCCCAGCAGTTGCAGCTCGTTCATACTCTGACCAGCAGGGCCACGGCGTGCACCGCGATGCCTTCCTCACGCCCGGTGAAGCCGAGCTTCTCGGTGGTGGTGGCCTTGACGTTGACCTGATCCAGCTCCACGACGAGATCCTCGGCGATGCACTGGCGCATGCTCTGGATATGCGGCGCCATCTTCGGCGCCTGGGCGATGATGGTGGCGTCGACATTGCCCACCACATAGCCCTTGGCCCGCACCAGGCCCATCACATGGCGCAGCAGTACACGGCTATCGGCGCCTTTGAAGGTCGGGTCGGTATCGGGAAAGTGCTTGCCGATATCGCCCAAGGCCACCGCGCCGAGCAAGGCATCGCTCAGAGCGTGCAGCAGCACGTCACCATCGGAATGGGCGACGAGGCCAAACTTATGGGGAATCCGCACGCCGCCGAGGGTGATGAAATCGCCTTCGCCGAAGCGGTGTACGTCATAGCCATGACCGATACGCATAAAGAACAACGCCCTGAAAAAGTCAGGGCGTGATTCTAACCGCATTGATCCGTAGCCCGGACGAAATCCGGGAAATTCGCCCCCCGGATTTCATCCGGGCTACGACTGCCACCAAGCCTTTACTTGCAGCTTGTGGCTTGCGGCTTAAAGCTGCCGCAACGCGGCCGCATGATGACGCAGGTGATCGTCGATAAAGCTGGCGATGAAGTAGTAGCTGTGGTCATAACCGGGCTGCATGCGTAGCGTCAGCGGGTGCCCGGCGGCCTTGGCCGCCGCCTGCAGCGCCTGGGGCTTGAGCTGGCCTTCGAGGAAGTCGTCGCGATCGCCCTGATCCACCAGGATCGGCAGCTTTTCGCTGGCCTCGGCGATCAACACGCTGGCATCCCACTCGCGCCAACGCGAACGCTCCTCGCCCAGGTACAGTGAGAAAGCCTTCTCGCCCCAGGGGCAGTTCATCGGATTGCTGATCGGCGAGAACGCCGACACCGACTGGTAGCGTCCGGGATTCTTCAGTGCACAGATCAGCGCGCCATGGCCACCCATGGAGTGACCGGCGATGCCCCGCTTGTCCGATACCGGGAAGTTGGCCTCGATCAAGGCCGGCAGTTCCTGCACCACGTAATCGTACATGCGGTAGTGACGGGCGAAGGGCTCCTGGGTAGCGTTGACATAGAAGCCAGCCCCCAGACCGAAGTCATAGGCGCCATTGGCGTCGTCGGCCACCCCCTCGCCACGCGGGCTGGTATCCGGCGCGACGATGATCAGCCCCAGCTCGGCCGCCATGCGCTGGGCGCCGGCCTTCTGCATGAAGTTTTCGTCGGTGCAGGTCAGGCCGCTCAGCCAGTACAGCACCGGCAGCTTGCCGCCCTGCTCGGCCTGCGGCGGCAGGTAGACGGCGAACACCATGTCGCAGTTGAGGCTGCTGGAACGATGGCGGTAACGCTTGTGCCAGCCGCCGAAGCTCTTCTGACAGGAAATGTTTTCCAGAGTCATGTCCATACTCCGTAGGGTGCGCCATGCGCACCAGGGGTTAGCGGTGCGCGCAGCGCACCCTACCATCGAGCGGCCGCAGGGCCACTCGCCGCTTGCCGCTGGTTAGTAATGGATGACGGTACGGATGCTCTTGCCTTCGTGCATCAGGTCGAAGGCCTGGTTGATCTCGTCCAGCCCCATGGTGTGGGTAATGAAGGTATCCAGCGGGATTTCGCCGCTCTGCGCCTTCGCCACGTAGCTCGGCAGTTCGCTACGGCCCTTGACACCGCCGAAGGCGCTGCCGCGCCAGACGCGCCCGGTGACTAGCTGGAACGGACGGGTGCTGATCTCGGCACCGGCCGGCGCCACACCGATGATCACCGACTCGCCCCAGCCCTTGTGGCAGCACTCCAGCGCGGCGCGCATCAGTTGCACGTTGCCGATGCACTCGAAGCTGTAGTCGACGCCGCCGTCGGTCATCTCGACGATGACCTCCTGGATCGGCTTGTCGTGCTCCTTCGGGTTGACGAAGTCGGTCAGCCCCAGCTCACGGGCCACCGCTTCCTTGGCCGGGTTGATGTCGATGCCGATGATGCGCGAGGCCTTGGCCATCTTGGCGCCGATGATGGCTGCCAGGCCGATGCCACCCAGGCCGAAGATGGCCACGGTGGCGCCCTCTTCCACCTTGGCGGTGTTGAGCACCGCGCCGATGCCAGTGGTCACGCCGCAGCCCAGCAGGCAGACCTTCTCCAGCGGCGCCTCCTTGGGGATCACCGCCAGGGACACTTCCGGCAGCACGGTGTATTCGGAGAAGGTCGAGCAGCCCATGTAGTGGTAGATCGGCTCGCCGTTGTAGCTGAAGCGGGTGGTGCCGTCTGGCATCAGGCCCTTGCCCTGAGTGGCACGCACCGAGCTGCACAGGTTGGTCTTGCCCGACTTGCAAAACTTGCACACACCGCATTCGGCGGTATACAGCGGAATCACGTGGTCACCCACCTTCACCGAGGTGACGCCCTCGCCCACTGCTTCGACGATGCCGCCACCCTCGTGGCCGAGAATCGCCGGGAACACCCCTTCGGAATCGGCACCGGACAGGGTGTAGGCATCGGTATGGCACACGCCGGTGGCGACGATGCGTACCAGCACTTCACCGGCCTTGGGCGGCTCGACATCCACCTCGACGATCTTCAGTGGCTCGTTCGGGGCGAAGGCGACGGCAGCGCGGGATTTGATCATGACAGCTCTCCAGTGGAGTCGTGGACAATGGCAGGCAGTCTAGTTCAAGCTTCCTGAGAGACAATCGGCATCCCAGCAAAACATTATTGCCGTACAGGGATAATATTTCGCCTCGCCAGAGCCGAACGGGCATGCTTGATCAACCATTTCCGGACTGCGAGAAGGAAGCGCACATGAATCGCTGGGAAGGACTCGACGAATTCGTCGCGGTGGCCGAGTGCGGTCAGTTCAGCGCCGCCGCCGAGCGTCTGGGGCTGTCCACCTCGCAGGTCAGCCGCCAGGTGGCACGCCTGGAGGAACGCCTGCAAAGCCGCCTGTTCTACCGCAGCACCCGGCGCGTGGCGCTGACCGAAGCGGGCCAGACCTTCCTGCAGCACTGCCAGCGCCTGCAGGATGCTCGGGAAGAAGCCCTGCGCGCCGTCAGCGACCTTGGCGCCGAACCCAAGGGGCTGCTGCGCATGACCTGCGCGGTGGCCTATGGCGAGCGCTTCATCGTGCCCCTGGTCAACCAGTTCATGGCTCAGCACCCGCAACTGCGCCTGGAAATCGAGCTGAGCAACCGCCCACTCGACCTGCTGCACGAAGGCCTGGATCTCGCCATCCGCCTGGGGCGCCTGCAGGATTCGCGGCTGGTGGCCACGCGCCTGGCCCCTCGGGTCATGTACCTGTGCGCGGCACCGGACTACCTGCAGCGCTACGGCCGCCCCCATTCGCTTTCCGAACTGAGCCGGCACAATTGCCTGATCGGCAGCAGTGACCATTGGAACTTCGCCGAAGGCGGACGCGAAGCGCAGGTGCGGGTACAGGGTAACTGGCGCTGCAACAGCGGCGAAGCGGTGCTCGATGCCGCCCTGCGCAGCTTCGGCCTGTGCCAGCTACCGGACTACTATGTGCTCGAACACTTGCGCAGCGGTGCGCTGATCTCCCTGCTGGAACAACACAGACCACCCAACACCGCCGTCTGGGCGGTCTACCCGCAGCAGCGCCTGCTCTCACCCAAGGTGCGGCAACTGGTCGAGCACCTCAAGCAGGGTTTGGCGCAGCGCCCGGAATACAGCTAGCGCAGGCAACAGATTGTCACAGCGAAGCGGGAACAACTTCCGGCGTTTGCGGCCAGAATTAAGGTGATGCCCCAGCCCAGGCATCGCTCACCGCGAAACCGGAGGTAATGTATGCAAGTCATGGTCAACAGCGACAACCACATCCACGGCTCCGCCGCGCTGGCGGACAAGGTACGTGGCCGTGTACTGCTCAGGCTGCGACGCTTCGAGGATCACCTGACCCGAATCGAGCTGCATTTCAACGACGAGAACGGCCACAAGGGTGGCGGCCAGGATAAACGCTGCCAGGCCGAGGCCCGGCTCAAAGGCCGTGATCCGGTTTCGGTGAGCCACAACGGCGACAATCTGGAACAGGCGCTGGAAGGCGCCATGGAGAAACTGGGTACGGTGCTGGAGCGCAACATCAGCCGCCAGCGACACGCCTGACGATCACTCCAGGCTGCGCCCGGCCCAGGCCAGGTGCAGCCACTGCAGATCCTCCGGGCGGGTGATCTTGAGGTTATCCGCCCGGCCCTCCACCAGGCGCGGCGCCTGGCCCGCCCACTCCAGCGCCGAAGCTTCATCGGTGATAGGCACCCCCGCCGCCAGGGCGGCACTCAGGGCCTGACGCAAATTCCCCAGGCGAAACATCTGCGGCGTGTAGGCCTGCCAGATCACCGCACGATCCACCGTTTGCGCCACCCGCCCCTGGTCATCGGCGCGCTTGAGCGTATCGCGTGCCGGCACCGCCAGCAGGCCGCCGACCGCATCCGTGGCCAGCGTTTCCAACAACCGGTCGAGATCACTGCGTGCCAGGTTCGGCCGCGCGGCATCGTGCACCAACACCCAGTCCTGGGCATCCGCGCCGCCCTGCTCGAGCGCCTGCAAACCGGCCAGAACCGAATCGGCACGCTCGCGCCCACCCGGCGCGCGGCGCACACGCGGGTCGCTGGCCACGGGCAGCGGCGGCCAGAAGGGATCGTCCAGGCTCAGGCAAACCACGGCGCCGAGCAAGCCCGGATGGTCGAGAAAACAATCGAGGGTATGTTCCAGAATGCTGCGTCCGGCCACCTGCAGGTACTGCTTGGGCCGGTCGGCGCCCATGCGCGCACCCACTCCAGCGGCCGGGATGACCAGCCAGAACGGCACGCTCATTTGGTCAGCAGGTAGAGGGTTTCGCCCTCTTTGACCATGCCCAACTCCTGCCGCGCCCGCTCCTCGACGGTTTCCATACCGCGCTTGAGTTCCATCACCTCGGCCTCGAGGATACGGTTACGCTCCAGCAGGCGCTGGTTCTCGCCTTTCTGCTCGGCGATCTGCTGCTGCAGGCGACTGACATGCGCCAGGCTGCCCTCGCCCACCCACAGACGATACTGCAGGCCAGCCAGCAACAGGATCAGCACGATGAACAGCCAATAGGGACTACGCATGGAGCGGCTCGCGGATTGAGTCATCGGCATGGTAGGGGCTGCGATCATGCTTGAAAAGGAGCCGGCTGATGGGTGACATGGGTTTTAAGGTTGTGCATCCGTGCAAGGGTTCCCGGAAATCGACGAAACGACCACGAAAAAGGGCGACTCGCGTCGCCCTTTTCTCGTCCGCTGTGCTTAGCCGCGGAACTCGGCGCGACCCTTGTACGGAGCCTTCCCACCCAACTGCTCTTCGATGCGCAGTAGCTGGTTGTACTTGGATACGCGGTCGGAGCGGCACAGCGAACCGGTCTTGATCTGACCAGCGGCAGTACCTACGGCCAGGTCGGCGATGGTGCTGTCTTCGGTTTCGCCGCTGCGGTGCGAGATCACCGCAGTGAAGCCGGCGGCCTTGGCCATCTGGATGGCTTCCAGGGTTTCGGTCAGCGAGCCGATCTGGTTGAACTTGATCAGGATCGAGTTGCCGATCTTCTCGTCGATGCCACGCTTGAGGATCTTGGTGTTGGTGACGAACAGGTCGTCGCCGACCAGTTGCACCTTGGCGCCGATCTTGTCGGTCAGCACCTTCCAGCCGGCCCAGTCGGATTCGTCCATGCCGTCTTCGATGGAGATGATCGGGTAGCGCTGGGTCAGCCCGGCCAGGTAGTCGGCGAAACCGGCGGCGTCGAATACCTTGCCCTCGCCTTCCAGGTCGTACTTGCCGTCCTTGAAGAATTCGCTGGAGGCGCAGTCCAGAGCCAGGGTCACGTCATCACCCAGCTTGTAGCCGGCGTTGGCCACGGCCTCGGCGATGGCGGCCAGGGCGTCTTCGTTGGAGGCCAGGTTCGGCGCGAAGCCGCCTTCGTCACCCACGGCAGTGTTCAGGCCACGGGCCTTCAGTACGGCCTTGAGGTGATGGAAGATCTCGGCGCCCATGCGCAGGGCGTCGGCGAAATTCTTGGCGCCCACCGGCTGCACCATGAATTCCTGGATGTCGACGTTATTGTCGGCGTGCTCGCCGCCGTTGATGATGTTCATCATCGGCACCGGCATGGAGTAGACGCCCGGGGTGCCATTGAGGTCGGCGATATGCGCGTACAGCGGCACGCCCTTGGCCTGGGCAGCGGCCTTGGCGGCCGCCAGGGACACGGCGAGGATGGCGTTGGCGCCCAGCTTGGCCTTGTTCTCGGTACCGTCGAGCTCGATCATCGCGTGATCCAGCGCTTTCTGATCGGCAGCGTCCTTGCCCAGCAGCAGGCCGCGGATCGGGCCATTGATGTTGGCCACGGCTTTCAGCACGCCCTTGCCCAGGTAACGGCTCTTGTCGCCATCACGCAGCTCCAGCGCTTCACGGGAGCCAGTGGAGGCACCGGACGGCGCGCAGGCGCTACCGATGATGCCGCCTTCGAGGATCACGTCGGCTTCCACGGTGGGATTGCCACGGGAGTCGAGAACTTCACGACCCTTGATGTCGACGATCTTTGCCATGCTTATTAACACTCCGAAGGTTGACGATGAGGCAGCAGCCAGCGGCTGCGCGAAGCCGCTGGCTGCCCTGACGGGCGGGCAAACGGCACTGACTCAGAGGCCAGGGGTATCTTACTGGGGCGGCACTTTACCGGATTGCGCAGGATTCAGGCAGTCTCGATCGGCGCAAAGCTCTTCACCAAGTCATCCAGTTGCTTGAGCTGGGTGAGGAAAGGCTCCAGTTTGTTCAGGCGCAGGGCACAGGGGCCATCGCACTTGGCGTTTTCCGGATCCGGGTGGGCCTCGAGGAACAGGCCGGCCAGCCCCTGGCTCATGCCCGCCTTGGCCAGGTCGGTAACCTGAGCGCGGCGGCCGCCAGCGGAATCGGCGCGACCACCCGGCATCTGCAGGGCATGGGTCACGTCGAAGAACACCGGGTACTCGAACTGCTTCATGATGCCGAAGCCGAGCATGTCCACCACCAGGTTGTTGTAACCGAAGGAGGAGCCGCGCTCGCAGAGAATAAGCTGATCATTACCGGCTTCCTCGCACTTGCGCAGGATGTGCTTCATCTCCTGCGGGGCGAGGAACTGAGCCTTCTTGATATTGATCACCGCGCCGGTCCTGGCCATGGCCACCACCAGGTCGGTCTGACGCGAGAGGAAGGCCGGCAACTGAATGATGTCGCACACCTCGGCCACCGGGGCGGCCTGATGCGGCTCGTGCACGTCGGTGATCACCGGCACGCCGAAGGTCTTCTTCACTTCCTCGAAGATCTTCATGCCCTCTTCCAGGCCCGGGCCACGGAAGGAGGTGACGGAGGAGCGGTTGGCCTTGTCGAAGCTGGCCTTGAACACGTAGGGAATGCCGAGCTTTTCGGTCACCCGCACGTACTCCTCGCAGGCCTGCATGGCCAGGTCGCGCGACTCGAGCACGTTGATGCCGCCGAACAGCACGAAGGGCTTGTCGTTGGCGATCTCGATATTGCCGACCTTGATGATCTTCTGTGCCATGTCTCAGACCTTCTTCGCTTTCTTGGCCAGCGCAGCGTTGACGAAACCGCTGAACAGCGGGTGACCGTCACGCGGCGTGGAAGTGAACTCGGGGTGGAACTGGCAGGCGACGAACCAGGGATGATCCGGGGCCTCGACCACTTCGACCAGCGCACCGTCGCCGGAACGACCGGTGACCTTCAGGCCAGCCTCGGTCAGTTTCGGCAGCAGGTTGTTGTTCACTTCGTAGCGGTGACGATGGCGCTCGACAATCACGTCCTTGCCATAGCAAGCGTGTACCAGGGAGCCGGCCTGCAGTTGGCAGTCCTGCGCGCCGAGGCGCATGGTGCCGCCCAGGTCGGAGCTTTCGCTGCGCTGCTCGACGCTACCTGCCGCGTCCTGCCACTCGGTGATCAGACCGACCACCGGGTGCTGGCTGGCCATGTCGAACTCGGTGGAGTTGGCATCGCTCCAGCCCACCACGTTACGTGCGTATTCGATGACCGCCACCTGCATGCCGAGGCAGATGCCCAGGTAGGGAATCTTGTTCTCGCGAGCATATTGCACGGTCTTGATCTTGCCTTCCACGCCGCGCAGACCGAAGCCGCCCGGCACCAGGATGGCATCGACGCCTTCGAGCAGCGCGGTGCCCTGATTCTCGATGTCTTCGGAGTCGATGTAACGCAGATTGACCTTGGTGCGGTTCTGGATGCCGGCATGGCTCATGGCTTCGATCAGCGACTTGTACGCGTCGAGCAGTTCCATGTACTTGCCGACCATGGCGATGGTGACTTCCTTCTCCGGGTTGAGCTTGGCATCGACCACGCGATCCCACTCGGACAGGTCAGCACCGCCGCATTCCAGGCCGAAGCGCTCGACGACGAAGTCATCCAGGCCCTGGGCATGCAGCACGCCGGGGATCTTGTAGATGGTGTCGACGTCTTCCAGGCTGATCACCGCACGTTCTTCGACATTGGTGAACAGGGCGATCTTGCGCCGCGAGGAGACATCGATCGGATGATCGGAGCGGCACACCAGCACGTCCGGCTGCAGGCCGATGGAGCGCAGCTCCTTGACCGAATGCTGGGTCGGCTTGGTCTTGGTTTCGCCGGCAGTGGCGATGTACGGTACCAGGGTCAGGTGCATCAGCATGGCGCGCTTGGCGCCCACTTCCACGCGCAATTGGCGAATGGCTTCGAGGAACGGCTGCGACTCGATGTCACCGACGGTGCCGCCGATTTCCACCAGGGCCACGTCGGCATCGCCGGCGCCCTTGATGATGCGCCGCTTGATCTCGTCGGTGATGTGCGGGATGACCTGGATGGTCGCGCCCAGGTAATCACCACGGCGTTCCTTGCGCAGTACGTCTTCGTACACGCGGCCGGTGGTGAAGTTGTTGCTCTTGGTCATCGTGGTGCGGATGAACCGCTCGTAGTGACCCAGGTCGAGGTCGGTCTCGGCGCCGTCGTGGGTGACGAACACCTCACCATGCTGGAACGGGCTCATGGTGCCCGGATCGACGTTGATGTAAGGGTCCAGCTTGAGCATGGTGACCTTCAGGCCCCGCGCCTCCAGGATGGCCGCCAGTGAAGCCGAGGCGATGCCTTTCCCCAATGAAGAAACAACACCACCCGTGACGAAGATGTAGCGCGTCATGAAAAACCCTAGAAGTCTGCGTTTAAGCGGCCTGCGCCGCCGGGGAAAGCAAAGAAGGAGCGCCACCGTTGAGACAATGGCTAACTCACCGGCTCCCCAGGGGAAGTCGGCAAAGCTGTAATAAGACGGGAGCGTAGTCTACCGGAAAGGGGATGCCAGCTCAAACCTCGATCATCGCCCTTTGCTCTTCGCTGAGCTGGCCTGGTGCCAGCCACTGCAGGCTCTGCGCCGCGGTGCCTGGCAGATCGAGGTTGGCCACCACCAGCAACTCGTCCCCGGCGTACAGCAGCGGCAGACGCCCGCGCACGAAGCTGGGCACCCCCTGCTCGTTGAGCAGGCGTTTGAGATCACGCTGACCACGACCCTCGATGAACAGCCGCTCGCCGCCCTGGCGATAACGCACGCGCAGATTCTCATGCACCTGAACACCCCGCAGGCGCAGCAGACCATTACCGGGCAGGGACACCTCCTGAGCCCCGACGGGCCAGGGCATGTCCAGCGCGGGCGGGGGCTGCAACCAGGCGCCGGCCAGCCACCAGATACGCCCCTCGCTGCGTTGTAACTCACCATCGGTCAGACGCCAGATCGGCGTGGCATCGACGCCGGCATCGCGCAGATCACGCCAGCCCGCCCAATGCTCGCTGTCCGGCAGGCGCGTCAACGGTGCCAGCCAGTGGCGCAGCAGATTGCGCTGACGCGCCTCACTCAGCGCCGCAATGGGTGCCAGGGGCAAGGACGGTACGGGCAGCCAGGCGATACCCGATGCTTGCCGCACGGCGGCCAGATCCTGCTCGGCCAGCTCATCGAGCAGCATCTGCGCCTCGCCCAGGTGCGCCGCCGTACGCGCCAGGGCAGCGCTCGTCTGCGGCCAACGCTCGGCCAGGCGCGGCAGGATCTGCCGGCGCAGGAAGTTGCGGCTGAACTGCTCGCTGCGGTTACTCGGGTCTTCCACCCAGCTCAGGCCATGGGCAGCAGCATAGGCCTCCAGCTCGCCGCGCGGGCAATCGAGCAGCGGCCGCAACAGGCTGCCAGCCCCCAGGGGGCGCTGCCTGGGCATGGCCGCCAGACCACGCACACCGGCGCCACGCAGCAGGCGCAGGAGCAGGGTTTCGGCCTGGTCGTCACGGTGCTGGCCGGTCAGCAGCAGTGCGCCCGGCTCCAGGCATTGCGCAAAGGCGGCATAACGCGCCTGGCGCGCAGCCTGCTCCAGGCTGGCACCCGCCTCGACCCGTACCCGCAGCACTTCCAGCTCGATGCCCAGGCGCTGACAGACTTCGGCACAGTGCGCCGGCCAGGCCTGCGCCGCTGGCTGCAGACCATGCTCGACATGCAGGGCGCGCAGCGGCGGCAACGTCTCGTGCCGCGCCCAGTCGGCGAGCAGATGCAGCAGCACGCTGGAGTCCAGGCCACCGGAGAAGGCTATGTACCAGGCAGGCGCCGTGCGCCAGGGCTGCAAGGCTTGGCGCAAGCGAAGATCGAGAGCAGTCATCGTTCAAGCTTAAACAACAACGGGCCCGAAGGCCCGTGGTGATGCACGATGAAATTACGTAGGGTGCGCCGTGCGCACCAAAATACCGGTGCTACGGTCATAGGTGCGCACAGCCTGGGCGGCCCCGCGACACCCTACAAAAGCCATCTGTGCCGGGCATTCGCCCGAAAACTCGCCTGATACGCAGAGAAAGAACTCAGGCGATGCCGTAGCTCATCAGGCGCTCGTAACGGCGCTCGAGCAACGCTGCGGTATCGTGCTTCTGCAGGCTGGCCAGTTGCTTGGTCAGCTCCTGGCGGATCGACTCGGAAGCAGCGGCCGGATCACGGTGCGCGCCACCCAGCGGCTCGGCGATGACCTGGTCGACGATACCCAGATTTTTCAGGCGCTCGGCGGTGATGCCCATGGCCTCGGCGGCATCCGGGGCTTTCTCGGCAGTACGCCAGAGGATCGAAGCACAACCTTCCGGCGAGATAACCGAGTAGGTGGAGTACTGCAGCATGTTCAGTTGGTCGCAGACGCCGATGGCCAGCGCGCCACCGGAACCGCCTTCACCGATCACGGTGGCGATGATCGGCGTCTTCAGCCGCGCCATCACGCGCAGGTTCCAGGCGATGGCCTCGCTCTGGCCGCGTTCCTCGGCATCGATGCCCGGGTAGGCACCGGGGGTGTCGATGAAGGTAAGAATCGGCATCTTGAAGCGTTCAGCCATTTCCATCAGGCGGCAGGCCTTGCGGTAGCCCTCGGGGCGCGGCATGCCGAAGTTGCGGCGTACCTTCTCGCGCACTTCACGGCCCTTCTGGTGGCCGATGACCATGACCGGCTGCTCGCCGAGACGCGCCACACCACCCACGATTGCAGCGTCATCGGAGAAGTGACGGTCGCCATGCAGCTCATCGAACTCGGTGAAGATGTGCTGGATGTAGTCCAGGGTGTAGGGGCGGCGTGGGTGACGCGCGAGCTGGGCGATCTGCCAGCTGGTCAGGTTGCCGAAAATGCTTTCGGTCAGCGCACTGCTCTTGTCCTGCAGGCGGGCAATCTCGTCGCTGATGTTCAGCGAGTTGTCGTTACCAACCAGGCGTAGCTCTTCGATCTTGGCTTGCAGGTCGGCGATCGGCTGTTCGAAATCGAGGAAATTCGGGTTCATAGTCATCCGTCTTGCGTCGACGGCCAAGCGGCCGGGGAGCTGTATCCATTAGGCGCCCTACCATACGGGATGGGGCGCAGCGGGTCGACACCACAGGTGCCTTTGCTGGCGCGCAGGGGCGTTGCCCCCCTCGCGCATCAGCGGTAGTGCAAAAAGACGTTGTCGCGCCCGAACTGGTCACGTAATGCCTGAATCAAAGTGTCGGCCGGGTCGATTCGCCAGGCGTCACCGAATTGAAGCAAGGCCCGTGCCTCTTCGCCACTGTAGTCCAGGGTCACCGGGCAGGCGCCCTTGTGCTTGCTGCACAATTCGGCCAGCCAGCGCAGGCGATCACCCTTGAGCGCTTCGCTGGCGACCTTCACGCGCAGGCTGTCGGCCAGGCCGGTACGCGCCTCTTCCAGGCTCATCACGCGCTTGGCACGCAGACGCAAACCGCCGGAGAAGTCGTCGTTGCTGACTTCACCCTCGACCACCACCAGCGCATCGTTCTGCAGCAGCGCCTGGTTGCTGGCGAAGGCGTCGGCGAACAACGAAGCCTCGATCCTCCCTGATCTGTCATCCAGGGTGATAAAGCCCATCTTGTCGCCCTTCTTGTTCTTCATCACCCGCAGGTTGACGATCATCCCGGCGATGGTCTGGGTATCGCGCGCCGGCTTGAGCTCGACGATGCGCTGGCGGGCGAAACGGCGAATCTCGCCTTCGTACTCGTCGATGGGGTGGCCGGACAGGTAGATGCCCAGGGTGTCCTTCTCGCCCTTCAGGCGCTCCTTGATCGGCAGCTCGCGCGCCTTGCGATGGTTGGCGTAGACATCCGCCTCGGGCTCGGCGAACAGGCCACCGAACAGATCCATGTGGCCGCTCTCGGCGCTGCGCGCGGTCTGCTCGGCGGACTGCACGGCCTCTTCCATGGACGCCAGCAGCACAGCGCGGTTCTTGTCCACGCTGGCCTGGTAGGCCTTGAGCTCGTCCTGGTAGTAGGGGCCAAGGCGATCCAGCGCACCGCTGCGGATCAGCGCTTCGAGGGTGCGCTTGTTGATGCGCTTGAGGTCGACGCGGTTGCAGAAGTCGAACAGGTCCTTGAACGGCCCGCCTTCGGCGCGGCATTCGACGATGGCCTCCACCGGGCCCTCACCCACGCCCTTGACCGCGCCGAGGCCGTAGACGATACGACCGTCGTCGTTGACGGTGAACTTGAACTCGGAGACGTTCACATCCGGCGGATCGATGCGCAACTTCATGTTGCGGCACTCTTCGACCAGAATCACCACCTTGTCGGTGTTGTGCATATCCGCCGACAGCACCGCAGCCATGAAGGGCGCCGGGTAGTGCGCCTTGAGCCAGGCGGTCTGGTAGGAGACCAGGCCGTAGGCGGCCGAGTGGGACTTGTTGAAGCCGTAGCCGGCGAACTTTTCCACCAGGTCGAAGATGTTGCCCGCCAGGTCGGCATCGATGCCGTTGTTGGCGCAACCTTCGATGAAGCCGCCGCGCTGCTTGGCCATTTCCTCGGGCTTCTTCTTGCCCATGGCGCGACGCAGCATGTCCGCCTGGCCCAGGGTGTAACCGCCCATGACCTGGGCGATCTGCATCACCTGTTCCTGATACAGGATGATGCCGTAAGTCGGCTTGAGCACAGGCTCCAGACCGGCGTACTGGTAATCCGGGTGCGGGTAGGACAGCTCAGCGCGGCCGTGCTTGCGGTTGATGAAGTCGTCCACCATGCCGGACTGCAGCGGCCCGGGGCGGAACAGCGCCACCAGTGCGATCATGTCTTCCAGGCAGTCGGGCTTGAGCTTCTTGATCAGTTCCTTCATGCCGCGCGATTCGAGCTGGAAGACCGCGGTGGTCTCCGCCTTCTGCAGCATGTCGTAGGTCTTCTTGTCATCCAGAGGGATGAAGTCGATGTTGACCAGTTCCTCGTCCGCGGCGCCATCGCGCTTCTGGATGCGATGAATGGTTTCCATCGCCCACTTGATGATGGTCAGGGTGCGCAGACCAAGGAAGTCGAACTTGACCAGGCCGGCCTGCTCGACGTCGTCCTTGTCGAACTGGGTCACCAGGCCGCCGCCCTCCTCGTCACAGGCAATCGGCGAGAAGTCGGTGAGTTTGGTCGGCGCGATCACCACACCCCCGGCGTGCTTGCCGGTACCGCGCACCACGCCTTCGAGCTTGAGCGACATATCCCAGATTTCCTGGGCCTCTTCGTCGTTCTTGAGGAACTCGCGCAGCGGCTCCTCCATCTCGTAGGCCTTCTCCAGGGTCATGCCGACCTCGAAGGGGATCATCTTCGACAGGCGGTCGGCCAGGCCGTAGGACTTGCCCTGGGCCCGCGCCACGTCGCGAACCACCGCCTTGGCCGCCATGGAGCCGAAGGTGATGATCTGGCTTACCGCGTTACGCCCGTATTTCTCGGCCACGTAGTCGATCACCCGGTCGCGACCGTCCATGCAGAAGTCGACGTCGAAGTCGGGCATGGAAATCCGCTCGGGGTTGAGAAAGCGCTCGAACAGCAGGTCATAGGCCAAGGGATCCAAGTCGGTGATCTTCAGCACGTAGGCCACCAGCGAGCCGGCACCCGAACCACGGCCCGGGCCGACCGGCACGCCGTTGTTCTTGGCCCATTGGATGAAGTCCATCACGATCAGGAAGTAACCGGGGAAACCCATCTGGATGATGATGTCCAGCTCGAAGTTGAGGCGGTCGATATAGACCTGCTTCTTCGCCTCGTAGTCCGGCGTGTCCTTGGGCAGCAGCACTTCCAGACGCTCTTCCAGCCCCTCGAAGGAGGCATGCCGCAGGTAGTCGTCGATCCCCATGCCGTTGGGTGTGGGGAAGTCCGGCAGGAAATACTTGCCGAGCTGCACCTCGATATTGCAGCGTTTGGCGATCTCGACGGTGTTTTCCAGCGCCTCGGGCAGGTCGGCGAACAGCTCCCACATTTCCGCCGGAGTCTTGAGGTACTGCTGGTCGGAGTAATGCCGTGGCCGACGTGGGTCGTCCAGAGTACGACCCTCGCCGATGCACACGCGGGTTTCGTGGGCCTCGAAGTCGTCCTGCTTGATGAAGCGCACGTCGTTGGTCGCCACCAGCGGCGCCTCGAGGCGATCGGCCAGGGCCACGGCGGCGTGCAGGTATTCCTCGTCGCCCACACGACTGGTGCGCTGCACCTCCAGGTAGAAGCGCTCCGGGAACACCGCCATCCATTCGCGCAGGCGCGTTTCGGCCAGCGCCTGGTCACCGGCCAGCAGCGCCTGGCCCACTTCGCCTTCGCGGGCGCCGGACAGCGCGATCAAGCCTTCGGCCGCATCCTTGACCCAGTCGCGCTGGATGATCACCAGATCGTTGCTCTGCCCTTCGGCCCAGCCACGGGAGATCAGCTCGGTGAGGTTGCGATAGCCCTTGGCATTCATCGCCAGCAGGGTCATGCGCGTCAGCGGGCCATCTTCCTCGGCGCTGGCCAGCCAGATATCGGCACCGCAGATCGGCTTGACCCCAGCGCCCATGGCGGTCTTGTAGAACTTCACCAACGAGCACATGTTGCTCATGTCGGTGACCGCCACTGCCGGCATACCGGCCCCGGCCACGGCCTTGATCAGCGGCTTGACCCGCACCAGGCCATCGACCAGGGAGTATTCGGTGTGCAGACGCAGGTGGACGAACGCTTGGGTCATGAGGCGGCCTTGCAGGTGAAAACGACAAAGCGGCGATTGTAGCAGTAAGAGCGAGCAGCAAGCTGCAAGCCACAAGCTGCAAGTTCATGGCCCGTGCCCATGCCACGGATTGCACCGGGGCTACGCTGCTTTTGCTCTTAACTTGGAGCTTGCAGCTTGAGGCTTGTAGCTGCTTCTCTGACTGGCGCGAAGGAATGCCGATGGATCGGCGTCGGCCCCAGTCGCTTGAGCGCTTCGAGGTGCACGGGCGTGGGATAGCCCTTGTGCCCGGCGATGCCATAGCCGGGATAGAGCCGATCCATTTCGACCATCTCCCGGTCGCGGCTGACCTTGGCCAGGATCGAGGCAGCGGCGATGGCCGGCACCCGACTGTCGCCCTTGACCACCGGAGCACTGGGCACCGCCAGCCTGGGGCAGCGATTGCCGTCGATCAGCGCCAGCCTGGGTGTAACGCTCAAACCTTCGACCGCGCGCTGCATGGCCAGCATGGTGGCATGCAGGATATTCAGGCGGTCGATCTCCTCCACCTCGGCACGGGCGATGCACCAGGCCAGGGCTTTTTCCCGAATCTCGTCGAACAGCGCCTCACGCCGCGCCTCGCTGAGTTTCTTCGAGTCGTTCAGGCCGATGATCGGCCGTGCCGGATCGAGTACCACCGCCGCCGTCACCACCGCCCCACAGAGCGGGCCACGACCGACTTCGTCGACCCCGGCGACCAGTTCTTCGACCAGGGTGAAATCGAGCCCCAGTTGCATCAGTCACGCCCCGCCAGCTTGAGCACCGCATCGGCCGCCGACACCGAGGCATCGCAGCGCAGCGCACGGTGGATCACATCGAAACCTTCGGTCTGCACCTGGCCGCCATCGATCAAAGGTGCCACGGCCTGAGCCAGCGCCTCTGCCGTCGCCGCATCCTGAATCAGCTCAGGCACCAGCAGGCGCTCGGCCAAGAGGTTGGGCAGGGAGATGTATGGGCTCTTCACCAGGCGCTTGAGAATCCGGTAGGTCATCGGCGCCACGCGGTAAGCCACCACCATCGGCCGCTTGTACAGCAGCGCTTCCAGGGTCGCGGTACCCGAGGCGATCAGCACTGCATCGCAGGCGGCCAGTGCTTCGTGCGAGCGACCGTCGAGCAGAGTCAGCGGCAGATCACGATTGACCAGCATCTGCTCCAGTTGCTGGCGGCGCTCCGGGGTGGCGCAAGGCAGCAGAAAGCGAATACCGGGGCGCAGCGCGCGCAGGCGGATCGCCGCGTCGAGGAACAGCTCGCCAAGCCGGGCCACTTCACCGCCACGGCTGCCTGGCATCAGGGCCACCACGGGCTCGTCCTGCGGCAGGTCCAGCGCTTCGCGCGCAGCGGCACGGTCAGCCTGTTGCGGGATGGCATCGGCCAGCGGATGGCCGACGAAACGCACCGGCACCTGATGAGCGTCGTAGAACTGCGCCTCGAAGGGAAACAGGGTCAGCATCAGGTCACAGGCTTCGCGGATCTTCAGCACCCGCTTCTGCCGCCAGGCCCAGACCGAGGGGCTGACGTAGTGCACGGTCTTGATCCCGGCACGGCGCAGCTTGAGCTCCAGGCCCAGGTTGAAGTCGGGGGCATCGATGCCAATGAACACGTCCGGCTGCGCGGCGATCAGATCACGGGCGAGCTGGCGACGACGGCCGAGCAGCTCGAACAGCCGGCCGAGCACCTCGACCAGCCCCATGACGGCCAGGCGCTCCATGGGGAAATAGGATTTCAGCCCCTCGGCTTCCATGCGCGCGCCGCCGACACCGATGAACTCGGTATCCGGGTGGCGTTGCTTGATGGCCTGCATCAGGCCGGAGCCGAGGATGTCTCCGGACGCCTCACCGGCGACCAGGGCGACGCGAAGAGGTCTGCTCATGGACGTTTGGAACCTGTGGTAAATCTCGCGGGCCAGAGGCAAAGAGGCGGAGTCTACAGGCACTCATGCCCGTTTGGCTCGAACTTGCGCGCGCATCCAGCGGATCGGGCCGCGTCTCAGCGCGTGATGCCGCGCGTGGACGCCTGGATGGAGTCGCGGAAGATCGCCACTTCCGGGAACTGGGCGGCGGACTCGGCCAGCTCGTTCAGCGCTTGCTCCACCGTCAGCCCCTGGCGATAGACCAACTTGTAGGCCCTGCGCAGGGCGGCGATGGCCTCGGCGGAGAAGCCCCGACGACGCATGCCCTCGAAGTTCATGCTGCGTGCCTCGGCCGGGTTGCCGAACACGGTGACGAAGGCCGGAACGTCCTTGCCGATGGCGGTGCCCATGCCGGAGAAGCTGTGCGCGCCGATACGGCAGAACTGGTGCACCAAGGTATAGCCGGACAGGATCGCCCAGTCATCGACCCAGACGTGCCCGGCCAGCGCGGTGTTGTTGACCAGGATGCAGTGGTTGCCGATCACGCTGTCGTGGCCGATATGGGCATAGGCCATGATCAGGTTGTGGTCACCCAGGGTGGTTTCACTGCGATCCTGCACGGTGCCGCGGTGAATGGTGACACCTTCACGGATCACGTTGTGATCGCCGATCACCAGCCGCGTTGGCTCACCCTTGTACTTGAGGTCGGGCGTATCCTCACCCACCGAGGAAAACTGGTAGATGCGGTTGTGCTTGCCAATCACCGTCGGGCCCTTGAGCACCACGTGCGGGCCGATCACCGTACCCTCGCCGATTTCCACATCGGGCCCGACAATGCTCCACGGGCCGACGACGACGTCGTCGGCCAGTCTGGCACTGGGGTCAATGATGGCACGAGGGTCGATCGAACTCATAGCTTGCGATCCGCGCAGATGATTTCAGCGGAGCAGACTTCCTTGCCGTCGACAGTGGCGCGGCACTCGAACTTCCAGATGCTGCGACGATCGCTCAGGTACTTGGCCTCCAGCACGAGCTGGTCGCCCGGCAGTACCGGAGAGCGGAAACGCAGCTTGTCGGAGCCGACGAAGTAGTAGAGGGTACCGTCAGCCGGCTTGATGCCCATCATCTTGAAACCAAGGATACCGGCGGCCTGGGCCATGGCTTCGATGATCAGCACGCCCGGCATGATCGGGTGCTCGGGGAAGTGCCCGTTGAAGAAAGGTTCGTTGATGCTGACATTCTTATAGGCGCGAATCTGCTTGCCTTCGACGTCCAGGTCCACCACACGATCCACCAGTAGGAAAGGATAGCGGTGCGGCAAATATTCACGAATTTCGTTGATGTCCATCATGTCCGGTTAAGCCTGTAAGAAAAGAAAAGAGCACGGTCACACCGTGCTCAGGCATCAGATGAGGCGTTCGCCGTCTGGGTCACGGCGGCGAGCTGTTTTTCCAGCTCGCGTAGACGCTTGGCCATCTCGTCCAACTGACGAATGCGCGCCGCACTCTTCTTCCACTCGCCTGCTGGCTGCATGGCGGTACCGGAAGAATAGGCCCCCGGTTCGGTGATCGAACGGGTCACCATGGTCATGCCGGTGACGAACACGTTGTCGCACACCTCGATATGCCCGACCATGCCGACGCCACCGGCGATCATGCAGTTCCTGCCGATCTTGGTGCTGCCGGAAATGCCGCAGCAGCCGGCCATGGCGGTGTTGTCGCCGATCTGCACGTTGTGCGCGATCATGATCTGGTTATCCAGCTTCACGCCGTTACCGATCAGGGTGTCGGACAACGCGCCACGATCCACCGTGGTGTTGGCGCCGATCTCGACGTCGTCGCCGATGGTCACGCCACCGATCTGCGCGATCTTCTGCCAGACGCCCTTCTCGTTGGCGAAGCCGAAGCCTTCGCCGCCGATCACCGCACCGGACTGGATCACCACGCGCTTGCCGATGCGCACGTCGTGATACAGCGTCACGCGCGGCGCCAGCCAGCCGCCTTCGCCGATCACGCTACGCGCACCGATCACGCAATGCGCGCCGATGCTCACGCCAGCGGCGATCTGCGCCCCGCCCTCGATCACCGCATAGGCGCCGATGCTGGCGCTCGGGTCGACCTGGGCATCGGCCGCGACCTGCGCGGTCGGGTGAATACCGGCAACGGCCTGGGGCTTGCGATCGAACAGATGCGAGAGCTGGGCGTAGGCCAGGTAAGGGTTGGCCACGATAAGGGCATCGCCGGCATAGCCTTCGGCATCGCTCGCGGTGAGCAGCACGGCGCCGGCCTGGGTCTGCGCCAGGAACTTGCGGTACTGCGTATTGGCCAGGAAGCTCAACTGTTCGGGCCTGGCCTCCTGTAAGGTGGCCAGGCCCGTGATGCCCCTGCCTTCGGCGCCACGCAGGGTGGCGCCCAGGCGCTCGGCCAACTGGCCGAGGGTGTAAGTCGCGGTCATGCTCAACGCATCTTGTTCATGCGCTCGATGACCTGGCGGGTGATGTCGTACTGAGGTTTGACATCGATCACCGCACCACGCTCGAGCACCAGGTCGAAGTTGCCGTTCTTGATCACTTCCTCGACGGCCTTGTCCAGGTTCGGCTTGAGCTTGGCCAGCATCTCACGATCAGCGATGGCCTTGGACTCGTTCAGCTCCTTGGACTGGAACTGGAAGTCACGGGCCTTCTGCTTGAATTCCAGCTCCAGGCGCTCACGCTCGGCCTGTTGCATCTTCTCGCCTTCTTTGACCATGCGATCCTGGATGCGCTTGGCATCACTTTCCAGGGTCTTGAGCTTGTTGAGCTGCGGACCGAATTTCTTCTCGGCGTCCACCGCATAACGCTTGGCCGCATCCGACTCGAGCAGGGCCATTTGATAGTTCAGCACGGCCACTTTCATCTCGGCGAACGCCGGGGTGGCGATCAGGGCGACGGTGAACATAACCAGTTGAGTCAACTTACGCACAATGCACTCCTGCAACAAAACTGTTGGCTTTCGGTATTAGAAGGTTTGGCCCAGGGAGAACTGGAAGACCTGAGTTTCGGCATCATTCGGTTTCTTGATCGGCATGGCCAGGCTGAAACTCAGCGGCCCCAACGCGGTAATCCAGGTCAGGCCGACCCCCACGGAGCTGGCCATGCTGCTGAAGTCGATGTTGCAGCTATCACTGATCTTCTTCTGGCTCGACGAGCAATTGGTGTCGAACACGTTACCCACGTCCCAGAACAGCGAGGTACGCAGCGAGCGCTGATCCTTGACGAACGGCAGCGGGAAGAGCATTTCCACCCCACCCTGCACCAGCACGTTACCACCGAACGGCAGCGGATCCTGATCCGGGTCACGCAGGGTGCCGGGCTTGTTGCCGGAGCTCGGCGTGCTGCGCGGACCAAGCGTGCTGTCCTTGAAGCCACGCACGGAGTTGAAACCGCCGGCGTAGTAGTTCTCGTAGAACGGCAACTCGGAGGTGGAGCCGTAGCTGTCACCGTAACCCAGCTCGGTGTGGAAGCGCAGGGTGTAGTTGTCGCTGAGCGGGGTGAACACCTGGCCACGGTAGTCGAGCTTGTAGAACGACAGGTCGCTGCCCGGCAGAGTGGTTTCCAGCACCAGGCTTTGCGAATGGCCGCGGTTGGCCAGCACGCCACGGTTGAGGGTCGACTCGGACCAGCCGATGGAGCCCTTGAAGTTCAGGTAGTTATCGCCTTCCTGCTCGATGAAGTCGAAGATTTCATCGACGGTGTAACGCCCAGTATCGATGGTGTCCTGTTGCGCGGTGAGGCCGTAGGTCAGGCGCGACGTTTCGCTGATCGGGTAACCGATGCTGATACCGGCACCGAGGCTGTCCACCGAGTAGCTGGACACGTCGACATCGAGTTCGTCGTAGTCGGTGGTGCGGTAGAAGGCGTTGTAACCCAGGCTGACGCCATCGACCGTCCAGTAGGGGTCAACGAAGCCGAAGCTGTAACGGGTCTGGTATTCGCTACGGGTCAGGCCGAGGCTGACCTTGTTGCCAGTACCCAGGAAGTTGTTCTGGCTGATGGAGCCACCGAGGATCAAACCGGCGTTCTGGGCGAAACCGACGCTGGCGGTGATGGAACCGGACGGCTGCTCCTCGACGCTGTAGTTGACGTCGATCTGATCGTCGGTACCCGGCACCTGCGGGGTTTCCACGTTGACTTCCTTGAAGAAGCCCAGACGCTCCAGACGCACCTTGGACTGGTCGATCAGGTAGGTGGAAGCCCAGCCACCTTCCATCTGGCGCATCTCGCGGCGCAGCACTTCGTCCTCGGACTTGGTGTTGCCACGGAAGTTGATGCGGTTGACGTAGGCACGCTTGCCCGGATCGACAACGAAGGTGATGGAAACGGTGTTGTCCTCGTCGTGCGCCTGCGGCACGCCGTTGACGTTGGCGAAGGTGTAGCCCTCGTTACCCAGGCGACGGGTGATCAGCTCGCTGGTGGTGGTCATCACCTTGCGCGAGAAGACCTGCCCTTCCTTGACCAGCAGCAGTGCGCGGATCTCTTCTTCCGGCACCTTGAGGTCACCGGAGAGTTTCACGTCACGCACGCTGTACTTCTCACCCTCATCGATGTTGACGGTGATGTAGACGTGCTTCTTGTCCGGGGTGATGGAGACCTGGGTGGAGCTGATGTCCATGTTGATGTAGCCGCGATCCAGGTAATAGGAGCGCAAACGCTCGAGGTCACCGGAGAGCTTTTCGCGGGCGTACTTGTCGTCGTTCTTGAAGAAGGACAGCCAGTTGGTGGTCTTGAGCTCGAACAGATCGCTCAGATCCTCATCGGAGAACACCGTGTTGCCCACCACGTTGATGTGG
Source organism: Pseudomonas sp. GOM7 (assembly GCF_026723825.1). Lineage (NCBI taxonomy): Bacteria > Pseudomonadati > Pseudomonadota > Gammaproteobacteria > Pseudomonadales > Pseudomonadaceae > Pseudomonas > Pseudomonas sp. GOM7. The sequence goes on along the minus strand of NZ_CP113519.1, from coordinate 1,639,623 downwards.
GAAATGGCGGCGACGGTGCCTTCGTTGATGGTGATCTTCAGCGCCACACGGTTGCGCGGCTGCGGAATCACCTCGGTCTCGATCTCGGCCGAGTAGCGACCCTGGGCCACGTACTGGCGCTGCAGTTCGTTGCGCACGCCTTCGAGGGTGGCGCGCTGGAAGATCTCGCCCTCGGCCAGACCGGACTGGTTCAGGCCCTTGAGCAGGTCTTCGGTGGTGATGGCCTTGTTGCCTTCGATCTCGATGCTGGAAATGGAAGGACGCTCGACCACGGTGACGACCAGCACGTTGCCATCACGGCCGAGCTGGATGTCCTGGAAGAAACCGGTCTTGAACAGCGAGCGGGTAGCGTCGACGAGTTGACTGTCATCGACCTGCTCACCCACGTTGAGCGGCAGAGCACCGAATACGCTTCCGGCGGAGACCCGCTGCAGTCCGTTGACACGTATATCGGAGATGGTGAAGGACTCGGCGTGAACTTCGGCGATCATCAATGCGGACAACACCGCAGGTAGCAGCAGACGTTTCATGAAGTCCTTTCTTATTCCAACTGACGATAAAAAATCTGCCGCACTAGGCGACAGATTTGTAATTCAGCATGGGTTACAGACGACCAAGATCGTTGATCAGAGCCAGCAGCATGACTCCGACGACCAGGCTGATGCCGATCTGCATCCCCCAACCTTGAACCCGCTCAGACAAGGGGCGACCACGCACCCACTCGACCAGATAAAAAAGCAGATGCCCACCATCCAGTACGGGAATGGGCAGCAGATTGAGAACCCCCAGGCTAATGCTCAGGTAGGCGAGGAAATTCAGAAAATCCCCAAGCCCCGACTGAGCTGAAGCGCCCGCCACTTTAGCAATGGTTATCGGCCCGCTCAAGTTTTTTACCGAGAGCTCACCGAACAGCATCTTCTTCAGCGAATCGAGGGTCAGCACGCTCATCGCCCAGGTACGCCGTGCGCCTTCGGCGACGGCTTCGAGCGGCCCGTAGCGCACTTCGCGAAGCATCTCGGGCGGCCACTCGCCACCTTTCACCCCGGCGCCAAGGTAGCCGCTACGGGCCTCCCCATCACCACGGCTAGCCAGGGTCAGCATCACCTCCTGGGCTTGACCGTCACGCTCGAAGCGCAACGTCACCCGCTGATCCGGCATGGCCCGCACCTTGTCCACCACCTGCTGCCAATCCTCCAGCGGCTGGCCGTCAAGCGCCAGCAGGCGATCTCCCGTGCGCAGGCCGGCGGCCTGCGCCGGGCCTTGTGCATCGAGTTCGGCGAGCACCGGCGGCAGTGCCGGGCGCCACGGACGTATGCCCAGCGAGCCGATGGGATCGGGCTCATCCGCCCCCCGCAGCCAATTGTTCAATTGCACCTGCTTGACCGACTCGACCGTCGAGCCAGGCTCGCGCACGCCGATATTCAGGGTGCCACTCTCGCCCAGACGGCGCACCAGTTGCAGATTGATCGGTGCCCAGCCGGTCACGGCCTCACCATTGACCGAAACGATTTCCTGTCCGGCATGCAGGCCAGCCGCTGCGGCCAGGCTGCCCTGCTCCACCGCACCGATGACCGGGCGCACCTGCTGGCTGCCGAGCATGGCCACGGCCCAGAAAAACACCAGGGCGAGGAGGAAGTTGGCGATGGGACCGGCCGCGACGATGGCGATGCGCTGCCCCACCGTCTTGCGATTGAAGGCCTGATCGAGCAAGGCGGCTGGCACCTCGCCTTCGCGCTCGTCGAGCATCTTCACGTAGCCACCCAGCGGGATGGCGGCGATGACGAATTCGGTTCCCTGACGGTCGTGCCAGCGCACCAGTGGGCTGCCGAAACCGACGGAGAAACGCAGCACCTTGACGCCACAGCGCCGCGCCACCCAGAAATGGCCGAATTCGTGAAAGGTCACCAGCACACCCAGCGCGATCAGGGTGCCTACCAACATGTACAGCGCACTCATTTCTTCTCTCCATCCCGCCTCAACGGCGGGCAAGCCACTGCAGGGCCAGCTCACGCGCCTGGCGATCAGCCGCCAGCACGATATCGAGCGCTTCGACCACCTGCGCTGCCTGAGCGTTCAGGACGCTCTCGATCATACGCGCTATCTCGGTGAAGCGAATGCGCCGCTGCAGAAAGGCCTCGACCGCCACCTCGTTGGCCGCATTGAGCATCGCCGGCGCGGTGCCCCCTGCCTGCGCGGCCTCGCGGGCCAGGCGCAGGCAGGGAAAGCGTGTCTCGTCCGGGCGCTGGAAATCCAGGCGACCGACGGCGAACAGGTCCAGCGGCGCGACGCCGGAGTCGATGCGCTGCGGCCAGGCCAGAGCATGGGCGATGGGCGTGCGCATATCGGGGTTGCCCAACTGTGCCAGCACCGAGCCATCGATGTAGTCGACCAGCGAATGGATCACGCTCTGGCGGTGGATCACCACCTCGATCTGCTCGGGCCTGGCATCGAACAACCAGCAGGCCTCGATCAGCTCCAGGCCCTTGTTCATCATGCTCGCCGAATCGACGGAAATCTTGCGCCCCATGGACCAGTTGGGGTGTGCACAGGCCTGCTCGGGGGTAACCTGCTCCAGCTCAGCCAATGGCGTTTCGCGGAACGGCCCACCGGAAGCGGTAAGCAGCACGCGGCGCACGCCCACCGGCGCCAAGCCACGTGCATAGTCGTGCGGCAGGCACTGGAAGATGGCATTGTGCTCACTGTCGATGGGCAGCAAGGTGGCGCCGCTATCACGTACCGCCTGCATGAACAGGGCACCGGACATCACCAGCGCTTCCTTGTTGGCCAGCAGCACCTTCTTGCCAGCCTGAACGGCCGCCAAGGTCGGTTTGAGACCAGCCGCACCGACGATGGCCGCCATGACCACATCCACCTCGGCATGATAGGCGACGGTGCACAGCCCCTGCTCGCCCATAAGCACCTCGGTGCTCAGGCCGGCATCGCGCAGCGCGAAGCGCAACGGCTGCGCCGCCTGCTCATCCGGCACCACGACGAAAGCCGGGCGGTGCTGCAGGCACAGCGCCTGCAGCTCGCTCAGACGAGTGAAGCCAGTCAGAGCGAAGACCTGATAACGTTCGGGATGACGCGCGATGACGTCCAGGGTGCTCAGACCGATGGAGCCGGTCGCCCCCAGCACGGTGATGCGCTGCACGCCACTCACAGCGAACCCCAGCCGGCCAGCCAGAGCAGTGCCGCGAACAGCGGAATGGCCGCCGTCAGGCTATCGATACGATCCAGCACGCCGCCATGCCCCGGCAGCAGGTTGCTGCTGTCCTTGATCCCGGACTGGCGCTTGAACATGCTCTCGGTGAGATCACCAACCACCGACACCATCACCACCAGCGCCGCACCCAGCAGCGCCAGCACCAGCGAGCCAACGCTCCAGCCCTGCTGCAGGCCGACCAGCAAGGTGATCAGCAGGCTGGCAGCGAGACCACCGTAGAAACCTTCCCAGCTCTTGCCAGGGCTGACCCGCGGCGCCAGCTTGCGCTTGCCGAAGGCCTTGCCGGAGAAATACGCGCCGATATCGGCCCCCCAGACCAGCAGCATGACGGCGATGATCAGACCGTTGGCCTGCGGCCATTGTTTGAGCAACACCAACCCCTGCCAGGCCGGCAGGAGGATCAGCAGACCGATCAACAGACGGCCAGGCAAGCCACCCCAGTAACGACTGCTATCGGGATAGCCGAGCACCAGCCAGGTCGCGGCCACCCACCAGAGCACCGCCAGCGCCAGGATCAATGGCGCCAGGCCAGGCAATAGATAGAGCACTGCCAGCAGCAAGGCGACAACCGCTGCATAGGCGACGCGCAGCCCCTGCGACTCGAAGCCCGCCAGGCGTGCCCACTCCCAGGCCCCCAGACTGACCACCGCACCGATGAACAGGGCGAACGCCAGGCCATCGAGGAGGAAAAAGCCGCCCAGGGCGATGGGTAGCAGCACCAGTGCCGTGATGATTCGTTGCTTCAACATCAGGAGCGCGCCTCGGCTGCCACCTGCTCGCTGGTCTTGCCGAAGCGACGCTGGCGGGTAGCGAAATCGGCCAGCGCCTTGCGCATGGCCTCATGCTTGAAATCCGGCCAGTACAGGTCGGAGAAGTACAGCTCGCTGTAAGCCAACTGCCAGAGCAGGAAGTTGCTGATGCGATGCTCGCCACCGGTACGAATGCACAGATCCGGCAACGGCATGTCGCCGGTGGCCAGACAGCCCTGCAGCACCTCCGCACTGATTTCCTCGGGCAGCAGATGCCCGGCCTGCACCTCACGCGCCAGGCGCTGAGTGGCCTGAACGATGTCCCACTGGCCGCCATAGTTGGCGGCGATCTGCAGGGTGAAGCGGCGCTTGCCGGCGGTCAGCGCCTCGGCCTCGCGCATGGCGGCCTGCAGCTCGGGATGAAAGCGTGAGCGATCACCGATGATGCGCAAGGCGATGTCGTTGTCCAGCAGCTTCTTCGCCTCACGCCGCAGCGCACCGAGGAATAGCTCCATCAGCGCCCCGACTTCATCGGCGGGACGCTGCCAGTTCTCGCTGGAAAAGGCGAACAGCGTCAGCACCTCGACGCCCGACTCGGCACATACCTCGATCACCGCGCGCACCGCGTCGACCCCGGCCTTGTGCCCGGCCACACCTGGCAACAGGCGCTTTCTGGCCCAGCGGTTGTTGCCATCCATGATGATGGCGACGTGCCTCGGCACTGCCCCCTGCTTGTTCTTATCCATGTCGGAAGCCTGTGCGATCAAACGGCCATCAGGTCTTTTTCCTTGACCTCCAGAGCCTTGTCGACATCGGCAATGAACTTGTCGGTGATCTTCTGCAGCTCGTCAGCGGCACGACGCTCTTCGTCCTCGCTGATTTCCTTGGCCTTGGCCAGCTTCTTCAGCTCGGCCAGAGCGTCACGGCGCACGTTGCGCACGGCGACCTTGGCGTCTTCGGCCACACCACGCGCCTGCTTGGTGTAGCCCTTGCGGGTCTCCTCGGTCAGGGCAGGCATCGGCACGCGGATGGTGGTACCGGCGCTGGATGGGTTCAGGCCCAGGTCGGAAGTCAGGATGGCCTTTTCGATGGCGGCGCTGAGGTTCTTGTCGTGAGCGACGATCTTCAGGGTACGGGCATCTTCGACGGTGATCGCAGCCACCTGGTTGAGCGGCATCTCGCTACCCCAGGCCGGCACCTTGACGCTGTCGAGAATGCTCGGGTGAGCACGACCCGTGCGGATGGACGCCAGGTTACGATCCAGCGATTCCAGGGATTTGCCCATACGCTCCTGAGCGTCTTTCTTGATGTCGTTGATCATTGTGCTTCCTCCTCGATCAGGGTTCCTTCGGCGCCGCCTACCACCACGTTAAGCAGGGCGCCCGGCTTGTTCATGTTGAAGACCCGCAGCGGCATCTTGTGATCGCGGCACAGGCAGATGGCGGTCAGATCCATCACCCCCAGCTTGCGATCGAGCACCTCGTCATAGGTCAGGCGCTCGAACTTCTCGGCATGCGGATCCTTGAACGGGTCGGCAGTGTACACGCCATCGACCTTGGTCGCCTTCAGTACCACGTCGGCATCGATCTCGATGGCGCGCAGGCAGGCGGCCGAATCGGTGGTGAAGAAGGGGTTGCCGGTGCCGGCGGCGAAGATCACCACCTCGCCGGTCTTGAGGTGGCGCATGGCCTTGCGGCGGTCATAGTGATCGGTCACGCCGACCATGGAGATCGCCGACATGACGATGGCCGGGATGTTCGAGCGCTCCAGGGCGTCACGCATGGCCAGGGCGTTCATCACCGTGGCCAGCATGCCCATATGGTCGCCGGTGACGCGATCCATACCGGCAGCGGACAGCGCCGCGCCACGGAACAGGTTGCCGCCACCGATCACCAGGCCGACCTGCACGCCGATGCCGACCAGTTGGCCGACTTCCAGCGCCATGCGATCGAGCACCTTGGGATCGATGCCGAAATCTTCCGAGCCCATCAGGGCCTCGCCGCTGAGTTTGAGCAGAATGCGTTTGTAGCGAGGTTGGCGACCAGTCGTCTGCTGAGCCATTGCAAGTCTCTCCTGCGGCGATGTGTGTTCTGGGCGCAGCGTGCCTTAGGCACGGCTGCTATCTGGCACTTTGACAGTGCCGGCGGCCGTTCGTTGGAGCGGCCGCCATAATCATTCTTACCCCTTATTCGGCAAAGAGGCCGCCCGCGCAAACGGGCAGCCTCTTTGGGGGTACATACCGGAAAAACCGCTTACTGCTTGCTGGCAGCAACCTGAGCGGCCACTTCGGCAGCGAAGTCGGTCTCGGCCTTCTCGATGCCCTCGCCCACTTCGTAACGCACGAAGGAAACGACTTCGGCACCGGCTTTCTTCACCAGATCACCGACCTTGACTTCCGGGTCCATGATGAAGGCTTGCTCAACCAGGCTGGCTTCGGCCAGGAACTTGGCGATACGGCCCTTGACCATGTTCTCGACGATGTTTTCCGGCTTGCCGGCGATCTTCTCGGCATTGAGCTGCAGGAAGATTTCCTTCTCCTTGGCAACCAGCTCCTCGGACACCTGATCCGGGGAAACCACAGCCGGGTTGGAGGCAGCAACGTGCATGGCAACGTGCTTGGCCAGTTCGTCGTTACCGCCCTTCAGAACGACCAGAACACCGATACGGTGGCCGTGCAGGTAGGCACCCACGGTGTCACCGGTCACAGCGGTCAGACGACGGATGTTGACGTTCTCGCCGCACTTGGCGACCAGAGCTTCACGAGCCGGCTCGCGGGAAGCGATCAGCGGAGCAGCTTCGGTCAGGTTCTTCTCGAAGGCTTCGTCCAGGCTTTCCTTGACGAAGGCCTTGAAGTCGTCCTGCAGAGCCAGGAAGTCGGTCTGCGAGTTGACTTCGATGATCAGGCCACGGCCACCTTCGACGCGCACGGCGATGGAGCCTTCGGCAGCGATGTTGCCAGCCTTCTTGGCGGCCTTGATGGCGCCGGAAGCACGCATGTCATCAATGGCTTTTTCGATGTCGCCACCAGCAGCAACCAGGGCCTTCTTGCATTCCATCATGCCTTGGCCGGTACGCTCGCGCAGTTCTTTGACCAGGGCTGCAGTAATCTCTGCCATCTTGAAAATCCTCTCGGTAGGTCTTCAACCATTCACCCGTCAGGCGGGTGAGCAAATCTGTGAGTGGCAAAAAGGGGGCCTAGCCCCCTTCTTGCTCAGCACGCACGCTATATGAGCGACGTTACTGCTTAGCCTTCGGCAGCTTCGGCAGCCGGGGCTTCTTCGATGAACTCTTCGGTGGCACCGCCAGCGTTGCTGCGACCACGGATCACGGCGTCAGCCATGGCACCCATGTACAGCTGGATGGCGCGGATGGCGTCGTCGTTACCCGGGATGATGTAGTCAACGCCTTCCGGGCTGCTGTTGGTATCGACGATGCCGATGACCGGGATGCCCAGCTTGTTGGCTTCGGTGATGGCAATGCGCTCGTGGTCGACGTCGATCACGAACAGCGCGTCCGGCAGGCCGCCCATGTCCTTGATACCACCCAGGCTGCGATCCAGTTTTTCCAGATCACGGGTACGCATCAGAGCTTCTTTCTTGGTCAGCTTGGCGAAGGTGCCGTCCTGGGACTGGGTTTCCAGCTCGCGCAGGCGCTTGATCGAAGCACGGATGGTCTTGTAGTTGGTCAGCATGCCGCCCAACCAGCGGTGATCGACGAACGGCGAGCCGCAACGAGCCGCTTCTTCGCGAACGATCTTGCCAGCGGAACGCTTGGTGCCAACGAACAGGATCTTGTTCTTGCCAGCAGCCAGCTTTTCAACGAACGACAGGGCGTCGTTGAACATCGGCAGGGTTTTTTCGAGGTTGATGATGTGAATCTTGTTACGCGCACCGAAAATGTACTTGCCCATTTTCGGGTTCCAGTAACGGGTCTGGTGGCCGAAGTGCACACCGGCCTTCAGCATATCGCGCATGTTGACTTGGGACATGATAGTTCCTTGATAAGTCGGGTTAGGCCTCCACGTATCCCAGCTTCCAACCCCCGAACTTGTCGAAGGGCACCCAGGAAACCGTGTCGATACGTGTGTGGGTTTGAGCTTTCGGGCATGCTGCCCGTAAAGCGGCGCGTTTTATACCATAAAGAGCAGCCATAAGCTACAAGCCTCAAGCAGCAAGCCTGCCTGTAGCCTGTAGCCCGTAGCTGTTAATATGAGCGCCTTTTTCCGTGAGTACCCGAGAGCTGGCTATGACCGTCACCATCAAATCCGCCGAAGAAATCGAGAAAATGCGCGTCGCCGGCCGCCTGGCCGCCGAGGTGCTGGAGATGATCGGCGAACACGTCAAGCCGGGCGTGACCACCGAAGAGCTCGACCGCATCTGCCATGACTATATCGTCAACGTGCAGCAGGCCATCCCCGCACCGCTCAACTACAGGGGCTTTCCCAAGTCGATCTGCACCTCGATCAACCATGTGGTGTGCCACGGCATCCCCAACGACAAGCCGCTCAAGGACGGCGACGTGCTGAACATCGACATCACCGTGATCAAGGACGGCTACCACGGCGACACCAGCAAGATGTTCATGGTCGGCAAGGTGGCCGAATGGGCCGAGCGCCTGGCCAAGGTCACCCAGGAGTGCATGTATAAAGGCATCGAGCTGGTCAAACCGGGCGCGCGCCTGGGCGATATTGGCGAAGTGATCCAGAAGCACGCCGAGAAGAACGGTTTCTCCGTGGTGCGTGAGTACTGCGGCCATGGTATCGGCGCGGTGTTCCACGAGGAGCCGCAGGTGCTGCACTACGGCAAGGCCGGCACTGGCATGGAGCTCAAGGAAGGCATGACCTTCACCATCGAGCCGATGATCAACCAGGGCCGCCCGGAAACCCGCCTGCTCGGCGACGGCTGGACCGCCATCACCAAGGATCGCAAGCTGTCGGCGCAGTGGGAGCACACCGTGCTGGTCACCGCCGATGGCTATGAGATCCTCACCCTGCGCAGCGACGACAGCATCGCGCGCACCTCGTCCGGGCAGTGATCGCAACACCATGAAATCAAGTGGTGCGCACAGCGTACCCTGGCTTATATAGGAAGGCGCCGGCATGCCGCAGATGGATACCGAACTGTTCGACCGTGGCCAGTTCCAGGCCGAACTGGCACTCAAATCCAGCCCCATCGCCGCCTTCAAGAAAGCCATCCGCCAGGCGCATGAAGTACTCGACTCGCGCTATCGGGCCGGCCGCGAGATCCGCCGCCTGGTGGAGGATCGCGCCTGGTTCGTCGACCAGATCCTGCAGGAAGCCTGGAAGCGCTTTAGCTGGTGCGAGGATGCCGACATCGCCCTGCTCGCCGTCGGCGGCTATGGTCGCGGCGAGCTGCACCCCTACTCCGACATCGACCTGCTGATTCTGCTCGACAGCAGTGACCATGAGATTTTCCGTGAGCCCATCGAAGGCTTCCTCACCCTGCTCTGGGACATCGGCCTGGAAGTCGGCCAGAGCGTGCGCAGTGTCGACGAATGCGCCGAAGAGGCCCGCGCCGACCTGACGGTAATCACCAACCTGATGGAAAGCCGCACCATCGCCGGCCCCGAACACCTGCGCCAACGCATGCAGCAGGTCACCAGCCCCGAGCAGATGTGGCCGAGCAAGCACTTCTATCTGGCCAAGCGCGAGGAGCGCAAGGCACGCCACGGCAAGTACAACGACACCGAATACAACCTCGAACCCAACGTCAAGGGTTCGCCCGGCGGCCTGCGCGACATCCAGACCATTCTCTGGGTCGCCCGCCGCCAGTTCGGCACGCTCAACCTGCAGGCCCTGGTCAGCCATGGCTTCCTGCTGGAGAGCGAATACGCCCTGCTCGCCTCCAGCCAGGAGTTCCTGTGGAAGGTGCGCTACGCCCTGCACATGCTCGCCGGACGCGCAGAGGATCGCCTGCTGTTCGATTATCAAGTGAAGATCGCCGCCCTGTTCGGCTACAAGGATGGCGACGGCAAGCGCAGCATCGAACACTTCATGCAGAAGTACTACCGCGTAGTCATGGGCATTTCCGAATTGTCGGATCTGCTCAACCAGCACTTCGAGGAAGTCATCCTGCGCGCTGCCGAAAGCAGCCAGTGCACACCGCTGAACAGCCGCTTCCAGGTGCGTGACGGCTACATCGAGGCCATCCACCCCAACATCTTCAAGCGCACCCCCTTCGCCATCCTCGAGATCTTTGTGCTGATGGCCCAACATCCGGAAATCAAGGGCGTGCGCGCCGGCACCATTCGCCTGCTGCGCGACAGCCGCCACCTGATCGACGACGATTTCCGCAAGGATATCCGCAACACCAGCCTGTTCATCGAGCTGTTCAAGTGCAAGGAGGGCATTCACCGCAACCTGCGGCGGATGAACCGCTACGGCATTCTCGGTCGCTACCTGCCGGAGTTCGGCGATATCGTCGGGCAGATGCAGCACGACCTGTTCCACATCTATACGGTCGACGCGCACACCCTCAACCTGATCAAGCACCTGCGCAAGTTCCGCTGGCCGGAGCTGGCGGAGAAATTCCCGCTGGCCAGCAAGATCATCGAGCGCCTGCCAAAGCCCGAGCTGATCTACCTGGCCGGGCTCTACCATGACATCGGCAAGGGCCGTGGCGGCGACCACTCCGAACTGGGCGCGCTGGATGCCGAGGCCTTCGCCCGTCGCCACCACCTGCCGGCCTGGGACAGCGCGCTGATCGTCTGGCTGGTGCAGCACCACCTGGTGATGTCCACCACCGCACAGCGCAAGGATCTCTCCGACCCACAGGTGATCCACGACTTCGCCCAGTTCGTCGGCGACCAGACCCACCTGGAATACCTCTACGTGCTGACTGTGGCCGACATCAACGCCACCAACCCCAGCCTGTGGAACTCCTGGCGCGCCAGCCTGCTGCGCCAGCTCTACACCGAAACCAAGCGCGCCCTGCGTCGAGGCCTGGAAAACCCGGTGGATCGTGAAGAACAGATTCGCCAGACGCAGAACGCCGCTCTGGACACCCTGGTGCGCAGCGGCACCGACCCGGACGATGCCGAGCAGCTCTGGAGCCAGCTCGGCGACGACTACTTCCTGCGCCATACCGCCAGCGACGTGGCCTGGCACACCGATGCCATCCTCCAGCATCCCGACGATGGCGGGCCACTGGTGCTGATCAAGGAAACCACCCAGCGCGAGTTCGAGGGTGGCACGCAGATCTTCATCTATGCCCCCGACCAGCACGACTTCTTCGCCGTGACGGTGGCGGCGATGAGCCAGCTCAATCTGAGCATTCACGATGCGCGAATCATCACCTCCACCAGCCAGTTCACCCTCGATACCTACATCGTGCTGGATGCCGACGGCAGTTCGATCGGCAACAACCCGGCGCGTATCGAACAGATTCGCGAGGGCCTGATCACCGCCCTGCGCAACCCCGACGACTACCCCACCATCATCCAGCGCCGGGTGCCGCGCCAGCTCAAGCACTTCGCCTTCGCCCCGCAGGTGACCATCCACAACGATGCGCAGCGCCCGGTGACCATACTCGAACTCACCGCACCGGATCGCCCCGGCCTGCTGGCGCGTATCGGGCGCATCTTCGTCGAATATGACCTGTCGCTGCAGAACGCCAAGATCGCCACGCTCGGCGAGCGGGTCGAGGACGTGTTCTTCATCACCGACGACAAGGGTCAGCCGCTGTCGGATCCAGAGTTCTGCGCGCGCCTGCAGGAGGCGATCATCGCCAAGCTTTCGGAGCCCAGCACGCCCAGCCCGGCGCAGAGCATTACCTTCTGAGGGGGGCTGTCGCGTCGCGGATCTATCGGCCCATGGCCGCCAGCATCGCGAATGAACTCGCCTGCAAAAGGGTTCTTCGCGGAATCTCGGGAAAGGCGGTCTTGATACTGGACTGGCAAATTTGTGTGTTGTTTGGTGTTCTGGACGCCGCTGCGGTGTATTAAGAGATTCCGGGTTTCGCCCCCTCGGGCGACTCACTTTTCTTTGAACTGCGCAAAGAAAAGTAAGCAAAAGAAACGCCCCCCCGCCATCCGGAACTAGGCGTCCCCGTCATGCTTCGCTCGACTCCCCTCACTCCGGCACCGCTCCGGGGTCAGCTTGCAAGGGCCATCCATGGCCCTTCAAGCCTCTCGTGGCATCCATGCCACTCGCCCCCTGCGCAATGCCTGCGTTCGGCCTCCTGAAGGGGGCATTTGCGCGCCTGAACGGACATCGGTTCCGGGCATGCCCGGCGTGCTCTGGTAACAGTGGAACCATGACGTGGCCGCCGGGTTAAACCAAAACTTTCATTCGCGTAGTTTCATTCGCTTGAATAGCTTGCCGGCTTCCAGCCGGCATCCCGGTCAGCCCTAAGGCTGACCCATGTTCAAGCACTCCACGCTAATTCTGGGTTACCTAGGGTTCAGGCGCGTGCAGAGCCCGCCCAGGAGGGGGAGCGGAATCGTTGTGGAAGAGGTCGAGCGGCATGGATGCCGCGAGAGCCGCGATGGGCCATGGATGGCCCACCGTCGGTGGGCCGCATCCGGTCGGGCCTCTGGAGCGGCGATGGAGTGAGCGAACCCTGGCGCAGCCAGGGCCGGATGAAAGGGCGGAGGTTTTGGTTACTTTTGCCCCAAAAGTGACTCGCCCGGGAGGGCGAAATCAGAAACATCAACAAAAACGCGGCAATCCGGAACAGGCATCAGAAAAACCAACACACAAACTTGCCAGTCCGGTATCAACCAAACTTACCCCCAGCCCCTCTGCCGTAAACGGGAGAGGGGAGCCAAACACGGACAGCCTTAACTGACTGGCATTAGGCGCCAAGGCCACCAACATCGCGAACGAATTCGCCCCCAAAGGCAGACAGCCTCAAATCCTGAAGCTGTCCACCAGGTGCTTGAGCCGCCCGACCTGCTGATCCAGCTCGGTACAGGCACTGAGGCTGGCCTGCAGGTTGCGCACGCCATCCTGGTTCAGGGTGTTGATCTCGGTGATGTCCATGTTCAGGCTCTCGATCACCGAGGTCTGCTCCTCGGTAGCGGTGGCCACCGACTGGTTCATGCCGTCGATCTCGCCGATGCGCTGGGTCACGCCACGCAGGTTCTCCCCGGCCTGGCCGCCGATGCGCACGCTGTCCTCGCTGAAACGCCGGCTCTCGGTCATGGTCGCCACGGCATCGCGGGCACCAGCCTGGAGCTGTTCGATCATCTGCTGGATCTCCTGCGCCGAGCTCTGCGTGCGCTGGGCCAGGTTACGCACCTCGTCGGCCACCACGGCGAAACCACGCCCAGCCTCGCCGGCGCGGGCGGCCTCGATGGCGGCATTGAGCGCGAGCAGGTTGGTCTGCTCGGAAATACCCTTGATCACGTCGAGAATCTGGCCGATGTCGTTGCTCTTCTCGCTGAGCAGCTCGATATGGTTGCCGGACGCCTGGATCTTCTCCGACAGGTCGCCCATCGCCGCCAGGGTGCGCTCGACCATGCCCTGCCCTTCCTCGGCATTGCGCCGTGCCTCGCTGGCCTGTTGCGAGGCATCAGCGGCGTTGCGGGCGATTTCCTGGGCAGCAGCGCCCAGCTCGTTGATCGCCGCCGCCACGCTGTCGGTGCGCGCCGCCTGCTCGCTGGAGTTACCCATGGAGGCGTTGGAGGCCTGTACCACGGTCGTGACACGCTCGTGCACCTCACGAGTGGTCGAGGCCACTTCACGGATCGACTCGTGGATACGCTCGACGAAACGGTTGAAGGCCCCGGCCAGTTCGCCGAACTCGTCGCCGGAGGCGATCTTCAGGCGCTGAGTCAGATCCCCCTCGCCTTCGGCGATGCCGCTCATGGCATGGCTCATCACGTGCAGCGGGCGCAGCAGAATGCGGATCAGCATGCCGAGCAGCAGGAGAATCGCCACCACGCCGATGATGGTCGCCATCAACGCGGACAGGCGCGACTCACGCAGGGCCGCGAACGCCTTGCTCTCGTCCACCGACAGGCCGACGTACCAGCGCACCCCAGTAAGCCCCTGCACCGGCTGGAAGGTGACGATACGGGCGCTGCCATCGACGCCTGTGGTGTTCTGCAGGCTGGATTCCAGACGCGGCGTTGCCTCGGGGTAAAGCTCCGGCAGCTTCTTCAGCACCAGGCTCTTGTCCGGATGCACCAGCACCGTGCCCTGCTCGTCCACCAGGAAGGCGTAGCCCATGCCGCCCAGGTCGAAGGAGTTGAGGATGTCGTCGATGGTCTGCAGCTTGAGATCGCCGCCCACCACGCCCCGCAAGCTGCCGCCCGCGCTGACCGGGCGAGTAATGGTGATCAGCAGCCCGTCACGCGGGTCGGCCGCCAGGTAGGGCGCGGTCAGGCCCGGGCCACTGCTGCCCACGGCACTCTTGTACCAGGGGCGCTGACGCGGGTCGTAGCCGGCCGGCAGCTCGCTCGGCGGAAACTGGGTGTAAGTGCCATCGGCCTGGCCGTAATAGGCATAGAGAAAGGCCGAGGCGATGCTGCGGTGTTGCAGATTACGCGCCAGCATCTCGGGCGAACTGTCGTCCTGCACCGACTCGGCGAGGTTGTCCAGCAACTGCATGCGCCCATCCAGCCAGTGCTGAATGTTGCCAGTGGAAACCAGGCCGACATCGTGCAGGTAGTTGGCCAGGTTGTGGCGAATCGAGGTGCGCTGCAGGTAGTCGTTGTACAGGGCGAAGGACGCGAAGGCCGCGATGACCACCAGGGAAGCAGCCAGCATGATCTTGTGGCTGAACTTGAGGGTGCGCATAAGGAGAGTCTCGTGGGAAAATTTTACGCTCAGGCTATCGGCACTATGTGAATACTCTTGAATCGCTCGAGCGTCAGCATTGTTGACCTAAACCAGCGTAAAACGGACAGCCAGCGGAATTTTCCTCGGCGCGCGCGCCATGCTAGTGTCGGCAGCTTTGTCGCCGCCTTCCACAGGACACGTCGGATCACCATGAACCACGCCCTCGCCCAGTTGCAGCCCTACCCGTTCGAGAAACTCCGCGCCCTGCTCGCCGATGCGCAGCCCGCCGCCGACCGCGCGCCCATCGCCCTGTCCATTGGCGAGCCCAAGCATCGCTCGCCGGACTTCGTCGCCCAGGCGCTGACCGCCAACCTCGACAAACTGGCGGTGTACCCGACCACCCTGGGTCTGCCGGAACTGCGCCAGAGCATCGCCGCCTGGTGCGAGCGCCGCTTCGGCGTGCCCGCAGGCTGGCTGGATGCGGCGCGCCACGTGCTGCCGGTCAACGGCACCCGCGAAGCGCTGTTCGCCTTCACCCAGGCGGTGGTCGACCGCGATGCCCAGGGCCTGGTGGTCAGCCCCAACCCCTTCTACCAGATCTATGAAGGCGCGGCCTTTCTCGCTGGCGCTGAACCGCACTACCTGCCGTGCCTGGAAGACCATGGCTTCAACCCGGACTTCGATGCCGTGCCGACGGAGGTCTGGCAGCGCTGCCAGATCCTGTTCCTGTGCTCGCCAGGCAACCCCACCGGCGCGCTGATCCCGCTGGAAACCCTGAAGAAGCTGATCGCCCTGGCCGACGAGCACGATTTCGTCATCGCCGCCGACGAGTGCTACAGCGAGCTGTATTTCGACGAGGACGCACCACCGCCCGGCCTGCTCAGCGCCTGCGCCGAGCTGGGCCGCCGCGATTTCGCACGCTGCGTGGTGTTCCACAGCCTGTCCAAACGCTCCAATCTGCCGGGCTTGCGCTCGGGCTTCGTGGCCGGCGATGCCGAGATTCTCAAGCACTTTCTGCTCTATCGCACCTACCACGGCTGCGCCATGCCGGTGCAGACCCAGCTCGCCAGCGTCGCCGCCTGGAACGACGAAGCGCACGTGCGCGCCAACCGCGACCTGTACCGCGAGAAGTTCGATGCCGTACTGAAAATCCTGGCCCCGGTGATGGACGTGCAACGCCCGGATGGCGGCTTCTACCTCTGGGCCCGCACGCCGGGCGACGATACACAGTTCACCCGCGAGCTCTTCGTGGCCGAACACGTCACCGTGGTGCCGGGCTCCTACCTATCGCGTGAGGTGGATGGCGTCAACCCGGGGGCTGGGCGCGTGCGCATGGCCCTGGTCGCGCCGCTGGCCGAGTGCATCGAAGCGGCCGAGCGCATCGCGCGATTCATTCGTAGCGCCTGAGTCGGGTCGATAGCGTGCCATCTTGCGGGCGATCCCTCTCGCCCGCATAGCGAATTCATTCACGATTGTCCTGGGGCGCCAGCCCCTTCGCGAATGAATTCGCTCCTACAGAAGCCCCGGATTGCATCCGGGCTACAGGCGATGCCTCTGGCGACTCAGCTCTTGTTCAGGCGCGCCTCGGCGATATCCAGATCGCGCAGGATCTCGGCCAGCAAGTCGTCGTCCAGCTCGTTGTCGTGGCGCATGCGGTACAACTCCAGACGCTGGGTGCGCAGCGCCTGCAGACGCAGGCGATATTCCAGGCGGTCGGTCTCGCGCTGCTGCTCGCGTGCCTCATCGCCGCCACGGGCACGCTCCAGCAGGTCGCGATACTCGCTCATCAGGCGCGCCTTCACTTCGACCGCAGCGATAGCCCCTTCGGCGTCGGCGGCACGCTCGTCCTCGGACTCCAGATAACGAATCGCCGCCTCCAGCACCGCGGCGCGGTGACGATTGAGCTCACGCTCGTGCAGCGCCACGTTGTCCTGCGGCAGACGTGGCAGGATGCGCGGCAAAGCGACACTGGCCACCAGCAGCGACAGCAGGATCACCCCGGCGGCAATCAGGATCAGCAGGTCGCGCTCGGGAAAGGCCTGGCCATTGTTGAGCAGCAAGGGCAGCGACATCACGCCCGCCAGGGTCACTGCGCCACGCACGCCGCCCAGGGTCAGCACCACGCTCAAGGCGATGCGCGACTGCCCGGCGAAGCGCGTCGGCTCGCCGCGCAGCCGACGCAAGGAGCCCGACACGCGCCAGTAGCCGTAGACCCAGACGAAGCGCAGCAGCATCAGCACGGCGTAGATCGCCGCCACCAGGCCCATGGCCTGCAGAGCGAACATCCAGGGCTCGGCATGATCGCCCAGAGCCGCCGTGAGGATGTCCGGCAACTGCAGGCCCAGCAGCAGGAAGATCAGGCCGTTGAAGGTGAACTCCAGCAGCGCCCACACGCTGCGGTTGAGCAGGCGCGTGGAGGTCTGCCGCGGGAGCAGGTCGAGGCGGCTCTGCATCATCCCTGCCGCCACTGCCGAGAGGATGCCGGACAGCCCGAAGTGCTCGGCGGCCACGTAGGCGGCGAATGGCAGCAGCAAAAGCAGCAACACGTGCGTCGCCGGGTCTTCCCAGCCCTGGGCGATCATCCAGGCGCGCAGGCGCCCCAGCAGGTAACTCAGGGCCACGCCGACGGCCAGCCCGCCGACCGCCACCAGCACGAACTGCAGACTCGCATCGCTGATCGAGAACACTCCCGTGAGGGTCGCCGCCACGGCGAACTTGAATGCCACCAGGCCTGAGGCATCGTTCATCAGCGCCTCGCCCTGCAACAGGTTGTTCAGGGTGCTAGGCAGGCGGCCGTGGGTGATCGCCGAGACCGCCACCGCATCGGTCGGCGACAGCACCGCCGCCAGGGCGAAACAGGCGGCCAGGGGCACCTGCGGCAACAACCAGTGAATGAAATGCCCCGCACCGAGAATGCTGAAGAACACCAGGGCGAAGGCCAGCAACAGAATCGGCGTGCGCAACTGGCGGAACTGCCCCTTGGGCATGCGCCAGCCATCGACGAACAGCAGCGGCGGAATGAACAGCAGCAGAAACAGTTCCGGATCGAGGCGTACATGCAACCCCAGCGCCGGCACGGCCAACAGGGCGCCGATGAGAATTTGCAGCAGAGGCAGAGGCAAGGGGATGAACTGCGCGCTGATACGCGTACCACTGACCACCAGCAGCATGATCAGAATGGTGTAGAGCAGTTGCATGAGGGAGAAAACCGGCGGGAGTGAGTGCGTGACGCTGATTCTAGCGCTGTAACACATCCCTGCGACAGTGCCCGCCACGCCCACACCAGCCATGGCATAATAGCCGGCCATTTTTTCCGGACATCCCGGCACGCCACTCATCAGAGGAAGACCATGAGTTACGTCCTGTATGGCATCAAGGCTTGCGACACCATGAAGAAGGCCAGAACCTGGCTCGACGAGCATGGCGTCGACTATGCCTTTCACGACTACAAGAGCGCCGGCATCGACCGTGCGAGCCTGGAGAAATGGTGCGACGAGCATGGCTGGCAGATCGTCCTCAACCGTGCCGGCACCACCTTCCGCAAACTGGATGACGCGCAGAAAGCCGATCTCGACCAGGCCAAGGCCATCGACCTGATGCTGGCCCAGCCTTCGATGATCAAACGCCCGGTGCTCGACCTGGGCGACAAGACCCTGGTCGGCTTCAAGCCGGACACCTACCAAGCTGCGTTGGCCTGATCACTCTCACCCGAATTTGTTGCAAGGAACCTCATCGATGACCACCACCCTCTTCAGCATCGCCTTCGGCGTCGGCACCCAGAACCGTCAGGGCAACTGGCTGGAAGTCTTCTACGCGCAACCGCTGCTCAACCCGGCAGCCGATCTGGTGGCCAAAGCCGCCGAGATCCTGGATTACCAGGGTGGCAACCAGGCCATCACCTTCAGCCACGCCCAGGCCCGTGACCTGGCCGAAGCGCTCAAGGGCATCGATACTGCCCAGGCCGCCCTGCTGACCCGCCTGGCCGAGAGCAGCAACCCGCTGGTGGCCACCTTCCTGGCCGAAGACAGCGCGCCGAGCAGCACCCCCGAGGCCTACCTCAAGCTGCACCTGCTGTCGCACCGCCTGGTCAAGCCCCATGGCCTGAACCTGTCCGGCATTTTCCCGCTGCTGCCCAACGTCGCCTGGACCAGCCAGGGCGCCGTCGACCTCGCCGAACTGGCCGAACGTCAACTGGAAGCACGCCTGAAAGGCGAACTGCTGGAAGTGTTCTCGGTGGACAAGTTCCCGAAAATGACCGACTACGTGGTACCGGCCGGCGTGCGTATCGCCGACAGCGCCCGCGTGCGCCTGGGCGCCTACGTCGGTGAAGGCACCACGGTGATGCACGAGGGCTTCGTCAACTTCAACGCCGGCACCGAAGGCCCAGGCATGATCGAAGGCCGCGTGTCTGCGGGCGTATTCGTCGGCAAAGGCTCGGATCTGGGTGGCGGCTGCTCCACCATGGGCACCCTGTCCGGCGGCGGCAACATCGTCATCAGCGTCGGCGAAGGCTGCCTGATCGGCGCCAACGCCGGTATCGGCATCCCCCTGGGCGACCGCAACACCGTCGAAGCCGGCCTGTACATCACCGCCGGCACCAAGGTGAACCTGCTCGACGAGAACAACGAGCTGGTGAAAGTGCTCAAGGCCCGCGACCTGGCCGGCCAGCCCGACCTGCTGTTCCGTCGCAACTCGCAGACCGGCGCCGTGGAGTGCAAGACCCACAAGTCGGCCATCGAGCTGAACGAAGCCCTGCACGCTCACAACTAAGAGGCAGCGCCAAGCTGCAAGCTACAAGCCGCAAGCTCTGCGGCTCCAACTTGCAGCTTGCGGCTTGAAGCTCATGGCTCTGAATTCCCCCTGGCGCGCCGAATTCCCCGGCATTCTTGCCCTCGAAGCCGACGGCCACACCTACCTGGACAGCGCCGCCACCGCACAGAAACCGCAGGCGGTTCTGGATGCGCTGCTCGCCTACCTGGCCGGCGGCGTAGCCAACGTGCATCGCGCCCAGCACCTGCCAGGCGAACGCGCCACCCGCGCCTTCGAGGCCACACGCAGCAAGGCCGCGCAGTGGCTGAACGCGCAGAGCAGTGACGAGATCGTCTTCACCCGTGGCAGCACCGAATCGCTCAACCTGCTGGCCTACGGCCTGGAGCACCTGCTGCAGCCTGGCGGGCAAATCGTCATCAGCGCCGCCGAGCACCACGCCAACCTGCTGCCCTGGCAGCAGCTTGCCAAGCGTCGGGGCCTGGAGCTGGTGGTGTTGCCGTTGGATGCGGCAGGCGGTATCGACCTGGGCGAAGCCGCTCGCCTGATCGGCCCGCGCACGCGCCTGCTGGCGGTCTCGCAGCTTTCCAACGTGCTCGGCCGCTGGCAGCCGCTCACTGAGTTGCTGGCTCTGGCCAAGGCCCACAGCGCCCTGACTGTCATCGACGGCGCCCAGGGCGCCGTGCATACCAGGCCGGACATGCAGGCGCTGGGTTGCGACTTCTACGTCTGCTCGGCGCACAAGCTCTACGGCCCGGATGGCGTCGGCCTGCTCTATGCCCGTGGCGAAGCGCTGGCGAAACTGCAGCATTGGCAGTTCGGTGGCGAAATGCTGCAGGACGCCGACTACCACGACGCCCGCTTTCGCCCCGCCCCGCTGGGTTTCGAGGCCGGCACGCCGGCGGTTTCCGCGGTGATTGCCCTGGGCGCCGCGCTGGACTGGCTGAACGGGCTGGATCAGGCCGCCGTGGCCGCCCATGAAGCGGCCTTGCACGGCGAACTGCTGGCCGGCCTGCAAGCCCGCGCCGGTGTGCGCCTGCTGGGCGAACCGCAACTGGCACTGGCCTGCTTCCAGGTCGAAGGCGTGCACAACGCCGACCTGGCCCATCTGCTCAGCGAACAGGGCATCGCCGTGCGCACCGGACACCACTGCGCCATGCCGCTGATGAAGCGTCTTGGCCTGGCCGGTGCGACCCGCGTGTCGCTCGGCCTGTACAACGACGGTGCCGACCTGCAGCGTTTCTTCGTTGCGCTGGACAAGGCCCTGGAGCTGCTGCGATGAAGCTGCCACCTGGCGCCCAACGAGCCCTGGACGCCTTTGCCGCCTGTACTGGCTGGGAACAGCGCGCGCGCCTGCTGATGCAATGGGGCGAGCACCTGGAGCCGCTGGACGAGGCCCAACGCCAGGAGCACAACCGCGTACATGGCTGCGAAAGTCTGGTCTGGCTGGTGGCCGAGCAGCGTGATGGCGCCTGGCATTTCCGCGCTGCCAGTGATGCCCGCCTGCTGCGCGGCCTGCTTGCCGTGCTGCTGGTGCGGGTCGAAGGGTTGAACGCTGACGAGTTGGCCAGGCTCGACCTGGCCGACTGGTTCGCCCAGTTGGGCCTGCAACGCCAGCTATCGCCCTCGCGCAGCAACGGCCTCAATGCCGTGTTGTTGCGAATGCGTGAGCTGTTGGGCTAACAAAAAACGCCTCGGCTTTGGCCTCTTGCGCCGCCTAGTTTTCTAAGGGGCATCGCATTTCAGGGGAATGCTTGGGTGATATCGGACTGGCAAGTTTGTGTGTTGTCTTGTTGGCCCGTGTTGGTGTTCTGGACGCCGCTTTGGGTGTTTTCAGGTATTCCGGGTTTCGCCCCCTCAGGCGACTCACTTTTCTTTGAACTGCGCAAAGAAAAGTAAGCAAAAGAAACGCACCCCCGCCATCCGGAACTAGGCGTCCCCGTCATGCTTCGCTCGACTTCCCTCACTCCGGCATTGCTCCGGGGTCGGCGTACATGGGCCATCCATGGCCCATTACGCCTCTCGTGGCATCCATGCCACTCGCCCCCTGCACAATGCCTGCGTTCGGCCTCCTGAAGGGGGCATTTGCGCGCCTGAACGTACATCGGTTCCGGGCATCCCTGAGTGTTCTGGTAACGGTGAAGCCACGATTGGCTGTCGGGTTAAACCAAAACTTTCATTCGAGTAGTTTCAGTTTGCCGGCGTATAGCCGGCTTCTCAGTCAGCCCTAAGGCTGACCCATGTTCAAGCACTCCACGCTAATTCTGGGTTACCGCAGGTTCAGGCGCGTGCAGAGCCCGCCCAGGAGGGCGAACGCAATCGTCGTGGAAGAGGTTGAGCGACATGGATGTCGCGACGACTGCATGGATGCAGGAGGTAGAGCGACGCAGGATGCCAAAGCCGAGAGCCGCGATGGGCCATGGATGGCCCACCGCGGCGGGCCTCTGGAACGGCGATGGAGTGAGCGAACCCTGGCGCAGCCAGGGCCGGATGAAAGGGCGGAGGTTTTGGTTACTTTTGTCGGGCCGGCCATCCGGGCAAAAGTGACTCGCCCGGGAGGGCGAAACCAGAGACATCAACAAAAACGCGGCAATTCGGAACAGGCATAAGAACAACCAACACAAACTTGCCAGTCCGATATCAAGAGATTCCGCGAAGAACCGTATTTCAACCGCCTGCTAAAACCCGAACGGCAGCCGCGCTACACAGCGCCACGCTCACGCAACGTCAACCCACGCAGGAAGTTGCGCAATATCTGATCACCGCACTCGCGGTAGTGTTTGTGCCCCGGTGCACGGAACAAGGCGCCCAGCTCGGCCTTGGTCATCGGCAGATCCGCCGACTGCAGGATCGCCTGGATGTCGTCGTCACGCAGCTCGAAGGCCACCCGCAGCTTCTTCAGGATGAGGTTGTTGCTCAGGCGCTTTTCCACCGGCAAGCGCGGCCGGCTGTCGTCCTTGCCACGCTTGTAGAACACCAGCCCTTCGAGCACATGGGCCAACAGCACGTCCGGGCAGGCTCGGTAGCCCGCCTCTTCTTCGCGCAACAGGCAGGCAGAGATCAGCCCCGGCTCCACCGGGTAGTCCGCCAGATGGCAGAACGCCTCGAGCCTGGCGTCGCTGACATCCAGCAGATAGCGCAGGCTGCGCAGTACATCGTTGTTGAGCATCCAGAGTCTCCATGATTCGATGAGCTGCCTCAGTCCCGCGCGGCCTGGATCGGCCCGCTGGGCTGCCAGTCGTCGGCATTGCCATTATCGAGCGCCTGCTGCAGGCGCAGCAGGTCTCCGCGCTCGGCGAAGCGACGCAGGCCGTCGTTAAACTGACGCAGCAACTGCGCACTCTGCGGATCATCCTTGCGAAACAGCAGATGCAAGGGCTCCAGGTTCAAAGGGCGCGGATGATGGGTGATCGCCGCAGCCCCCAGTTCAGGTGGCTGGCGGCGCAGCATGGCATAACCGACGGCGCGATTCTGCGGAAACAGGTCGATGCGTTTGAGCTCCAGCAAGCGAAAGCCAGTGTACTCCTTACCACTTCGCTCGGTCTGCAAACGTCCCTGCACAACCGCCCTGTCGAACGCCAGGCCATAGGAGTAGCCCAGCGTCGTGCCAATCCGATAGCCCTTCAGATCATCGATGCCGTGCCAGTCGAACGCCAGGTCGCGACGATGGAAGAACACCACCTCGCCACGCACCAATGGGTCGCTGCAGACGGCGGATTCGAGCCGATCCACACTGCAGTTGTAGGGCATGACGGCATGCAGCTCCCCTTTTCGCAGCATCAGCAGGTTGCGATCCCAGGGATGGAAAACGAACCCGACCACGTAGCCCGACTCGGCGAACACCGCGCGGATCAGCCGCGCCAGCACTCCGCCGTCGCTGCGCGCCTGCTCGACATAAGGCACCCAGTCCCCCGTGCCGATGCGCAGCGCTTTCAACTCGCCCTGTGCAGGCGTCAACAGCCCCAGGGCCAGGGATGAGGTCAGGAAAACAGCGGATAGGCATTTCCACTGACGCGCTCTGCAAACATGCAATAACCCGTACGGCACGGCTCACCTCGATGCGAGCAACAGTCGAACCCCTCCAGCCCGTTGCATCATCAGCGCATACCGTTGCACCGAAATGGCTGGCGTGGCCGCCAGCCCAGATCATCGAGTGCGCAGTCGCTCGGCAGGTCGTCGCGCACCCGCCACCAGTTTATCCACCAGCTTGGCCGTTGCCGCCATGGCGAAAGTTGTGGTGACCATCATCACCGCACCGAAACCACCGGCACAGTCGAGGCGCACGCCCTCGCCGACGAAACCCTTGGCCTGGCACACGCTGCCGTCGGGCTTGGGGTAGCGCAGTTGCTCGGTGGAGAACACACAGGGCACGCTGTAGTTGCGCCCCGGCGTGCGCGAGAAGCCATAGTCGCGGCGCAACAACGAGCGCACCTTGGCCGCCAGCGGGTCGTTGAAGGTCTTGTTCAGGTCGGCCACCTGCACCTGGGTCGGATCGATCTGCCCACCCGCGCCACCGGTGGTGACGATCTGGATCTTGCGCCGCTTGCACCAGGCGATCAGCGCGGCCTTGGCCGGCACGCTGTCGATGCAGTCGATCACCCCGTCGAGCTGTTCGGTGATGTACTCGGCCATGGTCTCACGGGTGACGAAATCGGCCACCGCATGCACCACGCAGGCTGGATTGATGGCACGGATGCGCTCGGCCATCACCTCGACCTTGGCCTTGCCCACGGCGCCGTCGAGCGCCTGGATCTGCCGGTTGGTGTTGGTGATGCAGACGTCATCGAGGTCGAACAGGGAAATCTCGCCCACACCCGAGCGCGCCAGGGCTTCGGCCACCCAGGAGCCGACACCGCCGATGCCGACCACCGCCACGTGCGCCGCTGCCAGGCGCTGATAGCCCTCCTGGCCGTAGAGCCGGGCTATGCCGCCGAATCGTTGATCGTCTGTGTTCATCTCACCCCCCTGCAGGAAGGCGCGCATTATAGGGACAGCACCGCCCCCGCCCAAGCCCGACAGACAGCCGGTGGCTGGGTAGTTTCTGCGCTGGCCTGCTAAGATGGCCGGCTTTCACGCCAGCCGCTGTACCGGAGCCGCCATGACCGCCCCCCTCACCCCGACCCTGGAACTCGCCTTCGACCTGATCCGCCGCCCGTCCGTGACCCCGGTGGATGAAGGTTGCCAGGAACTGATGATGCGCCGCCTGGCCGCCTGCGGCTTCGAGGTGGAATCCATGCGCATCGAAGAGGTGGAGAACTTCTGGGCCAAACGTGGGGGTGAAGGCCCGGTACTGTGCTTTGCCGGCCACACCGACGTGGTGCCCACCGGCCCGCTGGACGCCTGGCAGTATCAGCCGTTCGACGTGCGCATCGACGAACAGGGCATGCTCTGCGGCCGTGGCGCGGCAGATATGAAGGGCAGCCTGGCGAGCATGATCATCGCCGTGGAGCGTTTCGTTGCCGACCACCCGAACCACAAGGGCGCCATCGCCTTCCTCATCACCAGCGACGAGGAAGGCCCGGCCCAGCACGGCACCAAGGCGGTGGTCGAGCGCCTGCGCGAGCGCGGCGAGCGCCTGGACTGGTGCATCGTCGGCGAGCCCTCGAGCACCAGCCTGCTCGGTGACGTGGTCAAGAACGGTCGCCGTGGCTCGCTTGGCTGCACCCTCACCGTGTATGGCAAACAGGGCCACGTGGCCTACCCGCACTTGGCCAAGAACCCCATCCACCTGGCCGCCCCGGCGCTGGCCGAGTTGGCCGCCGAGCACTGGGATCACGGCAACGACTACTTCCCGCCGACCAGCTTCCAGGTGTCCAACCTCAACTCCGGCACCGGCGCCACCAACGTCATCCCCGGTGAGCTGAAGGCGGTATTCAACTTCCGTTTCTCCACCGAATCCACCGTCGAAGGCCTGCAGCAGCGCGTCGCCGCCATCCTCGACAAGCATGGCCTGGACTACCACCTGGAGTGGGCGCTGTCCGGCCTGCCCTTCCTCACCCAACCGGGCGAGCTGCTGGACGCCGTGGCTGCCAGCATCAAGAACGTCACTGGCCGCGACACCACACCTTCGACCAGCGGTGGCACCTCCGATGGGCGCTTTATCGCCACCCTAGGCACTCAGGTGGTCGAGCTTGGCCCGGTCAACGCCACCATCCACCAAATCAACGAACGCGTGCTGGCCAGCGACCTCGACCTGCTCACCGAGGTTTACTATCAAACTCTGGTGAAACTGCTCGCATGAGCCTGATCTGCCCCATCTGCCAGACGCCGCTAGCGCCCAGCACCAGCGGCCTGGCCTGCGACAACCGGCACAGCTTCGACCGCGCCCGGCAGGGCTACTACAACCTGCTGCCGGTGCAGCACAAGAACAGCCGCGATCCCGGTGACAACGCCGCCATGGTCGAGGCGCGCCGACGTTTCCTCGAAGGCGGTCACTACGCCCCACTGGCCGCTCGCCTGGCGGCACTCGCCGCTGAACGCAAGCCAGCACGCTGGCTGGATATTGGTTGCGGCGAGGGTTATTACACCGAGCAGATCGCCCACGCCCTGCCCGCTGCCGACGGCCATGCCCTGGATATCTCCCGCGAGGCGGTCAAGCGCGCCTGCAAGCGCACGCCGCAACTGAGCTGGCTGGTGGCGAGCATGGCTCGTGTGCCCCTGGCCGACGCCAGTTGCCAGCTGCTGGCCAGCGTCTTCAGCCCGCTCGACTGGAGCGAGGCCAAGCGCCTGCTGGCCTCGGGTGGCGGCCTGCTGCGCATGGGCCCGACCCGCGTGCACCTGATGGAGCTGCGGCAGAAGCTGTACGACGAAGTGCGCGACTACGATGACCAGAAGCACCTGGCGCTGATTCCGCCGGGTATGCAGTTGGCGCACAGCGAAACCCTGGAGTTCGCCCTGCACCTGGCCGACGCCCAGGCGCGCGCCGACCTGCTGGCCATGACCCCGCACGGCTGGCGCGCCAGCGCCGAACGTCGTGAGGCGGTGATCGCCACACCCTTCGATGTCACCGTTTCCATCCGCTACGATTGGATCGTTAAAGACCAGGACTGACCGTCATGCGCCAACCCGATATCGAGATCTACCTGAAAGACGCCGAACGCGACGCTGTGGCGCAGTGGCTGGGCGAGGTCCTCGGCCCCTGCAGCGACTGGCAGCAGAAGGGTCAGACCTTCAAGTGCCAGGCCGGCGGGGTGCCGGTGACCTGGCTGCCCAAGGCCGTGGGCAAATGGCACAGCCTGTACCTGGAAAGCGACGCCACGCCCTGGGCCGACGACCTGGCCTGCGCCCGCGCCGCCCATGCCGCGCTCGGCGTGCAGATCCGCTGCGCACCGGGCACTTGGGTCGAGGATGAAAGCGACGAGCAAGCCGACCGCTGGATCAAGGTGGATGCCGACGGCGAAAGCGAAATCATCTGGCGCACGGACTGAAAGGTCGCGTGGTCAAACAGGCGGCCACCCCATCCAGAGCGACGCCCATGAACGAAGCCGAGAAAGCCGCAGCCGGCCTGCTCTACGATGCTAACAACGCCCCTGAGTTGCTTGCGCAACGGCTGCGCACCAAGATCAAGCTGTTCAAGCTGAACGCCACCTGCCCGAGCGAAAGGCACAGCCGCGAGGCGCAACTGCGGGGGATCATCGCCAGCATCGGCGAGGGCTTCACCATCGAAGGCCCCTTCCACTGCGACTACGGCCACAACATCCACATCGGCCAGCACTTCTACGCCAACGTCAACCTCGTCATCCTCGACTGCGCCAGCGTGAACATCGGCAACAACGTGTTCATCGCCCCCAATGTCGGCATCTACACTGCCGGGCATCCGCTGGATGTACAGCGGCGCAACGCCGGGCTCGAATATGCGTGGCCAGTGACCATTGGCAACGACGTCTGGGTCGGGGCCGGCGCCTCTATCCTACCGGGGGTGACGATTGGCGATGGCAGCGTGATCGGTGCCGGCAGTGTGGTGAATCGTTCGATCCCTCCAGGCGTGCTCGCCGCTGGTAATCCGTGCCGGGTGATCCGCCCGATAACCGAGGTGGATGGACGCTCGCCGGCTTGAGCTGACGAACAATACCGGCACAAACGAAAAGGCCCGTCATCGACGGGCCTCGTGGCATTGCCTTCAGAGCGTGGAAACGTCTTCGGCCTGCAGGCCCTTCTGGCCCTGGGTCACGCCGAACTCCACCTTCTGCCCTTCGACCAGGGTACGGTGGCCCTCGCCGCGAATGGCGCGATAGTGGACGAACACATCCTGGCCACTCTCGCGCTGGATGAATCCATAACCCTTGGAATCATTGAACCATTTGACGGTTCCTGTCTCACGCTCTGCCATTCGCAACTTCTCCAAACTCGCAATATTTTTATTGGTCTCACGGACGCTTTGGCGGTTCGGTAAAACATTCTCGGCCTGCAAACGCTAAGAAAACACGCCTGAGAGACATTCTCGCAGCAACCGCTGCGGCCGAGTATAAAGCAAGCATTTTCACTGCAAAGCACTTTTTGCCAGCACCTACGGCCCGCTGAAACGGGCCGCAAGTCATCCTGCTCAGCCCTTGGCCGACAGATCGCGCACGGTCTTGGTCAAGCGCTGCACCTGTTCGGGCTCCAGCCGATAGGCCCAGTCCGGCCGGGCACTGACCTCGCCCTCCTTGAAGCCTTCGTGCTTGTCGAGCACCAGCCAGTAGGCGTCGCCCTGCTTGTACAAGGCTCCCTGCAGCTTCTGCCCGTCGAAGCCGCCGAGGCTCAATTGCAACACCGGTGCCTGCTTGAAGCCAACCTGCGCCAAGGGCGCGGCGTCGGCGAACTGCAAATTGGAGAACAGGGTGGCCACGCCATTGGCGGCGCCCTCGAAGCTGAGCTTCTGATCCTTGCGCAGTTCCTCGACGGCAAAGTTGTACTGCTTGGCATCGGCGCGCGTCAGGGTCAGCGTCTGGCCATCGGCATGGCGCAACTCGAGGCGCGCGATGCTGGTGAAGGGAATGTCGGTGACCCGGCGATCCAGCCAGTCCAGCTCGCTGTCTGGCAGTTGCAGGCTCTGGTCGATCAGCCAGACCTGATTCTCCCCGGAACGTCGCACCAGTTGCCCGCTACCCTGCTGAGAGGGCTTGCCCAGGAGCAGATCGAGTTCCGGGTGGCCCTCGAAGTGCAGCTTGATCCGCTGTGCCTGCTCCCCGGCTTCACCCTGCTCAGCCAGGCCCAGGCGGGCATGCCATTGCGGGTTGGCGGTCTTGGCCTCGACGATGCGCGCCTCACGCAAGCCACGCAGCAGGTCGGCCAGGGGTTGTGGCGCTGCCGGGTAGTCGGCCTTGGCCGGCACCACCCAGGCCTCGCCATGACGCTCGATACGCACCGGCGGCTGGCCGGGCGACTCGATTTCCAGGGCCTGCAGACTGCCCAGATAATCCTGCTCGGC
Source organism: Pseudomonas sp. GOM7 (assembly GCF_026723825.1). NCBI lineage: Bacteria > Pseudomonadati > Pseudomonadota > Gammaproteobacteria > Pseudomonadales > Pseudomonadaceae > Pseudomonas > Pseudomonas sp. GOM7. The sequence continues at coordinate 1,610,731 of NZ_CP113519.1, read as the reverse complement.
AGCCAGCCAGGGCCCTTGCTCGACCTGTGCCGTGCTCTGCTGCTGGCTGCGCTGCAGGGCCAGGTAGCCCAGCACACAGAGCAGCACGATGACGATCAATGCGATCAGACCTTTACGTCCCATACCCATCTCACTGTTGATGATTCGGAAGCGGCGTAGGGTGGATGTCGCTTTTTACATCCACCGCAACGGTGGATCGGTGGAGCGTGATCCACCCTACGCCCGGTTCGTGGGAGGGGCTTTAGCCGCGACTGTCGCCGCTGAAGCGCCTCCCACAGGTGATGCCCTCACGCGCGACGACGCCTGCGCCACAGCCACAGCGCCAGCACGCCAAGGGTCAGCAACGCCGGCACCAGGGCGATATTGATGATCTTCAAGGTACGCCCCAGCGACTCGATATTGGCGTTGAGCTGGTATTGCACGTCGCGCAGCTCCTTGCGGATCTCCAGCTTCTGCTGAATGAAACGCTGCAGCGTCTTCTGCTGCTCCGGCGTCAGCTCCAAGGCCTTGTTCGGGTCATCGCTGTGCTGCAACGCGGCCAGTTGCTGCTCGGTCTCGCTCAGGCGCGCCTGCAAGGCTTGCTCCTTGTCACGGAAACGCTGCTCGGCGGCGCGCTGCAGCTCATCCACCACGGTGAACGGGCGGCTGAAGCGGCCACGGGAACGCACGCTGATCAGTGCGTCGGAGCCGCTCAGGTTGTCCAGCGCGTTGATGGTGAAGCTGCCGTTGTCAGCCCAGGGCTGGGGAATGCGCTGGCCGAAGAAGTCCTGCACCTGCACCCACATGCGGTCGCTGAGGATGTCGGTGTCGGCCACGGCGATCACGTTGATGTTGTCGGCCTGCTTGAGGCCATCCTTGCGTCCTTCGATGCCGTCGGGGAAGGCGCTCTGCGCCGGCCCGTCGATGCGCGCGGCGATGGTGTAGCGCTCGCCGGTGGGCTCCAGCTCGCGGATCAGTTCCTCCGGGTTGCTGAGCATGGCGAAACGCTTGGCATCGAAGGGCATGGCGTACTCCGAACTCTGCATCAGCGGGGTGAAATGCGTCTTCGCCCCCTCCACGGGTTCGAGGATGCCAGCGGTGGCGACGGTGAGGTTCTCCAGCCCGGCAGTGGCGATGTCGTTCTGATCCAGCGCCTTGCGCGGCAGGTTCAACCAGGCGGCATGGCGCACCGGACGCTGGCCCTGGCCGCGGTTGACCGACATGGCGTAAGAACCATCGCCCAGCACCTTGTCCGGCACCATGCGCAGGCCCCAGGCCTTGAACAGCGGCTCGAGATCGGACGACTTGTCCACCGCCATCTCCCCCGGCATTCCCCCCGTGTCGGCTTCGGCATAGGGGTCGACGAAGACCATCAGCTTGCCGCCACGCAGCACGAACTGGTCGATGGCATAGAGCGTCTGCTGCGGCAGGTTTTTCGGGTGCACCAGCCAGAGCACCGATACCTTGTCGGGAATCTGGTCGACGTCAGGCTTGAGGGTCTCGATCTGGAACAACTGGCGCACCTGCTCCAGCACCATCCACGGCGACGTCGGCTGTTGCGTCATCATGTCGAAGCCGCCGGTCATCGGCAGTTCGGAGAGCACCCCGACCACCGGCAGCTCGGGCTTGGCCAGGGTCTGCACCAGGCGGCTCAGCTCGTATTCGAGATGCTCCTCCTGATCCAGGGCAAAGAACGGGATCACCTGGGTGTCGTCCAGCGCGTTGGTGCCGGCCAGGCCGAAGTAGATGGAATCGCCGCCCTGCTGCAACGGGATGGCCTGCAGGCCGAACTGCGCGGCCTTGTCCTCGTCCTCGGAGAAGGGTTCGGGGTCGATGATGTGCAGACGGATCTTGCCGTTCGCCTGGGCCTGGTAGGCCTTGAGCATCTCCTCCACGCGCTGGGCGTAGGTGCGTAAGGCCGGCAGATCCTTGGCGACTTTGTCCGAATAGAAGAAGTACAGGTTGATCGGCTCGTCCAGCTCGCCAAGGATCTGCTTGGTGCCGTCGGAGATGGTGTAGAGCTTCTGCTCGGTCAGATCCAGGCGCGCACCGCCCAGGCCGATACCGGCCAGCAGGTTGAAGGCGATAAAGGCCACCGCGATCAGCAGCAACCCGGCGCCGGAATAGATCAGCTTTTTCATGGGCGCATTCCTTCAGTCGGCTTTCTTCAGGTCGATGACCACGGCGGTGGCGGTGAGCCAGGCGGCGATCAACGAGAGGAAATACAGCAGGTCGCGCGCATCGATCACGCCCTTGCTGATGGCATCGAAGCGCACCAGGAAGCTCAGCGAGGCGATGGCATCCACCAGCCACTGCGGCGCCCAGGCGAAGGCGTCGAGCACCATGGGAAAGCCACTGACGATGAACAGGAAGCAGGCGCTGACCGCGAGGATGAAGGCAATCACCTGGTTCTTGCTCAGCGCCGACATGCACGAGCCGATGGCCAAGTACGCCCCCGCCAGCAACCAGCTACCGATGTAGCCGGTGACGATGGCGCCATTGTCCGGCTCGCCCAGGTAGTTGACGGTGATGACCATGGGGAAGGTCAGCAGCAGCGCGATGCCGGCGAACACCCAGGCCGCCAGAAACTTGCCGGTAACCGCCTCGAAGCGGGTGATCGGCAGGGTCATCAGCAGCTCGATGGAACCGGACTTGCGCTCCTCCGCCCACAGGCGCATGGCGATGGCCGGCACCAGGAACAGATACAGCCAGGGATGGAAGTTGAAGAAGGCCGACAGGTTCGCCTGCCCCCCCTCGAAGAAGCCCCCCAGGTAGAAGGTGAACACCCCGGACAGCACCAGGAAGATGACGATGAACACATAGGCCAGCGGCGTGGCGAAATAGCTGGCCAGCTCACGTTTGAAGATCACGGGCAACTGGGTCATCACTGCTCTCCCCGGGTCAGCGTGCGGAACACCTCATCGAGCCGACCGCGTTCAACATTGAGTTCCCTGACCTTCCAGCCACGCTCGGCGATCAACGCATTGACCTGCGGGAAGATCACCTCGCCCGGCTGCGCCAACACGCTCAGGCTGTGCTCACGGGCGTTCTCCTCGACACCGGCGACACCCGGCAGGGCCGCCAGGGCATCCTGATCCAGCGCCTCATCGGCCAGCAGCGTCACTGCCTGGTGGTAGCGCGAGCGGCTTTCCAGCTCCAGCGGCGTGCCATCGGCCAGCAGGCGGCCCTGAGCGATGATCACCGCGCGGGTGCACAGCGCCGTGACCTCTTCGAGGATATGGGTGGAAATGATCACGATCTTGTCACGGGCCAGCCCCTGGATGAGCTGGCGCACCTGATGCTTCTGATTGGGGTCGAGGCCATCGGTGGGCTCGTCGAGGATCAGCACACGCGGGTCATGCAGAATCGCCTGGGCCAGGCCGACGCGGCGCTTGAAACCCTTGGACAGCGTCTCGATGCTCTGCTCCAGCACCTTGTCCAGCTCCAGTTGCGCCACTGCACGCTGCACCCGTAGCGTCTTCTCCGCGCCACGAAAACCGCGCACCTCGGCGATGAACTCGAGAAAGCCACGCACCGTCATGTCGCCGTAGCACGGCGCACCTTCCGGCAGATAACCGATCTGCCGCTGGGCCTGGAGGGTCTGGGTCTGGATATCGCTACCGAGAATGCTCGCCGTGCCGGAGGTCGGCGCGAGAAATCCGGTGAGCATCTTCATGGTGGTGGATTTGCCGGCCCCGTTGGGGCCGAGAAAGCCCAGCACTTCCCCTGGCTGGACTTGGAACGACAGATCATCGACTGCCGTGTGCTGCGCAAAACGCTTGGTCAGGTTTCTTATCTCGATCATGGCCTCTCACCGTCGCGAAGGGCGCTGCGCTCAGCGAAACCACCGCCCAAGCGCAACCCGCAAGAACGCCAGGAGCGAGGACAAGCACGCCCCTGGACGAAGGCGTGACTCCAACAAAACAGAAAAGTTCAGTCAATCGATTGCAACAAGCTGTAAATGGAATATGGGGTTCAGCGAATGGACAGTTTCGCGGCCCTTGGCACCCATTCCGGGCACGCCCGGCAGCCCCTGTGAGGTAATGGATCGTTCCCACGCTCCGCTTGGGAATGCAACCCTCGACGCTACAGCGTCCATCAACTGGCTGTTGCATATCTACCTCCGCAACAAGCACAGAGCATAGCAAGGCTTCTCCCACGCCAGAGCATGGGAGCTACTCAAGGCGGATATAGCGTTTTGCCCACTCGGCATAGACAACTTCGGTACGGATGGAATAGTTTCTGAATCGAATCTGCTGGCGCAGTTGATCCAGCAGCTTGGACTTGCAGTCATCCATGTCGCGCTGTTCCTTGGGTGCTGCCGCGTTTATCGTGACGACCTTCGAGCCAGACAAGGACTCGCAAAGCCACAAGGAAGTTTATGCAACAGGTACCGCCTTGAAGCGCGAAAGCAACGTCATCTAATTAATAGTTAGTCACAGAGATATGCATGCGGGATCTTCTAAAAACACAAATCATTGCAGAGGACCTGAAGCGCCTGTACTACGAAATAAATACCTCCAGGCGGCACCCCTTTCGATTCCGACAGGCATTTGAACAGTACATATACAAAAGCCAGCAACTAACAGAAACAATGCGCAAGGAGTACCACGCTCTAACCGGAGACAACTGGAAAGCAGGAGATTTTAATGGCTGGAATGCATATACCAATATTCTAAAAGCACTTCGGAACGCCACTTATCACGGTCATCCTTTAGCCCTCCATGGAACGGCCCTCACATTGTATCCGGGAGTTGAATTCGCTACCGACAGTGCCCCCTTGCCTGAGCTAGACCTTGTTCGTGGCTATCGAGTCATGGAGTCAACTTTATTCATTGAATTGCCTTTCGATGAAGAATTTCTTCCAATTAGTGCTGGATTTCCCATAAAAAACATAACCCCGGGCGGGCCTACGCATGCATTTCCAGTCAAAGAATTCATAAGCTATAAGCTCACTTGGCGCCTTCTTGAAGAAGGCGTGCGAAAAGCCACAGATGAGGCTGGAACCACGGACGCAGTCAAAATTACGCTACACAGCTATCCTGCTCTAGTCGCGTACAGCAAATATTACGCAAATGTTCTAGATAGAAATCGTGCAAGCGGCTAACAACTGGCATCAGCCATCTTTCATTTCGTTCGCTGCACAGCCAAAACCTGCATTTCTGCCTGCTCGCTGAGCTTAACCTTCATGAGCAACCACCCCAAACCGCCTCCAGCTATCATCTACCCCACCTGAAGACATCGCCCTACCGAACTAAGGCACCCGAACAAGGCCTAACCCCCAATCCTTTGCCCCGGAGCCCAGCATGAATCGCACCTTGCACTACCCTGCCCTCGTTCTCTTCGCCCTGGCCGTGCTGGCCGGCTGCAGCAGCCGTGAGGCGCAGCAGGAGCCGGTTAGCCCGGCTCCTGCACCGCAAACCCAGCCCTCCACCCAGGAGCAGGTGCAGGCGCAGTTGCGGCAGAAGGCCGAGCGTGGGGATCTGGAGAGCCAGTTCCAGTTGGGCAGCAGTTATTTCGTCGGCCAGCCGGAGAAGGATCTCAAGCAGGCGGAGTACTGGTGGAAGCTCGCCGCCGACAAGGGGCATAGCATGGCGGCGGTCAGCCTGGCCTATCTGTATACCGGGCGTGATGCGCCGGAGTTCGCCAACCAGCGCGAGATGCTGCGTTATCTGAACCAGTCCGCCGCCGCCGGCAACCCGATGGCGCAGCACGTGCTGGGCAATCTCTATCGTCGTGGCGAGGGCGGCCTGCCGCGTGACCCAGATCAGGCCAAGCGCCTGTACGAGAGCGCCTGCAAGCAGAACTACGAGGTTTCCTGCGCCGCACTGCAGCGCCAGTAGGGCACACAGTAGGCGCATAAAGCGCCGCGATGGCCCAGGCCGTCGCGGCGCTCTTTCTTCCAGAGCAAGCGTTAGCGGATATTTCCGCCCTCTTGCACCTGACTCTTCGCGCATTAGTCTCGATAGCCATGCCCTGACGAGACAGCAGCCATGCGTAAACCCCTGTTTCTGCTCCTGGTTCTGACTCTGCTGCTGGCAGCCTGCAGCCGTGTCGACCTGGCCTATCGCAATCTCGATTGGCTGATCCCCTGGAAGCTGAATGACTACGTGCCCCTGAACAGCGAGCAGAGCGCCTGGCTCGAACCGCGCCTGCAGGCGCACCTGACCTGGCACTGCAGCGTGGAACTGCCGCGCTATCTCGACTGGTTGCAACGCAGCCAGCAGGCCCTGAACGCGGGCGACGCCCAGCTCATGGCCAGCCAGGTGGCCGACTTCGAGCAGGCCATGCAGCGCATCGCCGTGGAGATCACCCCCAGTGCCGTCGAGCTGCTGCGCGGCCTGAGCCCCTATCAGGTGGAGCAACTGTTCACGGCGCTGGACGAGCAGAATGCCGAACTGCGCGAGGAATTTCTCCAGCCACCACTGGCGCAACAGATCAACCAACGTGCCGAACGCATGGAGAAGCGCCTGCAACCCTGGTTCGGCCGCCTCGATGCCGAGCAACGCCAGCGGGTGCAAGACTGGGCGCAGGGCCTGGGCGGGCAGAATCAGGTCTGGTTCGATAACCGCCTGGCCTGGCAGCAAGCCCTGCGCGAGGCGCTCTACGTGCGCCGAGGTGACGACTTCGCCACGCGCATCAGCGCCCTGTTGCAACAGCGCGAACGTTTCTACACCCAGGCTTACCGAGCCAGCTACGCGGCCAATCGGCAGGCCATGGCCGAGTTGATAGTCGACCTCGTCAACCAGGCGGATACGCGCCAGTTGCAACGCGCCAGCCAGCGCCTGGACAACCTGCATGCCGACCTGGCCGCGCAACAGTGCACGGCTGACAAAGCGCTGGTGCAGCGCTGAACGGCGTTCAAAGCGGCGGCAGGCGCCAGTCGATGGGCGTTAGGCCGTTCTGGCTGAGGAACTGGTTGCAGCGACTGAAGTGACCGTTGCCGATGAAGCCGCGATGTGCCGACAGCGGCGACGGATGCGGCGAGCGCAGCACCAGATGCTTGGTGGGATCGATCAGCCGCTGCTTGCTCTGGGCATGGCTGCCCCAGAGCAGGAACACCAGCTTGTCCTGATGTTCGCTGACCACCTCAATCACCCGGTCGGTGAACGTCTGCCAACCCTTGCCGGCATGCGAACCGGCGTTGCCGCGCTCCACCGTCAGCGAAGTGTTGAGCAGCAGCACGCCCTGCTCGGCCCAGCTCTGCAGGTAGCCGTGGGCCGGGATGTCGATGTTCAGGTCGCGCTTGAGTTCCTTGTAGATATTCAGCAGCGAAGGCGGCGTGGCCACCCCCGGCTGCACCGAGAAACACAGGCCGTGAGCCTGGCCGGGCCCGTGGTAAGGGTCCTGACCGATGATCACCACCTTGACCCGATCCAGCGGCGTGGAATTGAGCGCGTTGAAGATCAGTGGGCCAGGCGGGTAGATCTCCTTACCGGCGGCCTTCTCCGCACGCAGGAACTGCCCCAGCTCCTTCATGTAGGGCTTGTCGAACTCTTCGCGCAGCGCGTGCTTCCAACTGTCTTCGAGCTTGATGTGGTCGTCGGTCATCCGGTTTTCCTGTATGCCTCGCAACGAATGCAGGCACGCTAGTGATGGGGTTGCGGCAAGTCAAGGACAGGGATTGCGACAGGCGGCAACATGCTTTGCTAGCCTATTGTCTATCGCACCTAAAATGACCTCGGACACCATGTCGAATACCACCGATACCTTGCGCCTGGCGCTACTCAATCGCTTCCTCAAGGGCGAAGCGAAGATTCCGCAGATGCCCGAAGCGGCCGTGCGCATCCGCAAGCTGCTGGACAACCCGATGACCTCGACGGAACAACTGGTGCGGGTGATCAACGGCAACCCGCCTCTGGCGGCCTATCTGATGCAGTTCTCCAGTTCCCCCCTGATGCGCGGCAGTCGCCCCTGCGGCTCCTTGCGTGACCTGCTGGATCGCCTGGGCACCCGACAACTGGCCGATCTGGTGCTGGGTTTCAGCCTGCAACACCTGTTCGAGAGTACCGACCCGCTGCTGCTGCAGGCCTTTCGTCTGCGCTGGCGCCACGCCCGTGAACGCGCGGCGCACTGTGCGGTGCTCGCCCAGCGTGCAGGCGTTTCCATGGACGACGCCATGCTCGCCGGTTTGTTGCAGGACATCGGCAGCCTGCCACTGTTGTCGGAGCTGGAGAACTGGCCGGACGTGCCACGCGATAGCGCCACCCTGGAGGAACTGTGCGAGTCGCTGTCCGGCAATCTGGGCGCGCTGATTCTCACCCGCTGGCAACTGCCGCCGAGCATCATCGAGTGCGCACGCCTCTATGGGCAGTGGCAACGCGAGCACGACGGCGTCGCCGACATGGCCGATCTGGTCTTGCTCGCCAGTGCCATGCAAGCCGGCCATGAGCCGGAAGAACCCTTGCCGGTACAGAAGAAGCTGGGCCTGGAGCAGCCACTGGCGACCCTGCGCGAAGAGCTGGCCGACGAGCTGAGCATGTGGAAGCGCCTGCTCGCCTGATGCCTGCTACCCCTGGTGCAGCGCCCGGTAATGACTGGGCGCCATCCCCACCACCTTGCGAAACAGCCGCGAAAAGTAATACGGGTCGTCATAGCCCAATTGCTCGGCCACCTGGCGCACCTCGATATCGCCGCGGTCGAGCAGGCGGCAGGCCAAGGCCATCTTCAACTGGATGAAATCCTGGATCGGTGCATGGCCAGTGAGCGCGCGGTAGGTCTTGGCGAAGTGAAAGCGCGACAGCTTGAACTGCGCCGCCAGTTCGTCGAGGTTGAGGCTGCCACGCAGATGCTCACGCATCACTGCCTGCACCGCCTCGATATCCAGCACCCGTCCGGATTTCAGATTGACCCGCGCCGGCAGCGCCGCCAGCGAACTGAGCATCGCCTGCAGGCGATGTGCGGCATGGATGAAGGGCAAGGCATTTAAGCCCTGGCGCTGCACCGCCAGCAAGGCCTCGAAGTCGCCGAGCAGGCGCGGCTGCACGCCGATGCGGCGCAACGGCTGGCCCCCGAGCAGGCGCAGGAAGTCCTCGCTGAGGCTGCCGTCGAAATGCACCCAATAGATGGTCCAGGGGCTATTCGCGTCGGCGCCATAGGCATGGGCGATGCCCTTGGGCAACAGCAGCAGATCGCCAGGCATCACCTCGAATCGTCCATCCGCCGTCTCCAGCCAGCCCTTGCCGGAACGGCAATGGATCAGCAGGTGGTCATCCGGCTGGGCGCGCTGCATCTGGTGGCTGACCGCTTCCGGGTAAAACCCCATGGCCAATGGATAGCACCCTGCGCTCAGGGGATGGCGTGCCAGCAGGCGGCGCAGGCGCGGCGGCGTGATGAACCGCTGCCCGCCCAGGGGCAACGGCCAATTGGAGGTTTCCACCCGTGCGCCCATCCTGATTGCTCCCTGCCACTCGATACGAATGACAAGATCGTCCATCCGATGGCCAAGATCGTCAATCCACAAGAGCGCCACCAGGGGCTATAAGGAACTCGGACAAGAACAACCGGAGGCCAAGATGCCCCATACCCTGCCGCAACTGATCGACGGCCAGTGGCTGCAAAGCCAGGCCTCGGATCTGATCGAAGTCACCGACCCAGCCACCCAGGACGTGATCGCCCTGGCGCCCAAGGCCACCGCCGAAGAGATCGAGATGGCGGTAGCCGGTGCGCAGCAGGCCTTTCTCGCCTGGCGCGAGGTGCCAGTGTCGGAACGCGCCCGCCTGATGCTGCGCTACCAGCATCTGCTCAAGGAACACCACGATGAGCTGGCGGAGCTGCTCGCCCGGGAAACCGGCAAGACCTTCGCCGACGCCAAGGGCGATGTATGGCGGGGCATCGAGGTGGCCGAGCATGCCGCCAATATTGCCAGCCTGATGATGGGCGAGACGGTGGAGAACGTCGCCCGCGAGATCGACACCGCCAGCTGGATCCAGCCGCTGGGCGTGTGCGTCGGCATCACCCCGTTCAACTTCCCGGCAATGATTCCGCTGTGGATGTTCCCGCTGGCCATCGCCTGCGGCAACAGCTTCATCCTCAAACCTTCCGAACAGGATCCGCTGACACCCAACCGCCTGGCCGAGCTGTTCCTCGAAGCCGGTGCACCGGCCGGCGTGCTGCAGGTGCTGCATGGTGGGCGCGAGCAGGTCGATGCGCTGCTGGTGCACCCGGCGGTGCGCGCGGTGTCCTTCGTCGGCTCGGTGACGGTGGGCCAGCATGTCTACCGCACCGGCACCCAGCATCTGAAACGGGTGCAGGCCTTCGCCGGAGCCAAGAACCATATGGTGATCATGCCGGACGCACCCAAGGATCAGGTCATCAGCAACCTGCTCGGCGCCAGTTGTGGCGCCGCCGGCCAGCGCTGCATGGCCATCAGCGTGGCGGTGTTCGTCGGCGAATCGAAGCAGTGGATCGACGAGCTGGCCGCGCAGATGACCGCGCTGCGCCCCGGTCACTGGCAGGACAGCGGCGCCGCCTACGGCCCGCTGATCAGCCCGCAGGCGCGCCAGCGCGTGTTGCGCCTGATCGACGAAGGCAAGGCCGAAGGCGCCGAGTGCCTGCTCGATGGCTCGCAGTGCACGGTCGAGGGTTACCCGGACGGCAACTGGGTCGGGCCGACCCTGTTCCGTGGCGTGACATCGAAGATGGGCCTGTACCGCGAGGAAATCTTCGGCCCGGTGCTGGTGTGCATGGAGGTGGACAGCCTCGACGAGGCCATCGCACTGGTCAACGCCAGCCCCTACGGCAACGGCACCAGCCTGTTCACCCGCTCCGGTGGCGCCGCGCGGCACTTCCAGCATGCCGTGGAAGTCGGCCAGGTGGGCATCAACGTGCCGATCCCGGTGCCGCTGCCGTTCTTCTCCTTCACCGGCTGGAAGGGCTCGTTCTACGGCGACCTGCACGCCTACGGCAAACAGGCGGTGCGCTTCTACACCGAGACCAAGACGGTGACCAGCCGCTGGTTCGACGACACGCCACTGGGCGACGGGCCGAACATGACCATTCAACTGAAATGAGAACGACGTAGCTGTTATACGAAAAGACAATCACCGGAGCCGGACAAGCGGCGTAAAAAGGGACTTTGCAGAACAAGAACAAGGAGAACTGCAATGCGTCGACTGTCTGGCGTCCTGGCCCTGTGGGCCGCAATCACCGCCTGTGCGCAGGCTGCCGAGCCCATCACCCTCGGCCTCAACTACCCGCGCACCGGGCCATACAAGGAGGAGGGGTTGGCGCAGATGCGTGGAGCCCTGTTGGCCATCGATGAAATCAACGCTGCCGGCGGCGTGCTGGGGCGGCCCTTGCGCCTGTCCAGCAAGGACACCGCCTCGCGCCCGGCCAAGGCGGTGAAGAACGTCGACAAGCTGGTTGCCGGTGGCGCGGCGATGCTCTTCGGCGGTTCCTCCAGCGCCGTGGCCATCGCCGCCGGCAAGCGCGCCAAGGAGCATGGCCTGCTGTATTTCGGCACCCTCACCTACTCCAACGACACCACCGGCAAGGATGGCCATCGCTACATGTTCCGCGAGTGCAACAACGCCTGGATGAGTGCCCAGGTGCTCGGTCAGTACCTGAACAAGACCCTGCCGAACAAGCGCTACTTCTACGTCACCGCCGATTACACCTGGGGCCACACCACCGAAGCCTCGTTGCGCCATACCACCGCCAGCGAGGATGTCGCCCAGCATGCCGGGGTGCGCATCCCCTTCCCCGGCGCGCGCCTGGCCGACTACCAGGACGCCCTGACCCAGGCCGCCGCCAGCAAGGCGGACATCCTCGCCCTGGTGCTGTTCGGTGAGGATCTGGTACGCGCCATGCGCATCGCCAAGGATCTCGGCCTGACCGAACGCATGCAGGTGATCGCCCCCAACCTCACCCAGAGCATCATCGAGCAGGGCGGCCCTAGCCTGATGCAAGGGGTGATTGGCACCGAACCCTGGACCTGGCGCGTGCCGGCGCTGGAGAAATCCGCTCGTGGCGAAGCCTTCGTCGAAGCCTTCAAAACCCGTTATCAGATGTACCCCTCCAGCTCCGCCGCATCGGCCTACAGCATCGTCCAGCAATGGGCCGATGCCGCCAAACGGGCCAATAGCCTCGACAGCGAAGCGCTGATCAAGGCGCTGGAGGGCCACCGCTACCGCCTGCTGAAAGACGAGCAGCAATGGCGTGCCTTCGACCACCAGAACCTGCAAACCGTCTACGCGGTGAAGGTGAAACCGCGCGACGAGGTGCTCAAGGATCCGCTGAAACAGGACTATTTCGAGATCGTCGATCGCCTCGACGCCAGCACCGCGCTGCCCAGCCTCGCCGACTGGCAGGCCGAGCGCCGTGCCGGCGGCCAACCCCTGACCTTGCAATGAGATGCCATGGACTTAGAACTCAGTGACGAACAACGCCTGCTCACCGACAGCGCCCGCGCCTTCGCCGCGCGGGAACTGGCGCCCCACGCCGCCGACTGGGATCGCGACCACCACTTCCCCATCGAGGTAATCCGCCGCGCCGCCGAACAGGGCTACCTGGCCCTGTACATCGCCGAAGAGGATGGCGGCCTGGGCCTGTCGCGGCTGTCCAGCGCGCTGATCTTCGAGCAACTGGCGGCCGGCTGCGTGGCCACCACCGCCTACCTGACCATCCACAACATGGCCACCTGGATGCTCGCCAGCTTCGCCGACCAGGCGCTCAAGGACGCCTGGTTGCCGGGGCTGATCAGCGGCCAGGCGCTGGCCTCCTACTGCCTGACCGAACCGGACGCCGGCTCCGACGCGGCCAACCTGCGCACCCGCGCCCGCCGCGACGGCGACGACTACGTGCTCGACGGCAGCAAGTGCTTCATCTCCGGTGCCGGCAGTACCGATGTGCTGATCGTCATGGCGCGCAGCGGCGAGGATGGCGCCAAGGGCATCTCCTGCTTCCTGGTGCCGGCCGATGCCCCCGGCGTGCGCTACGGGCGCAACGAGGACAAGATGGGCTGGAAGGCGCAGCCGACCCGCACCATCACCTTCGAGGGCGTGCGCATTCCGGCCAGCCACCGTATCGGCCCGGAAGGCGAAGGCTTCGTCTACGCCATGAAGGGCCTCGACGGCGGCCGCCTCAATATCGCCAGTTGCTCACTCGGCGCAGCCCAGGCGGCGCTGGAGCAGAGCCTGCGCTACGTGGAAGAGCGCAAGCAGTTCGGCAAGGCCCTCAGCGAATTCCAGGCCCTGCAGTTCAAGCTGGCCGACATGCTCACCGACCTCACTGCCAGCCGGCAGATGGTGCGCCTGGCCGCGCACAAGCTCGACCATGGCCACGGCGAAGCCAGCCTGTATTGCGCCATGGCCAAGCGCTTCGCCACCGACCACTGCTTCGACATCTGCAACGAGGCCCTGCAACTGCACGGCGGCTATGGCTATCTGAATGACTATCCACTGGAGCGCTGGGTACGCGACGCCCGCGTGCATCAGATTCTGGAGGGCACCAACGAAATCATGCGGGTGATCGTCGCCCGCCGCCTGTTCCTGCAGGGCGGCATGCTCGATCGCCTGCTGTAACCGCTGAGTCCCCGTCCGTCGATGGCAGGGGAAGAAATTGACGAGGAATCGGTATGAGCACTGCACTGGAAACCTACAAATCCGGCATCTTCGACTTGACCCACAAGCTCACCGTGGAGAAGCACGGCCACACCGCACTGATCACCATCAACCACCCACCGGCCAACACCTGGGATCGCGACTCGCTGATCGGCCTCAAGCAGGTCATCGAGCACCTCAATCGCGATGACGAGGTCTACGCCCTGGTGGTGACCGGCCAGGGGCCGAAATTCTTCAGCGCTGGCGCCGACCTGAACATGTTCGCCGATGGCGACAAGGCCCGCGCCCGCGAGATGGCCCGGCGCTTCGGCGAAGCCTTCGAGACCTTGCGTGACTTCCGCGGCGTGTCCATCGCCGCGATCAACGGCTACGCCATGGGTGGCGGCCTGGAGTGCGCCCTGGCCTGCGACCTGCGCATCGCCGAACGCCAGGCGCTGATGGCCCTACCGGAAGCGGCCGTGGGCCTGTTGCCCTGTGCTGGCGGCACCCAGGCGCTGCCTTGGTTGGTGGGCGAAGGCTGGGCCAAGCGCATGATCCTCTGTGGCGAACGCATCGACGCCGACACCGCCCTGCGCATCGGCCTGGTGGAGCAGGTGGTGGACACCGGCGAAGCCCGTGGCACCGCCCTGCTGCTGGCGTCCAAGGTGGCGCGGCAGAGCCCGGTGGCAGTGCGCACCATCAAGCCGCTGATCCAGGGCGCCCGCCAGCGCGGCCCGAACACCTGGTTACCGGAAGAGCGCGAGCGCTTCGTCGACCTGTTCGACGCCGACGACACCCGCGAAGGCGTCAACGCCTTCCTGGAAAAACGCGACCCGCAGTGGCGCAATAAATGAGAGGAGCAGCGACAAGCGGCAAGATACGAGCTGCAAGCCAAAAGCCGCTCTGGCGCTCTTACTTGAAGCTTGTGGCTTGCGGCTTGAAGCTCAACCAAAGGTTGCCCTATGAATCTGCAATTTGAAGAACGCCCCAGCCTGCATGGCTACCGCATCGGCATCGCCAGCCTGGATGCAGAGAAGAGCCTCAATGCACTCTCCCTGCCCATGATCGAAGCGCTCGATGCGCGCCTCAAGGCCTGGGCCAACGACCCCGAAATCGCCTGCGTGATGCTGCGCGGCAACGGCGCCAAGGCCTTCTGCGCCGGCGGCGACGTGGTGCAGCTCGTCCACCAGTGCCGCGAGCGTCCTGGCGATGTACCGGCCCTGGCGCGGCGCTTCTTCGCCGACGAATATCGCCTCGACTATCGCATCCACACCTACCCCAAACCCTTCATCTGCTGGGCCCATGGCCATGTGCTCGGTGGCGGCATGGGCCTGATGCAGGGCGCCGGCATCCGCATCGTCACCCCCAGCAGCCGCCTGGGCATGCCGGAAATCAATATCGGCTTATACCCGGATGTCGGCGGTAGCTGGTTCCTCGCCCGCCTGCCTGGGCGCCTGGGTCTGTTCCTCGGCCTCACCGCCGCCAGCATCAACGCCCGCGATGCGCTGGATCTGAACCTGGCCGACCGCTTCCTGCGCGACGACCAGCAAGGCGCCCTGCTCGATGGCCTGGTGCAACTGAACTGGCGCGAACAGCCCGAGGCCCAGCTACACAGCCTGCTGCGCGCGCTGGAAAGCGAGGCCCGAGAAGAACTGCCAGCCGCACAGTGGCTGCCGCGCCGCGAGCGTATCGATGACTTGCTCGATGTCGCCGACCTGCCGGCAGCGGTGCAAACCCTCAGCGCTCTGCAGCAGGACGACGACGCCCTGCTGGCGCGCGCCGCCAAGACCCTGGCCCATGGCTGCCCACTGACCGCCCATCTGGTCTGGGAGCAGATCCGCCGGGCCCGCCACCTGTCCCTGGCCGAGGTGTTCCGCATGGAATACGCCATGAGCCTGAATTGCTGCCGCCACCCGGAATTCCTCGAAGGGGTGCGCGCCCGCCTGATCGACAAGGATCAGGCGCCGCACTGGCATTGGCCGGATGTGGCGACGATCCCGCAGGACGTGATCGAGGCGCACTTCGCCCCGGCCTGGGACGGCGAGCACCCACTGGCGGATTTGTAGAAGGCCGCGCCGCCTGCCCGGTGCGCACGGCGCACCCTACACCTGTGGGGCTATAGCCGCGACCTGAGGATCTGCAGGCACGACAATTAACAAGGAGCAACAGCATGGCCGATACGCAACTGCAAAAAGCCCAGGCCTTCCAGGCCCTGCATCAACGCGACGAGTTACTGGTGCTACCCAACCCCTGGGATGCCGGCTCGGCGAAGATCCTCGCGGCCCTGGGTTTCGAGGCCCTGGCCAGCACCAGCGCCGGCCTGGCCTTCAGCCTCGGGCGCGCCGACGGCGAGGGCCTGATCAGCCGCGAAGACACCCTGGTCAACGCCCGCGCCATAGTCGAAGCCACGCCATTGCCGGTGGCAGCCGATCTGGAAAACGGCTTCGCCGATGAGCCCCAGGGCTGCGCCGACACCCTGCTGCAGGCCGCTGCCTGTGGCCTGGTGGGTGGCTCCATCGAGGATGCCAGCGGTAATCCGCAGGCGCCCATCTACCCGCTGGAGCTGGCGGTGGAGCGCATCCGCGCATCGGTGGCGGCCGTGCGCAGCCTGCCCTTCCCCTTCACCCTCTGCGCCCGCGCAGAAAACTTCCTGCATGGGCGTGAAGACCTGGCCGACACCCTGCGCCGCCTGGAAGCCTATGCCGAGGCCGGCGCCGATGTGCTCTACGCCCCCGGCCTGACCACGCGCGAGCAGATCGACGCCGTGGTGCGGGCCGTGGCGCCCAGGCCGGTCAACGTGCTGCTGGGGCTGTCCAGCAGCGCCCTGACCCTGGACGACCTGAGCGAGCTGGGCGTGCGCCGGGTCAGCGTCGGCTCCAGCCTGGCGCGCGCAGCCTTTGGCGGCTTCCTCCAGGCCGCACGCGCGCTGCATCAGGGCGACGCAGGCTTCGCCAGGAACGCCGCTTCCTTCGCCGAACTCAACGAGCTGTTCAAAACCGGGCAGTAACACTAGCCGTAGCCCGGATGCAATCCGGGAAATGGGGCCTGTGGGAGGGGCTTTAGCCGCGACCGGCAGAGCACCGGGAACCTACACGATTGATGCGTGATTGATTGGCATTGAGCAGTCACCCAAGAGCAACAAGAAAAGGAGAACCGACATGACCCAGATCGCCTTTATCGGCCTAGGCCACATGGGCCTGCCCATGGCTCGCAACCTGCTCAAGGCGGGTTACCCGCTGAAAGTCTTCGACCTGGTGCGCAGCGCCGTCGACACCCTGGCCGGCGAAGGCGCGGTGGCGGCCGCCAGCGCCGCTGACGCCATCGATCAGGCGCAGGTGGTGATCAGCATGCTGCCCGCCAGCCGCCATGTGGAGGCGTTGTATCTGGGAGACGACGGCCTGCTCGATCGGCTCGCAGCCGGCACCCTGGTGATCGAGTGCTCCACCATCGCCCCGGAGTCCGCGCGCAAGGTGCATGCCGCCGCCCGTGAACGTGGCATCGCCCTGCTCGATGCGCCCGTTTCAGGCGGCACCGGCGGAGCGGCGGCCGCTACCCTGACTTTCATGGTCGGCGGTGAAGCCGAGGCGCTGGAGAAGGCCCAGCCGATTCTCGCCGCCATGGGCCGCAACATCTTCCACGCCGGTCCGGATGGCGCCGGCCAGGTGGCCAAGGTGTGCAATAACCAGGTGCTCGCCGTGCAAATGATCGCCACCGCCGAAGCCATGGCCATGGGCGTGGCCAACGGTCTGGAGCCGGCGGTGCTGGCCGAGATCATGCGGCAGAGTTCCGGCGGCAACTGGACGCTGGAAAAGTACAACCCCTGGCCCGGGGTGATGGAGAACGCACCGGCATCCAAGGGCTACAGCGGTGGTTTCATGGCCGAGCTGATGGCCAAGGATCTCGGCCTGGCTCAGGAAACCGCCAGCCACCACGGCAACAGCGCGCCAATGGGCGCCCTGGCGCTGCAGCTCTATCGCCTGCTGCTCAAGCAGGGCAAGGGCAAGCAGGATTTTTCCGTGGTGCAGCAGTTGTTCGTCGAGCAGTAGATATCGCCTTGCATGCCCCAAGGCGGATCGCCAGCAAGCTAGCGCCTATGGGCATGCATGTGAGCTGAGCGCGTCCGATCAGCGCAGCGTTTGCAGGTGCAGCATGCCGAACGCCAGCACCTGCAGGCGCTGCCACCACAGCCCCGGCATGCCCTCCAGACGCGAGCGGAACAGCAGCAGCTCACCGGCATGCGCCAGCAGCAGGAACAACGCGGCCCAGTTCACCCAGGCGCCCAGTGGCGTGGCGAAGGGATAGAGCAGATTGAGCAGCGCCACCAGCCAGAACATGGCCAGCGCGCCCTTGAGGAAGGACAACAGATGCATCGAGAATCTCCTGAAAAGTGACCTGCAGAGTGTGCCGAGGCCCGCACAACTCCACCGCCTCTCTTTAGACGGGCGTCACACTGCGCAGATCCTCGGCCAGATGCCCCATCAGACAGCACCGCATCAACGCAACGCACCAGCACGGCGCACCGAGCCGCATTCCTGTCACGCAAAGTGCGATGGTTGGCGCCTGGCACGATGTTCGCTTTAGCCAGAGCGTGCAGGAAATGCCCCGGTACACCGGGCACGCGGCACCACAATTTGCCAATAGCCGGCTAGGGTTCCGGCTCGCCCCAGGCGAGCGACTGGTCCGAGAGCTGGCGACCTCCAGCGAGGTTACACGGCGGGACAAAAGCCCGGGAGAACGCGCCCCATCCGTGGGGAACCGCCGCGAACTCCTGCCCGCCCCGTCTCGAATTGGAGGATCACCATGGGTATGCCCCACTCGCATCAACGGCTGTCAGCCGTCCTCTCCACAGGCCTGACGTTCGTATCCCCTTGCGTCCGCTAGCTGCGCACGCCTTTCGTTCCTGGGCCGAAGAGGATTCTCCATGCGCCTGATCAACCGTCACCCGGATCGCAGCGGACGCCTGCTGCTGATCCTGCTGCCCTTCGCCCTGCTGCTGTTCATTTACTTCAGCGCCTCGACCAGCCGTCTGGCCGAGAACCCCAACGACAAACTGCTGCCCAGTGCCGGGCAGATGGCCGACTCCATGAACCGCCTGGCCTTCAACGAAGACAAACGCAGCGGCCAGTACCTGTTCTGGCAGGACACCGCCTCCAGCCTGCAACGTCTCGGCCTTGGCCTGGGCATCGCCGCGCTGCTGGGCCTGACGCTGGGCATCGCCGCCGGCACCCTGCCGCTGCTGGGCGCGCCGCTATCGCCGCTGCTGACGGTGCTGTCGATGATTCCGCCCCTGGCCATCCTGCCGATCCTGTTCATCGTCTTCGGCCTCGGTGAACTGTCCAAGGTCATGCTCATCGTCATCGGCGTCACCCCGATGCTGGCCCGTGACCTGGAACAACGCGCCCGGGAAATTCCCAGCGAACTGCTGATCAAGGCGCAGACCCTCGGTGCCAACACCTGGACGCTGATCCTGCGCCTGGTATTGCCGCAACTCTTGCCACGCCTGCTCATCTCCCTGCGCCTGGTGCTCGGTTCGGCCTGGCTGTTCCTGATCGCCGCCGAAGCCATCGCCTCCACCGACGGCCTGGGCTACCGCATCTTCCTCGTGCGTCGCTACATGGCCATGGACATCATCCTGCCCTACGTGGCCTGGATCACCCTGCTGGCCTGGGCCCTGGATCTGGGCCTGCGCCAGCTCACCCGGCTGTGCTTCCCCTGGTATGAAGGAGCCAAGGCATGAGCGACAAGAAAAGCAGCGCAGCAGGCGCCTTCATCGAAGTGAAGAATGTCTGGCAGCAATACGGCGACCAGACCGTGCTGGAGCGCCTCGACCTGAGCATCGCCGAAGGCGAGTTCTGCGCCCTGGTGGGCGCCTCGGGCTGCGGCAAGTCCACCTTCCTGCGCCTGCTGCTCGGCCAGGAGCGCCCCAGTCGTGGGCAGATTCTGCTCGGCGGTGAGCCGCTGATGGCCGAGCCCGATCCCAGCCGTGGCGTGGTGTTTCAGCGCTATTCGGTGTTCCCGCACCTGAGCGTGCTGGACAACGTCGCCCTCGGCCTGGAGCTGCGCCAGTCGCGACTGCTCGGGCGCCTGCTCGGCGCGGCCAAACGCGAAGCCCGCGAGCGTGCCGCCAGCATCCTCACCCGGGTCGGCCTCGGTCATGCTCTGGACAAGTACCCCAGCGCCCTCTCCGGTGGTATGCAGCAGCGTCTGGCCATCGCCCAGGCATTGATCATGCAGCCACGGGTGCTGCTGCTCGACGAACCCTTCGGCGCCCTCGATCCCGGTATCCGCAAGGACATGCACACGCTGCTGCTGGAGCTGTGGCAGGAAACCCGGTTGACGGTGTTCATGGTCACCCACGACCTGTCCGAAGGCTTCAGCCTCGGCACCCGCCTGCTGGTATTCGACAAGGTACGCCACGACCCGCAGGCACCTGGCGCCTATGGCGCGCGCATCACCTACGACCTGCCGCTGAACGAGGCACGCCGGGCGCACGTGCAACTGCCCAGCGAACTGGCCGAGCGGATTGCTGCCCGTTGATAGCAGCGGCTGTTTCGGTGCGCGCAGCGCACCCTACGCAGGCAGACCGCGCGATAACCGTAGGGTGCGCCATGCGCACCACCTCTGCTGCTGCATCGTCGCGGCTATGACTGCATGGATGCAGGAGGCAGAGCGAAGCAGGATGCCCGAGCCGAAAGCCCCTCCCACGAATCGCATGGAGCCGGGCTACTGTGGGAGGCGCTTCAGCGGCGAGTGTATTTCCCGGATTGCATCCGGCTACAGGGCCGCCGTTTCGGTGCGCACGGCGCACCCTACAAATCGACGCGCGCTCCTACAAAGAATGTCGCGCTTCAGCGGCGAGCTTTGCAGCTATGAATCCAGCCCCGCTGCCTAGCTCAACACCTGCAGATACCGCGACAGGGTTTCCCTCTCGGCGGCGAACCAGCGCTGCGCCTCCTCGGTGCAGGGCGTGGCCAGCTCTGCCCGCCAATCCGGCTCCAACGTGTCGATGAGGAAGGTGCGCACCACATCGCGGCCATCCGGCTGCTGCAGGCGCTGGCACAGACTGCCTGCCTCCGGCACCTCGAAGCCCTCCAGCGAAACGGCCTGCCCCACTCGTGCCGGCAAGGTGGACAGCACCACCCGATAATGCCCCTGCGCATCGACGTGGGCCAGTGAGGTCTCGAAGTCGAACAGCGCAGCCAGGGCCTGGCCATCACCACGCGCCTGTTCGACTCGCTCGCGCAGTTGCAGCGACGATTCGCCCGGCTCCACGGCTCGCCCCTGAACCCAGCCGAGTCGGTCGCCACAGAGAATCAGGCCACCACCCCGCTGCAGCACCTCGCCGCTGTGCGCATCACACTCCTGCAGCAGGCGCAGGCCGATCAAGGGCCCGCTGCTGGCCTGCAAACGCCAGTCTTCGACGTAAGCGCCGCTGGTGCCGAACTCGATCATGCAGTTGCCGATGCGCCGCAGTTGCGCCGGTTCCGGCCAGCGGTTGTGCAGTTGCAGGCTCACACCGCCGTGCCAGCTCAGATAGCCGTTCTGCCAGATGCTGTCGGCTACCCAGCCCTCGTGGTTGGCCAGTTGGCGCAGCTCGGCGGCGTCGTAATCCTGCCAGGCACGGACGGGCAGCGCGGGCGCGTCCGGCAGGCGCAGGTCGATGGTGAAGGTGCGGCTCTGCAACCAGTGCACCTGAGTGCGCTCATCGCTGCGGCCATCGGCGAAGCTGATGGTGCGCCGACGGAAGTGCCCGAGCATCCAGTCCGGCACGCCGCCCTCGGCGCGGTGCGGGTAACGGCTCGCCAGTTGCAGCAGGTTCATGCCGTCACCTCCCGGCGCCCCTGACCGAAGCTGGACAGCCCCAGCGTACCGTCGGGCAGTTGCAGCGAGCCATCCTCCAGGCGCTGGCGCAGATAGCGAAAGGTCTGGGCCGTCTGCGCGAACAGGTGATCACCGCAGATCACAGGCTCGTACTCACGTTCACCACGCGCCGGCAGGCCGGCAATCGGCGCGATGCGCGTCGGGTAGTCACAGGCGCAGAACAGCGGGAAGGCGAAACGCTCCTCGCTGACCTTGCGCACGCGGTGCGAGGTGGCGACGAAATGCCCGTTGCTGAGCACCTCGAGCATGTCGCCTATGTTGATCACGAAAGCGTCCTCCAGCAGCGGCACATCGATCCACTGGCCGTCGCCATTGAGCACCTGCAAGCCTTCGGCGGTGGGCAAGAGGATGGTGAAGCACTCGTAGTCGGTGTGCGCACCGATGCCAGGGCGGTCGGCCACCGGGTCGGGGTCGAGCGGGTAATGAATCATGCGCAACTGACTGGTGGGTCGCCGGGTAATGGCGGCGAAGGTGTCCTCGGCCAGCCCTAGCGCCAGGGCAAAGCCACGGAACAGGGTGTCACCCAGTGCCAGCGCCGCCCGGTAATAGGCACTGACCGCGCGCTTGAAGTCCGCCGAGTCCGGCCACTGCGTCGGCCCCAGCAGCGGATAGACCTGGGTCGCCTCGGTGTAGTCGTAATTGACGTCGTAGGCTTCCTTCAAATCCTTGCTGCCACCGGCGAACTGCTCCTCGCCCTCCGGCACGTAGCCGCTGTGGTTGCTCGACTGGCCGATATAGAAGCGCATCTTCTGCTCCAGCGGCCGCGCGAAGAAGCGCCGCGCCTGCTCGATCAGGCCATCGCGTAGCTCGCGGGAAATGCCGTGCCCGGTGATCTGCAGAAAACCGACCTCACGCGCGGCGCGGCCCAGCGCGTCGGCAACGCGCTGGCGCTCGGCGAGGCTATCGGCATAAAGCCCGGAGACGTTGATCAGGGGAATGGAAGTGAAATGGGTATGCGCCATGGCAATCTCCCTTGAACAAGTGAGTTACCTGGTCGTCCAGACGAGCAGCGGGTCGGGTCGTCCCGAGGGCGGCAGCAAGGCCGCCTCTGCAACAGGGTGGATAGCGATTTCCATGCCACCGCCATGACGCCCCCAGAGCCCCTGCCACAGCGAAGAATCGCCCCCGAACGGTGCAATACGCACCTCAAAGGCCCCATCAGGCGGCACGAATTCCCCCGACACCCTTGCCAAGCCTCCCATTCATGGGCTGTGACGAGCTGGCACGCAATTCGCTAAGACCTGAGCGTGCAGGTTTTAGCCGGGTCTTCCCGGAATCGCGGCACCACAATTTGCGAAATGGATGACTAGGGTTCCGATCCGCGCAGGCGGGTGACTGGTCCGAGAGTCATCGACCTCCAGTGAGGTTACACGGCGGGATAAAAGCCCGGGAGAACGCGCCTTCCGCACCATTCGGAACGTGCCGCGACTCCTGCCCGCACTCATCACGACTGGAGGTTCCAATGCGCAAGTACCGTCTGCTCTCCTTCGCCGCCGCCGGCCTGGCCGCGGTGCTCAGCTTCAGCGCTCACGCCGAGAAGAAAGACAGCTTCAGCGTCTGCTGGACGCTCTACGCCGGCTGGATGCCCTGGGGCCATGCCAGCACCTCCGGCATCATCGACAAATGGGCGAAGAAGTACGGCATCGACATCGATGTGGTGCAGCTCAACGACTACGTCGAATCCATCAACCAGTACAGCGTCGGCCAGTTCGACGGCTGCACCATGACCAACATGGATGCCCTGACCATCCCCGCCGCCGGTGGCGTGGACAGCACCGCGCTGATCGTCGGCGATTACTCCAACGGCAACGACGGCCTGCTGATCAAGGGCGAAGGCAAGACCCTGGCCGATATCAAGGGTATGCGCGTCAACCTGGTGGAGCTGTCGGTGTCCCACTACTTCCTCGCCCGCGCCCTGGAAACCGCCGGCCTGAGCGAGCGTGACGTGACCGTGGTGAACACCTCCGACGCCGACATCATCGCCGCCTACTCCACCCCCAGCGTGCAGGCTGCCGCCACCTGGAACCCCATGCTCGCGGAGATCAAGGCCCAGCCGGGCAGCACCGAGGTGTTCGACTCCTCGAAGATCCCCGGCGAGATCCTCGACATGATGGTGGTCAACACCCAGACCCTCAAGGACAACCCGGACTTCGGCAAAGCCCTGGTCGGCGCCTGGTTCGAGATTCTCGACCTGATGCAATCCGGCACGCCCGAAGCCAGCGAAGCCCTGACTGAAATGGCCAAGGCCTCCGGCACCGACCTGACCGGCTTCCAGGCGCAACTGGCAACCACCAAGCTGTTCTACACGCCCAAGGAAACCCTGGACTTCGTCACCAGCCCGGCCCTGCCCGAGACCATGAGCAAGGTGGCCAACTTCAGCTTCGAGCACGGCATCCTCGGTGAAGGCGCGCGCAGTGCCGACGCCATCGGCATGACCTTCGCAGGCGGTGTGAGCACCGGCGATGCCGCCAATATCAAGCTGCGCTTCGACCCGAGCTACGTGCAGATGGCCGTCGACGGCAAGCTCTGAATCCCAAGAGAAATCACTATCGGGCTCCCTGCCAGAGCCCGACGCACACCTGTTGACCCGAGGTCCCCATGACAACTGCCCTCACCCTGCGCCCAACCCTGTACGAAGAAACCGTCCCCGGCGGCGGCCACACCTCCTTCGTGCTCAAGCGTGGCCAGTTGCTGCGCATCACCGATATCGAAGGCGGCGCCAACGTCAGCCTGCTGTTGTTCAACGCGGCTGAGAAAAGCGAGCGCCTGAACCTGCCGGACACCCTCAAGGGCCAGCACACCGCCAAGCTCACCGTCGGCCACTGCCTGTACTCGGACATGGGCAAGGTACTGGCCGCCATCACCGCCGACACCTGCGGCTGGCACGACAGCTTCGGCGGCGTGCTCAATGCCGAAGAGGTGCTGGAGAAGTACGGCCAGGGCCGCTATCAGGAATTGCGCAACGGCTTCTTCCGCAACGGCATGGACAACCTGCTGGTGGAAATGGGCAAGTGGAACCTGAACCTGCAGGATCTGCTGATGAACCTCAACCTGTTCAGCCGTGTGGATGTGGACGCCGACGGCACCTTCCACTTCCAGCCGGATAACAGCAAGGCCGGCGACTACATCGAACTGTACGCGCCGATGGACTGCCTGGTGGTGCTCACCGCCCTGCAGCACCCGATGGATCCCAACCCGCAGTACGCGCCCAAGCCGGTGCACCTGCGCTGGAGCAGGGTCGACAGCGACGGCATCAGCGTGCTGTGCCGCACTTCGCGCCCGGAAAACGGCCGCGCCTTCCACAACACCGAACGCCAGTACCTGTGAGGATGCCGACATGAGCCTGACCGCAAGCAACCTGCACCCCGAAACCGCCGCATTCCGCCACACCATCCCGGCGGGCGAGCCCTACCTGTTCGAGGTCAAGGCCGGGCAGAACCTGCGCCTGCATGACCTGGAAGGCAACCAGGCGATCGACACCCTGTTCTTCGCCGCCAGGAACCCACGCGAGCGCTTCGACCCGCAGCGCACCCTGCGCAAGCAGAACAAGGTCTACCTGACCACCGGCACGGTGCTCTACTCCAACCTCGGCAACCCGCTGCTGACCATAGTCGCCGACACCTGCGGCCGCCACGACACCCTGGGCGGCGCCTGCGCGCAGGAGAGCAACACCGTGCGCTATGCCCTGGACAAGCGCTACATGCATAGCTGCCGCGACAACTTCCTGCGCGCCAGCCTGCACGACGGCCGCCTGAGCAAGCGCGACATCGGCGCCAACATCAACTTCTTCATGAACGTTCCCGTAACTCCGGAGGGCGGCCTGACCTTCGAGGACGGCATCTCCGCGCCAGGCAAGTATGTGGAGCTCAAAGCCGAGGTCGACGTGATCGTGCTGATCTCCAACTGCCCGCAACTGAACAACCCCTGCAACGGCTGGAACCCGACTCCGGCCGAAGTGCTGGTGTGGAAATAGAGCAGCCGCAAGCTGCAAGCCACAAGCTGCAAGCCACAAGCTGCAAGCCACAAGCTGCAAGCGGTACGGCGCCCGGCCGCTTCTACACACGCAACCCTCTTGCCGCTTGTAGCTTGAGGCTTGCCGCTCGCTGCGGACGACCGTGGCACACGACGAATGACGGCGGGACGGCCCGCCACGCCCTTCGAGGGTCAATGAAGATGTTCGACAAACTCCTGATCGCCAACCGTGGCGCCATTGCCTGCCGCATCCTGCGCACCCTGCGTGAACTGAACGTCGGCGGCGTGGCCGTGTATTCCGAAGCGGACGTGGCCAGCCTGCATATCCAGCAAGCTGATGAAGCCTTCTCCCTCGGCGACGGCCCGGCTGCACAGACCTATCTGGTGGTCGACAAGATCCTCGCCGCCGCCAAACAGGCCGGCGCAAAAGCCATCCACCCCGGCTACGGCTTTCTCTCCGAAAACGCCGCCTTCGCCGAAGCCTGCGAAGCGGCCGGCATCGCCTTCGTCGGCCCGACGCCCGAGCAGTTGCGCGTGTTCGGCCTCAAGCACACCGCCCGCGCCCTGGCCAAGCAGCATGGCGTGCCCATGCTCGAAGGCACCGAGCTGCTGGAAAACCTCAACGCCGCGCTGGTCGCAGGCGAACAGGTCGGCTACCCGGTGATGCTGAAAAGCACCGCGGGTGGCGGCGGCATCGGCATGCGTGTATGCCGTTCGGCAGCGGAACTGAGCGAAGCCTTCGAGGCAGTCAAGCGCCTGGGGCAGAACAACTTCAGCGACAGCGGCGTATTTATCGAGAAGTACATCCAGCGTGCCCGCCATCTGGAAGTACAGGTGTTCGGCGACGGCCAGGGCGAAGTGCTCGCCCTCGGCGTGCGCGACTGCTCGGTACAACGGCGCAACCAGAAGGTGCTGGAAGAAACCCCGGCACCCAACCTGCCCGCCGGCATGGCCGACGAACTCTGCGCCGCGGCGATCAAACTGGCCAAGGCGGTGAATTACCGCAGCGCCGGCACCGTCGAGTTCGTCTATGACAGCGAGGCGCAGCGCTTCTACTTCCTCGAAGTGAACACCCGCCTGCAGGTCGAGCACGGCGTTACCGAACAGGTCTGGGGCGTCGACCTGGTGCGCTGGATGATCGAACTGGCCGCCGGCGACCTGGCGCCGCTAAGCGAACTGGCTGTCACCCTGCAACCCAGCGGTCATGCCATCCAGGCACGGCTATACGCCGAAGATCCGGGCCGTGATTTCCAACCCAGCCCCGGCCTGCTCACCGCCGTGCAGTTTCCCGAAGCCGACGGCAAGGCCCTGCGTATCGACACCTGGGTCGAAGCAGGCTGCGAGATTCCGCCCTACTTCGACCCGATGATCGCCAAGCTGATCACCTGGGCACCAACCCGCGAGCAGGCCAGCGCCGCACTGGACAAGGCCCTGGCCGACTCGCTGCTGTACGGCGTGGAATGCAACCGCGACTACCTGCGCCAGATCCTGGCCGATGCCCCCTTCGCCTGCGGCCATCCCTGGACGCGCTGCCTGGAAAATCTCGTCTACCAGGCGACCACCTTCGAGGTACTGAGTGCCGGCACCCAGACCACCGTGCAGGACTACCCCGGCCGCCTCGGTTACTGGGCAGTGGGCGTGCCGCCGTCCGGGCCGATGGACGACCGCGCCCTGCGCCTGGGCAACCGTCTGCTCGGCAATGAAGAGGGCGCCGCCGGCCTGGAAATCACCATGAGCGGCCCCACGCTGCGCTTCAACACCGACGCCGTGGTCGCTGTTACCGGCGCCGAGATACCCGTCAGCCTCGATGGCGTCGCCCAGCCGCTGAATACCGCGCTGCTGATCGCAGCCGGCAGCACCCTGGCACTCGGCACCATCAATGGTGCCGGCGCACGCAGCTACCTGAGCGTTCGCGGCGGCATCCAGGTGCCGGACTACCTGGGCAGCAAGAGCACCTTCACCCTCGGCCAATTCGGTGGCCATGGCGGCCGCGCCCTGCGCGCCGGGGATGTGCTGCACCTGCTGCCGCTGAGCGATACCAGCAGCGGCGCGCAACTGCCCGCCGAGCTTTGCCCGGCCCTGCCGGCGGTACGCGAACTGCGGGTGATCTACGGCCCGCATGGTGCGCCGGAATACTTCACGCCCGGCTATGTCGACAGCTTCCTCACCACCGACTGGGAGGTGCACTTCAACTCCAGCCGCACCGGCGTGCGTTTGATCGGGCCGAAACCGGAATGGGTGCGCGACAGCGGCGGCGAAGCCGGCCTGCACCCCTCCAATATCCACGACAACCCCTACGCCATCGGCGCGGTGGATTTTACCGGCGACATGCCGGTGATCCTCGGCCCGGATGGCCCCAGCCTCGGCGGCTTCGTCTGCCTGGTGACCATCATCGAGGCCGACCTGTGGCAGCTCGGCCAACTCAAGGCCGGCGACAAGGTGCGCTTCGTGCCGGTGGATATCGCCAAGGCGCGGGAATTGGCGCAAAGCGATGCACGCGAATACACCGAACTCGCGCTTGTCTCCCCTCTCCCGCTTGCGGGAGACGACTGCATGGATGCAGGAGGTAGGGCGACGCAGGACGCTCAAGCCGAGGGGCCGGGGGAGAGGGTTCTTGAAAACGCCCAAAGCCCCTCTCCCCAACCCTCTCCCATAAATGGGAGAGGGAGCCGTTCGGCGTTGGCTTCCCCCATCGTGCTGGATATCGGCCAAGCCGACACCCGCCTGGTGGCGCGCCTGTCCGGCGACACCCACCTGCTGCTGGAAATCGGCCAGCCGGAACTCGACCTGGTGCTGCGCTTCCGTGGCCATGCGCTGATGCAGGCGCTGGAGGCCAAGCAACTGGACGGCGTGATCGACCTCACCCCCGGCATCCGCTCGCTGCAGGTGCACTACCAACCGGAAACCCTGGCCCTGCAGACGCTGCTCGATATCGTCGCCGGCGAGTGGGATGCCGTCTGCGCCGCGCGCGACCTCAAGGTGCCGTCGCGTATCGTCCACCTGCCGTTGTCCTGGGGCGACCCGGCCTGCCAGCTAGCCATCGACAAGTACATGACCACAGTGCGCAAGGACGCGCCCTGGTGCCCGAGCAACCTGGAGTTCATCCGCCGCATCAACGACCTGCCGAATCTGGACGAGGTGTACCGCACGGTGTTCGACGCCAGCTACCTGGTCATGGGCCTGGGCGACGTCTACCTCGGCGCGCCGGTAGCCACGCCGCTCGACCCGCGCCACCGCCTGGTCACCACCAAGTACAACCCGGCGCGCACCTGGACGGCGGAGAACTCCGTCGGCATCGGCGGCGCCTACATGTGCGTGTACGGCATGGAAGGCCCGGGTGGCTACCAGTTCGTTGGCCGCACCCTGCAGATGTGGAACCGCTACCGCGAAGTGGAGGCCTTCGATGGCAAACCCTGGTTGCTGCGCTTCTTCGACCAGATTCGTTTCTACCCGGTATCGGCAGAGGAACTGCTGCGCATCCGCCGCGACTTCCCGCTGGGCCGCTACCCATTGCGCATCGAACACAGCGAGCTGGCCCTGACCGACTACCAGCAGTTCCTCGATGACGAAGCCGATGGCATCGCTGCCTTCCGCCAGCAGCAGCGCGCGGCCTTCGATGCCGAACGCCAACGCTGGATCGACAGTGGCCAGGCACATTTCGAGGTGGAGGAAGCCGCCCCCGAACAAGGCGAAGACGCCCCGCTCGCGGCCGGCCAGCACGCCATCGAAAGCCATGTGGCCGGCAACCTCTGGCAAGTGCAGGTGGAAGCCGGCGCCCAGGTGCAGGCTGGCGACGTGCTGGTGATCCTCGAGTCGATGAAGATGGAGATTCCACTCACCGCGCCCATGGCCGGCACCGTGCGCGAAGTGCGCGTGCAACCGGGCTCGCCCGTACGCGCCGGGCAGCGCGTGGTGATACTGGAAGAAGCCTGAAGCACGGCTACAGGGAAGCCGGGATGCAATCCGGGAAGCACCTCCCGGATTGCATCCGGGCTACATGACGGCCATAAATTGTGATCACAACTGGCGCTTGGCCTGCCTGACAAGCTAGCATCACGCCATTCCCCGTTGACGGACTCAACGATGCTGCTGCGCTCCAAACGGCACACGCAAACCTCGCTGGTGCTGCTGCTCCTGTTTCTGCTCGGCAGTGGCTTTCTCACCACGTCCTTGCTCAGCTACTACGCCTCGCGTGACTCGATCCGCGACAGCATCATCAACACCGAGCTGCCGCTGACCTCCGACACCGTCTACTCGGAAATCCAGAAGGATCTGGTACGCCCCATTCTCATCTCCTCGATGATGGCCCGCGACACCTTCCTGCGCGACTGGGTGCTGGCCGGCGAGCAGGACAGCGAGCAGATGACCCGCTACCTGCGCGAAGTGCAGGAACACTACGGCGCCTTCACCAGCTTCTTCGTTTCCGACAGAACCAGCACCTACTACCAATCCAAGGGCGTGCTGAAACAGGTCAAGCCGAGCGAGCCGCGCGACGTCTGGTACTACCGCCTGCGCATGCAGCCGGAACCCTACGAGATCAACGTCGACGTCGACATGGCCAACGCCGACCGCCTGACCATCTTCATCAACTACAAGGTGCTCGACTACGACGGCAACTTCATCGGCGCCACTGGCGTCGGCCTGGCCGTCGACGCCGTGGTCAAGCTGATCGACGAATACCAGCAGCGCTACGAGCGCAGCGTCTACTTCGTCGACACCACAGGGCGCATCACCCTCACCGGCGCCCAGGGTGGGCCGCTGGGCGCCAAGGTCGGCGAATCGCTGGCGGATATCCCTGGCCTGGCTGGCCTGATGGAAAAGCTACCGACACCGCAGAGCGGCCGCTTCGAGTATCAGGAGCATGGCCGCGAGCATTTTCTCAACGTGCGCTACATTCCCGAACTGGAGTGGTACCTGTTCGTCGACAAGCACGACAAGGCCCTGGTCGGCATCCGCCAGGGGCTCTACCTCAACCTGCTGCTGTGCCTGCTGGTCACCGTCATCGTGCTCACCCTGGTGAGCCTGGTGATCCGCCGCTACCAGCAACGCATCGCCGCCCTGGCCACCACCGACGCCCTCACCGAGCTGCCCAACCGTCGTGGCTTCGACATCCTCGCCGAAAAGGCCCTGCAGGAGGCGCAACTCGACAACAGCCCGCTGTGCGCGGTGCTGCTGGATCTGGACAACTTCAAGCAGATCAACGACCAGCATGGCCACCTGGCCGGTGACGAGGTGCTGCGCCGCTTCGCCGAGCAGTTGCGCGGCGCGCTGCGCCAGTCCGATATCCTCTGCCGCTGGGGTGGTGAGGAATTCATCCTGCTGCTGAAGAACACCGAGCATCAGACCGCCCATGAGCTGGCCGAAAAATTGCGCCAGCACTGCGCCGAACAGCGCTACCCGGTGGACGGCGAAAGGCTGCAGGTCACCGTCAGCCTCGGCCTCAGCCAGTGGCAAGCGGGCGAGAGCCTGCACACCCTGCTCGGCCGCACCGACCGCGCCCTGTATCGCGCCAAACAGGCCGGGCGCGACCGCGTCTGTGAAGAGCCTTGATGGATAGCGAACGCTGCCCCCTGTGCGGCAAGCCCAACCAGTGCAGCGTCGCGGCAGGCCGCAGCGACGAACCCTGCTGGTGCTTCGACGCTCAGATCGACCCGGCCGCGCTGCAGCGCCTGACGCCCGAGCAACGCGACCAGGCCTGCCTGTGCCCGGCCTGCGCCGGCGCGCTGGATGCCATCGAACGCCGCGAGCGCGACTGAGCCATGCGCCTGGATCGTTTCCTGAGCAACTTCCCCCGCTTCAGCCGCCAGGACAGTCGCCTGCTGATCAGCGCCGGCCGCCTACGCGTGGACGGCCAGACCGTCCGCGACCCGCGCCATGAAATCCGCGACTTCCAGCGCGTCGAGCTGGACGACGAACTGCTGCAGGCCGGGCGCAGCGCCCGCTACTGGATGCTGCACAAACCAGTGGGCGTGGTCAGCGCCACCGAACATGACGAACACCGCACCGTACTCGACCTGCTGAACGAGCCGGACAAGCACGACCTGCACCTGGCCGGCCGCCTCGATCTGAACACCAGCGGCCTGCTGCTGATCACCAACGACGGGCGCTGGTCGCGGCGCATCACCCAGCCACAGCAACGCAAGCCCAAGGTCTACCACGTCACCACCGAGCAGCCGATCACCGACGAATACGCCGAAGTCTTCGCCCGTGGCCTGTACTTCGCCTTCGAGAATCTCACCACCCTGCCCGCCCAGCTCGAGGTGCTGGACAGCCACCACGCCCGCCTGACCCTGTTCGAGGGTCGCTATCACCAGGTCAAGCGCATGTTCGGCCACTTCCGCAACCGTGTCGTCGCCCTGCACCGCGAAAGCATGGGCGAGATCGCTCTCGACCCACAGCTGGCTCCCGGCCAGTACCGTGCCCTGACGGATGCGGAAATCGCCAGCGTCTGACGGTTTTCCTGACGACCCGACCAACGGTTAGCACAATCGTCCATAAAGATGTGACTCGCCCTTGCGTGGCTGCAAGGTAACTGCTTGAATCGAACCATAAGTCTTTGCGTGACCAATCAGTCACAGCGGGACGAACGAAAAGATTCTTCGGTTGCTGGTGCTCTGCACCGACTGGATTCCTGCCTGGTAACACCGCTCTCTCCCGGCCCTGAAAATGCCTGGAGCGCCCGCCTGTTTCGATCCTAACTGCTTGAAATTCCTAAACTTATAAAAATCTCCAGCCTGACATGAAGCTGTCACGCTCAGGCGCTTTTCTTACTGCTCAAACCAACGCGAACGGCCAGCCGCTCGCCTTGACCTACTTGCGCCAGGAGGAAACGACATGAGGCCAGAAACCGCAGTCGTCGAGATCAACAGGAAGCACAAGGTACACACGGAGTTCTACGGCAACCCGGCAGCAAGCAAGACCATCATCCTGGTCAATGGCTCTCTGGCGACCACCGCCTCGTTCGCGCAAACGGTCAAGTATCTGCAACCGCAGTACAACGTCGTGGCCTTCGACCTGCCCTATGCCGGCCAGTCGAAGCCGTACAACACAGACTTCACCCTCATCAGCAAGGAAGACGAAGCGGCCATCCTGCTCAAGCTGATCGACCACTACGGCGCCAACTACCTGATGTCCTTCTCCTGGGGCGGTGTCGCCTCCCTGCTCGCCCTGGCCCAACGCCCGGCGACGCTGGAGAAGGCCGCCATCTGCTCCTTCTCACCGATCCTCAACGTGCCGATGCTCGACTACCTGCACAAGGGCCTGCGCTTTCTCAATGCCATCGATCGCGACAACGTCGCCCTGCTGGTCAACAGCACCATCGGCAAACACCTGCCGTCGCTGTTCAAGCGCTTCAACCACAAGCACATTAGCACCCTGGACGAACACGAGTACCTGCAGATGTACGCCCACATCAAGCAGATCCTCAATATGGAAGCGCACTGCCGCAAGGAATGCCTGCAGGCCATCGACATCCCCCTGCTGTTCGTCAACGGCGACCGTGACGAATACACCTCGGTGGAAGACGCCTGCCTGTTCGCCCAGCACATCGACCACGCCCAGTTCGCCGTGATCGACGACGCCGGCCACTTTCTCGACATGGAGCATAAGGCCGCCTGGCTGCAGACACAGCGCGTGCTGCTGGACTTCTTCAACGCCCCCAGCAAGCGCCTGCACCAGCCGCTGCGTGGCGAGCTGCAGGAGCTGCAGGCCATCGCGGTGTGAGGGTGCAAGCGCGGAGCGGATACGCTTTGCGCTTCATTTCTGCGCTGGCTTCCGGTATAAAGGCACCCGCTGCGGGTGTCGTATAATGGTAATACCCTAGCTTCCCAAGCTAGAGCCGTGGGTTCGATTCCCATCACCCGCTCCAGACAGCCAAGCAAAAGCCCCGTCATCACTGACGGGGCTTTTTCGTTTCTGGCGGTTGAAGGGCTTGAGTGCTAGGGTTTGAACGGTAAAAATGAGGCTTTGCAATCAAGCAGAATAAAGGCACTAGTTGAAAAATAAATTTTCCGACTTTTTCCATTATTTCAACCCTCAGAATACAAAAGCAAAACTTCTGATAAAAAAGCGAAATTACAATGTCACGGATTTTGACGGCAAATTTATTTATTGACTGGGATAGCGCCAGCAGAATCACAAACGAAAGCAAATTAAAAAATAACGACTTACCATTACCCATAATCGAGCGAGAAATCAATAACACCTATTCCATGTTAAGAGAAAGGGTCATAGAAAAGACACAAGAACTTATAGGAAATGACCGTCTAAAAATAACAAAAACTCGCCTCTACCATGGCTGGCATATGGGCACAACCGCAACCAGACATAGAATCGCATGGGAAAATCTAAAACCTTCATTCCGTACAATTATAAGAGGCAGCATCTCCTACCTTCCTGACATTGAATTTGGGAATGAGCTTTTATGCAAAGGAAATAGAGTACCAATATACAACACTCTACGAGAAAGGGAACGCAAACCCGCTAGAAAGCAAGATCCAAAAGAATACCAACAAAAAATGGTTGATACCGCATTAGTTGCCGACCTACTGAGTTACAGCCGAACAGAAAGTAGAAACTTCCGAAGGGACGAAAAACCAGCATCAATGGCAATTGTCATTGGCGATGATGATGATCTTCTGCCTGGCGCATTTGTGGCTGAAGCCTGGGGACTCCCCATATATGTATATAGGATTTCCAGAAGCTTCGACAGCAAACATATAAACACCGACGGAATGATACACAGGATATAAAAATGGACATCAACATAAATGATATCATAAATGATATCTATGCATTTTGCGATCCTTTCACCGACCCTAAAGTTAAAGGTCTTGCAGGAAAGAAAAGAGTAGATATAATTAGAAATGCTAGAAATTTATCTTTTGATATAGACACCACCAGCGGGCGCATTTCTTCACGTCACCGACGAGGAGAATTTTCAAATATAAAATCTCTTCTAGCCTCTCAAGAATTTGCGGACATAAAACGATTTGCAGAAACTCAGAAAAGGCTATTTGAGCGAACAACTCAAAGCCCAACTATTCCTTCAGACATAACTCTTAATGGTAAGCGAGTTTCAGCACAATCTTTAGCCAATAGCCTAGAAACGCACAACGAAAAAGTCTCTCTTACTCTTCTCGATGGCCCAGCGGGAGTAGGGAAAACATTCCAAATCCGCCAGCTAGCCAAATTCCAATGCGAAAAATGCGTATCCGACTCCTCAACGCCGCCTGTACTTCATATTAGCAGCGGCGGCAGAAGGCTTTCAAATTTCAAAGACGTTTTAGCAGCTACAACTCAAGATATGGCTGCATGCTTTAATGGCAAGCAAGTTCCAATATTAGTCAGGCATGGCCTATTAATTGCTGCAGTCGACGGATTCGATGAGCTTGTTGACGCTGACGGCTACGAAGACTCTTGGAAAGCACTAAAAGATTTTATCGAAGAGGTACGCCAAGGAGGATTAATTCTTTTAGCAGCTCGCGACACCTTCCTCGACGAGCAGGAACTTCTGTCACGAATAGAAGTCAGCAGAGAGCATATCACGCTCTCTATGGGACACATACACCCAGTTAACATAGAAGACGCCATCAAATTCCTATCCAATTCCCCTCAGTGGTCGAAAGAAGACATCGAATCAGATATAACCTCAGATATTCTATTTGAAGGCAGCTATGCTCTCCGGCCATTTTTCCTAAACTTACTAAGAGAAGCTAAGGGCTGGAACGACATTGAGGAACAAGGTTTCAGAACTTATTTAGTAAAAAACCTTCTTGCACGCGAAGCCACAATAATCTCCAAAGGCATTAAGGATACTGACCACGCCACAATTTCATCTGCGCTGATCAATCTCTTTCAAGAGATAGCATTAGAAATGGCAGAAAGAGAAAACAACCTCATAGAAATTGAGCACCTATCTTTCTTAATGGGCTTTTGCCTGGAAGGATTGGCAAATGATGCAACCATAAAGAAACTAACCCACAAATCTGGAAGCACGGCCCTTTTGGAGGTTTCTGAAGAAAAAGAAAAAAGAAAATTCCCGCATACAGAAGTTCAATATTACTTCCTCGGCAAAGCCTTATTAGAACTATTATCCAAGCGCACAATTCCTAATATACTAAGAAGAACCATACTAAGCTCAGAACACCTAGACGTCTTCTCAGAAGTAATTTCATCAGAAAAAAATGCCAGCGAAGCTATTAAGTATCTTTATTCAAGCCTCAACTCTGACAACTCAAACGACAGCCTGCCGACAAACGCGGGCGCTATCGTAATTCTTGCTTTCTCTTTAGATCTTATTGAGCGAATTGATTACATAAGAACAAATGACGCTACCTTCGCAGGTGGTTCTCCGACCGGAATTATACATGATGCAGAAATAAGCAGGTTAGACATATGCGGCGCCGACATATCTGGCGTCACATTTGAAAAGGTCAACATAGGCACTTTGGTAGTCGACGATCTAACAAAGTTTGGTAACAGCTTACCGGATTTCCAAGCGTTAGATATTCGCGGAAGCGACCCACAAACAATTCGTTCCAAAGAGGCAATCCTACAGTTCATTGACAATCACAAAAGTATTAACACCAATGACACCACAAAAGACCATCCCGCAATAAAACTGCTCGAGCGCATAGTCAGGAAACTTTTACGCTTTGGCTATTTGCGAGATTCTGAAGATGACGAGCGCGTACTTTTACTTAAAGACACATACTGGCCAATAATAAAAGAAGTCCTACAAAAGCATGAACGCCTTGAAATCAAGGAAGGAAAGGCCATGCATGGTCGACCTGCACCATTAATTAGAATAAAAAACCTCATGCCACTCCTAGACGCAGACAACGAATCAACAAAATTAATCTTCCAAGACATAATATTCGCCAGTATCAATATAAAGAAATAATATCAAGACAGCTCAATCAACCTGAATTACAACCCTGCTTCTGCAGGGTTTTTAATCAACCTCTAATTATTCAACTCAAATGCAAACTTTGAGCAAATCAGATCTCCTAGCCCGGAGTTTCACTTATAACTCTTAAATTTAGCTTTCTCGCGCTTTATCGCATCATGTAACTTTCCCCGCCCTGCTTTCCATACGCACCGCCTAGGGGGATTTATTTGAGACCACCCGGCTATTGCCCGGAACTTCTGCCCTCCAAAGCCCACAGAACCCTATATGTCCTTTTCTGGAGGCCCCTGGCGATGGAACAGTGGAATATCTGGCTTAACCGCGATATCTGGCTCAACGTGGCGATCGTGCTGGTCGCCACGGCGCTGATCTACAGCGTGCTGCGGGCCGTGGTCGGCGCACTGCACAAGCGGTTGACGGCCTGGTCGAAGGATCAGGATGGCAGTTGGCAGCATTTCGTCGCCGTGGTGATCGGCCGCACCAGCCGGTTGTTGCTGCTGGCTTTTTCCCTGCTGCTGGCGTTGCGTTTGCCGGATCTGCCCGACAGTTGGCAGAGCGCGTTGAGCCACACCTGGTTCGTCGCGCTGGCCTTGCAGGTGGCGCTATGGGTCGATAGCGGCGTGCGCCTGTGGTCGCGCAGCCTGGTGATGGGCAAGAGCGGCGCCAACTACAACCCGGTGATGACCACCATCATGAGCATCATGATCCTGATCGTGGTGTGGTCGGTGATGCTGCTGTCGATCCTGGCCAACCTCGGCGTGGATATCACCGCGCTGGTGGCCAGCCTGGGTGTGGGCGGTATCGCCGTGGCGCTGGCGGTGCAGACGGTGCTCAGCGATGTGTTCGCCTCGCTGTCCATCGGTGTCGACAAGCCCTTCGAGATCGGCGACTTCGTGGTGTTCGGCGAGGTGGCCGGCACCATCGAGCATATCGGTCTGAAGACCACACGTATCCGCAGCCTCAGCGGCGAGCAGGTGGTCTGCGCCAACGCCGATCTGCTGCGCCAGGTGGTGCACAACTACAAACGCATGGACACCCGGCGCATCGTCTTCAAGTTCGGCATCAGCTATGACACCCCCAGCGACAAGGTGCGCCAGGTGTCGGAGAAGGTCGGCGATATCATCCGCGCCACACCCAAGACCCGTTTCGACCGCGCGCACTTCCTCGGCTTCGACGAAAGCCAGTTGACCTTCGAGGTGGTGTATATCGTGCTGACTTCGGACTACAACCAGTACATGGACATCCAGCAGGAGATCAACCTGCAACTGCTCGATGCCCTGCGCGAACTGGACGTGCGCTTCGCCCTGCCGCGCCGCGACCTGCGCCTGGTGGGTGAGAGAACGCCGGTGCTCAAGGTCGCCGGCCTGCCGCAACAGGTGGAGGCCGAAGGCGGCGAGCAGGATCAGCGTCTGCCGAGGTTCAGTTAGCCCCTGACTCGCGCGCTTTGCGCAACAAAGCTGCGACTGCATGCGGTATATCTGCGCATGGCACAACGACAGGGTGGGCGCACAGCAGACTCCACCCATGCGATCCGCTCTATGGCTGGTGCCATGCCAGCGCGACAGCCCGTGCGGCGTTAGCTCAGGCCAGCCTTGCGCCTCTAGCGCTACTGCAAGGCAAGGATGCCCGCCAAATCCCCGTAAAATATCCAGAACAGCCTGTTTCAAGACGCCCTGCCAACGCATTGCTTATCAGACGCTTAGTGATTTTGCCGAGGCTCGCCTGTCGCTTTTTTACGTCATGCACGCTGTATATGTTTGACATATTTTACGGCTTTGGCAGACTGCTGGCCCGTTGCGGCAGGTGGCCGCGAACCCGGCATGGTGAGCGCCTGCGGGGTATCGCTCGCCAATTGTGACGCGCCATGAAAACAACAATTCTGTCTGTCCAGGCGGCCTAGCGGGCATTGCCCACGCCGGACGACGGGCGAGCCACTGGTATTCATCCAATGCTGATCTGGTTTGTTGCGATCTACCTGCTGTTCACCGTCGGTGTCGGCGTCTATGCATCCACTCGCGTCAAGAACTCCAAGGATTTCGCCGCTGGCGGCAGGAGCATGTCCTTCCCACTGGTCGCAGCCATGGTGTTTGCCACCTGGTTCGGCTCGGAGGCGGTGCTGGGCATCCCGGCCACCTTCATCGAGGAAGGTTTCGCCGGCATCATCGAGGACCCGTTCGGCTCCTTCGGCTGCCTGATGCTGGTGGGTCTGATCTTCGCCCGGCCGCTGTACCGCATGAACCTGCTGACCATCGGCGACTTCTTCCGCAAGCGCTACGGCCCGCACGTGGAGATCTTCACCAGCCTGGTAATCATCGGCTCCTATCTGGGCTGGGTAGCGGCGCAGCTGACTGCGCTGGGTGTGGTGTTCAACGTGCTCTCCGACGGCTCGATCACCACCACTCAGGGCATGCTGATCGGCACCGCCATCGTGCTGCTCTATACCCTGTTCGGCGGCATGTGGTCGGTGGCGCTGACCGACTTCATGCAGATGATCATCATCGTCGCCGGCCTGGGTTACCTGACCTGGCTGATCGGCGACATGGCCGGCGGCGCCGACGTGGTGATCAGCCACGCCGCAGCCGAGGGCAAGTTCACCTTCATGCATGCCTTCGAGCCACGGGATATCGTCGCCTTCATCGCTGCGGCGGTGACGCTGATGCTCGGCTCCATCCCGCAGCAGGATGTGTACGCACGGGTGATGTCGGCCAAGACCGAGAACATCGCCGCGCGTGCCTCGATGGCCGGCGCGGTGTTCTACCTGTCGTTCTGCATGCTGCCGATCTTCCTCACCTACGCGGCCTCGCTGATCGATCCGGCGATGGTGCAGAAGTGGCTGGCCGAGGACGCGCAGATGATCCTGCCGCACCTGATCATGGAACGCACGCCCCTGTTCGCCCAGGTGATGTTCTTCGGTGCGCTGCTGTCGGCGATCATGTCCACCGCCTCGGGCACGTTGCTCGCGCCGTCGGTGACCTTTACCGAGAACATCCTGAAGAACTTCGTGCCAGTGATGAGCGACCGCCAGTTCCTGCTGGCCATGCGCGTGAGCGTGGTGGTCATGACCATCGCGACTTCGGTATTCGCCCTGCACTCCACGGCGAGCATCTACGAGATGGTCGGTAACGCCTACAAGGTGACGCTGGTAGCCGCCGTGGTACCGCTGTTCGCCGGTCTGTTCTGGAAACGTGCGACCACTCAGGGCGCGCTATTCGCCATCATCCTCGGCCTGTCGAGTTGGGTCGCCCTGGAGCTGACCTACCAGGAAAGCGACTTCTGGCCGCCGCAACTGGCCGGCCTGTTGATCAGCCTGGCGGGCATGCTGATCGGCTCGCTGCTGCCACAGTTCAGCCGTCATCGCGGCGAAAGC
Source organism: Pseudomonas sp. GOM7 (assembly GCF_026723825.1). Classification (NCBI taxonomy): domain Bacteria; kingdom Pseudomonadati; phylum Pseudomonadota; class Gammaproteobacteria; order Pseudomonadales; family Pseudomonadaceae; genus Pseudomonas; species Pseudomonas sp. GOM7. The sequence goes on along the minus strand of NZ_CP113519.1, from coordinate 1,571,082 downwards.
GTGCAAGCCATCACCGCCTCGGCCAACGCCTGAGTACAGGCGCCCTTCTCCTTCGAGAAGGGCGCTTTGCCATCATATAAGCCATTGAAAAACCTGAATTTTCCTGCTTCACAAGCGCGGCGGTGACGGCTACTCTGCCGCCCCATGATTCGACCTCTACTGCCCCTGCTCTGCTGTTTCACAGCCCTGTCCCTGCATGCTGCACCCGCCACCTTCGCCGAGGCCAAGCGCCTGGCCTGGCCGCTGTATGCCAAGCAATCCACCGAGTTCTATTGCGGCTGCAAGTACAGCGGCAATCGGGTCGACCTGCGCTCCTGTGGCTACACGCCACGCAAGAACGCCAACCGTGCCCAGCGCATCGAGTGGGAACACATCGTCCCGGCCTGGGTGATCGGCCATCAGCGCCAGTGCTGGCAGAAAGGTGGCCGCAAGAACTGCTCGGCCAACGATACGCAGTTCCGCAAGGCCGAGGCCGACCTGCACAACCTGGTGCCGAGCATCGGCGAGGTGAACGGCGACCGCAGCAACTACAGCTTCGCCTGGCTGCCACAGAAGCCGCACCAATACGGCCAGTGCCAGACGGTGGTGGACTTCAAGGCGCGCAAGGTGATGCCACGCCCGACCATCCGCGGGATGATCGCACGCACCTATTTCTACATGTCCGATCGCTACAAGCTGCGCCTGTCGAAGCAGGATCGCCGGCTCTACGAGGCCTGGAGCAAGGCCTACCCGGTCGAGCCCTGGGAGCGCCAGCGCAACCAGCAGGTGGCCTGCGTGATGGGTTGGGGCAATCCGTACGTGGGTAAGGTGGATATGAGCCGGTGCACGCGGGGGCGTGGATAAGTAGGGTGCGCCGTGCGCACCGAGCAAAACGGTAATTGCAGGAATTGGCCAGCGATCATGGGTCGCGGCTAAAGCCCCTCCCACAGCCTAGATGCAGGTAGCGGGCCTGGTGTTCGCCGGCAACCGTGGGGCGGTGCGCACGGCGCACCCTACGAAGAGCTCGTCAACCGCTGCAGCTCGCGGCGCACCATGTTGGCGAACTCCGGCGGGCTGAGCTGGTACAGCTCCTGCGCCACCCAGGGTAACCAACTCCCCTGCAACTCGGCCTTGCGCGCCAGCAGGCGCTGCGCCTCGGCTTCGGCGCGGGCCTGGTGTTCGCGATGGTAGTCGGCACGGCTCGGTTTTTCTGTGCTCACGATGTTGCCCTTTTCCTCATGCCGAGCAGAGCAGGCATAATCGCCGCCTGTTCGCCCATTTCGACCATCCTCAATGCGCATCCACGTCAGCTTCATCGACCGCGTCGGCATCACCCAGGAAGTCCTGGCGCTGCTCGGCGGGCGCAATCTGAACCTCGATGCGGTGGAGATGGTACCGCCAAACGTCTATATCGACGCACCGACCCTGAGCGCCGAGGTTCTAGAGGAACTGCGCGGCGCGCTGCTGCAGGTGCATGGCGTGCAGAGCGTGGAGGTGGTGGACATTCTGCCAGGCCAGCGCCGCCGTCTGCAGCTCGATGCCCTGCTCGCCGCCATGCCCGACCCGGTGCTGGCGGTGGATGACCGCGCCACAGTGCTGCTGGCCAACCCGGCGTTGATCGACCTCTACGGCCGCGCTCCCGAGGGCCTGAGCATCGCCGCGCTGTTCGCCGATGAGCCGTTGCAGCAATCGCTGCTCAAAGCCGGCTTCCACCAGCCGCTGCGTGAGGTGCATTTCACCGGCCAGCCGCTGCTGCTCGATGCCCAACCGATTACCGAGGACGGTCGCCTCACCGGCGGCCTGCTCACCCTCTATGCACCGAGCCGCATGGGCCAGCGCCTGGCCGCGCTGCATCATGACCATGCCGAGGGCTTCGACTCGCTGCTCGGCGAGTCGGCACCGATTCGTGCGCTCAAGGCCCGCGCCCTGCGCGTGGCGTCGCTCGATGCGCCACTGTTGATCCACGGCGAAACCGGCACCGGCAAGGAACTGGTGGCACGCGCCTGCCATACCGTCAGCGTGCGCCGCAATGCACCCTTCCTGGCGCTGAACTGCGCCGCCCTGCCGGAGAACCTGGCCGAGAGCGAGCTGTTCGGCTATGCCCCCGGCGCCTTTACCGGCGCCCAGCGCGGCGGCAAGCCGGGGCTGCTGGAGCTGGCCAACCAGGGCACGGTGTTCCTCGATGAGATCGGCGAGATGTCGCCCTACCTGCAGGCCAAGCTGCTGCGTTTCTTGAGCGATGGCAGCTTCCGCCGCGTGGGTGGCGACCGCGAGGTGAAGGTGGACGTGCGCATCCTCAGCGCCACCCACCGCAATCTGGAACAGATGGTGGCCGAAGGCAGCTTCCGCGAGGATCTGTTCTATCGCCTCAACGTGCTCAACCTGGAAGTGCCGCCACTGCGCGAGCGCGGCCAGGACATCCTGCTGCTGGCCCAACACTTCATGGCTCAAGCCTGCGCGCAAATCCAGCGCCTGCCCTGCCGCCTGGCGCCGACCACCTTTCCGGCGCTGCTGGCCGGGCGCTGGCCGGGCAACGTGCGCCAGTTGCAGAACGTGATCTTCCGCGCCGCCGCCATCTGCGACAGCAACTGGGTAGAGATGGACGATCTGGATATCGCCGTGACCGAGGTGGCGCCACGGGTCGAGGGCGAAATCGGCAGCCTGGAGCAGGCCATGGACGAGTACGAGAAGGCGCTGCTGGAAAAGCTCTATGCCAGCCACCCCTCCAGCCGCCTGCTCGCCGCCCGCCTCGGCACCTCGCACACCGCCATCGCCAAGCGCCTGCGCAAGTACGGCATCGGCAAGGTGTAGCAACGCTCGTTTGCGTGGGCTTAGCCCCCCGGTACAGCCATAGGGCGGCGGTGCAACATGCAGAATCGCCCGGTGGGTTACACGGCGCATCACCACCGAGTCGTCAGCACGCTCGCCGCCAGCGCCGCTAACCCACCCTACATGCCATGACGAACCCGTAGTCCGGATGAAATCCGGGGTGCCTGCACGATCCTCCCGGATTGCATCCGGGCTACAAGCCAGGCGGGACAAGGCCTGCCACCCTTCCGTAGCTAAATCGTTCCACTGTAATGATTACGTAACGACGCGGGCAAAGCCCGATTCCCGCAGGTGCGACCTCGACTTTGCTAAAAACGACGCATCGTTTTGGAACGATATCGTTCCGGCATGATTTTGGTAGTCACACTTAAAACAGTTAAGTCATTGATTTTATTGAATTTAATGTCGATGGCACCAAGCTTGCTCTAGACCCGGCAATTCGACCCGCCTGTTGCGGGTTACCCGTTGCCTGCCGCAGAAGCAGGCCACCTTTGCCCCTTGAGGAGTTCACATGAGCGAGTTGCGTTTCACCGCCGATCACGAATGGCTGCGTCTGGACAACGATGGTCTAGTGACCGTCGGCATCACCCATTACGCCCAGGACGCACTCGGCGACGTGGTGTACGTACAACTACCGGAAGTGAAGGCCTACGCCCAGGGCGAGGAAGTGGCCGTGCTGGAGTCGGTGAAGGCCGCCAGCAACATCGTCATGCCGCTGGATGGCGAGATCGTCGAGGTCAACGCCGACCTGGAAGGCAGCCCGGAGCTGGTCAACGAGTCGCCGCTGGACAAGGCCTGGTTCTTCCGCATGCGCCTGGCCGACAACGCCGTGCTCGCCGACCTGCTGGACAAGGCTGGCTATGATCGTCTGTTGAATGCCAACGCCTGAGTGACCGCCATGACCCAGCTCGATACCCAGAACGAATTCATCGCCCGCCACATAGGCCCGCGCGAGGCCGACACCGCCGCCATGCTCGAACTGCTCGGCTACGACTCGGTGGACGCCCTGACCAATGCGGTGATCCCCGAGAGCATCAAGGGCACCAGCATCCTCGACGCGCAACCGGGCCTGTCGGAAGCCGACGCCCTGGCCAAGATCAAGGCCATCGCCGCGAAGAACCAGCAGTTCAAGAACTACATCGGCCAGGGTTACTACGGCACCCACACGCCGAGCCCGATCCTGCGCAACCTGCTGGAAAACCCGGCCTGGTACACCGCCTACACCCCGTACCAACCGGAGATTTCCCAGGGCCGCCTGGAAGCGCTGCTGAACTTCCAGACCCTGATCAGCGACCTCACCGGCATGCAGATCGCCAACGCATCGCTGCTGGATGAAGCTACCGCTGCCGCCGAGGCCATGACCTTCTGCAAGCGTCTGTCGAAGAACAAGGCCAGCAACACCTTCTTCGCCTCCCAGCACTGTCACCCGCAGACCCTCGACGTACTGCGCACCCGTGCCGAGCCGCTGGGCATCGAAGTGGAAGTGGGCGACGAAGCGGCCATCAGCGACGCCAGCGCCTACTTCGGCGCGCTGCTGCAGTATCCGGCGAGCAACGGTGACATCTTCGACTACCGCGCCCTGGTGGAGCGTTTCCACGCCGCCAATGCCCTGGTGGCCGTGGCAGCCGACCTGCTGGCCCTGACCCTGCTCACCCCGCCGGGCGAGTTCGGTGCCGACGTCGCCCTGGGCAGCGCCCAGCGCTTCGGTGTGCCGCTGGGCTTCGGTGGCCCGCACGCCGCCTACTTCGCCACCCGCGACGCGTTCAAGCGCGACATGCCGGGCCGCCTGGTGGGCATGTCGGTGGACCGTTTCGGCAAGCCGGCCCTGCGCCTGGCCATGCAGACCCGCGAGCAGCACATCCGCCGCGAGAAGGCCACCAGTAACATCTGTACCGCCCAGGTGCTGCTGGCCAATATCGCCAGCATGTACGCCGTGTACCACGGCCCGAAAGGCCTGACCGCCATCGCGCAGCGCGTGCACAGCTTCACCGCCATCCTCGCCCTGGGCCTGACCAAGCTGGGCCACAGCGTCGAGCAGCAGCACTTCTTCGACACCCTGAGCATCAAGACCGGCGCCAAGACCGCCGAGCTGCATGCCAAGGCCCGTGCTGCCGGCATCAACCTGCGCGAGATCGACGCCGAGCGTCTGGGTCTGTCGCTGGACGAAACCACCGACCAGGCCGCCGTCGAGGCGCTGCTGAACCTGTTTGCCGCTGACCAGGCCGCACCTGCCGTCGCCGACCTGGCAGCACAGATCGCCAGCCGCCTGCCGCAAGGTCTGCTGCGCCAATCGGCGATCCTGCAGCACGAAGTGTTCAACCGCTACCACAGCGAAACCGAGCTGATGCGCTACCTGCGCAAGCTGGCGGACAAGGACCTGGCTCTGGATCGCAGCATGATCCCGCTGGGCTCCTGCACCATGAAGCTCAACGCCGCCAGCGAGATGATCCCGGTGACCTGGCCGGAATTCGGCAACCTGCACCCCTTCGCTCCGGTCGAGCAGGCCGTCGGCTACACCCAGCTGACCACTGAGCTGGAAGCCATGCTCTGCGCCGCCACCGGCTACGACGCCGTGTCGCTGCAGCCCAACGCCGGCTCCCAGGGCGAGTACGCCGGCCTGCTGGCCATCCGCGCCTACCACCAGAGCCGTGGCGACAATCAGCGCGACATCTGCCTGATTCCGCAATCGGCCCACGGCACCAACCCGGCGACCGCCTCCATGGCCGGTATGCGCGTGGTGGTCACCGCCTGTGACGCCCGCGGCAACGTCGACATCGCCGATCTCAAGGCCAAGGCCGAAGAGCACAAGGATCGCCTGGCCGCGATCATGATCACCTACCCGTCCACCCACGGTGTGTTCGAGGAAGGCATCCGCGAGATCTGCGAGATCATCCACGCCAACGGCGGCCAGGTTTACATCGACGGCGCCAACATGAACGCCATGGTCGGCCTCTGCGCGCCGGGCCAGTTCGGCGGCGACGTCTCCCACCTGAACCTGCACAAGACCTTCTGCATCCCGCACGGCGGCGGCGGCCCGGGCGTCGGCCCGATCGGCGTCAAGTCGCACCTGGCGCCCTTCCTGCCAGGCCATGCTCACATGGCACGCAAGGAAGGTGCAGTCAGCGCCGCGCCGTTCGGTAGCGCCAGCATCCTGCCGATCACCTGGATGTACATCAGCATGATGGGCGGCAACGGCCTCAAGCGCGCGTCGCAGATGGCCATCCTCAACGCCAACTACATTGCCCGTCGCCTGGAAGAGCACTACCCGGTGCTGTACTCCGGCGAAGGCGGCCTGGTGGCGCACGAGTGCATCCTCGACATCCGTCCGCTCAAGGACAGCAGCGGCATCAGCGTCGACGACGTGGCCAAGCGCCTGATCGACTTCGGCTTCCACGCCCCGACCATGTCCTTCCCGGTGGCCGGCACCCTGATGATCGAGCCGACCGAGAGCGAGTCCAAGGAAGAGCTGGATCGCTTCTGCGACGCCATGATCGCCATCCGCGAGGAAATCCGCGCGGTGGAGCAGGGCCGTCTGGACAAGGACGACAACCCGCTGAAGAACGCCCCGCACACTGCCCTGGAGCTGGTGGGCGAGTGGAACCACGCCTACAGCCGTGAACAGGCGGTGTACCCGCTGGCGAGCCTGATCGAGGCCAAGTACTGGCCGCCGGTTGGCCGCGTGGACAACGTCTACGGTGACCGCAACCTGGTCTGCGCCTGCCCGTCCATCGAGGCGTATCAGGACGCGTAAGGCGCTTGTCTCCCCTCTCCCGCTTGCGGGAGAGGGGCCGGGGGAGAGGGTTGCATCCGCCGCCCCCTCTCCCTAACCCTCTCCCCGAGGGGAGAGGGGACTGTTCAGCGTCCAGCCCGTAGCCCGGCTGCAATCCGGGCTACGACTCGCGAAACGCCCCGCGCCATCGCGCCGGGCCTTCTGAAGGAATTTCTCATGACCACCGAAACCCTCGCCAAGACGCCGCTGCACGCCCTGCACCTCGAACTCGGCGCACGCATGGTGCCGTTCGCCGGCTATGACATGCCCGTGCAGTACCCGCTGGGCGTGATGAAGGAACACCTGCACACCCGCGACGCTGCCGGCCTGTTCGACGTGTCGCACATGGGCCAGATCCTGCTGCGTGGCGAACACGCCGCGCGCGCCCTGGAAAGCCTGGTGCCGGTGGACATCATCGACCTGCCGGTGGGCACCCAGCGCTATGCCATGTTCACTGACGCCCAGGGCGGCATCCTCGACGACCTGATGGTGGCCAACCTGGGTGACGACACCCTGTATCTGGTGGTCAACGCCGCCTGCAAACATCAGGATCTGGCCCACCTGAACAAGCACATCGGCGAGCAATGCCAGATCGAGTGCCTGTTCGAGGAACGCGCCCTGCTCGCCCTGCAAGGGCCGAAAGCAGTCGACGTACTGGCCCGCCTGGCCCCGGAGGTGAGCAAGATGACCTTCATGCAGGTGGCTCGCGTGCGCCTGCTGGGTAGCGAATGCATCGTCAGCCGCAGCGGCTACACCGGCGAAGACGGCTTCGAGATTTCCGTCGCCGTCGACCAGGCCGAAACCCTGGCGCGCAGCCTGCTGGCCGAGGCGGAAGTCGAGGCCATCGGCCTGGGTGCGCGTGACTCGCTGCGCCTGGAAGCCGGCCTGTGCCTGTATGGCCACGACATGAGCAGCGCCACCTCGCCGATCGAAGCCAGCTTGCTGTGGGCCATCTCCAAGGTGCGCCGCGCAGATGGCGAACGCGCCGGCAACTTCCCCGGCGCTGAGCGCGTGTTCGAGCAACAGCAAAAAGGCGTAGCACGCAAGCGCGTCGGCCTACTGCCCCAGGAGCGCGTACCGGTACGTGAGGGCGCGGAAATCGTCGACGCCGACGGCACCGTGATCGGCCAGGTATGCAGCGGCGGCTTCGGCCCGAGCCTCGGCGCACCGGTGGCGATGGGTTACGTCAATGCCAGCCACACTGCCATCGACAGCGACGTCTGGGCCGTGGTGCGTGGCAAGCGCGTGCCGATGAAGGTGGCCAAGACGCCGTTCGTACCGCAGCGCTACTATCGCGGTTGATCCCCTTAGGGGCACCTCTAAAAACTACCTCCGTTGCCATCGCGGCGTTAAAAACAGGCTCAGAATGCTCATTTACAACACGTAAACTGCGCCTCTTCGCCTGTTTTTGCCTTGCGCTGACTGCCTCGCCTACGTTTTTAGAGGTGCCCGTAGCCCGGATGCAATCCAGGAGCTTTTCACGGTCTCCCTGGATGCATCCGGGCTACGTCTGTCTTCGACGGCCAGAGTGCATCCTGGGCTATTTGCGCACGCCCATGGGGCAGCGGCGCTACGCATAAAATTCACACAACCGTTCGTCAGTAAAAAAATTCTTTTAATAACAAGTAGTTAAACAAAGCAATCGCTGCACCCTGGCCTGCTTCGTGCTTGCCATCACTGGCATAGTTCCCTAGGGTAGTTCGCATGCGGTCTCTCATTGCCCCCATCAGCTCATTGCTGAGCGGCGTGGCTTTGCTCCTGCTCGGCAATGGTCTGCTCAATACCTTACTAACCCTGCGTGGCGTCGCCGAAGGCTACTCCACCACGATGCTCGGGCTGATCATGTCCGGGTACTTCGTCGGGTTCCTTCTCGGCACCTGGCTGGCGACTCCGCTGGTCAGACGCATCGGGCACATCCGTGCATTCGCCTGTTGCGCCGCCCTGGCGGCCATCGCCGCCCTGCTCCATCTGCTGCTGATCGATCCGTGGGTCTGGCTGCTGCTGCGTGTGCTCTACGGCCTGGCCCTGGTGACGCTGTACATGGTCATCGAGAGCTGGCTCAACGCCCAGGCGCCGAACGAGAAGCGCGGCCAGGTGTTCGCCCTGTACATGGCGGTCAACCTCGGCGCCCTGGCCCTGGCCCAGCAACTGCTGCACCTGGCCGACCCGGTGCAGTTCACCCTGTTCGTCATCGCCGCCATCCTCATCAGCGCGGCGCTGATGCCCATTACCCTGACCCGCCAGGCACAGCCGAGCCTGCCGGAAACACCTCCGTCCAACCTGCGCCAACTGTGGCACATCGCACCGCTGGCGATCATTGCAGCGGGCCTTGCCGGCCTGGCGATGGGCGGTTTCTGGGGCATGGCACCGGTGTACGCCAGCCTGGCCGGTTTCGATACGCCCGGCGTGGGCCTGCTGATGACTGCCACCATTCTCGGCGGCGCGCTGCTGCAATGGCCCATCGGCATCTATTCCGACAGCCACGACCGCCGTCAGGTGCTGTTCTGGATAGTGGTACTGGCGGTGGCCCTGGCGCTGGTCATGAGCCTGTTGCCGGCCGGCCCGCTGCTGCTCGGCGCCATCTTCCTCTGGGGCGGCCTGGCCTTCGCCATCTACCCCATCGCCGTGGCGCAACTGATCGACCAGTTGCGCAGCGACGAAATCCTCTCCGGCTCCGCCAGCCTGCTGATGGTCAACGGCATAGGCTCGGTGTGCGGCCCGCTGCTGGCCGGCGTGCTGATGGAACAACTGGGCGCCCGCGCGCTACCGCTGTACTTCGCCTGTACCCTCGGCCTGCTGGCTGCCTACACCCTTTACCGGCTGCGCCATGTCAGCGACCTGGTCAGCGGCGACGCCGCGCACTTCGTGCCCATGCTGCGTACCAGCCCCACGGTGCTGGAGCTGATGCCCGATGCGCCGACGCAAGAGCACGAACCGATGGAGGACAACCCGAACCCTGCGTCCTGAAGACGTGAACCGGCTGTTTCGGCAAGGCCCCGAGCCTACCCCAAGCAGCCAGAAACCCGGCCCATCGGCCGCTCACGCCTGAGCGAAGCCGTCCGGCCACTTCTGGAGAAACAACGATGCTATTAGCCACCGACCTGGATGGAACCTTTCTCGCCGGCGATCCCGAAGATCGCCTGAGCCTCTACCAGACCATCGCCGCCCACCCGGAGATCAAGCTCGCCTACGTCACCGGGCGCAGCCTGGAGGCGGTGCTACCGCTGCTGGCCGACCCGACCCTGCCGCAGCCGGACTACATCATCGCCGACGTCGGCGCGACCCTGGTACATGGCGACAGCCTGCACCCGATCCAGCCGCTGCAAAGCGCGGTGGATGCCCGCTGGCCTGGCGAAACCCAGGTGGCCAGCGCCATCGAAGCGTTCGGCCTGGAACGCCAGGACGTGCCGCAGGCGCGCCGCTGCTCCTACTTCTGCACGCCCGAACAGGCAGCCAACCCGGAATTGCGCAAGGTCGCCGACGAGCTGGGCTGTGACCTGCTCTACTCCGCCGAGCTGTACCTGGACTTTCTGCCCAAGGGGGTGAACAAGGGCAGCAGCCTGCAGGCCCTGGCCGACTGGCTGGAGCTGGATCACGACCAGGTGCTGGCGGCCGGCGATACGCTCAATGACCTGTCCATGCTCAGCGCCAGCTTCCACGGCGTGTGCGTCGGCCAGTCGGAAAGCGCGCTGCTGGAAGCCACGCGCAGCCACTCGCGCACCCTGCACGCCAATCGCCCAGGCTGTGGTGGCATCCTCGAAGCCTTCGCCCATTTCGGCTTCCTCGGCGAACACGGCATCGCCGCCGAACGGCGCCAGGCCGCGCAGCCGGGCAAGGCCGAACTGGTGATGGTCTACCACCGCCTGCCCTATGAGGAATACCGCAATGCCGCCGGCAAGCTGCAACGCCGCCGCCCCACCTCGCCCAACGGCATCATCCCCACCCTGCTGAGCTTCTTCGGTGACGGCCGCCCCGGCTCCTGGGTGGCCTGGGCCGTACACGAGGATGACGACGAGCCGTTCGACAGCCACACCACAGTGGACGCCGAGCGCTATCCCAAGCTCACCGCCGCGCGGGTCAAGCTGAGCAAGGAAGAAGTCGACATCTTCTACAAGCGCTTCTCCAAGGAAGCCTTCTGGCCGACCCTGCATACGTTCTGGGAACGCGCGATATTCAACGAGGACGACTGGCAGGTGTTCCTCAAGGTCAACCGCGCCTTTGCCGAACGCACGGCGCTGGAGGCCGCCGAAGGCGCCATCGTCTGGCTGCACGACTACAACCTGTGGATGGTGCCGGCCTACCTGCGCGAGCTGCGCCCGGATCTGCGCATCGCCTTCTTCCACCACACTTACTTCCCTTCGGCCGACGTGTTCAACGTGCTGCCCTGGCGCCGACAGATCGTCGGCAGCCTGCTGCAGTGCGACTACATCGGTTTTCATATTCCGCGTCAGGTGGAGAACTTCGTCGACGTCGCCCGTGGGGTGTTCCCGCTCAAGACCCTGGAGCGGCAGAGCTGCGCGCCGCGCTTCATCACCTACGGCTGCGCCGTGGGCCTGGAGCGCATGACCACCGCGCTGGACACCGGCACGCGTCAGGTCAGGCTCGGCGCTCACCCGGTGGGGCTGGACATCGAACGCGTGCGCAACGCCCTGGAGGCGCCGAAGATTCAGGAACTGATGGCGCAACTGCGCGAAGAGATGAAAGGCGTGAAGCTGATTCTCGCCGTGGAGCGCCTCGACTACACCAAGGGCATCCTGGAAAAGCTCAACGCCTACGAACGCCTGCTGGCCGACAACCCCGAGCTGATCGGCAAGGTCACCCTGGTCACCGTCTGCGTGCCGGCGGCCCGCGAGATGACCGTCTACGACGAGCTGCAGACGCAGATCGAACAGGCCGTGGGCCGGATCAACGGGCGCTTCGCCCGCATCGGCTGGACGCCGCTGCAGTTCTTCTTCCGCAGCCTGCCGTTCGAGGAGGTCAGCGCCTGGTACGCCATGGCCGACGTCATGTGGATTACCCCGCTGCGTGACGGCCTCAACCTGGTGGCCAAGGAGTTCGTCGCCGCCCAAGGCCTGCTCGGTGGGCGCGGCGTGCTGGTGCTGTCGGAATTCGCCGGCGCCGCGGCCGAGCTCAAGGGCGCCCTGCTGACCAACCCGCACGACCCAGCCGACCTGGCCCATACCTGCTACCTGGCGCTGAACCTGCCCAGGAGCGAGGCCCAGGCGCGTTTGCGCGAGTTGTTCGACATCGTCTGCTACAACGATATCCGCCGCTGGGGCGAGGACTTCCTCGCCGGCGTGGCGCCCTCCGAAGAGCAACCGTCGCTGACCCTGGTCAGCTAGGTTAGGGCAGGCGGTGCGCGCAGCGCACCCTACGAGCGGGACTCCGACGTAGGGTGCGCTACGCGCACTGACACTACTCGCCGAAGCCAACACTCGCCCGCACACCCTCTCCGCCCCAATCGGCCGGATATACCCCCACCCTCACCAAGCGGTGGAAACACGTAGGGTGTGCTGCGCGCACCGGCACTACTCACCGAAGCCACCACTCTCCCGCACACCCTCGCCGCCCCAATCGGCCGGATACATCCCCGCTCTCACCAAGCGGTGGAAACTCGACCAGGGCCAGTCCAGCACACGCCTCACGAGCCCATGTCGCACCGGATTGAAATGCAGATAATCCATATGGCGCTGGTAGTCCTCATCGTCACGAATGCAATGCTCCCAGAAACGCCGCTGCCACAAGCCGGACTCCCGACGCAGCCGCCGGCTGAGAGTGACTGCAGCAGGCGTCACGAGCTGCTGCGAAGTCAGGCGTTTGATCAGCGACCAACGCACACTGAAATTTGCATCGCCTGGCGGTAGACGCCAGATGCAGTGCAAATGGTCGGGCAGCAATACCCAGCCTTCAATGCAAAAGGGATAACGCAGACGAACCTGTTCGATGGCCTGGCGCAGCGCGGCACGCGATGTGGCCTCGGTCAGGATGGGACGGCGCTGATGGGTGACCAGCGTGAAGAAGTAGCTCGCACCAGCTTCCCGAGCACGGCGATATTGGGACATTCCCTGTCTCCTGAATCGTTACGCATGCATGCAGCATAGACGCTGGTGCGCGCAGCGCACCCTACGTGGAGCCCGAAATGCCGGCGTAGGGTGCGCCGTGCGCACCGCGCACTACTGGATCTAGACGCGGAAGCGGCTGACCAGGGACTGCAAATGACCGCCCAGGCGGGCCAGTTCGGCGCTGGAGGCGGCGGTCTCTTCGCTGGCGCTGGCGGTCTGCTCGGAGATGTCGCGCACGCTGATCACACTGCGGCTGATTTCTTCGGCCACGGCGCTCTGCTCTTCGGCGGCGGCGGCGATCTGCTGGTTCATCGACTGGATGTTGGAGACTGCCTGGGTGATGCTGGCCAGGGAGGTGCCGGCCTTGCGGCTCAGCTCGACACTGCTGTCGGTGATGTCGCGGCTGGCGCGCATCGCCGCCGCCACCTGCTGGGTGCCACTCTGCAAACCGGCGATCAGCGCTTCGATTTCCTCGGTGGATTTCTGCGTGCGCTGGGCCAGGCCACGCACTTCGTCGGCGACCACCGCGAAGCCACGGCCGGCCTCACCGGCCCGCGCCGCTTCGATGGCGGCGTTGAGCGCCAGCAGGTTGGTCTGTTCGGCCACGGACTTGATCACGTCCATCACGCTGCCGATCTTGTCGCTTTCCTGTTGCAACCCGGTCATGGCCTCGGAGGAACGCCCCACTTCGGCGGCCAGACGCTCGATCTGCGCGATCACCTGCGCTACCACCCGATCCCCCTGACGCGCTTCGCCATCGGCGGCCGTGGCGGCGTGGGAAGCCTGCTCGGCGTTTTGCGCCACTTCCTGCACCGTGGCCGACATTTCGTGCATGGCGGTAGCCACCTGATCGGTTTCCTGACGCTGATGGTTGGCACCGGCGCTGGTCTGCTCGGTCACGGCCGATAGTTGCTCGGCGGCGCTGGCAATCTGCGCCACGCCATCACGGATGCCGCTGATCAGTTCACGCAGGGTGCCGGCCATCTGCGCGATGCCTTGCTGCAGCCGGCCCAGCTCGTCGCGGCGGGTGACGCGCGGCGCATCGGTCAGATCGCCGTCGGCAATGCGCTGCACGGCGCCCAGGGTGTCTTGCAGCGGACGGGTGATCTGGCGAGTGATCAGCCAGGCCGCCAGCACGCCGATAAGCAACGCCAGAAGCACGGCAACGATCTGCCAGGTGCGCGCCTGCTGGCTCTCGATGCCCAGGCGCTCGATCTGGAACTGGTACAGGGTATCGCTGATACGCACGATCTCGGCCTGTTGCGCGGTCATTTCCTGACGGGTACGGGCGATGTCCTGGGTCGCTTGCTTGAGTGCCAGCATGGCCTGCTCGTAGCTGCCCAGCAACGCGTCGATACGGCTGGCGACATCACCCTGGGCAGCGAAGGCCTCACGCAGGCTAGCCAGGCTGTTACGCGCGGCGGCCAGGCGGCCAGCCAGGGCCTGTTCGGTTTGAGTGTCGGCCATGTTGTCGTAGCGCTCGAGCAGGTAACGCACGCTGAGCAGCTCGTTCTGCGTCAGGTTCAGCGCCTGCAATTGGTTGAAACGTTGGTCATCGTATGACGGCAGTTGCACAACGCCACGCAGCAGCCCCGCCATCAGCTCGTTCAGTTGCTGGGCCTCGTTGGCCACGCGCAGACGAGCCTCACCGGCTGCGGCGTAGGCGGCGCGCATGCCGGCCAGGGACTTCTGATAGGCCTGGTTGTAGCCGTCCTGTTCCTTGAGCAACTTGACGTTGACCGGATTGACGAAGGTGGCCATCAGCTTCCTCTGCTGCTGCAGGTAGATGTCCAGACTGCCGAGCAGGCGCTCGGTGCTGGCGGCATCGCCCTTGGCCAGCATCAGTTGCAGACGCGCTATGCGCAGGGTGGTGAGGGTGTTGTTGAGATGAGCGATCTCGCTCATCCAGGTGCTGCGCTGAATGACGCTGCCGAGGCTGGTCCAGGCGACCCAGGCCAGAGCCAGGGTGAGTGCCAGTACCAGGCCGAAGCCAAGCGCGAGCTTGCGGGTGACGTTGAGGTTCGCGAACCAGGCGTGCATGAAGAATCTCCAACCTTGAGCAAGGCAATATAGGTATTAAGGTTTAGCTGGAGACTTGTTCTTCTTGGAACCAGCAATAGGGTCTGGCGACGGTGAGCAAAGCGCCGAGATACTAAGGTGCTGCTGACGCAAAGCCGATGACACGAGACACAAGCAAGTGTGACGTAGCCGACAGAATGCGCAGCCAAGTTGTAAGGGCTGGTGTCAGCCGCTCAGCAGAGAGGCAGGCCTGGCGACGCGAGGTCGTCAGGCCCGTGAAGCACGGTCAGAGCTGGAAGCGACTGACCAGGGTTTGCAGATGGTTGCCCAGACGCGCGAGTTCCACCGAGCTGGCTGCGGTTTCCTCGCTGGCCGCCGCAGTCTGCTCAGACACGTCACGCACGTTGAGCACGCTGCGACCGATTTCCTCGGCTACCGCCCCCTGCTGCTCGGCAGCAGCGGCGATCTGCTGATTCATCGACTGGATATTGGCCACCTTCTGATTGATCACCTCCAGCGCATCGCCGGCCTGGCGCGCCAGGGCAACGCTATCGTCGGTCAGGCTGCGGCTTTCCTGCAGGACGCCGGCGACCTGATCGGTGCCACGCTGCAGAGCCGCGATCAGGCTTTCGATTTCCTCGGTGGACTGCTGGGTACGCCGGGCCAGGTTACGCACCTCATCGGCGACGACGGCGAAACCCCGTCCGGCCTCACCGGCACGCGCCGCTTCGATGGCGGCGTTGAGCGCCAGCAGGTTGGTCTGGTCGGCAACCGCCTTGATCACGTCCATCACGCTGCCGATCTTGTCGCTCTCCTGCTGCAAACTGCTCATGGCATCGGTGGAGCGAGTCATTTCCCCAGCCAAGGCTTCGATGCGGGCAACCACGTCACTGACGATGCGGTCACCCTGGCGCGCCTCGCCATCGGCATCCACGGCAGCCTGCGAAGCCTCGGCGGCATTGCGCGCCACCTCCTGCACGGTGGCGGACATTTCCTGCATGGCCGTGGCCACCTGATCCGTCTCCAGCTTCTGATTGTTGACCCCGGCACTGGTCTGCTCGGTCACTGCCGAAAGCTGCTCGGCCGCACTGGCGATCTGGCTGACGCCGTCGCGAATCCCCCCGATCAACTCACGCAAGGTATTGCCCATGCGCTGTACACCCTGCTGCAACGCACCGATCTCGTCACGTCGGGAGGTCGAAGGTATTGCGCTGAGGTCACCTGCGGCAATGCGCTCGACCACTTTCAGGGTATGGCCCAGCGGCTGGGTGATCTGACGGGTAATGATCCAGGCCGAACAGGCCCCCAGCAGCAGCGCCAGGACGGTGGTGAGCAGTTCGGCCAGCTCGGCCGAGGCGATATCGGCGTCACGCAGTGCGATCTGCCCGTCGATCATCTTCTGGCTCAAGGAGGTGATCTCCTGGCCCTGTTGCCCGATCTCTTCGCGCGCCTGGATGATCGCCGAGTTGAGCTGCTGGAAAGTCTTCACAGCTTCCTGGTAAGCGCTGGAGCCAACCACCAGGGCGCGGGTCTGCGCAGCCATGTCACTGCCCATCGCCTGTTGCAGGTTGGCCAAGCTTTGCTGCGTGCGCTCGTACTGGCGCAGCACCGCTGCTTCGGTGTCGGCATTGGGGTTAGCGGTGTAGCCACGCACCTCGTAGCGCATCAGTTGCCAGCCCTCACGGGCGTCACGCAGGGCACGATAACGTGACGGATATTGCGGGTCGCTCTCCGGCATACGCGCCACGGCCGTTTCTACCTCATCGAGCTGGGCAAAAGCTTCCTTGGCCAGGCGCCCCATCTCACCACGTGCGGCAGCCGATTGCCGGTAAGCTTCACGCATCTTGGTCAGGCTGGCCTGGTAAAGATCTAGCTGGGTTCGCTGCGCCTCGAACAGCCGTACGTTTTCCGGCCGGGTAAAGTTGACGCGCACAGCCTGATGGGCTTGCAGGTATTCATCCAGGGCTTTTTGAAAGGCCTCGCCCAGCGCCTCGTTGCCGTTACTGATCTCGTAGCTCAGGCGTTTGACCCGCAGGTCGTCGAGGCGGTTATCGAGCTGGGTGATATCGGTCAAGCGCTCGCCACGCTCCACCAGTTGCCGCATGCCGTTCCAGGCAACGACAGCCAGTATCAGGGTCAGGGCCAGCACCAGACCGAAGCCGATGGCCAGTTTCAGGGTTACGCTGAGGTTGCCGAACCATTTGTTCATGAAGTTCTCCGGCATGAGATACAGGAATACGCAAACGCTGGAGAGTTGTTCTTATGGCCAGCACAGAGACTCGGCACAGTTTAGACAGCGAAGGCGCGGCGACAATATCATGACGCCAGCTTTTAATCATTCATTCATCTATATCACCCGCCAGACGGCACGCAGACCCATCACCCCCACGCGCCACCTCTGCTAGGCTTGCCGCCCCAACGCCTGCCTGGATCACCCCATATGCGCGCTCTGATCGCCTTCAGCCGCTTCGTCGGTAATACCTTCGCCCTCTGGGTGTTGCTGTTCGCCGTTCTGGCCTTCCTGCAACCGGCCTGGTTCCTGCCCGTCACCACCTGGATCGTGCCGCTGCTGGGCTTGATCATGTTCGGCATGGGCCTGACCCTCAAGGCCGAGGATTTCCGTGACGTGCTGCTTCGGCCCCAGGCCGTGCTGCTCGGCGTGCTGGCGCAGTTCACCATCATGCCGCTGACGGCCTGGCTGCTGTGCCAGCTCTTCGGCCTGCCGACAGAAATCGCCGTCGGGGTGATCCTGGTCGGTTGCTGCCCAGGCGGCACCGCCTCCAATGTCATCACCTGGTTCGCCCGTGGCGACCTGGCCCTGTCGGTGGCGATCACTTCGGTGACCACCCTGCTCGCCCCGCTGGTGACGCCAGCGCTGATCTGGCTGCTGGCCTCGCAATGGCTGCCGGTGTCGTTCAGCGCGATGTTCGTTTCGATACTCAAGATGGTGCTGCTACCCATCGTGCTCGGCCTGGTGGTGCAGCGCCTGCTCGGTACGCGAGTGAAGACGGCAGTGCAGGTATTGCCGCTGATTTCCGTGGTGAGCATCGTCGCCATCGTCGCGGCAGTGGTAGCGGCCAGCCAGGGCAAGATCGCCGAATCCGGCCTGCTGATCATGGCGGTGGTGGTGCTGCACAACGCCATCGGCCTGACCCTGGGCTATCTGGCCGGACGCCTGTTCGGCATGCCGCTGGCGCAGCGCAAGACGCTGTCGATCGAGGTCGGCATGCAGAACTCCGGCCTCGGCGCCGCCTTGGCCAGCGCCCATTTCAGCCCACTGGCAGCGGTACCCAGTGCGCTGTTCAGCGTCTGGCACAACCTGTCCGGTGCGCTGCTGGCAACGCTCTATCGCCGGTTGGGTGCGCAAAAGCGCGTCGACTGAAAAGCTGGTGCGCGCAGCGCACCCTACGAAGCGTAGGGTGTGCCGCGCGCACCGTCATCAGCGCCAGTCGCTCCGTAGCGCAGCCACACGTGCCTGCAGCACCTCACGGCTGGCCTGTTCGGGGGCGATGGCCTCGCCCGCCACCAGGGTCACTCGCGACCACAGGCGCCTGAACAAGCCCTTGTTCGGGTCGTAGCTGAAGAAGCTGCCCCACAGGCCCTGCAAGGCCATGGGAATCACCGGCACCGGATTCTCTTCGAGAATGCGCTGCACCCCACCCTTGAATTCGTCGATCTCGCCGTCGCGGGTCAGCTTGCCCTCGGGGAAGATACACACCAGCTCACCGTTGCGCAGGTATTCGGCGATCTTCTTGAACGCCGCGTCGTAGATCAGTAGATCCTCGTTGCGTCCGGCGATCGGCACGGCGCCAGCGGTGCGGAAGACGAAGTTGAGCACCGGCAGGTCGTAGATCTTGTAGTACATGACGAAGCGTACCGGGCGGCGAATGGCGCCACCGATCAGCAAGGCATCGACGAAGGAAACGTGGTTGCACACCAGCACCGCCGCCCCCTCTTCGGGAATGGCCTGCAGCCCCTTGTGCTCGACGCGATACATCGAGTGCCCCAGCAGCCAGATGAGAAAGCGCATGCTGAATTCGGGGACGACCTTGAAGATGTAACTGCTGACCGCAACGTTCATCAGCGAGGCCACCAGGAACAATTGCGGGATGCTCAGCCCGGCGACACCAAGGAAAAGGATCGCGACGATGGCCGAGACCACCATGAACAAGGCATTGAGGATGTTGTTGGCAGCGATCACCCGCGCCCGCTCGTATTCGACGGTGCGCGATTGGATCAACGCATACAAGGGCACGATATAGAAGCCGCCGAACAGACCTATGCCGAGAATGCAGCCGAGAATCCACCAGGCCTGGCCATGACCGAGCAGCGCCAGCCAATCGTGCGGTGCGGCGCCCTCGGGAAAGCCACCGGAAAACCACCACAGCAGAATGCCGAAGACGGTCAGGCCGATGGAGCCGAACGGCACCAGACCGATCTCCACCTTGTGCCCACTCATGCGCTCGCAGAGCATCGAACCCAGGCCTATCCCTAGCGAGAACACGGTGAGGATCAGCGTCACCACGCTCTCGTCACCGTGCAGCCACTCCTTGGAGTAGGCGGGAATCTGCGTCAGGTAGATGGCACCGAGAAACCAGAACCAGGAGTTGCCCACCAGCGAGCGCGACACGGCCGGCCGCTGGCCGAGGCCCAGCTTCATGGTCACCCAGGATTGGCGCAGGATGTTCCAGTCCAGCTTGAGCGTGGGCATGGCCGCTGCCGCACGCGGAATGCCGCAACTGGCCAGATAACCCAGCGCCGCCACACTCACCACCGAAGCGGCGACGATGGCGGCATAACTGCTGCTGGCCATCATGATGCCCGCGCCGATGGTGCCGGCGAGAATGGCCAGGAAGGTGCCCATTTCCACCAGGGCGTTACCGCCGACCAACTCCTTCTCCTGCAGATGCTGCGGCAGGATCGAATACTTGACCGGGCCGAACAAGGCTGACTGCGTGCCCATGGCGAACAGTACCACCAACATCAGCGGCAGATTGTTCAGCAGCACACCTGCGGCACCGGCGAGCATGATGAAGATCTCGGCCAACTTGATCTTGCGGATCAGGGCGTCCTTGGCGAACTTCTCACCAAACTGCCCGCCAAGCGCGGAAAACAGAAAGAACGGCAGGATGAACAGCAAGGCGCAGAGATTGACCAGCACATCACGGTCGGCGCCCGTATTGAGCTTGAAGAGGATGGCGAGAATCAGCGACTGCTTGTAGATGTTGTCGTTGAAGGCGCCGAGCAATTGCGTCACGAAAAACGGCAGAAACCGTCTCTTGCCGAGCAGGGCGAATTGCGATTGTTGGGTCATCGTCCATGGTCCTCGCGGGGTCGGGTTTGCCCGCACGAGCATTTGACTGAAATCGCCGCCAGAAAGCCACAGGCAATGCCCTGCAAACACCTCCCCCCATACAGTCGCGACAAGCCTCCTGCCCTCTCTCGCCGCCACTGCGGCACAGTCACGGAAATTTAAAAAGAGCGCAATCAAGCAATAACAAAACAAGTAACGCACAACTTTAGAGCAAGAAAAAGAACCACGAAACATAATGAAGCACGACCAGTGCCGACTTGATGACGCCAAAAAAACACCAAAAAACACGCAAACTATTTTTTGACGCTGGAAATAACACAAATTATAAGTTATTGTTTTTATTGAATTTTTTAAAAAATTCAAACTTAAATTAAAAAAACCACAACAAGCTAACTTTGAGTGCTTGAAATAAAAAAAAAGCCACCCTAGTATCCGCGCTAATTGCATAAAGCCATCAAACAGAACGGCAGAGATTGCGCGATAGCACATGCGCAGTCAGGGCGTATTTGTGCCTGGAATAAGTGCAGAAGATTTAGCCAACAACTTAGTATTGAGGGATGGAGTGATGAGAATCAGTATCTTTGGACTGGGTTATGTTGGAGCAGTCTGCGCAGGTTGCCTGTCGGCGCGCGGCCATGAAGTGATCGGTGTCGATGTCTCGCAAACCAAGATCGATCTGATCAATCAGGGCAAATCCCCGATCGTCGAGCCGGGCCTTGCCGAACTGCTCGAAGCGGGCGTCAACGCTGGCCTGCTGCGCGGCACCACCGATGTCGGCGCGGCCGTACTGGCCAGTGACCTGTCCTTCATAGCCGTAGGTACGCCGAGCAAACGCAACGGCGACCTGGATCTCGGCTATATGGAGTCGGTGTGCAAGCAGATCGGTGTGGCGCTGCGCGACAAGCACGAGCGCCATACCGTGGTGGTGCGCAGCACGGTACTGCCGGGCACGGTGAAGAACGTGGTGATTCCGCTGATCGAAAGGGAGTCCGGCAAGAAAGCCGGCGTCGACTTCGGCGTGGCCACCAACCCCGAGTTCCTCCGTGAAAGCACGGCGATCAAGGATTACGACTTTCCGGCCATGACCGTCATCGGCGAGCTGGACAAGCAATCCGGCGATCTGCTGCAGGAACTGTACAGCGAACTGGACGCGCCGATCATCCGCAAGACCATCGAAGTCGCGGAAATGATCAAGTACACCTGCAACGTCTGGCACGCCACCAAGGTCAGCTTCGCCAACGAGATTGGCAACATTGCCAAGGCCTGCGGCGTCGACGGCCGCGAGGTGATGGACGTGGTCTGCCAGGATCACAAGCTCAACCTGTCGCGCTACTACCTGCGCCCTGGTTACGCCTTCGGCGGCTCCTGCCTGCCCAAGGACGTACGCGCCCTCACCTACCGCGCCGGGCAACTGGATGTCGAGCATCCGTTGCTGGCTTCGATCATGCCGAGCAACCGTGCCCAGGTGCAGCGCGCCTACGACATCGTCGCCACCTATGACAAGCGCCGCGTCGGCCTGCTGGGCCTGAGCTTCAAGGCCGGCACCGACGACCTGCGCGAAAGCCCGCTGGTTGAGCTGGCGGAAATGCTCATCGGCAAGGGCTTCGAGCTGCGCATCTATGACAGCAACGTCGAGTATGCCCGGGTCTTCGGCGCCAACAAGGAATACATCGAATCCAAGATCCCACATGTCTCCTCGCTGCTGTGCAAGGAGCTGGAGGAAGTGGTCGAGGCCTCCGACGTGCTGATCCTCGGCAACAACGAACCACGTTTCGCTGAAGTCCTGCAGAACCTGAGCAGCGACAAGCAGGTGGTCGATCTGGTCGGGTTCATGGAGCACAGCACTCAGGCGAACAGGGAAGGCATCTGCTGGTAAGCGCACAGCCCGAATGGCAGCGGCATGTGCACGCTGCCACGGGACAGGTCGAGGCCAATGGCCTTTGCACTGCCAATAGGTTGCCAATCGGTGTTTGTCCAGGAGTGACGAAATGATCCCTCTGATCTTGTCCGGCGGTAGCGGCTCGCGGCTCTGGCCGCTGTCGCGCAAGCTTTACCCGAAACAGTTCCTGCCCCTGACCGGCTCGGCCACCATGCTGCAGCAGACCCTGCAGCGCCTGGCCCCGGAAGGCATGCACAAGCCCATCGTGGTGTGCAACGAGGAGCACCGTTTCATCGTCAATGAACAACTCGCCGCCATCGGCTGCGAGGCGCACAGCATCCTGCTCGAGCCCTTCGGCCGCAACACCGCGCCAGCCGTGGCCATTGCCGCCATGCATCTGCTTGCCAGCGGCCGCGACGAACTGCTGCTGGTGCTGCCTGCCGACCATGTGATCGAAGACCGCGCAGTGTTCCACCAGGCGCTCGAGGTGGCTCGCAAGGCTGCCGAACAAGGCGAGATGGTGCTGTTCGGCGTACCTGCCGAACGCGCCGAAACCGGTTACGGCTACATCAAGACCAGCCCCATGGGCGACGAGCTTCCCGACGGTGTGCTGCCGGTGGAGCGCTTCGTCGAGAAGCCCGACCTGGCCACGGCGCAGAGCTTCGTGGCGCAGGGCGATTACTTCTGGAACAGCGGCATGTTCCTGTTCCGTTGCAGCCGTTATCTGGAGGAACTGCAACGGCACGACCCGGATATCTACGACACCTGCCAGTTGGCGCTGAGCCGCAGCAAGAGCGATCTGCAGTTCATCCGCATAGACCCCAGCTCCTTCGCCTGCTGCCCGGACAACTCCATCGACTACGCGGTGATGGAGAAGACCGAGCGCGCCTGCGTGGTACCACTGGCCGCCGGCTGGAGCGATGTCGGCTCCTGGTCGGCCCTGTGGGACGTGCGCAACAAGGACGCCAATGGCAACAGTCTGTCGGGTGACGTGCTGGTGCATGACAGCCACGACTGCCTGGCCCACAGCCAGAGCAAGCTGGTCACCCTGGTCGGCCTGCAGGACGTGGTGGTGGTGGAAACCAAGGACGCGGTGATGGTCGCGCAAAAGGATCGCGTGCAGGACGTCAAGCAACTGGTCAACGCCATGACCCGCGAAGGCCGCAGCGAGGCGCTCAACCACTGCCAGGTCTATCGCCCATGGGGCAGCTACGACTCCATCGACAACGGCAATCGCTTCCAGGTCAAGCGCATCGTGGTCAAGCCCGGCGCGCAGCTTTCGCTGCAGAAGCACCACCACCGTGCCGAGCACTGGATCGTGGTCTCCGGCACCGCGCGGGTGACCTGCGACGACAAGACCTTCCTGCTCTGGGAAAACCAGTCCACCTACATTCCCATCGCCGCCGTACACCGCCTCGCCAACCCCGGAAAGATCCCCCTGGAGATCATCGAGGTGCAGTCCGGCGGTTATCTCGGCGAGGACGACATCGAGCGCTTCGAGGACGTCTACGGGCGCAGCGACAACGTACTCAGCTAGCCAGGAAAGCGCTTGCTGCCGTTTCGCCGGCAGCAGCGTTCATCAATGAAGGAAGCACGTCAAATGCAAAGATCCTTTGCAGACAGGTTGAACAAGTTCTTGGGCTGGGCCTGCCTCATCGCCCTGATCCTGCTCGCCTCGGAAATGATCGATCCCGCCTACCTCGATCCGTCGCATCAGAAGTTCATCTTCCTGATCGGCGTACTGGGCATGTGGCGCTATGGCAATGCCGTGATGCATTACCTGCGCGGCATGTACTTCCTGCACTGGCGCTTCCCGCGTATCCGCAAGGCGGTCGACCGTATGGGCGCGGCGGCTCTGCCGGAGCACCTGTTCATGGTGGTCACCAGTTTCCGCATTCCCACGCAGACCACCTACCAGGTCTACCAGTCGGTCTTCCAGGAGGTGCAGCGCCTGCCCGTGCCCTGCACGGTGATCGCCTCGATCGTGGAAAAGAGCGACGAGCACTTCATCAAGGACATCATGCGCCAGGAAGTGCGCGAACGTGACGACATCAAGCTGGTCATCGTGCGGGCCCGCGGCACTGGCAAGCGAGACGGCCTGGCCCACGCCTTCCGCGCCCTGTCACGGCGCATGCCGCTGGAGAACTCGGTGGTCGGCGTGGTCGACGGCGACACCCTGATGCTGCCGGGTTGCGTCGAGCGCGCGGTGAGCCTGTTCGCCTACCTGCCCAGCGTCGGCGGCATCACCACCAACGAGTTCTGCGAGGTCAAAGGCAGCCGCCTGATGCGCGAATGGCACACCCTGCGCTTCGTCCAGCGGCACATCAACATGTGTTCGATGGCGCTTTCCAAGCGCGTGCTGACCATGACCGGGCGCCTGTCGTTCTTTCGCGCCAGCGTGATGACCGACCCTACGTTCATTCAGGACGTGGAAGCCGATTTCCTCGATCACTGGCGCCTAGGGCGTTTCCAGTTCCTCACTGGCGACGACAAGTCCTCCTGGTTCAGCCTGATGCGCGCCGGCTGGGACACCTTCTACGTGCCCGACAGCCACACCCTGACCATCGAGCACCCGCCCAGCAGCAGCTTCCTCCAGGCCACCCGGCAACTGATGTACCGCTGGTACGGCAACTCGCTACGGCAGAACTTCCGCACCACTCGGCTGCTGGGCTTCGGTCGCCTGGGGCTGTTCACCATGTACGTCTTGTACGACCAGCGCGTGTCCATGTGGACCTGCCTGATGGGGCTGAGCGCCTCGCTGGTGGCCGGCCTGCTGTTCGGCATCCAGTACCTGCTGCTGTACCTCTTCTGGGTGCTGCTGTCGCGCTCGCTGGTAACGCTGCTGTTCGTCTTCAGCAAGCACCCGGTCGACCCGCTCTACCCCTTCGTTCTCTATTACAACCAGATCATGGGTTCGTTGATGAAGGTGTACGCCATGTTCCACATGAACCAGCAGAGCTGGACGCGACAGAAAACCACGCTCAGCAATGGCAGCGTCGCTTTCGATGCGGCCCTCAACCGATGGACCTCGAAGGGCATGTTGTTCTCCTCGATCGCCATCTTTTTCGGGGTCATTTCGATCCTGCTCGAACTCACGCAACACTAAGCAAAGGCGCGAAGACCATGAGTAGCACTGTCTTACCCGGAAACATCGTTCACGAGGCGATCGACGAGCGTCAGTTCGTTCGCGCCAAGATTCCTGCCCGTGTCACCCTCGAGGGGAACGGGATCAAGGGCCTGGAATGCGAAATACTGGATCTGTCCCTGGGCGGTATCGGCCTGTCGCTGGCACAGCCCATGACCATCGGCAGCCTGTTCAATGCCTCGATCAAGCTGAAGCTGAACAAGATCGACCTGAACATCGAGACCAAGCTGAAGATCGTCTCCCAGCGCAACCATGAGGTGGGCGCCGAATTCGTCGACCTGGATCGGCAGAAGAGCGACATCCTGCGCTACATCATCTCGTCCTACATGTCCGGTGACATCGCCGATATCAACGGCCTGTTCAACGTGATGCAGCGCGAGAACTATATCAAGGAACGCAAGCACAAGACCGCCGAATCACGCACCTTCGGCGAGCGTCTGCGGGCTCTGTTCGGCTCGCTGCTGTTCCTCGCCGTCGGCCTCGCGGCCCTCGCGCTCATCGTTTACAAGAGTTATCTGCTGTTCTTCCACATGCAGGCGGCGCAGGCCGTGGTCGGCGCCAACGCCTACATCGTCAGCATGCCGGAAAACGGCAACCTCAAGTACCTGATCGCCCCCGGACAAACGGAAGTCAGCGTCGGTCAGCCACTGGCCAGCGTTTCCACCCAGCTGGCCAGCAGCCTGACCAGCCCGGCGGACATCGCCGCCCTGGCCAACCTCTCGGAACAGGACAGTGCCGCCCTGCTCGGCCGCGTGACCGTGGAAACGGTGATCGCCAGCCCCTGCAACTGCAGCCTGTACTACCCCAAACCGCGTCAGGACGGCTTCGCCTACAAGCAGGACGCGCTGGTACACCTGTTGCCGCTGGATCAACCACTGGACGTCAAGGCCAGCATTCCCTTCGCGCAGATGAACAAGCTCGAGCGCGTGCGTGGCGTCGAGATGCGCGTGCTGGGTAGCGATCAGGTCTTCACCGGCGAGATCGTCGGCAGCCGCGTGGACGAACAGCAGCAGATGGTCGAGCTGACCATCAAGCCGGATCAGGCACTGCCGCGCAACGACTACCAGTTGCCTGTCGCGGTCGACTTCAGGCTCGGCCTGCCCACACACTGGACATTCTGAGGTCGCCATGTCGCTCAGATTCATCCTTTGCACGAGCGCCCTGACCCTGGCGCTCAGCGGCGCGGCACAGGCCGAGCGTAGCCTCGATCAGGTGCGCTACGCGCTGTTCCAGGACAACCAGGCGGCGGTCGAGGACGACCTGCGCCTGCTGTCGCAGCGCGGTGATCTGGCAGCCGCCCGCCTGCTCGGCGAAGTGCTGGCCAGCCGCAGCCCAGCCAATACCGCGCAAGCCATCGCGCTGTTCAAGCAGGCCTTCGCCGATGGCCGTGGCGATATCGGCGCGCTGATCCCCCTGGCGCGCCTGGTGGACTACAAGCCGCGCTGGCGTGAGGCCAACCGCGACTTCATGCGCCAGGCCCTGACGCAGTTCGCCACCGGGCGCGACTTCATCAGCGTGGATACGCGCCTGGAAGTCTTCCTGGTCTACCCGGAGCTGTTCGACCAGGCCGAGACGATGCGCCTGATCGAGCTGTATGACCGCGCCTGCCTGATCTATTGCCACGCCCCGCTGTACCGGGCGGTAGCCGCGACGCGCTATGGCGAGCGCGCCGAGGCCGAGAAATGGTTCGAGCTGGCGGTGGAAAGCGACCCACGCGCGGTGAACCGTTATTACGCCTTTCTCGGTGCAAAGCGCAACGAACTGTTCCGTGCCTTCGCCATACGCCTGGCAGAGCGCATGAACAGCCTGCCGGTGGATCTGGTGCAGAGCATCGCCCAGCAACTGACCGCAGTGCGCAACGCCGAGATCGGCGCCTATAACAACAACCGCCCGCTGACCCGCGCGCAGACCGACGAAGAAAAAGCCGAGCGCGAGCGCAAAGCCCAGGCGCAAGCCAGCCTGATCGAACAGATCGACCGTGAAGTGCTGCAGTGGCTGGACAACGCCATCGCCCGTGACTTCGGCCCGGCCATGCTGAGCAAGGCCTACTTCCTGATGACCGCGCCGGATCGCTATGGCCCGGAGCCGGTGGTCGAGCTGATCCAGCGCCTGGAACAACGCCAGGGGCAGAACCTCAGCCTGAGCATGGCCGAGCGCCAGGATCCGATCACCCCGCAGCGCATCAAGGCCCTGCGCGCCAGCCTGCACATGGTGGTCTGGCGCACGCTCGACCCACAGCTGAGCCAACGCCTGATCGCCGAGCTGCAAGCCGAGCACTACCCCGAGGCCACGCTGCTCGAAGGCGACATGTACAGCCAGGGCGTGCTGGACGAGCCTGACCAGCAACACGC
This sequence comes from Pseudomonas sp. GOM7, assembly GCF_026723825.1. Classification (NCBI taxonomy): domain Bacteria; kingdom Pseudomonadati; phylum Pseudomonadota; class Gammaproteobacteria; order Pseudomonadales; family Pseudomonadaceae; genus Pseudomonas; species Pseudomonas sp. GOM7. Next base: position 1,543,735 of record NZ_CP113519.1, on the reverse strand, counting down.
CATCGCGCTGTACATGAAGGAAGTCCAGAGCGGCTCGCTCAACGCCCTGATGCGCATTGCCCGCCTGTACAGCTACGGCCGTTCCATCTGCCGCGACGACATCAAGGCTTACACCTTCGCCTACGCCGCCCAGGAACTGGGTGATCAACGCGCCCTGTCGCTGGTGGAAGCGCTGGGCTCCAGGCTCACCCCCGAACAGCGCGCCGCCGCCACCCGTGAAGGCAACCGTCTCATCGAGGAATCCATCCTGTGATCCGCACCCATGTCTTGCGTCATGCCGCCCTGCTGCTCGCCTGCCTGCCCCTCACTCTGGTGCAGGCCGAGGAACCTGACGAACCAGTGGCAGAGCCCAGCAACCTGTCACCCGAACTCGAGCCCGTCACCTCGTTGCTGACGCAAAAGCTCTTTCTGCGCAGCGGCTATGGCCCGGACGAAACGCGTCTGGGCGAAGATCGTCGGGCCTTCTTCAGCCTGCGCTACGAACCCTCGTACCGCTGGTATTCCCCCGAGCAACGCTGGGCCAAGTGGGAAGCCTTCGGCCGCCTGTGGCTCAACTACGACACCGATCCCAACGCCCTGCAGACCATCGAGGGCGACAACGACGACCTGTCGCGGCGGCGCCACGCCTACAGTGAGGCACGCGAGTTCTACGTGCGGCGCAACCTGCTCGGCGACGATCCACGCTTCTCCGCCACCTTCGGCCGCCAGCGCTTCACCGACCGCTTCGGCATCTGGTGGGACGACAGCATCGAAGCCCTGCGCCTGGACTACAACGACAGCTTCGCCAATGGCTTCGTCGCCGTCGCCGAAAAGTTCTACTACTACAACTCGGACGACAATCGCCTCGACCCGCGTGACAAGAACATCCGCTACCTGATGGCCGAGTATGCCTGGCGCTGGTATGCCGACCACTGGGTCGGGGTGCGCCTGCTGCACGAGGACGACCACTCCGGTAGCGCCATCGATGACCGCCAGGATTTCGATGGCCTGCGCTATGGCCTGTTCCTGCGTGGCGATACCCGCCAGTTGACCTCGCTGATCAGCGATTACCAACTGGAGTTGGTGCGCCTCGACGGCAATCAGGAAATCACCCAGCGCAACGGCCTGCGTGATCGCAGCGACAAAGAGGGCTGGGCGCTGGTCGGCGATATCGGCAAACGCTTCGAGGATCTGCCCTGGACGCCACGTGTCGGCCTCACCGCTGGCCTCACCGACCGCCCGGACGACAGCGGCAACGATGGCTTCAGCCTCAACCGCATCCAGTCGGATCGGCGCAACGACCCGTTCAGCTACAGCAGCCGCCTGATCAGCAACCTGGTCAGCGTCAACCTTAGCAACCTGGCGTTCTATGGCGTGACCCTGGAAACCCAGCCCACCGACCGCAGCCAACTGGACATCCGCCTGAGCGACCTGCGCCTGCGCAACGCCTCCGCGCAACTGCCGCTGCGCACCACCAACGAAGGCACCGTGCGCGACAGCGGCTCGTCCACCCACCTGGGTCAGGTGCTGGACATCACCCATTACTGGCGCATGTTCCCGCTGGCCTATGAAGGCAAGCGCATCCAGCTCAACAACCTGACCAGCCTGAGTTACTTCCGCGCCGGCAGCGCCCTGGAAATCGGTGACGACTACCAGCTGACGCTGGGTATCACCCTGACGTACTGACCGAGAGTAGTGCCAGCATGATCTTCGCCTCCAACGTCTTCCTGTTTCTCTTCCTGCCGGTATTTCTGCTCTGCTATTACCTGGCCAGGGAGCACTGGCGTTCGTACGTAATCGTGCTTGGCAGCTACCTGTTCTATGCCTGGTGGCGCCCGGACTTCCTCCTGCTGTTCGTCGCCATTTCCTACTGGAACTACTGGTTCGGCCTGCGCATCAAGGCGCGCATGGATGCCGGCGAGAAGAAAATCGCCTTCCGCCTGCTGACCATCGGCGTGGTCGGCAACCTGGCCACCCTGGGTTACTTCAAGTACGCCAACTTCGGCGCCGACGTGCTGGTGGCGATACTGGAGCCGCTGGGCATCAACACCTTCACCCTGGAACACATCATCCTGCCACTGGGTATTTCCTTCTACGTGTTCCAGGCCCTGAGTTACATCGTCGACATCTACCGGCGCAACGCCGAACCCACCGAGCGCTTCGTCGACTTCGCCGCCTACATCGCCATCTTCCCGCAACTGATCGCCGGGCCGATCCTGCGCTACAGCCTGATCGACAAGCAGTTGAAGCAGCGCACCCATTCGCTGGAGCTGTTCTCCCTGGGCGCCTGCCGTTTCATGCTCGGTTTCATCAAGAAGGTGCTGATCGCCGACTCCCTGGCGCCGATGAACGTGCTGTTCATCAGTGGCGGCAGCGCCGGCGAGCTGCAGATGGTCGATGCCTGGTTCGGCCTGCTGATTTCCGCCCTGCAACTGTATTTCGACTTTTCCGGCTACAGCGACATGGCCATCGGCCTGGGCATGATGATGGGTTTTCGCTTCGCCGAGAACTTCAACCAGCCCTACATCGCGCAGAGCATCACCGAGTTCTGGCAACGCTGGCACATGACCCTGGCCGACTTCCTGCGCGACTACGTGTACATGCCGCTGGTGCGCAAGCGCCTGGTGGGCATGCTCACCGGGCTGGTGGTGACCATGCTGCTGTCGGGCCTGTGGCATGGCCCGAGCTTCGCCTTCATCTGCTGGGGGCTGTTCTTCGGGGTCGGCATGGTGATCGAACGCAAGCTGGGCATCGCCACCAAGATCACCACGCCCTATCACTTCTGGCGCAACATGCGCTGCCTGTTGCTGCTGCTGTGCTCCATGCCGCTGTTCTTCACCGGCAATCTGCCGCACAGCCTGCAGGTCTATCAGGCCATGCTCGGTTTCAACGGTTTCGGCTCGCTGCAACCTTACTGGCTCGGCACCTCGGCCATGACCCTGAGCTTTACCCTGCTCGCCGTGCTTTGGCTCGTCGTCGCCGGCACGATCAACCAGCGCTATTACGCCGGCAACAAGCAGCAGCCGTACTTCATGCAACACGTCGACGGCCTCAACACCCTGCTGCTGTGGGCCGTCTTCCTGCTGACGCTGAGCCGTCTGGCAGCCAACTCCTTCTCCCCTTTCCTGTACTTCCAGTTCTGAGGAGCGCGCATGTTTCCCGTGATGAGTTCGGCCAGCAAGATCAACGGCATCCTCTTCATCGTGCTGCTGTGCGGCATGTGTCTGTATTCCCTGCCGCTGGTGTTCGGCTTTGCCAGCCAGCAGAACGCCGGCCAGGCCATGGCGCTGTTCTTCGATGGCAAGCTGGTGCGCAAGTTCGAGCATTACTACGACAAGAGCCTGTTCCTGCGTGACCCATCCATCGAGCTGTGGGCCGATATTCAATATGCGCTGTTCCGCGAAGGCGCCAGTGGCGTGGTGCTGGGTCGTGACGGCTGGCTGTTCACCAATCAAGAGTACCTGCTGCCCGGTGATCTGGAAGAGAACCTGGACAAGCAACTGACGCTGATCGACAAGGCCCGCGAACAACTGGCGGCCAAGGGCACACGACTGATCCTGTTGCCCATTCCGATGAAGCTGGACACCTACGCCGAGCATTCACGCCTGGCACCCAGCGCGCAGCTCAGCGGTTTGTACGAGGACTTTCGCGCACGCCTGAGCGAGCGCGGCATCGCCTCGGCGGATCTGCGTGGTGCCTACAACGAGGCAGCCGCCGCCCTGCCCCTGTTCCTGCGCAACGATACCCACTGGACACCACAGGGCGCCGACCTGGCCGCACGCACACTGGCCCGGCAGTTCCCCGAGCTGGCCGGCACTACGGCTTACGTCACCCAGACGGTGGGCGAGAAACAGGTGCCCGGGGATCTGCTCAACTACCTCAAGTTCGACCCTCGCTTCGCCCCCAGCTACTTCGCGCCAGTGCACATCGCCCTGCACGAAACCCTCAAAGGCTCGCCCAAGGACATCGGCGACAGCCTGTTCGCCGACGAGGCGGTATCCCTGGCCGTGGTCGGCACCAGCTATACGCGCATCGATGACTGGAATTTCACCGGCTTTCTCAAGCAGGCGCTGCAGCGTGATCTGATCAGCGTGGCCCTGGAAGCACGCGGCCCGTTCGAGGCCATGAACGCCTTTCTCGCCAGCCCGGCAGCCGCCAGCGGCGACGTGCACACCGTCGTCTGGGAATTCCCCCTGCGCACCCTGCTCGCGCAACGCCAACTCCCCTCCCCCATCGCCCAACAATAGAAGAGGTGCTTCATGCCCATCTCCCCGCTTCGCGCCCTGTTCATGCTGCTGATCATCGGCTGCACCGCTGCCCAGGCGGCCCAGGACGGCAATGCCGACCTCTATGACCCGGTGGCACCGGCCAACTCGGCTTTCGTCCGGGTGCTGAACCTGAGCGAGCGCAACATCGAAGTCGGCTTGAGCGGCAAGAACAAGCCCCAGCTCGTCAACAGCGGGCAATTCGGTGGCTATCGTTTCGTCGCACCGGGCAAGCAGATCATCAGCGCCGACGGGCAGACCCTGGAGAGCGAGCTCAAGGCCAACACGGCCAGCACCGTGATCTACCGCGACGGCAAGTTGCTGCTGCTGACCGACAAGTTCGTCGACGAACCGCGCAAGGCGCAGATCGCCTTCTACAACTTCACCGACAAGCCCGCCGCGCTGAAGACCGTCGATGGCCAACATGTGGTGGTCGACACCCTGCAACGCGACCAGACCGGCAGCCGCATGGTCAACGAGCTGAAGATCGCCTTCGCCGCCTACGCCGACAACGACAAGCTGGCCAGCTTCGACGAACTGTTCCTGAAAAAGGGCCGTTCCTACAGCTATGCCCTGCTGCCGGCAGGCAATGGCTACCGCGCCATCACCCTGGCCAACAGCATCGACGCCACCGAATGAATTCCGACCAGCAGGCCCTACGAGTAAGCGGACGATGATCCCGACGAAGATGAAACACTACCTTTCCCTGGCCATCGGCAGCCTGCTGGTGGGCGGCATGCAGGCCAGCTTCGCCGCGGCGCCGGCGAGCCAGGCCGATGACTGCGCGGATCTGCAATGCCTGATCTGCCCGCAACTGAGTGCACCCGAGGAATACGCCCAGGGCAACATGAAGGCGCTCAAGCAGCTCGTGCCGGGCCGTGACCACTGGCTGTTCCGTTCCGAAGTGGATCTGACCAACGACTTCGGCATTCCGGCCGCCATGCAGCCGGAGTTCGCCCGCCTGATGCGCGCCTTCGCCAGCCATGGCACCCAGGTGGTGATGGCGGTACAACCGACCCGTGGCCTGATGCATCGCGCCCAGCTTCTGCCGGGGCAAGCGCACGGTTTCGATTACGCCCGCGCCAGCGGCAACCTGCGCAACTTCCTGCAGCAGATGCGCGACGCAGGCGCCATAGTGCCGGACATCATGGGCCTGGTGCAGCAGCCCCCCAAGGACTTCTTCTTCCGCCGCGACCACCACTGGACCCCGGTGGGCGCCGAGGCCATCGCCAGGGTCACCGCCGACACCATCCGTCAACAGCCGGTCTACGCCCAGCTCGCACACAAGGGCTACAAGACCGAGCAGAACATGACCCTGTTCAAGGACGGCACCCTCAACCTCGGCCTCAACGCGATCTGCGGCAACCGCTACGGCAATCAATTCGTACCGGGCTACCAGACCGTCCCGGAAAGCAACGACGCCGCCCTGCTGTTCGAGGAACAGCCCGAGCCCGAGATCGTCCTGGTCGGTACCAGTAACTCCGCCGCCCGTGAAGACGAAACCAAGCAGTTCAACTTCGACGGCTTCCTCAAGCAATACCTGAGCAGCGACCTGGTCAACTACGCCCTGCCCGGCGCCGGCCAGGATGGCTCGTTGCTGCAATACCTGCTGTCCGACAACTATGCGCCGGACAAGGCGCCCAAGCTGATCATCTGGGAACTGCCGGCCAACTACCGCCTCGATGGCGACATCACCTACCGGCAACTGGTGCCAGCGGTCAACGGCGGCTGCAAGGCCAGCCCCAGCGAACTCGAGGCACGCGTCGAGCGTCCTGGCCTGCAACTCAACGATCGCATCGAACTGCTCAGCAATGCCGGGGCACAACGCAAGGATCTCAAAGGTCGCGACGGCGTACTGGACATCCGCATCAGTGACCCCAACCTGAAGAACTTCTACATCATCACCTATTACGACAACGGCACCCGCGACAAGGTGTGGTTCCGCCGCGAGGCCATCGTCAACAGCGGGCAGTACTACCTGGAGCTGAGCCGCGCCGCCGAATTCCGCGACGCCAACCTGCTGTCCGTCTTCCTCGAACCGACCCAGATCATCGAGCAACCCCTGCAGATCGAGACCAAGCTATGCCTGTGACCCCCTCGATCAGGTGGCTGGCCACCGTCCTGCTGCTCGGCCCCCTGAGTGCCAACGCCACGCAATCGATCTGGGTCAGCCAGGCCACGCCGGCATCCGCACTGGTGGACGACTACCGCCACCAGCGCTGCCCGAAAACGCCACCGCCGGCCTACACCGGCCACCTGCAGCTCGACAGCAAGTACGACCAGAGCGACAGCAGCAAGTCACGCCTGACGGCCAAGCAGAGCAAGGACACCCAGCGTGTTCGCCAGCAGGTGCAGTACTACATCAGTGGCCTGATCAAGGCCGGTGAAGTGTTCCAGCGCGCGAAGAAGGCCGAAGAAGCCAACGTCGCTCTGGGTTGTCTGAGCCAATGGCTCGACGCCTGGGGCAGCCAATCGGCCCTGCTCAGCGACGATGCCAGCAAGACCGGCGTGGCCGCACGCAAATGGGCGTTGGCCGCCATCGCCACCACCCTGCTCAAGGTGCGCGCCCTTAGCGACCAGCGCTACCAGTTGAGCAGCGTGCAGCAGCGTTGGCTCGGCCAGCTCTCGGCCAAGGTGATGGCCGAATACGAGCCGCGTCGCCACGACCCCGGCATCTACTTCAACAACCATGACTACTGGGCGGCCTGGGCCGTGGCGGCCAGCGCCATGCTGCGCAACGACGACCGCGCCCTGGCCTGGGCCGATGTCGCCCTGCGCCGCGCCATCGGCCAGATCACCGCCGGCCAGGGCGATTACGCCTACCTGCCACTGGAAGTCGCCCGTGGCCGCCTGGCCGCCGACTATACGCACTACGCCATGGTGCCACTGACCTTGCTGGTGGAAACGGCAGAAACCAATGGCCGGCCGCTCACCGCAGAGGAGCGCAGCAAGTTCGCCGCCCTGGCCAACTTCGCCGCGCGCGCCGTGCTGGAACCCAAGGCCCTGCCCGAGCTGACCCAGCGCCAGGCCGAAGTCGGCACGCACAAGATGGTCTGGCTGCTGCCGTTTCTCAACCGCTATCCGCAGCATGCATGGGCCAGACGCCTCTACCAGGCATATGGCCAAGACATCAATGGCTACAGCCAGGTGGGTGGTGATCTCAAACCACTCTACCCTCGCCTCAACTGACACAGGACGCCGCCATGCCCCAGGCACTGCCCCTCTCCCGCGCACTGCTCCTGCTGAGCTGCATGACCTGCCCACTGCTCGCCCAGGCAGCTCCGGCTGCCCTGCGCACCCTCGATCCCCAGTGGCAGGAGCAACAGCAGCAACTCCCACGCCGGCAGATTCTCCAGCACAGCCAACCGCCAGCCATGCATCTGTCAGTGCCCAACCAGCGTGGCAGCGCCCACCTGGAGCCCATGTACTCGGCCCAGGCCGGTAGCTGGCCGTTCGAGCCCTTCGTGCACAACGGCCTGTTCCGCGCGGTTGCCAGCTACCAGGCGCAACATCCACGGGCCGTGGTTATTCGTGGCGGTGCCATCACCCTGGCGCAACTGCAAGCGCAACTGAACGACCCCAAGGTGTTGCGTCGCCACCAGGACGGTTATCTGCTCAGCTACCCGCTGATGATTGGCGAAGACGCCGCCCTGCTGATCGATGACCAGGTGCTCTATCTGTTCGGCCCCTCCGGCACAGCGCTGATCAACCAGGGCCTGCTGCAGGTACGCAACTCACGCCTGGAAAGCTGGAGCGACGGTCGCGCACTCAGCACCGATCGCCCCACCCGCCCCTTCATCATGAACTGGGCCGGCAGTCGCCTGCGCCTGGACAACGCCCATCTGGTGAAGATCGGCTACAACGCCAACTTCTCCCGTGGCATCAGCAGTGGCCTGAGCACCCAGCAAGCGCCCAGCCAGCCACCTGCGCGCATCCTCATCAGCAACAGCCAGTTCGACAACATGTCCAGCGCCCTGGAACTGCGCCACAGCGACGCGCTGATCCGTGACAACCGCTTCAACCAGCTACAGCAATACGCCATCGACATCAGCAACAGTCGCTTCCTCATCGCCGACAACCGCATCGACGGGGTCAAGCACAACAGCGGCATCCGTATCGGCGGCAGCAGCAGCGGGCGCATTCGCGACAACCTGATCCTGCACACCGGCAAGAGCGCCATCGAAGTCAACGAACAAAGCGGCGCCCTGCTGATCCGCGGCAATCTCATGGGCGCCTCCCAGGGCTACGGCATGATGCTGCGCCAGATTAAGGACGGCAGCCAACTGCTGATCGAAGACAACCTGATCGCCAACAGCCGCCTGAGCGCCATCGATGCTGGCGAGATCAATGGCGCCTGGATTCTTGGCAATCGCATCAGCTCCACCCCCGAATACGCCATCAGCCTGCGCAACGACCAGCCGGCCGCCGGCGAGCTGGTGATCAGCGGCAACACCCTGGAAAACATCGGCAAGGCCATGATCCGCGTGGAAGGCATGCAGAATACCGTGCTCGGCGACAACCAGTTCCGCGCCAACCCGCTGCTGCAAAACCTGCTGATCGGCGACCTGCTGCCGCTGCAGAGCCAGATCCTCGACAGCACAGTGCGCCGTCATTGCCACATGCTGATCACGCAAAGCCCAAACAGCGCCAGCACCGGGCAGCCCTGCAGTAACTGAGAGGATGAGGTGGACAGCGGCGGGCTGTGAGCGGGCGAGCAAGCATGGGGAGATCGAGTTCAACCTCTGCCCATCGCTTTTTCTTGTGAGCTGCGCATCGCAGTGCCGAGTTTTTTCAGCCTCTTGGATGCACCTCGCAGCATGAAGTACAGGATCACCGGTACACCGAAGGTCAGCAATAGACCATCTGGCCAGCGATGAGGGTCACCATGGATAAGACCTGTGCCGATGACAGCGATGATCAGACAGAACCGCGCAATGATCGAGAGCTGCTTGATAAAAGGGATACAACCGGCCAGTGAAAAGCAGCCTGCTGCGACAAAGAAAGGCACACTCCCGGTCATCACCGGTACGACAGTCAGGCTAACGGGCATGGCCAGCCCCGAGAGCACGGCCCAGAAAACCTTCAACCCAGCAAGCCAAGTATTCATCAGGGCTGCGTTAGGTTTTTTTCTTACACAGCACTGCCAAAGTGGTGACACCACTGATGCACGCCAAGCCGAGGAAAACCGCAGACAAGGTCAACAGATAGTCAAGGTCATCGGTTCCTCTACCGCCCCCTGTCACCGCACCTGCCACGCCTCCCATCCATAACAGCGCCGAAAGCAAAGCCAGAACGCCAAAAAGCAACATACAAATGATCATGAATGCTTTCATTGGTTTTTCTTCCATGACATTGAATGCGACATTCAATAATCGTCCGCACGGCCAGTAGGCTTCCAGTTGATATCCTTGTCGGCGTGGTAGCCTTGGATAGGGTGTGGAGGAAGCGGGTGATCTTTAGCCAAGTTAGGGAAACGAGCATCGGGATCAGCCTTCAGCTTTCTATATACATTTCTGTAGTCTTCAGCAAGAATTACATCAACTTTGTACTCGAACAGACCATTTCGAAAGGCATCCTCAATTACCATGGCGGCTTTGGGATCTCCCAAAGCCGCTGCTCGCTGATAGTAGTGCATAGCAACAGGATAATTTGCATCAATATTCTTGTTGTAGCTAGCTAGCTTATAATTGGCATCAGCGAAATCCTGCATGGCCGCGCACCTCAAGTAATCTAGCCCTGTCGCATCTTGATGTTTATCATATATATATGTATCCAATTCGAGTTTGCGCATGCGGGCTTCCTAGGTCTGCGGCCTTTAGCAGAAAAAGCATAGCGTCCCTGTCAGACTGCACCACCCCCACGCCCCGCTGTACCATAACACTCATATCGTAGTAGCCAAGCGGCACATTCAAATCGACCATTCTCTGATAGAGATCAATGGCTTTATTTGTGTCCTTGGATACGCCCTTACCACGCAAATAAAGCTCTGCAAGATTATGCATGGCCTTCCAATGATCTTTGTCAACAGCTTGTTGATACAGATGGGCTACTTTCACCCAATCTGGCAAGCGTTCCTTGCTTATCTTTCTGGCTTGTTGAAACCAGCCATCAGCCTCTTTATCAAATTGTGGCGCCGTATCCTTTTCGTGTACGCACTTGAACTCGTAAGCCACGGCTGGCGCCATCGCACAGAAAAAACTGAGAGTGACCGCCTTAATAATCGTCCGCACGGCCAGTAGGCTTCCAGTTGATATCCTTGTCGGCATGGTAGCCCTGGACAGGGTGTGGAGGAAGTGGATGGTCTTTGGCTAAGTTAGGAAAACGAGCATCGGGATTATCGTCTATTTGGTCATATATTTTTTCGTAGGCGCTGGCGATTTCCTCGTTTCGCTCATAACCGAACCGCCCCTCTCTGAATACTCTCTCGATGTTCATTGCACCTTTTGATTCCCCCAAAGCCGCTGCATTCTGATAATAGTGCATTGCTACAGGATAGTTGACGTCAATGCCTTCATAATAGGTAGCAAGCTTGTAATTTGCATCAGCAAAGCCTTGTTTGGCCGCACACTTCAAGTAATCCAATCCAGTGGGATCTTGATTTTTATCATATATATATATGTAGCCAATTCGAGTCTGGGCGTGGGGGCTGCCCATGTCGGCCGCTTTTATCAGGAAAAGCATAGCCTCCTTGTCAGACTGCACCACCCCAACACCGCGCTGTACCATAACACTCATGTCGTAATAGCCAAGTGGCACATTCAATTCGACCATGCGCTGATAAAGATCAATGGCCTTGTTAGTGTCCTTGTGCACCCCCTTACCGCGCAGATAAAGCTCTGCAAGATTATGCATGGCTTTCCAATGCTCTTTATCAACAGCTCGCTGATAAAGCTGGGCGACTTTCGCCCAGTCTGGCAAGCGCTCCTTGCTTATATTTCTGGCCTGCTGAAACCAGCCGTCAGCCTCTTTATCAAGCTGTGGGGCCGTATCCTTTTCGTGCACACACTTAAATTCGTAAGCCATCCCCTGTGATCCTAAAAAAATTAGCGTGATAGTAAGTAGCGCTTTAATCCACAGCTGTCGCATAAGGTGTCACCACATCCCAGAATCTGACGATATTACCCACCAAAGGACGATTTTTCTTTTGAAATTCCCAGTTTTTACTTATCACGTCATTCCAAATATTGAAATCAGCCTTAACATTCTTGATGCCGCTCTTATTTGCTGTTACCGAAACACTCGAATGCATCTCCCACAACCGCTCCCGCCACAATCTGGTGGTCTTTGGACTGGGCATGGCGATATTCAGTTCGGAGTCACTAAGCAGGCTGCGGGCGTTGATATTGGCTGAGCCCAGGGTGAAGAACAGGTCGTCCACCAGCAGCAGTTTGCTGTGCACGTAGATGGCCTTGTATTTCGCCGTACCTTGCTCGGGGCCGAGGGTTTCGGTGATCTGCTGCTCGGTCTGGCGTTCGCCTTGGGTTTTCGCGACGGGTGAGGCGGAGTTGCCGCCGTCACAACTGACCAAGGTGGCTACGATGACCTTCATGCCTTCGGGGGGCAGCATTTCCGGTTCCAGCTCGCGAGCGACAGCCTTGTTGTAGTGGGCGTTGGGGTCGTCCGCGATCAGTTCATCGGCACGCGCCTCGTCGATGTTCTGTTGGCGCATCTTGCTGCGTACCTGTTGCAATTCGCGATCACGCTCAGGTGATGCGGGGCGTGCGCTGAGTTCGCGTTCCCGATAGGCCAACTGGCGCTGATCGTAGAGATTGTCGCGGTGGGCCAATGGCATCAGCTCGGCCTGGCCCAGGCTCTCCATCATGTCGTAGGAGGTGCTGGAAAAGTGACCACTTTCCGGGTTGTTGGTCACCACGAACAGATGCAGATCATGCAAGGCCCCTGCAGCCTTACGTGCTGCAGCGGTGTTCTTGAGGCGCTCGGCCAGGGGCTTGTAGCGGAAGTACTGGTTTTCCATGTAGGCGTACTGGTGCACGTTACCCAGCGCCTTCTCATAAACTTCAAGGATGGCCTCTTCCGGCCCTTCCTTCGGATGAGTACGACATATCTGCGCTGGCTCGCCGCCGTTCTGGATATAGCTGAGCGGCGTGGTCGTGCGCCGTTGGCTGGCCAACGACCCCTGGAAGATTCGTCTGATCCAGCTGGTGCCACTGTCCCAGGCATTGCAGAAGTTGTGGTTGAGGTCGAACAGCACCGGACCTTTGACATGCAGGGACAAGTCCTGCCAAGGGCCGAAACCGATATCACGGTTGGCGGCCTTGTCGTCATACAGGTGAGCGGTGGTATCCCAGTAGTTGCGGTGCAGGTTGTGCCCCATCACGAAGCCCTCGGCCAACTCGGGGTGCTGGTAGTCAGTGACCAAGGTCTTCTGGTGGTGGCTGGGGAACAGGCTGAGCAACAGTATCTGCAACCCCGTCAGTTCGGTGCCTTGAAAAAGATCCTTCCGCAGTAGCCTACCCAGGATCAGAATGCGCCCCCGATGAAGCCTGAAACCAACATCGTCGTGATAGGTCAGGCTGCCGACGAGATCAAAGTCCCTAGTCCTGAATTCGATATTGCGTACCTGGCCGCTGTGTACCCAGCGAAACCAGTTGCGGGTGTAGACCTGGGCATCTGGATCATGTGCGGTTCCGCCTGAGTCGCTGCCCTTGGTATAGCCGCTGTCCAGGGCATCCAGCTTGCCTTGAATGCTGTTGAGCCGATCCCGGCTGGCGCGTCTCTTAACCTCTTCGTTCGGCCCCAGCTCTGCCAACTTCTGGCGTTCTTCTTCCTGCTCCAGCAACAGTTCCTGGCGCTTGCGTTCACGCGCGGCAGTATCCACTGGCTGGCCTTCGCTCTGACCCGAGCCCAGCCAAGTGCCGCCCTGGCCACTCATACCCTCGCCGATTACGGAGTTTTCCCCGAGCTGGGCGAGCTTGTTGTTCCAGATCAGCACACGCACTTCCACGCCTTGTTCAGCCTTGCGCTTGAGCAGATCGCCCAGGGGCAGTGCGTTCGGATCATCGCGCTTGAGACGCATCGCCGGGTCGAAGCCCCAACTGATGATATCGACGCTGTGCCGAGCCTTTTCGATGCACTCATACACCTTGGCGAAGGCTTCCTCGCCGCAGACGAGCGGCGTCACGACGTTGCCGGCTGGCCGTGGTGGACTCAGCGGGTTCTTGAGGTGGGCGAACCAGTCCAGTGTCACCGTGGCGCTACGGTCGTCCAGAGACAGGCTGAGATTCTGATCGAGGTAGGTCATGTCTAAGTCCTTTTACTCGGTATCCTTGTGCTGTCCCGCCAACAGTCGACGGAAATCGGCAATATCTCGAAGAGGCTCCAGTGAGGCCGCTTGCGCAGGGTAGTCACGATATCCCTGGCGCCCCAGTCGTTCGCTCAGCGAGCGACTCTGAGCATCGGGCTGTTCTTTCACGGCCAGGGTGAAACGATGCCCGTTGACGGTTTCGATCACATAAGCCTGCGTGCCGGGGCGATGCTCGAAGCGCACATAGCCTTGCGCATCGGAGAAACCTTTCTCCAGCAACGCACCGTCGGCGAAAAGCTGATAAGGCTCGTCCGCATAGCCCGGCAAATTAGGCAATGGAGCCAGACGAACCGCTAGCTGGTTAGGGCGTGGCTCAACGGCATTACCAACGGCCTGCTCCAACAAACTCCCCGCCTTGTCACTATCGGCTGCGCCTGGCAGCACAGGGGGCTTGATCTTGAGCCCCGAGCCCTTGCCCGGCGAACCACCGGCATTGAGGCGGGCCAGTGGGCCACTGATGGTGATGCCGCCAGGGTCGAGTTTGATGAAGCTGCCGCCGGCCTTGATGGTCAGTTCGATGCCGGCTTCGATGACCATTTTCTGCCCGGCCTTGAGGTGAATCTCGCGGCCGGCTTTGGTCAGTTGCGCGGTGCCGAGTTTGATGTGCTGGTCGGTGCCTACCGTAAGGTGATCCTGCGGTTTGACTTCCACCTTGCGCTCGGCGGTGACGGTGAGGTGTTCCTCGGCCAGCAGCTCGGTGTAGCTGTTCTTCTCCACGGTGTCGTGGCGCTCGTTGCCGACGCGGATCTTCTGGTCGTGCTCGATGTTTTCGTCCCAGTCGCGCTGGGCGTGCAGGTAGATCTGCTCGGCGCCCTTGCGGTCTTCGATGCGCAGTTCGTTATAGCCGCCACCACCCGGGCTGCTGAGGGTCTTGAACACGCTGCGGGTCTTGTTCGCCGGCAGGTCGTAGGGCACGACGTGTTCGGCGTGGTACAGGCAGCCGGTGACCAGCGGTTGGTCGGGGTCGCCTTCGAGGAAGGTGACCAGTACCTCCATGCCGATACGGGGGATGGTGATGGCGCCGTAGTGATCACCCGCCCAGCTCGAACTGACGCGCAGCCAGCAGCTTGTCTTGTCGTCGGCCTGGCCTTCGCGATCCCAGAAGAACTGCACCTTCACCCGGCCATACTGGTCGCAGTGGATTTCTTCGCCGACAGGGCCGGTGACCACGGCGGTCTGGCTGCCCAGTACCTTGGGTTTGGGGTGTTTCAGCGGTGGGCGGAAGGGCACGTCCCAGGGGGTGGCGAGGAAGCGGTTGCGGTAGCCCTGGGTAAAGTCGGTGTCGCTCTTGTCCCCCTCGGCTTTGGCATCCTGCGTCGCTCTACCTCCTACATCCCTGTAGTCGTCTCCCCAAAGGGGCGAGGGAGCCGTTCGGCGTAGGGCTGAATCACTGGTGATGGACTCTTCCAAGACTTGCGGTTGCTTGCCTTGGTGCTGCACTTCGGTGAGCAGCCACAGGGCGTTCCATTCGCGCTGCGGGTGTTCGGAGATCTCCAGCAGGTGGCCGCTGACCAGGCGCGGTTGGTCGCTCTTGCCTTGCAGTTGCTGGTAGTCGCTGCGGTGGCGTTCCAGGGCACGTTTGGCCAGGTGCTTGCCGCGGGTGCGGTCGGTGTAGCGGCCAGGGTAGTCGTAATCTTCGAGGGCGGGCAGGTGATCGAGCTCGCCGGCCTTATCGCCCTGGTAGGTGGCTTCCAGCAACAGGCGCGGTTGCTCGAAGTCGTAGTCGCGGCGCGTGGTGCGCCGGGTGCGGGTTTCCAGGCGCAAGGCCAGGCGCTTGAGCACCGGGTCGTCGGCGGTCATGCCGCTGTCCTGAACGTAGGGAGTGGGCCGGCCAAGCTTGGCGAAGGCGCTCTGGTCGTCGCCGAACACCAGCACATGGCCGCTTTCGCTGTGGCGGAAGTGGTAGTGGATGCCTTCCTCTTCGCACAGGCGCTGGATGAAGTGCAGGTCGCTCTCGTCGTACTGCACGCAGTAGTCGCGTTCGGGGTAGACGGTGGGGCCGAGCTGGAATTCGTAGCCACCCTGGACGATGCCGTGCTCTTCCAGCACCTGGGCGACGATCTGCGGCACGCTCAGATGCTGGAAGATGCGCTGGTTGATGCGGTATTCGAGCAGCTTGAGCTGCGGCACGAGGCTCAGGCGATAGCGGGTCAGGCGCTTGCCAGACTCGCCCTGCTCGGCGCGGTGGATGATGCCGTGGATGCCGTCGCCATTGGGGCTGAAGGCGAGAAAGGCGCGCTGTTGTAGCAGGGCCTTGAGGTCGAGGTCGGGGCGCTCGCTGATCAGTTCCACGTCGAAGCGGTAGAGCTGGCTGACGGCCTCTCGCCCGCTGAATTCGAGCACCTGCAGGTCGTGCTCGACACCCTCGATGTTCAGGCTGAAATGGGTTTCGTTGGCCGGGTTGAACATGCCGTCATCCTTCCTCCGTGAAGTGAGTGCCCAGCAGACTGCACGCAGCGAGGCGGCAATTCAATGCTGGCGGGGCGATAGCATGATGTGGGTCACGCTATGCGAGCACTCACCATGCGAGCTGCAAGGCGCTGTGGAACTCGCGTACCTGGCCGCTGAGCGGGTCGACGAAGCGCAGGCCACGGGCCAGCAGCTTGAGCGGCCTGGTGTAATCGTCGGGCTGATTGCGGTAGCTGCTGAGCTGCGGATAGAAGTCGTCGCCCTGGATTGGCGCGCCGAGCCCCGCCAGGTGCACGCGCAACTGGTGCTTGCGCCCGGTCACCGGCGACAAGCCGTAGCGCCACCACTGGCCACGGCGCTCCAGCACCTCGATATGCGTCTCGCTATTGGCCTCCCCCGCCACCTCCTGCATGCGGAAGAATGGCTCGCCCTCCACCATGCGCGAGCGGTGCACATGGGGAAATTCGAGCTGCGGCAAGGCCGGGGCGATGGCCTCGTAACGCTTGTGCACCTCACGCTGGCGGAATAACGCCTGGTACGCACCGCGCGTGTTCGGCTGGCAGGAGAACAGCACCAGCCCGGCGGTGAGTCGGTCGATACGATGGATCGGCACCAGATCCGGGTTGCCGGTACGCCTGACCAGGCGCGCCAGCAGGGTTTGCTCGACGTACTCGCCAGCCGGCATCACCGGCAGGAAGTGCGGTTTGTCCACCACCAGCAAGTGTTCGTCCTGCCACAGCACCTGTTCCTCGAAGGGGATAGGCGTTTCCGCTGGCACCTCGCGGAAGTAACGCACCTTGAGGCCAGCGCGGTAGGGATGCGCCGCACCGATGGGCGTGCCATCGGCATCCAGTACCCGTCCGCGTGACATGCGTTCGAGCCAGGTGGCTCGGTCGATGGCCGGGAAGTGCTCGCACAGGCAGTCGAGCACCGTGGCCCAGTCGCCCTGCGGCAGATGGAGGGTGCTGGGACGCATGGCGGAATTGGACATGGAGAACGAACCGAACGCAATCAACCGGCGCATTAGGCCGCAGCCGGCGCGCTGCGTCAAAGCGAACGACTTGAGCCGAGGCCACGCTGTGGCTATGGTGGCGGCTTCCTTCGGAGGCCCCCATGTCCATCACCCGCAGCCTGCTCGCCACCCTCGCCCTGCTCCCCCTCGTGACCGCCTGCCAGGTCTATACCGGCAAGCCCGAAGGCCCGCCCCCAGCCACGCGCCTGCAAGGTGAGGTGCAAGTGCAGAACGGCGCCCTGTTGTTCACCCCCTGCCAGGAACAACGCCACTTCAGCCTCAGCGGTAGCGGCATCGAGCGCGAGGCCATAAACCTGCTGGCCGACGGCCATGGCAGCCTGTTCGCCGATCTGGCCGGAGAGCTGGGCGGCAGTCAGGGCCAGGGCAGCGATGGCCGCTTCGAGGTCAGCCGGGTGTATCGCCTGCAGGCCGAAGGCCATGGCTGCGACGACCTCAACTTCAAGCGCCTGGTGCTACGTGCCAGCGGCAACGAGCCGGCCTGGCAGGTGGAAGTCGGCAGCAAGGGTCTGGTGCTCAATCGCTCGAATCAGCCCCCCCTGGCCCTGCCCTATCTGGAAGAACAACTGCCGGACGAGCGCATCAGCTTCAGCAGCGAGGCCAATGGTCAGCGCCTGGAGCTGTGGGTCGCGCCGCAGCGTTGCGTCGACGCCATGAGCGGCACGCTCAATCACCTCAGTGCCGAGCTGCGTCTCGACGGCCAGGTGCTGCGCGGCTGCGCCCATTTCGGTGGCATGCGCAACTGAACAGGGATTGACAGCGCAGATTGCCGACACGCGCTCGGTTTTCGCGCAGGGCCTCCTTCCACCACCTAAGCTGAAAGAGCCAATGATGGAAGGAGACCGCCATGTTACGCATAGCCCTGAACGGATACGGGCGCATCGGTCGCGCCCTGGTGCGCGCCCTGGTGCAACGAGATCTGCAGCAACGCATCCGCCTGCTCGCGATCAACGACCTCGGCAATTACACCACCCTCACCCATCTGACCCGCTTCGACTCCACCTTCGGCCGCTTCCCCGGCCAGGTCGATCTGCACGGCGATCAGTTGCACCTCGGTGGCCAAGCGATCCACCTGCTCAGCGAGCGAGAAGCCGTCAATCTGCCCTGGCGTGATCTGGGGGTGGATCTGGTGCTGGAATGCTCGGGCAAGTTCAAGCAGCGCGAGCAGGTCGAGCAGCACCTGACCGCCGGCGCGCAGCGCGTGCTGCTTTCGCACCCGCTGGAAAGCGCCGACCTGACCGTGGTGTACGGCGTCAACCATGACCTGCTGAAGACCCAGCAGATCGTCTCCAATGCCTCCTGCACCACCAACTGCCTGGCACCGCTGGCCAAGGTGCTGCATGAGGCGGTGGGCATCCGTCAGGGCCTGGTCAACACCGTGCACGCTTACACCAACGACCAGAACCTGCTGGACAAGGCCCATGACGACCTCTACCGCGCCCGCGCCGCCGCGCTGTCGATGATTCCCACCAGCACTGGCGCGGCAAAAACCATCGGCCTGGTGCTGCCGGAGCTGGCCGGCCGTCTCGACGGCCTGTCGGTACGCGTGCCGACGCCCAACGTGTCATTGCTCGACCTGACCTTCAGCGCCGAGCGCCCAGCCAGTCGCAACGCCATCAACGCTGCTCTGCAAGCCGGCGCCCTGGGCCTGTTGCCGGGGGTGATGGAATGCAACGAGCTGCCGCTGGTGTCCAGCGACTTCAACGCCCACCCGGTGTCCTGCGTGGTCGACCTCAACCACACCCGCGTGCAGGAGGATCTGGTCAAGGTGCTGGCCTGGTACGACAACGAATGGGCCTTCGCCAACCGCATGCTCGATGTGCTGCTGCACTGGCATCATCTGACCCGTCAGTAGCCCGCATGCAATCCAGGGCAGCTATGCCCGGTACCTCGGATTGCATCCGGGCTACGTCGATCGATCCATGCCCTGCAGGCGACGACCGCAAGGCGGCGATCCTGTACAATCGCCGCCCTTCTTGATCTTGCCGGATCACCACCGGCCCAGCGGGATATTCGCCATGATTCGCCTGACCGAACTGAAACTGCCCCTCGACCATCCCGAGGAGGCCCTGCGCCCGGCCATCGTCCAGCGTCTGGGCCTCGAGGACGCCGAGCTGATCGCCTTCAGCGTGTTCAAGCGCAGCTACGATGCGCGCAAGAAGTACGGCGACATGCCGTTCATCTACACCCTCGATTGCGAAGTGAAAGACGAAGCGGCGCTGCTGGCGCGCCTGGCAGACGACAAGCACGTCGGCCCAGCGCCGGACATCCGCTACAAGCCGGTGGGCAAGGCCACGGCACCGCTGGACGAGCGCCCCATCGTGGTCGGCTTCGGCCCCTGTGGCATCTTCGCCGCGCTGATCCTGGCCCAGGCCGGCCTGCGCCCCATCGTGCTGGAGCGCGGCAAGGAAGTGCGCCAGCGCACCAAGGACACCTGGGGCCTGTGGCGCAAGAACGTGCTCGACCCCACCTCCAACGTGCAGTTCGGCGAAGGTGGCGCCGGCACCTTCTCCGACGGCAAGCTGTACAGCCAGATCAAGGATCCCAACCATTACGGGCGCAAGGTGCTGGAAGAGTTCGTCAAGGCCGGCGCGCCAGACGAGATTCTCTATGTCAGCAAGCCACACATCGGCACCTTCCGCCTGACCGGCGTGGTCGCCACCATGCGCGAGGAGATCAAGACCCTCGGCGGTGAAGTACGCTTCCAGCAGCGCGTCAGCGACCTGCTCATGGAAGACGGCCAACTTACCGGCGTGGTGCTGGAAAGCGGCGAGCAGCTCAACAGCCGCCACGTGATCCTCGCCCTCGGCCACAGCTCGCGCGATACCTTCCGCATGCTGCATGCCCGTGACGTGTACCTGGAGGCCAAGCCCTTCTCGGTGGGCTTTCGCATCGAGCACCCGCAGTCGCTGATCGACCGCGCGCGCCTGGGCAAGTATGCCGGCCACCCGAAACTCGGCGCCGCCGACTACAAGCTGGTGCACCACGCCAGCAACGGTCGCTCGGTCTACAGCTTCTGCATGTGCCCGGGCGGCACCGTGGTCGCTGCCACCTCCGAGCCGGAGCGCGTGGTCACCAATGGCATGAGCCAGTATTCGCGCAACGAGCGCAACGCCAACGCCGGCATCGTCGTCGGCATCACCCCCGAGCAGGACTATCCCGGCGGCCCGTTGGCCGGTGTGGAGCTGCAGGAGCGCTTGGAATCGCACGCCTACGTGCTCGGCGGACGCAACTACGAAGCGCCGGGACAACTGGTCGGCGACTTCATCAAGGGCACGCCGTCCACCGCACTGGGCGAAGTGCAGCCATCCTACAAACCAGGGGTGAAACTGGGCGACCTGGCGCCGTCGCTGCCGGACTTCGCCATCGAAGCCATCCGCGAGGCGATCCCGGCCTTCGCCAAGCAGATCAAGGGCTTCGATCTGGCTGATGCGGTGCTCACTGGTATCGAGACGCGCACCTCCTCGCCGGTACGCATCACACGTGGCGACGACCTGCAGAGCCTGAACCTCAAGGGCCTGTACCCAGCCGGTGAAGGCGCGGGCTATGCCGGCGGCATTCTCTCTGCAGGCGTCGATGGCATTCGCGTGGCCGAGGCAGTGATCAAGGACATGCTCGCTCGCTAGCTCCAGGCTCCTGCTGGCGCTGATGGATTGACCATCCCCAGGCCCTATCGCGGATATACGGCATCGAGCTGCGAACCGTGGCGGAAACGTAGTGGCAACAGCGCTGCCGGCAACGCCAGAACCAGTACACCCACGCCGACCACCAGCACGCTGCGCAGCGGCATGCTGGTGAAGCAATTGGCCCAGTACAGCGTCCACAGCGCCAGGCAGATGCAGCAGCCGATCAGGCCGCTGCGTCGACTGCGGCAACTCATCAGCCAGATCGCATTGGCCAGCGCCAGAATGACAAATACATAGAGCGAATGATGCAGCTACAGGCCGTAGCTGATATCACGACGGATGCTGCCAACTATCTGCCGATAAGCACCGAAAGCACTGTTGTAGAGCGCCAGTGCCAGCAATGGCTGCAGCACAGCCAGTAAGGTAATCGCAGCCAGACGCTTGATCATCATGCGTTCGCTGCGACTACACCCTCACTGCTCCCAGGGGCGCCCACGCGTCCGCTCGTTCAGCGGCAGCTTCTGCTGCAATGCAGCCTTGGCCAGCATGTGTGCACTGACCGGCGCGGTGATGAACAGGAACAGGGTGATCAACAGCTCGTGCAGGCTGATGCCATTGCCGCGCGTGCCGAAGTAGATCAGCGAAGCGATGACCATGCCGCCCACGCCCATGGTGGTGGCCTTGGTCGGGCCATGCAGGCGCATGAAGAAATCCGGCAGACGATACAGGCCGATGGCGCCCACCAGGGCGAACAGGCTGCCGACTAGCAGAAACAGGGCGACCAGGCCTTCGATCCAAGTTTGCATACAGCAATCTCCGTAGAACGATTCAACGATCTCGCGAGCTAGCGCCATGCAAGGCAAAAACAGGTGAGGAAGCGGAGTGTACTTTTGTACATGAGCATTCCGAGCCTGTTTTTAACGCAGCAGGGCCGACGCGCAGCAGATCGTTCTTATTCGATGATGTCGCCGCGCAGCAGATACTTGGCGACTGCAACGGTACCGATGAAGCCCATCACCGCGATCAGCAGCGCCGCCTCGAAATACAGATCCGAGCCCAGCCAGATGCCGAACAATACCAGCAGGGCGATGGCGTTGATGTACAGGGTATCGAGCGCCAGGATGCGGTCGGGCATGTCCGGGCCCTTGATCAGCCGGGCCAGGGTCAGCACCAGTGCCAGGCCCATGATGGCCAGGCAGATCGGGATCACGTACGCGAGCATGCGAATACCTCCAGCAGCGGGGCTTCGTAACGGGTCTGGATGGTGCGCACCAGCTCTGCCTCGTCATCCACGTTGAGGCTGTGGATCAGCAGCGTGCGCTTGTCATCGCTGAGGTCGGCCGAGACGGTGCCCGGCGTCAGCGACACGATGCTGGCGAGCATGGTCAGCGCCAACTCGTCGTCCAGTTGTACCGGAACCTCGACGAAAGCCGGGCGCAGGCGACTGGTCGGGCCGAGGATGAGTTTGGCCACTTCCAGATTGGCCACCACGATGTCGCCCAGCACACGCAGCAGGAACAGGCACAGCTTGAGCGGCTTGCGGATCTGCGGCGGGTTGATCCAGAACACCTGGCTGACCAGGGGGATCAGCCAGCCGAGGAATGCCCCCAGCAACCATTGGCCAAAACTGAAATCGTTCACCAACAACAGCCAGACGCCGAGCAGGCACAGGCTCAGCAGCGGATGTGGCAACCAGCGACGTGCGCTCATGCGCCACCTCCGCTGTGCAGGATCATGTGGTAACTCTCCAGGTCATGCAGCTGCGCCACCGTGGCGGCCAGATAATCCAGTGCCGGCGCGGCACAGGCCACCAGCAGCGAGCTCATCAGCAGCAGGCCGATAGCCGCGAGCAGGCGGCCAGTATCGAGTTCGGCACTGTCCAGTTGGCTCAGGCCGACGCGCCAGAACAGCGTGCTGCCGGCGCGGCTGAGGCTGATCAGGGTCACCAGGCCACCAATCAGTACCACTGGCCACAGCAGCGCGGCCTCCCAACCCGTCCCGACTGCCTTGAGCAGCAGCACCTTGCCGAAGAAACCGGACAGTGGCGGCAACCCGGCCACGGCAATGGCGCCGGCGAAGAACAGCGCGCCGAGAATATGCGGGTTCTGCAGCGCCGGCCCCTGGATCAGTTGGCCCACCTTGATGCCGCGCTGGCGGCTGATCAGGTCGGCGATGAGGAACAGCGCCCCCGCCACCCAGGTGCTGTGAATCAGGTAGAACAGCGCGGCCTGCAGCGCCTCGGGCGTACCCAGTGCCATGCCGGCGAGCAAGGTACCCACCGACAGCACCACCAGATAGGCAAGCATGCCTTGCAGGGTGACCGAGGCGAAGGCACCGATGGCACCCAGCGCCAGGGTCAGCAGGGCCAGCGGCCACAGCCACTCCTGCACCATGTGCGAGAGGTTGCCGGCTTCGTCGCCGAACACCAGGGTGTAGACCCGCAGGATCGAATACAGGCCGACCTTGGTCATGATGGCGAACAGCGCCGCCACCGGCGCGGTGGCCGCGGCATAGGCGCGCGGCAGCCAGAAGTACAGCGGCAGGAACGCCGCCTTGAGGCCGAACACCACCAGCAACAACATGGCCGCGGCAGCGATCAGCGGTGCATGATCGGCACCGGCGGCAGCGACGCGTACCGACATGTCGGCCATGTTCAGCGTGCCGGTAACGCCATACAGCGTGCCCACGGCAATCAGGAAGAAGGCCGAGCCGACCAGGTTGAGCACCACATAGTGCAGACCCGCCCGCACCCGATCCTTGCCACCGCCATGCAGCAGCAGCGAGTAGGAGGCGATCAGCAGGATCTCGAAGAAGACGAACAGGTTGAACAGGTCGCCGGTGAGAAAGGCACCGTTGATACCCAGCAACTGGAACTGGAACAGGGCGTGGAAGTTGCGCCCGCGCTCGTCGTCGCCACGCATGGCATAGAGCACGGCGAACAACGCCAACACCGAGGTCACGACCAGCATCAGCGCGCTGAGACGGTCGAGCACCAGCACGATGCCGAACGGCGGCTGCCAGTTGCCCAGGGCATAGACCTGAATCACGCCCTGGTCGGCCTGTAGCAGCAGCCACAGGCTCAGCGGTACGAGCAAGGCCGTGGCAGCGACGGAAACGAGCCGCTTGAACGGCATGTCGCGGCGCGCGGCTACCAGTAGCAGGCTGCCTGCCAACATGGGCAGGAGCAGAGGAAGGATCAACGCATGGTTCATCGATGCTGCTCCCGGCCATCGACGTGGTCGGTGCTCAGCTCACCGACGCTGCGCAGTGCCAGCACCACGACGAAGGCGGTCATGGCGAAGCCGATGACGATGGCGGTCAGCACCAGCGCCTGCGGCAGCGGGTCGACGTAGCGCGAGCCAAGCCCGATCACAGTGGAAGCGCCGGTCTGCAGGCGCCCCATGGCGAAGAGGAACAGGTTGACCGCATAGGAAATCAGGGTCAGGCCCATCACCACCGGGAAGGTGCGGGCTCGCAGTAGCAGATACACGCCGCTCGAGGTCAGAATGCCAAGCGCGACGGCAAATAGCGCCTCCATGTCAGAGTACCTCCTGGCCGGGCTTTTCCTGGGTCAACTTGCCCAGGTTAGCGAGAATGAGCAGGGTCGACCCGACTACCGTCAGGTAAACGCCCAGGTCGAAGAGCATGGCCGTGGCCAGCTCGATCTCCCCCACCAGGGGGATGTGGAAATGACCGAACGCCGAAGTCAGGAAAGGGCGCTCGAACAACCAACTACCCAACCCCGTGGCGGTTGCGATCATTACGCCGCTGCCCGCCAGGCGGTGGTAGTTGAGCGGCAGACGCGATTGCGTCCACTGCACCCCGCTGGCCACGTATTGCAGGATCAGCGCCACGGCGGTGACCAGGCCAGCGATGAAGCCGCCACCCGGCAGGTTGTGACCGCGCAGGAAGATGAACACCGAAATCAGCAGCGCCATCGGCAACAGCACGCGCGACAGGGTAGCGAGGATCAGCGGGTGGCGATCCCGCGCCCAGCTACGGCCCTCGGCGTCGGCATTGGGCTGGAACAGGCGCAGGCCATCGAGCATGGCGTAGATGCCGACACCGGCGATGGCCAGCACGCTGATCTCGCCCAGGGTATCGAAGCCACGGAAGTCCACCAGAATGACGTTGACCACGTTGGTGCCACCGCCACCGGAAACGCTGTTGGCCAAGAAGTAGCCGGCAATGCTGTCGTAGGGGCGAGTGAGCACGGCGAAGGCCAGCATCGACACCATCACCCCGCTGCCGATGGCCAGGCTGAAGTCACGCAGGGCGCGCATGCTGCTGGACTCCACCCGCGTCTGCGCCGGCAGGAAGAACAGCGCCAGCATCAGCAGGATGATGGTCACCACCTCGACCGATAGCTGCGTCAGCGCCAGATCCGGCGCCGAGAAACGGGCAAAGGCCAGCGCCACCATCAGCCCGACCACGCTGAGCATCAACAGCGCCACCAGACGCTGACGGTGGAAGATCACCGTGACCAGCGCAGCGAGAGTCAGAATACCCAGCCCCAGCGCGGTAATGCCGTCGATCGGACTGAGCGGCACCGAACCACCCAACTCCGGCAGCGGCCCCAGCGCCATCACCACCACGACGATGGCCGACCCCAGCAGGTAGGCGATGTAGCGCTGCAGCGATGCATTGTCCAAGCGGCGGGTCAGCGCCGATGCACTGATGAACAGGCTCACCACCATGCGCTCGAACACCAGCTTGGCATCCACGCTGGGCATCCCGGCGTACCAGCGGAACAGCGGCTTGCGCAGGGCGTAGACCAACACACCGCCGATCAGTGCGACCAGGCTCATGATCAGCGGCAGGTTGACGCCATGCCAGATCGACAGGCTGTACTCCGGCAGGTTGCCCCCCAAGGTTGCCGAAGCTGCGGCAGCCAGCAGCGGCGCCACGGTGTAGGCCGGCACGATGCCCACCAGCAGGCACAGGAACACCAGCACCTCCACCGGCACCTTCATGTAACGCGGCGGCTCGTGCGGCGGGTATTTCGGCAGATCGATGGGCTCGCCGTTGAAGAACACGTCGTGGATGAAGCGCAGCGAATAGGCCACCGAGAACACCCCGGCCAGAGTCGCCGCTGCCGGAATCACCCAATTGAAGCTGCCCAGCAGGTGCTGGTGCAGGGTTTCGGTGAAGAACATTTCCTTGCTCAAAAAGCCGTTGAGCAGTGGCACCCCGGCCATCGCCGAGGCCGCCACCATGGCCAGCATCGCCGTGTGCGGCATGTACTTCCACATGCCGTTGATACGCCGCATGTCACGGCTGCCGGTTTCGTGGTCGATGATGCCAGCGGCCATGAACAGCGAGGCCTTGAAGGTGGCGTGGTTGATGATGTGGAACACCGCGGCGACTGCCGCCAGGCGCGTATCGAGGCCGAACAACAGGGTGATCAGGCCCAGGTGGCTGATGGTCGAGTAAGCCAGCAGGCCCTTGAGGTCATGCTGGAACAGCGCCAGGGTCGCGCCGATCAACAGCGTGGCCAGGCCGGTCAGGCTGACCAGATAGAACCACCACTCGGAACCGGCCAGCGCCGGGTACAGACGGGCCAGCAGGAAGACACCGGCCTTGACCATGGTCGCCGAGTGCAGATAGGCCGACACCGGCGTCGGCGCCGCCATTGCATGCGGCAGCCAGAAATGGAAGGGAAACTGCGCCGACTTGGTGAACACCCCCAGCAGCACCAGCACCAGCGCCAGCGGGTACAGTTCATGGGCACGGATCGCATAGCCGGCGGCGAGCACCTGCGACAGCTCGAAGCTGCCGGCGATATGACCGATCAGCAGGATGCCGGCCAGCAGCGCCAGGCCGCCGCCACCGGTGATCGCCAGGGCCATGCGCGCGCCCTTGCGGGCATCGGAGCGCGAACCCCAGAAGCCGATCAGCAAGAACGACGAGAGGCTGGTCAGCTCCCAGAACACCAGCATCAGCAGCAGGTTTTCCGACAGCACCACGCCAAGCATGGCGCCCATGAACAGCAGCAGGAAGGCGAAGAAGCGCCCCATCGGCTCGCTCTTGGACAGGTAGTAGCGGGCGTAGAGGATCACCAGCAGGCCGATGCCGAGAATCAGCAGGGCGAAGAGAAACCCCAGGCCGTCGAGGCGCAAGCTGAGGTTGAAACCCAGTTGCGGCAACCACTCCAGCCTGACCCGCAGCACCTCACCGGCAAATACCCCCGGCTGCAAACTGAACAACAGCACCAGCGCGATCAACGGCGGCAGTGCAGCCGCGACGGCACAGGCCGAACGCCCCAGGCGCTCGGCGAGCACCGGAAGCAACAGCCCCAGAAATGGCAAGGCGACGATCAACGCAAGCGCCATCAGCAAAACCCCTTATGCAAGCACGCCGGCCGACCACGACCGACGACGAGAACTGGAGTCGCAACTCCCTGACGGTGACGAACCCCGCACCACAACGAATCAGCTAAGTCGTTGTCGTGACAAGAATAACCACCGATTATCCATACCTATCGGCGGATCGTCATGCATTGAATTATTACTAAACGCACCGACACCTGAATAAGCGAATCTATCTATCGAGCGATAGATGAGCCGCACGCATAAAAAAACCGGAGCAGTCCACGACCGCTCCGGTTCTTCCATCCACTATTCAGTGAGTGACGCGACTGGTGCCATTCACCGTCATGATGCGTACACGCTCACCGACGCGGAAAATCTGGTTGGGCTCGACTTCCTGCACGTAGGCGCGCATGGTGCCGTCGTCCTCACGCACAGTGATCTCCACACCCTGGGTACGGGTCAGGCCCTCTTCGGCCGCCGCGCCCAGCAGGCCACCGGCCACTGCGCCGATCACTGCCATTACCGCGCTGCCGCGACCGCCACCCAGACCACTGCCGCCAACACCACCGATGACCGCACCAGCACCGGCGCCTATCGGGGTCTTGGTGCCTTCGATCTTCACCGGGCGCAGGGATTCGATGGTACCCATGCGCACCGTCTGAACCTGACGAGCCTCGTCACGGCTGTAGGTGTCGCCAGTCAGGCTAGACGCACAACCGCCCAGGGTCAGAGTCGCGGCAACGAACACAGTCAATACTGCAGGCTTACGCATGGTGGACTTCCTCCGTTGATCAGTTGAACCATTAGACAGCCCTGGCGGCAAAGTGTCACTCGACGCGACGTAAAGACACAGCCCCGTACAGCCGCCCGACAGCTAGAATGCGCTGTGAATCGAGGCATCAGAGTACTGCATGGACTATTTCATCATTCTGGTCACCACCCTCGCCGGCCTGATCTTCCATGGCTGGCTGTACCTGCGCATAAGGCGCTGGGTGGATCGTGACCTGGCGCTCTCCCTGGCCGGTACCGATGCAGACAAGCGTAGCTTCATGCTCGAACGCCTGGAAGTTGCCCGTCGGCAAAAGCTGCCGCGCAAGCAGTTGTCGGCATTTCTCGAACAGGCAGCGCAGGACTATGACGGCAGCTCAGCCACGCCCGGCCAGGCGCCATAGCCGCGCGATATCCACCGCCCGTGCCTCCAGCTCAGCAGCCGCGCCCGCCATCGCCTGCTCCAGGCTCAGCGGCCCCGGCGCAAGACTGAAGGCCGCCTCGATGCCGGCGTCGTAAAGCGCCTGATAGCCGTCGCCGAGGCTACCGGCCAGAGCGATCACCGGCACGCCCGCCACCTGCGCCACTTTGGCCACGCCCATCGGCGTCTTGCCGTGCAGGGTCTGCGCATCCATCCGCCCTTCCCCGGTGATCACCAGATCGGCGCCCGCCACGGCTTCGGCCAGGCCAGAAAGCTCAGCCACCAGGGCGATGCCAGGGCGGAAGCTGGCCTTCAAGAAGGCACGCGCGGCAAAACCGAGACCACCAGCTGCGCCGACACCCGGAAAACCGGCGTGATCCTCCCCCAGCGTCGCGGCAGCGATGCGCGCGAAGCGCCCGAGGGCAGCATCCAGTTGCTCGACCTGCGCGGGGGTCGCGCCCTTCTGCGGACCGAACACCGCGGAGGCACCACGCGGGCCGCACAGGGGGTTGTCGACGTCGGCTGCCACCTCCACCTGCACCGACAGCAAACGCGCGTCCAGGCCGCTGAGATCGAGCTGATCCAGCCCAGCCAGCGCCGCACCGCCGGGTGGCAGTTCACGTCCCTGCTCATCAAGTAGACGCAGGCCCAGAGCCTGCAGCAAACCGGCGCCACCATCGTTGGTGGCGCTGCCGCCAAGGCCGAGAATGATGCGCTTCGCGCCGGCATCCAGCGCCTGGCGGATCAACTCCCCAGTGCCGTAGCTGCTGGCCAGGCAGGCGTCGCGCTGCTCACGCGGCACCCAGTGCAGCCCGCTGGCGGCTGCCATCTCGATCACCGCCGTCGCGTCGCCCAGCCAGCCCCAGTGCGCCTGCACGGGCGTGCCCATGGGGCCGCGCACCTGGCATTCGCGGCGCTCGCCCCCCACGGCTGCGAGCAAGGCGTCGACCGTGCCCTCGCCGCCATCGGCCATTGGCCGCAACAGGCACTCGGCCTCGGGGAACACCTGCTGCCAGCCACGAGCGATGGCAGCCGCCACATCGGGCGCACTGAGACTCTCCTTGAAGGAGTCGGGGGCGATGACGATTTTCATCTCGGGTACCTCGGCAGGGGCGAACGGCGCCATGGCCGTCCGCCGTTGGAGCGGATTACAGCAGCACCAGGCTGAGCAGCCACACGGTGAGCATGCCGGCGATGCCCTGAACCAGGGTCGCCAGAGTCTGAGCGCGATAGGCTGTGGCCACTTTCATGCGGCTGAACTGGGTGACCACCCAGAAGAAGCTGTCGTTGGCGTGGGACACGGTCATGGCGCCAGCGCCAATGGCCATCACGGTCAGCACGCGGCCCATCTCGCTGTCCAGGCCCAGATTGCCCAGCAGCGGCGCGACCATGGCCGAGGTGGTGACCAGCGCCACGGTGGACGAGCCCTGCGCACTTTTCAGCGCCGCCGCCACCAGGAACGGCATGAACAGGCCAATGCCCAGCGCCGACAGGGTGTCGCCCAGGTAGCCGGTCAGCGCCGTGGCCTTGAGTACTGCACCGAAGGCGCCACCGGCACCGGTGATCAGCAGGATCGGCGCGGCATCCTTGAGGCCGTCGGCGACGAAGTCATGGAATTGCTTACGCTTGTCCTTGCCCTTGAGCAGGCTGCAAGCCAGTGCCAGCCCTACCAGCAGCGCAGCGACTGGCTGGCCGAGAAAGCTCAGCACCGTGAACAGGCCTTCGCTGCCGAATGGCTTGCTCGGGAAGGCGGCAATCGACCCCAGACAGATCAGGGCGATGGGTACGAAGATCGGCGCGAAGGCCTGCCAGGCGTTCGGCAGTTTGCCGTAACGGGCGCGCAGCGCATCGAAATCGAGGTTTTCGGCCAGCAGTTCGCTGGGGGCTTCCTCCAGCAACTGGTTGTCATCCTGCTTGAGGTAACGGTTGGCCCAGAGCATGCCGGCGAAGGCGGTTGTAGCGGCGACCACCAGACCCACCAGAATTACCAGGCCCAGCGAGGCGTCGAGGCCCAGGTTACCGGCAGCGGCAATCGGCCCCGGCGTCGGCGGCACGAAGGTGTGGGTGGCGTAGAGGCCGGTGGCCAGGGCCACGCTCATGGCCACCACGGAGACTTTCATGCGTGCGGCCAGGGCGTTCTTCAACGAGTTGAGGATGACGTAGCCGGAGTCGCAGAACACCGGGATCGACACCAGATAACCGATGATCGACATGGTCAGCGTGGGAAAACGCTGGCCCAGCACACGGATCACCGTCTCGGCCATGGTGATGGCGGCGCCGCTGCGCTCGAGGATCACGCCGATGATGGTGCCGAGCACGATG
The DNA here is from genome assembly GCF_026723825.1 of Pseudomonas sp. GOM7. Classification (NCBI taxonomy): domain Bacteria; kingdom Pseudomonadati; phylum Pseudomonadota; class Gammaproteobacteria; order Pseudomonadales; family Pseudomonadaceae; genus Pseudomonas; species Pseudomonas sp. GOM7. Next base: position 1,513,279 of record NZ_CP113519.1, on the reverse strand, counting down.
ACGATGCCGATGTAACCGAGAATCCCGCCGAAGCCGGCAGTGATGGTCTTGATGATTTCGCCGCTGGGCAGTTGATAGGCGAAGCCGGCGATCAGCGCGGCACCGAGCAAGGCGAGAAAGGGGTGCAGTTTCAAACGGGTGGTGGACAGCACGATGAACGCGATAAGCGCCACCAGAATCAGGACCAGGCCCATGACCAGTCTCCTCATTGTTGTTATGAGCGGACGCCACATCCGCTTGGGAATGCCGAACAGGCACTCCATTGTGGCTCAGCTCATGCCCACACCGCTCTGTGCGCAGGCACCAACAGCACCGACATGATGGCGCATCGCCCTGTGCACCCGCACAAAGTCCCCCTCATTCTTGTGGGAGCGGATTTATCCGCGACTGGGATTGGCGCCCTGCACGAGCAGATCGCGGATAAATCCGCTCCTACCGCTCACCCCTGAGCATCCGGCTCCAGCAGCCCGAGCCCCAGGGATAGCTGCAGGCGCTGGTCGAAGCGACCGAGATCCAGGCCACTGAGCTCACTGATACGCTCCAGGCGATAACGCAGGGTATTGCGATGAATGCCCAGCGCCTGGGCACAGGCCTGCGCCTGGCCGTCATGGGCACACCAGGCCTCCAGGGTTTCACGCAGGCTGCCCTGGGTGTCCTGCGCCAGCACCCGACGCAGCGGCGCCAGCCATCCTTGCAACAACCAGTTGTGGCGCTGGGCATAGAGCAGCGTGGGCAATCGCAGCTCATCCAGGCGCAACACACGGCGCTCGGGAAAGCGCGCCCGGCCATAGGCCTGCAGATCACGCAGTACCAGGCTGGCCTGGCGCAACTCGGCCAGATCGGCCAACGGATCGCTGAGCGCCAGGCACTGCACGCCCCACTCACGCTCGTCGGCCTGGGCCAGCCAGGCCTGATCGTCCCGCGAGGCGCTGTAGGGCCGACACCAGAGCACTTCGAGACGGCCCAAGGGCGCCAGCAGATGCTCGCTCTTGCCGCCCAGCGCCGTCAGCAGGCGGGCCTGACGCGGCAGCGGGTCGCCCTCCTCGCTCAAGCGCAGCAAACACATCTGCCGCGGCCAGCTCAGATGCAAGCCCAGGCGTTCAGCCTCGGATGCCAGCCCGGCCAGGCCCTGCTGCGGGTCGAGCAGGTGGCGCAGCCAGGCTTCTTGCTGGTGCCGCTGCCAGTGTCGCTCGGCTTGCAACACGCGGTGCTCGACGAGCATCTCGGCGGCCATGCGCACCAGCTCGGCGTATGGCCGCACGGTTTCCGGGTCGCCGGTAATACCGAGCACGCCGATCAACTGGTCGGCATGCAGCAGTGGCAGATTCACCCCCGGCTTGACCCCACGCAGGCAGGCCGCCGCCTGCGCGTCGATCTCCACCACGCGACGGTTGGCCAGCACCAGTTGCGCGCCCTCGTGACGAGTGTGCAGACGGCTGGGATCGCCACTGCCGATGATCATGCCCTGCGCATCCATCACATTGATGTTATGCGGCAGGATGGCCATGGCACGGTCGACGATATGCTGCGCCAGGGTGGAATCGAGTTCGAGCATGGCAAGCGGCCTCGCGAGTAAGGCCGCCATTGTAGGAGCATCCAGCGCGATTCACGATGCTGCGCTGCATCCTCGCACAGAGCGACCTATCCCTGCGGTGATATCCCTGAAGCATGCTCAGTTCGACTGGCCTGGCGCCAGCGATTGGGTGACATGCCCACCCGACGATTGAAGGTGCGGGTGAAATGCGCCTGGTCGCAGAACCCGCAATCCTGGCCAATTTCGGTCAGCGAACGACGGCTCTGACTGAGCATGCGCTGCGCCGTCTCGATGCGCAGATTGATCACCCACTCCTGCGGCGACAGCCCGGTGCTCCGCTTGAACGCGCGGGAAAAATGGCTGCGCGACATCGCGCACTGCTGCGCCACCTCGGCGATGTACAGGCGCCCGGACAGGCTGCCGGCCAGCAGCTCCTTGGCCCGGCGCTCCTGCCAGGGCGCCAGGCGCGCATTCTGCTGCTTACGTTCGCAGGCGCCCTGATCGCGCCCCAGCAGGTAGTCGCACAACTGCCGGCTCAGTGAGAACAGCCGCTCATCATCGGCGGCCGACGACTGCAGAAGCGCCTGCAGTCCCTGCGTCAATCGATAGGCTTCGGCATCCAGCGTCACCTGCCTGGCCAGTCCCAATGCGCTCATGATCGCTCTCCTCGACAATGAGGCAAGCGTCGCGGCCAGGGGCTTCAAGTGTCCTTGAGCAAGGCTGAAAAACCCTGAAAGTCCTTCAGCCGCGATACACAGGCAAGGTAAAGAAGAACAGGCTTTCGTCGTTGCGCCCGAGGGTCGCGCCGAGCACGCCACCATGGTTTGAGATGATCGAACGGCAGATGGCCAGCCCCATGCCCATACCGCTGGACTTGGTACTGAAGAAGGCCTGGAAAACCTGCCCCTGCAGCGCCTCGGGTACGCCCGGCCCACTGTCCTCGACCAGCACCAGCAGCTCTTCGCCCTGGCGAGCGCATTGCAGGCGCAGGCGGCGATTACTGGTTGGTAGGACGCTCATGGCCTCGATAGCGTTCTGCAGCAGGTTACGCACCACCTGCTGCAGTTGCACGGCATCACCTGCCACCAGCAAGCCACCTTGCAGGTGCAGGCTCAGCTCGATGTGCTTGTCGTCGATCTCCGCCTGGGTGATGGCCAGCACCTGGCGGATCATCTGGGCCGGATCGAGTGGCTGGCATTCGCCTGGCGCCTGGCATGCGAGCGCGCGGGTCGCGCGGATGATCTCAGCGGCACGACGGCACTCCGAGAGAATGTCCTGCAGCCCTTCGAGCGCGTCGCCGACCGAGGGCTGCTCACGCTCCAGCCAACGCACGCTGGCCGCGGCATTGGAGAGGATGGACGCCAGCGGCTGATTGATCTCGTGGGAGATCGACGCCGTCAGTTCGCCGAGGATCGCCGCCTGGGCAGTGCGCTCCAGTTCGCTGCGCGCCGCATGCAGCTCGGCCTCGGTACGGCGCCGCTCGCTAATGTCGCTGACCACACCGATCAGGGTATAGAGGTCGGTCGGTTCGAGCAGCAACTCCAGGTAGCGCGGGGTGGCCTCAACCGAAACGCAGCGAAACTCCAGGCGCATGCCGCGCCGTGCCTCCAGCGCTGCTGCCAGGGTCTGCTCGAAGCGTACGCGATCATCCTCATGCACCAGAGCAGCAGGATGCTGCAGGTAGTCGTCGCCCGCCCCCGGGCTCAGTCCCAGCTCCGCCAGCAGCGTCGCCGACCAGAACGATGGTTCGGTCCGCAGGCGCCAGATGAAGGTGCCATAGCGACTCACCTCCTGCCCCAGCGCCAGCAGCGCCTGAGTACGCCGCAGGTTGCCCTGGCTTTCCCGGCGCCGCTGGTTCTCTGCCAGCAAATCAGCGTACAGCCGCGCATGGCTGAGGGAAATCGCCGCCTGCGCCGCGAGCAAGGCCAGTAAATCGACACGGCTCGGATCGATGGCCCCCGTGGTGAGACGATTCTCCAGGTACAGCGCACCAATGACCTCGCGCTGCTTGAGCAGCGGCAGACAGAGTACCGAGCCGGTGTCTAGCTGGCGCAGATAGGGATCGTCGGTATAACGGCGCAAGGCATAGCGCCCTTCCACCAACAGCGGCCCGCCACCGGCCATCGCCTGACGCACCAGCAGCAGGGGCAACAATTGCTCGATAGGCTCCTGCGGGGCCAGGCGCACGCGCACACCAGCGCTGTCCGACTGGCCACAGGCGGCCACGCGCAGGTGCTGTTGCTCGGCCAGAACCAGCACCACGTAGCCGGCGTTGGCGTACATGGCGGCATTGGCCAACAGGCTTTCGATCAGCGCGTCGGGCTCGATCTCGCGCGACAGAGCCTGGCAGGCGCGGGTGATCGACAGTCGATCCACCTGCTGTGCCATCGACGGCAGGTCCTGCAAGTCGCCGTCCCGTTCGCTGAGAAAACCATGGGCCTGTTCCAGTTGCCTGGCCAGGGTATGCGCCCCCCAACGCCGCCACGCAGCGTGGGCACGGCGCAGGTGTTCACGAGCACTGACCCGCAGTTGCAACTCGCCATGGCAACGGGCAGCCAGCTCGTGGCCCAGGCCCTTGATATGCACGGCCCCGGCGCTCTCGGCATACTCGATGGCTTGTTCGTAGAGGCGCAGCGCCCCGAGCAGGTCGCCCTCGACCCGCGCCACCTCGGCCTCGGCCAGGGCCAGGCGATCCTTGAAGTAACGCGGATTGAGCTCGGCCCACAGGCGCAAGCGGCGCAGGGGCTCGGCGTAATCCTGTACCTGGCCGGTGCTGCCCTGCAGAGCGGCACGGTTGAGCACACTGAACATCGCCAGGTCGATCTGCTGGATATGCACGGGTGCCGACCAGGTCAGCTTCCAGGCACGATCCATGTACTGGGCAGCGACGGCGAAGTCGCCTTCGAGGAAGGCCAGCAGCCCTTCAAACAGCCACCACCAGAAACGCAGCGGCCCCATGTCGCTGCCCTCTACGCGCGCCTGCAGGGTGGCCTTGTCCGGTATCGGCCAGCGTGTCGCGGTATCCCCGGCAAGGCGGCGAATGTAGCGCGCCTGGATGTGCAGGATGCTCTGCGCATCGCGGAACTCCAGGTTGCACGCCAGCGCCAGGCCCGTGTCGATCTGCTGCAGCATGCGCTCGATGGGCGCGCCCAACACCAACAGATCCGAAACGATGTGGTTATTGGCATAGCAGGCGAAACTCGGTGCCCCCTGCGACAGGCTGGCGCGATAAGCCTGTTCGGCGCACTCCAGGGCATAGGGGAGCGATTGCGTCCAGACGCTGACCTGATCCAGCGCCAGCAACACAGACATGCGGCTGGCGGCATACTCCGGCCGCTCGGCCAGTTGCCGGGCCACGGCGGCGAAGGCGAACCCCAGGCCATGACACTCGAAGCGCTCGGCGGCCGCCACGCCGAGCCAGGCCAGCGCCTGCACCGCCGTTGCACTCAGGCCATGGTGCAGCGCCAGCAGGGCGATCCGGCAGCTCGCCAGCAACATCAGATGCGGCTGAACGAACGAGCCCGGAATCATCAGGGCCGTCAACAGGCCCATGACCGACAGCACCCTGACCTCCTCGGCGGGCGGCAGGGTCACGAACAGACAGGGCGGCCGCTCGCCCAACTCATCCAGCAGGGCCTGCCAGGCAGCCTCGGCTTGCTGCTGATCAGGCTCGCTCGGGAAGCCCAGGCCAAGCTCGGCCAGTGCCTCGACGGCACATGCCAGCGCAGCACGATAACGCCCCTGCAGGGACAGGGTTTCCACCTGCAGGCGCTGCAGTTCGACCCGCTGCGTAGCCGGCAGTCTGCTGGCCAGGCAACGTGCGATGCCCTGCTCGGCGCCAGCGTAATCGGCATCGAGGATCAGCCCACGCACCAGGTGCAGATTCACCCGATCACGTCGCTGCGGTTGATCGAGGCCGATCAACAACGACTCCGCCTGACGCAGATAAGCCAGCGTCAGCCCTGCTGCGGCCACATCGATTGCTTGGCCGGCCGCCTGCACCAGCAGGTCGATGACGGCCAGTCGCTGCTCCATACTCAGGGCTTCGGGCTGTAGCCGCAAAGCCTGTTCCGCCACGCGCGTCAGCGCTTCACCGACAGCGAATTCGGACAGACCGGCCATCAGATTGTCCACCAACCAGGCCTGCAGGCAGGCGGCCTGATCCGACGACAGGCTGGCATGCACGGCCTCCTGCACGCTGTCATGAACGAACATCAGTGCCTCGCCGTGCTCGATGACCAACCCGGCTTCCAGTGCCGGCACCAGGCAAGTGGTCACCCGCGACAGCGGCAGACTGCAGGCTCCGGCGAGCTCCTCCAGGCGTGTCTGGTTGCCCAGCAGGGCCAGCACCTGCAGCACCTCACAGGTGGCCAGGGGCAGGCATTGCAGGCGTGCAGCCAACAGGCTATCGAGGTCATCCCCGGCTATCGCGCCCCGCTCCCGCCAGAGCGCATCGAACTGTTGCAGGAACAGCGGACTGACCGAGCCGTGGCGCTGCAACCGCGCGGCCAGCTCCACAGGTATCGCCGAAGCCTGCCAGGCATCCGGCTCCAGCCACTCGGCCAAGCCTCTGGCATCCAGCGGCTGCAGGGGCAACGCCCGATAACGCGCCCCCAGGGCGCGGCAAGTCTCGAGCAGCCTGCGCGCCGCCTGCGCCTCCGGACATGGGCGACAGGCCAGGATCAGCAACAAGTGATCGAACGCCGTCTCGGGCAACTCGGCGAGAAAGTCACTGCTCTCCTTGTCGATCCACTGCACATCGTCGATGAACAGCAAGAGCGGCTGGCCCGGCTGGGCCAGGGTCAGTAGCAAGCGTTGCAACAAACCGCACAGATAGCGTCTTGCCTCGCTCGGCAACAACTCGCATCCCGCGTCGGCAACCTCGCCGAGCAGCGGCGCCAGTGCCGGGATCAGGCGTACCAGATGCGCACCATGCGCAGCCACCTGAGCCTGCAACAGCCAGCGCCAGTGCTCGACCTGCTCGGGCGGTTCGGCCAGCAGGCGCTCGCAGAGTTCGGCGAACAGCGCTTCGAGGGTTTCATATGGCCGGCCTCGGCGGCTCAGCTCACACTTGGCACTGGCGAACAACAAGGGCCCCTCGCCCTCCTCCTGGCGCATGCGCCGCACCAGCGAGGTTTTGCCGATGCCCGCCTCGCCTTCCAGCAACAAAACGCTACCTTGCCCCCGCAGCAAACCCTGACAGGCCTCGCGCAACACCGCCAGTTCCGCCTCGCGTCCGATCAGGCGGGGCGTAGCTGGTGCCACACGATGTAGGCTGGGGCCCTCACGCCAGGCCTGCAGGCAGCGCTGCAAGGTCGCCTCCACCTGCTCGGCCTGTTGCGGCCTGGCCCCACCCTGCTTGGCCAGCATCCAGCTCACCAGGGCATCCAGATAGCCCGGTAGCCCCGGCCGCAGCGAAGACGGCAGCGGCGCGGCAACGGCGGCGTGCCGGTGCTGCCATTCGACGACATCCTGCGCCTCGAAGGGATGGCGTCCGGTCAGCCAGAGGAAGAAGCACACACCCAGCGCATAGAGATCGGCACTGGGCTTGCCTGCCTGATCCGGCGGCAGGTAGGCCAGGCAGGCCACGGGCGGCAGTGTCAGGCTTGCCTCGTCACCCACGGCAGCACGGCAGAAGCCGGTCAGGCGCACACCACCCTGCGGGTCGAGAATGAGGTTTTCCGGGCACAGGTTGCGGTGCACCAGGCCCGCTCGATGCAGGCCGGCCAACGCCCGCGCGCTGGCCAGCGCCAGTTGCAGGAAGCGCGGCACCGACAGGGGCGCCTGGCTCAGCGTCGACAGCGGCACGCCGGCTTCGTCATCGAGCACCAGCAGGGTGCCTTCGGCACAGCCGAGGCGCGCCACCGGCAACAGTGCCCAGTCAGGCGCAAGGCGCGGCGCCAGGGCATATTCATGATCCAGCCCGGCCTGCTCCCAGCGCGTGGCCTGAGCATCGGCTCGCACCACCAGCCACTTACGTCCGGCGCGCGCATCGTCAACCCGCCAACGGCTGACGCCAGCGCAATGATCCAGCGGCTGCCAGTCCAGGTTTGCCATCCAGTGCGCGTCGAAACATTGCGCCAAGGGCTCGGCTGCTTGCAGCGGCAAGGCGAAAGGTTGGGCGCTCATGCCTCGGCTCCCGACAGGCCGGCCAACAGCGTCAACAAGGCTTCGGCGCTGAACGGCTTGGCCAGAAAGGCCCGGGCGCCGTCCTGCAGGGCCTGCAGGGCAACCTCCCGGCTATTGTCGGCGGACATGCAGATCACCGGCAGGGAAAATCCGGCCTCCTTCAGACGGCACTGCACGTCCGCCCCCTGCAGGCCCGGCATGTGCAGATCGAGCACCAGCGCCATGGCACGCGAGCACCACTCCGAGGCGAGAAAGCCTTCCCCCGAAGCGAAGCACACGGCCTGGTACCCGGCGGAGCGCAGCAGATTGGCGAGGCTCTTGCGAACCTGGGGTTCGTCGTCGACGACGCACACGACCTTCATGGCAAGCCCTTGGCAACGGTTGGGCAGAAGGTGAATGGCGCATGCGGCTCAGGCCGGTTCGGCGACCGCATCGAGCTGGGGGAGCATGCCCAACGCACGTCCAGCCACGAACAGGTGTATCAGGTTGCTGGCCCCGAGTTTTGTCATCACGTGCTTTTTGTGCATCTTCACCGTCACGTCCTGCAGGCCAAGACGCTGGGCGATCTGCCGGTTTTGCTGGCCCTCCAGCAGCAGGGCGAAGACGTCGCGCTCACGTGGCGTGAGGCTGGCGTAGCGCGCCTGGATCGCCTGGCGTGCGCTGCTCTGCTGGTGCTGCACGGTGGCGCGGGCCATGGCCTCGCCAACGGCAGCCAGCAGTTGCGCCTCCTCGACCGGCTTGGTCAGGAAGCTCTCGGCGCCGGCCTTCATCGCCCGTACCGACACCGCTCATGAACACGATGGGCAAGGGAGCGCCGCAGCGCACTAGCTGCGCCTGCAGGTCGAAGCCGCTGCCTTCACGCAGGCGCACATCGAGCAGCAGGCAACCGGGGCGATCATAGGGGCGGCAGTCGAGAAATTCCCCGGCCGAGGCATAACCACGCGCCTCGATACCGGCGGCGCGCAACTGGCGCACCAGCGCCGTACGCACCGCTGGCTCGTCGTCGATCACATGCACCTCGACGGCGGGCGCCGGAGCATTGGCCACCAGACTGAGACGCTCGGCCTGCACCGGCACCTCAAGATTGAGGCGATAGCCCCGGCGCGGCACGGTTTCCAGCAGGCGTGCATCCAGCGCCAATTGCCGGCGCAGGGTGGAAATCTGCACCTGCAGGTTGTTCTCCTCGACCACCACGCCGGGCCAGGCAGCCTGTAGCAGCTCGGCTTTGGTCAGCAAGCGTCCGGGCGCAGCCAGCAGCGCGGCCAGCACATCGAAGGCACGGCCGCCCAGACGCACCGGCGCGCCGTCGCGGAAGGCCTCCCTGCGTTCCAGTGAAATCCAGGCGTCACCCAGGCGGATCATATCGAGCGGCTCACGTTCCGGTTTGCTCGGGCAAACATCGGGTTCAAGCTGGTTGCGGCCAGACAGACCATCAGAATGAGCGAACCTTTACACATGAAAGTCTCCGACCAGTAAGGCGACAGATTAAGGGTCGTACCAGCAAGACAAACAGGTACTTACGGGCAAAAGAGTCCTGACCAAAAGTCATGAATATCGCCCTCTTTCTAGCCTGGAGATCGACTATGGGAGCCAGATATCGATGCCCGCCGACTCGCTGGTAAAGTCAAGCTAGTTGAAACCAATTCCCATCTCAAGCATTCGCCTCGTCAGGCTAAAACTCGAACAAACGTACAAGCCAGAGCGTTGCCAGGCTGCTTGAATAACGCGCCAACTGCTGTCTTCCCGCCCCAGCCCACGCGCCTCACAGCGCAATCGAGCACACCGATACAAGCCAGGCGCCCGCCGCCATCCGATAGTGCCATCTGCCGATCTGCCTGCCTTCAAGGATCTCAGCCGATGCCAAACCCCACCCCCGCCAAGCCCGCCATCGCTGCCTCGCCCTGGCAGCCACTGCGTAGCCGGCTGTTCCTGGCACTGTGGCTGGCCAGCATCGCCTCCAACATCGGCACCTGGATGCACGAGGTCGGCGCCGGTTGGCTGATGACCTCGCTGTCGGCCAGCCCCTTGGCCGTGGCTGCCGTGCAGGTGGCAGGCGCCCTGCCGATCTTCCTCCTGGCGCTACCGGCTGGCGCCCTCGCCGATATCGTCGACAAGCGCCGTTCACTGCTCATCGTGCAGTGCTGGATGGCCGCCGTGGCCATGACCCTGGCCCTGCTCACGGCCTCCGACAGGATGAGCGTCGAGCTGCTGCTCGGCCTGACCTTCGCCATGGGTGTCGGCACGGCGCTGATGATGCCGGCCTGGTCGGCCATGCTGCCAGAAGTGGTCGGGCGCGCCGAACTGCCGGCAGCCGTGGCGCTGTCGAGCCTCGGTGTGAACGTCGCGCGTGCCATCGGCCCGGCGCTGGCCGGCATCCTCGTCAGCCTCAGCGGCCCCTGGCTGACCTTCGCCCTCAACGCCGCCTCGTTCCTCGCCGTGATCGTCGCCCTGGCGAGCTGGAAGCGCACACCAAGCCAGAGCGTGCTGCCGGCCGAACGTCTGTTCGGTGCGCTGCGCGTGGGCCTGCGCTACGCCCGCAGCAGCCGCTCGCTGCAGGCGGTGCTGGTACGCACCGCCGCCTTCTTCATCGGCGCCTCGGCCGGCATGTCACTGCTGCCGGTACTGGTGCGCCGCGAGATCGACGGCAGCGCGCTGGATTACGGCATCCTGCTCGGCTGCGTCGGCCTCGGTGCAGTCGTCGGTGCCACCCTGCTGCCGCGCTTGCGCACACGCTACGGCAACGACCGCCTGCTGGCCGGCGCCAGCCTGGTCTATGCCCTGGTACTGGCAGGGCTCGCCATGCTGCGCAGCATGCCCGCACTGGTACCCGTGATGCTGCTCAGCGGCATGGCCTGGATCGCAGCGTTGTCCAGCCTGCAACTATCGGCGCAGACCGCCGTGCCGGCCTGGGTGCGGGCGTGTGCGCTGTCACTGTACATCCTGGCGTTCTTCGGCTGCTCGGCGGCTGGTGGCCTGGCCTGGGGCGCCCTCGCCAGTGGCCTGTCGCTGAGCGCCGCCTTCGCGGGCAGCGCCACCCTGCTGGTGCTTGGCCTGCTGGCAGGCTGGCGTTTCCCTCTACCGGTCAGTGAGGCCGATGACCTGGCGCCCTCGCTGCACTGGCCAGCGCCGATTCTCGACGATGCCCTGGATCGCGATCGCGGCCCGCTGCTGGTGACCCTCGATTACCGCATCGCCGCCGCCGACAGCGACGCCTTCCGTGCTGCGATGCAGGACGTGCGGCACATGCGCCGGCGCAACGGCGCCTTCTCCTGGGGCCTGGTGCAGGACGCCGAGGATCCCAGCCGCTGGCAGGAATTCTTCTTCGACGAGTCCTGGCTGGAGCACCTGCGCCACCACGACCGCGTCACCCGCGCCGAGCAGCGCATCGAAGCGCGCGCGCGGCGCTACCAGATGCCCGACGAGCCGATCCGCATCCGCCATCTGCTCGCCGCGCCGCGTCACTGAAACATTCACCCCACGAGGAGCTACACCATGAGCAAGCCCTACAACCGCCTGAACAAAGACGACGCCGCCGTACTGCTGATCGACCACCAGTCCGGTCTGATTTCGCTGGTGCAGGACTTCACCCCCAGCGACTTCAAGAACAACGTGCTGGCCTTGGGCGATGTCGCCAAGTTCTTCGGCCTGCCGACCATCCTCACCACCAGCTTCGAGCAAGGCCCCAACGGCCCGCTGGTGCCAGAGCTGAAAGCGCAGTTCCCGGACGCGCCCTATATCGCCCGTCCCGGCCAGATCAATGCCTGGGACAACGACGACTTCGTCGCGGCGGTGAAGAAGACCGGGCGCAAGCAACTGATCATCGCCGGCGTGGTCACCGACGTGTGCGTGGCCTTCCCGGCGCTGTCGGCCATCGCCGAAGGCTTCGACGTGTTCGTCGTCACCGATGCCTCGGGCACCTTCGACAAGACCGTGCAGCAGGCTGCCTGGGCGCGCATGAACGCCGCCGGCGTGCAATTGATGAACTGGTTCAGCGTCGCCTGCGAACTGCACCGCGACTGGCGCAACGACATCGAAGGTCTCGGTAGCCTGCTCTCCGAGCACATCCCCAACTACCGCAACCTGATGACCAGCTACTTCACCTTGATGGGCAAGTAAGCATCCGCCTACGCCCTGCTGCGGGCCTTCCCCGCCGCTGGGCGCTCAGGCGTCTAGCTGCTGCGCAGAGCGCCAGCGGCTCGGCGCCAGGCCCTGCCAGCGCGAGAACACCCGGGCGAAATGTGCCTGGTCGTTGAAGCCGCAGGCACAGGCCACCGCCGCCACGCTATTGCCCGCAAGCAGCAGGTTGCGCGCCCGCGCCAACCGCGCGCGGGTCAGCCACTGGTGCGGCGACATCCCCGTGCTGCCATGAAAGGCGCAGGAAAAATGACTGCGTGACAGGCTGCACTCACGCGCCAGCCAGGCGATGCTCAACGGCTCGTCGAGGTGCGCCTCGATCAGTTGCTTGGCCCGGCGCAATTGCCAGGCCGACAGGCGGATCGCAGGTAGATCACCCTGCGCGTTACCGGTATCCATCGGCGTTCCTCCCTCCCGGTTGCACCAACGCCCCGGCCTCCGCGCGAGGCGGAGGTCGATGCGTGCTGGATCATGGGAGGGATGATGCCGCCGCCTTTGCCAGGCTAGAACGCCAGCGTGGGGAGCCTGGCGGACATCATGGAGCATAATTCGGACATCAACTGAACTGGTGACGGTACTGCGCAGGAGTCAGCCCCAGGCGATCGGTGAACAGCGTACGCATGCAGCGCACGCTGCCGAAGCCGCTGCGAAAGGCGATGGTCTTCAGTGGCAGGTCGGTGGTCTCGAGCAATTGCCGAGCATGATCGATACGCGCGTCGTGGACGAACTCGGTTGGGGTCATGCCCACTTCGCGGCTGAACAGGCGGGTGAAATGCCGAGCGCTGAGCCCCACCACAGCCGCCAGCGCCTCGACGCCAAGGTCTTCGGCCAGGTGCTCCAGCACATGGCGCTGGGCACGCGCCACAGGCGTATCCTCGCGCGCCACTTCGGCCAGCAAGGGGCTGAACTGGGCCTGTCCGCCCTGGCGCGTCTTCGCCACCAGCAGCACCTTGGCCACCGAGACGGCCACCGCCTTGCCGTGATCCTCGGCAATGATGCCCAGCGCCATGTCGATGCCAGCGGTGATACCACCCGAGGTGTAGAGATTGCCGTCGGCCAGGTAGATCTGCTCGCTCAGCACCTGCGCCTGTGGGTAGCGTCGGGCCAGCCGCTCGGTGTAGTTCCAGTGGGTGGTCACCCGGCGCCCGTCGAGCAGCCCGGCGTCGCCGAGAACGAAGGCCCCGGTGCAGATCGAACCAAAACGCCTGGCCGCAGCCGCCGCCGCGATCAGCCAGGGACGAAAGGCACTGTGATCCGCGTCGTAGGCCCCCGGCCCGCCGGGAACCAGCAGCAGATCATGAGCGACGGCAGGCGCCTCGCCGATCAACTCGTCGGCGACCATCTGCAAACCACAGGAGGCACGCACCAGAGGTTCGCCCAGAGCAAGGGTACGGATACGGTAGTGCTGCTCGGCGGGCAGGTAGCGGTTGGCGATGGAAAACGCCTCCACCGGCCCCGCCACGTCCAAGAGCAGCACATCGGGAAACAGCAGGATGGCTACGTCGGTCATGACAGCGAAGTCTAGCGTTGCCAGGCGATAGTGCCATTAGCACGGCTCGGCACTTTCACCATGGCAACGCGCTAGACCTTACTCCGCGCTCTGCGGCTCGGCATTCTCGACGGCCTTGGTTTCAGCATCCGCTTTCGGCTTGGCCTGACGCCGCGCCTCCATGCGCTGGCGCCGGGCCTGCTGCTTGGCATGCAGCGCCTGCGGCGCCGTCACCACGCCAACGGGCTGGCCCTGCAGATCCAGGCGCGGCGCATTCTCGGTCATCGCCGCCCAGTAACGCCCGCCCCGGCACCAGGCCGCGATACCCAGCTTGAGCTGCTCCAGAGTGATGCCCAGCAGCTCCAGATGCTGCTCGGCATCCTTGAGGATGCCTTCCTTGAGCGGCACCTTGGGCGCCGGATTGACCGGGAAGGCCAGGGGGAAATGCTTCTGCAGCCGCCAGATCGCCTCGACGGCCGGATCCTGCTCGCGTTGCTTGGTCTTCTGCGGCGTCTTGCGCTTCTGCGGCTTCGTGCCCTCGGTCTTGACGCGCTCTTTCACGCTCTCGGCCTTGGCCTGGCCTTTTTCAGCCCGCAGGCGGTCACGTAGCTCAGCTAGTTGTTTGAAACCCATGGTTCAGTTCACAGCATCCTGATTGATTCGTCGCGCAAGGGTATCCGATACGCAGCTTTCATACAGCCTTATCGATGGTTGGAATGCTCAGCGGTAGAAATTGGCAGGCTCGGCAGCCTGCTCATTGGCTAGCAAAGGAAAGAGGTGCACAAGGTCTGATTTGACCAAGAAGGGTTGCAGCGGATCTTGGTTGCGACCAGAGGCGGTCGTTAACAGTTTCAAGCGTCAGCTTGAGGGGAAGCTACACCAGGCAAGTGTCTGCTCCTGGCCGCTAGCTGACGCTTCCCGGTTGCGAAGATCAATCCACAGCTAAGGCTTATTGAAGGATTGCCGCGCACATTCAGTTTCTGCCCTGATCGCACATTCGGTTGCATGGTCGTTGAACAGCCCCTTGGCCTGCAGGAACGCATAGACAGTCGTAGGCTTCACGAACTTCCAGCCTCGACGCTTCAGCTCCTTGGACAGCGCCACCGATTCGGCAGATGACGAGGCGCTGCCTTTGACTCCGGCCGGCGCACGAGACGGAGATACAGAAGTCGGTTCAGGGAATAAGTGGCCCATCTGTTCGTCTTGAGAGCGCACCCATAACGCGTCTCAGGAGGTCAGGTGAAACCTATTCCTATCCATGCATTATCCCGCGTCGCGCTCGTCGCCGGCGTACTCGGCCTTGCGACAGCAACCGCTGCGCTGGCGCATGAAGCTTTCCAGCACTCATCAGGCCCTGCAAAAACGCCCGCCGAAGCCGCTTTTCTTGCCGAGAACGACCTGGCCATGGCCCGGATGATGTCGGCCATGACAGTCGAACCGACCGGCGACATCGACCGAGACTTCGTCGAGATGATGGTGCCGCATCACCAGGGTGCAATCGATATGGCCCTGGCGGTGCTGCGCCACGGCAAGAATGAGCAACTCAAACGTCTGGCCCAGGAAATCATCGTTACCCAGCAGCAAGAGATCGTCGCGATGCGACTGGCCATCGGTGACCCGTTACCACCCGCACAACCGGCACCAACCCAGGTCGGTGGCCATTCAGCGCATTCCGCTGGCCATCCCTAACATCCGCTCGGAGATACCTATGAAAGTCACTCGCTACAGTCTCGACCTGCTCACCGCAGGCTTGCTCGCTCTCTCCGCGTCGACCTGGGCCGGGCAAGTACCGGGGCCCCTTGACGCCCCGGACATCCCCATCAGCCATCGCGACCGGGTATATGCTGCCGAGCAGTTCTCCAATACCGTTTCGGTCACTGACCCCGCAAGCAACACGCTGCTCGGCGTGATCCGCTTGGGCTCCCCGCAACCCGATAACTTCAGCCCGCTGTACAAGGGCCAGGTACTGGTTCATGGCATGGGCTTTTCGCCCGATCATCGCACTCTGGCGGTGGTTTCCATCGGCTCCAACTCCGTGAGCTTCATCGACACCGCGAGCAACGCGGTCAAGCAGGTTACCTACGTCGGCCGCGCACCTCACGAAGCCTTCTTCACGCCAGATGGCAAGGAGGTCTGGGTGACGGTGCGAGGCGAAGATTACATTGCCGTACTGGATGGCAAGACCTACACGGAAACGCGCCGCATCAAGGTTCCGGCCGGCCCCGGCATGCAGATCTTCTCGCCAGACGGTCAGTACGGTTACATCTGCTCTTCCTTCAATCCGGAAACCACGGTCATCTCGGTCAGCGATCATAAGGTGGTCGGCACCATGAAGCAGGCCAGCCCCTTCTGCCCCGATATTGCCGCGACACCAGATGGCAAACAGGTCTGGCTGACACTCAAGGATATCGGCAAGGTTCAGGTATTCGATGCACGCCCTCCCTTCAAGCCGATCAAGACGCTGGACACCGGCCCGATTACCAACCACGTCAACATCGTCCACAACAAAAACGGCACCTTCGCGTATGTCACCGTCGGTGGGCTAAATCAGGTGAAGGTGTTCCGCACCGACAATTTCGAGCAGGTCGCTACCATCGACGTGGATAAGCTGCCCCACGGGCTTTGGCCGTCAGGCGACGGCACGCGCATCTACGTCGGCCTCGAAAACGCCGATGCCTTGGCCGCCATCGATACTGTGAGTAATACGCTAGTAACCACTATCCCCATCGGCCAAGCGCCACAGGCGGTGGTGTACGTACCCAATGCCGTGCCCAGCGGCGACGGCCTGGCTAATCTTCAGCCCCTGGGTGAAGCCGGGCAGACGACGCAATTGCGCCTGCTGGCGACCGATGGCAACACGCAGAACCCAGCCCCCACCAGCGTGACGCTGTTCGATCAGGGTTTGTCGCAAGTGTTGCAGGCCTCGGTAACCGGCCTCACGCCGAAGCAACCCTATGTACTTGCGCTGGCCAGCCAGCCAGACGGTCAAGGCAAACTCGAGCCGCTGGCGTCGTTCATGGCCAATCCAGCGGGTGCGGCAATCGTCAACGCTGTCGGGGCGATCCGGCAGATTGTCCGGCATGAGGACCAAACCCAGCGGCGTTACCTGGTCATTGCCCCGGGCACTGCCGAAGCACCGGGTAAGCCGATCCAACTCCAGGCGCTGTAAGCATTCGCTGCGCTTAACCCCCTGCCTTCCCGGGCAGGGGCTCATCGGACAGTGCGGCGGCCGCAACCATCGCTTTGTCGCGATCGGCCACCAGCGCTGCGCTGAATGAGCTTGAGGCCGTGCCGCAAACCAGGCTGAACGTATCGCCCGGCAACAGCCGTTGATCGCACAGCAGGTTGCCGCCTCTAAAATCGATATGGGGCTGATCGAGGCCCCTGCCACATGCGGCAACTACTCGCCGAACCCTGGCTCGATGACCAGCTGCTGGTCTTTAGCTGCTGGTCTTTGTCTCGCCGGCACTGAAGCGCTTCTGGTTGCGCTGCTCAGAGGCAGACACAGGCTAGATCAGTGGGTCGAGTGCCCGTTGCACCGCGGCCGCGCGCGGACTGCTGCCCGTGCTTACCACCGCGTAGTGATAGCCCTGATCGGCCCAGTACTGGGCAAGCAGGTCGCCTTCGCGCCGGCTGCCGCGGCCAATGACGGAATGGCCCGGCGGGCGGATGTAGAAGAGCACGGTTTCACCGCGATCATCCCGGTACAGCACCATCGCCGCGGCGCCCTGCTCTGTGGCCATCAGACGACCGCCCACCGGGTAGAAACCGTAGCTCCTGAGGTCGGGCATCGGTGCCGCGTGGACGAAGTGCATATCCAGCCAGTTTTGCAGTTTTCCCGGCTCGCCGGCGGCGATGTCGACTACCGGGTTGCCGCTCTCGCTGAACAGCCGATAGGCCTGCACTGCATCGGCCATTGGCAGGCTAGTCGATTGCATGACCATGCCGTGCCCCTGCCAACCGCCCAAACTACCCAGCCCGAAGGCCAAGAGAACCGAAGCAGCGACCGCCAGGCGCGTCTGCCGGCGACGTGCCAGGCCACGGCGTATCGCGGCCGGGTCCAGCCGAGGTTCGGGCTTCAGTGGCGGCAAGCTGGCCAGCGCTGCGCGAAGCTGCTGATTCTCCACGTGCAGCCGATCGATCCAGCCGGCCAGACCAGCGTCCGCGGCGGCAAAAGCCTTGATCTCGGCGTGCCGCATGGCGTCTAGCTGCCCGTCCACATAGGCCTGCAGTTCGTCTTCACTGGGGTAATTGGACTTCATTTGATTAACCGCAACGGAGGTTGAGTGATCTGCCCTTCGCTGGCCTCACGTAGCGCTTTACGCGCCCGGGACAGTCGCGACATGACGGTGCCTATTGGCACATCGAGTGTTTCGGCAACTTCGCGATAGCTTAACCCCTCGACGCCCACCAGCAGCAGGAGCGCGCGTTGCTCCGTGGTCAGTGCAGCAAAGGCATCGAGCGTCGAGCGGGCTATCGTCACCTCTTCGGCCGATGCCGCTTGCGGCTCGTCGCCAGTGAAGAACTGCAGAATACGGGCATAGCGACGGCTGCGCCGCTGCCCGTCGAGGAACAACCGATAGAGAATGGTGAACAGCCACGCCCGCAAGTCGCCCTCGGCCTGCTTGCTGGCGCTGCGGCTCAGCGCCCGCTCAAGGGCGGACTGAACCAGATCGTCCGCACTCGCACTGTGGCGGGTCAGCCAAAGCGCGAAACGTCGCAGGCGCGGCAACAACTCACGCAACTGCTCATCCGTCATTTCCAAACTCATCTGCATCCACCGACTTGACCGGCTCGATTGGCCAGTAGCAACGGTAAGACGCATGGGTGCGCGGATTATTCCAGGAGCAGCAGAATATTTTGAGCGCGGGAATAAAGCGCGGTGTCCGGCGTATTACCAATGTCCTGCCGAGCGATTCGACAGGTCCCCTATCACCCCTTCAGAGCTTACAAGCATGCGCCGACAACTATTCAGCCTATCCCTTCTCGCCGTTTCGATGCCTCTGCTTGCCGATGGCCAGCCACCGCCAATCATCGACCGAACCGGAACCTATCTGCATCTGGACATCGACAAAATCCTCGAGAGCACGGACCTCACGAGCTTCTGCGGCATTCAACCGGCGCAACTCAAATACCTCGACCACGCGGGGAACGTTCACCTGCTCGAGTACCAGGTAGCGGGCCAGTGCAGCAACGAGAACTAACCCACTCATCAGGACAACAACATGACACTCAAACCACAGATCCTTCTAACCATGCTCTCACTCGCCATCGGTAACGCCCAGGCGAGCACCACCAGTGATGCAGCGGAGGCGCATTTCAAGGCAATCGCCACAAACGATCTTGCGGCGCTCATCAACAACTATGAAAAAGATGCTCATCTCACCTGGATCGGCGGCCCACTCGATGGCAGCTACGTAGGTACCGCCGCGATCATGCCCGTATGGCATAAATTCACAGACTCGCAGGGGCCGCTACAGCTAAAAATCGAGAATCTGGAAGAAGCTTCAAACCCGAAAGGTTCTACCGTGACTGCGACGGTATATTTCGCAGGCCGGCAGCCCCTCCATGTGCGCTATGTGCTTGTTTACCGTAACGGTCGCATCGCTGAAGAGGTCTGGCAGGTCGTTCCCTCTTCCTAGATATGCCCAGCCCGCGTCACTGGTCTTCCTTCGCTATTTTTAGAATCGCTGATGGCGGAACTGGGGTTCGCAACCGTGGCCACTGAAGTAGGCTTCCATGCGCTCCACTATAGTCGGTGAGCGGTTGTATAGCGCTGGGCTATCCCTGCAAGTGCGAAGGGATAGCCCAGCCTTTAATCGCTAAATTCGCTCCTACACACATGCCAATCGTGCAACAACACCGGCAGCGCGATCGGTCTGAATCGCCCCAGCTTTTGTGCGCGATGTCACGCAGCATCCAGCCATGAGGCCCTTGCAGAACCCGAAAAAGAGTCTCACGTTCGTAGACGGGCGCCAGGGCTGCAAACTCTTCCGGTCGATTCATCAAACGCAACAGGCGTACCCAGGCATCCATCAGATCAGATGTGAGCGGAGCGACCGAGAAACCTGCATTGATCGAGACCGTGAACGGCTACAGCTATACACCGTTGGCCGCAGTGGAGGCAGCACGTCGACTGCTGGGTGGTACACGACGAGCCGGCTTTGAAACGCCGGCAAGGGTGCTCGGTATCGGCTTCGCCGAGACCATAGCCGGGACGACCATCACCGATTATTAGAGCTTCGCCCTCACTCGTATCCAATGGCCGCTTTTAGCCGATAGCTGCCAGTCTCCCTTCCGAACACCAATCACCCTAGCCACTTCACAAAAGAGCCCCGCATCGCCTAGAGACGATGCGAGGCTCTGTCTTAGAAGGCGAAGCAGGAGCAGCCGAAGGCGCCCCAGAAACCTTGGAAGTCACTGACTGGAGCGTTGGAGAGGCGAGCGCGTTCGTGGTTGTGGGCGTGTACAGCGCAGGAGCCCACGCACTGGTGTACCTGGGCCACCAACGGTGCGTTCTGCCGCCAGTGGCCGGGCACCAGGGCCACCGGTGACCAGTCGGGCATCACCGGCAGCGCGGGCGGGCCAAGTTTGTCGAATTCGGCTGCGGCGTAGACCACCTTGCCGTCGACCACGGTGAGCACCGATTCCAGCCACTTGATCTGCTCGTCCTCGATGGCGAAGAAGTCCGCTGACAAGGCAACCAGATCCGCCAGTTGGCCGACCTTGATCTGCCCCTTCTTGCCCTGCTCGCTGGAGAACCAGGCGCTGCCATGGGTGAACAGTTGCAGCGCGGTGGCGCGCGGCAGGCCCTGCGGGTACAGCTCCAGGCCACCAACGGTCTTGCCGCTGACCAGCCAGTACAGCGACGTCCAGGGGTTGTAGCTGGAGACGCGGGTGGCATCGGTGCCGGCGCCGACCGGCACGCCCTCGGCCAGCATGCGCTGGATCGGCGGGGTCTGTTCGGCAGCCTTGGCGCCGTAGCGGTCGACGAAGTATTCACCCTGGAAGGCCATGCGATCCTGGATGGCGATGCCGCCGCCGAGGGCGCGAACGCGCTCGATATTACGCGGGCTGATGGTCTCGGCGTGGTCGAAGAACCACGGCAGGCCATTGAAGGGAATGTCGCGGTCGACCTTCTCGAACACGTCGAGCATGCGCGAGATGGACTCGTCATAGGTGGCGTGCAGGCGGAACGGCCAGCGCTGTTCGACCAGGTGGCGCACCACCGGCTCCAGTTCGGCTTCCATGCTGGCGGCCAGATCCGGACGCGGTTCGAGGAAGTCCTCGAAATCGGCGGCGGAGAACACCAGCATCTCGCCAGCGCCGTTGTGGCGGAAGAAGTCGCTGCCCTGCCCCGGTTTGACGATCCTGCTCCAGTTCTGGAAGTCAGCCAGCTCTTCCTTGGGCTTCTGGGTGAACAGGTTGTAGGCAATGCGCACGCTGAGCTGGCCCTCCTTGGCCAGTTGCTCGATCACCTGGTAGTCGTCCGGGTAGTTCTGGAAACCGCCGCCCGCGTCGATGGCGCTGGTCACGCCGAGGCGGTTGAGCTCGCGCATGAACTGGCGGGTGGAGTTGACCTGGTACTCCAGCGGCAGCTTCGGCCCCTTGGCCAGGGTGGCGTAGAGGATCATCGCGTTGGGCCGCGCTACCAGCATGCCGGTAGGCTCACCGTTGGCATCGCGGACGATCTCGCCGCCGGGCGGGTTGGGCGTGTTGCGGTCATAGCCGACCACCCGCAGCGCCGCGCGGTTGAGCAGCGCACGGTCGTAGAGGTGGAGGATGAACACCGGGGTGTCCGGCGCCGCCTGGTTGATTTCCTCCAGGGTGGGCATGCGCTTTTCGGCGAACTGGAATTCGTTCCAGCCACCGACCACGCGCACCCACTGCGGCGCCGGGGTGCGCTCGGCCTGGGTCTTGAGCATGCGCAGGGCATCGGCCAGCGAGGGCACGCCTTCCCAGCGTAGCTCCAGGTTGTAGTTGAGACCGCCACGGATCAGGTGCAGGTGCGAGTCGTTGAGGCCGGGGATCACGGTGCGGCGCTGCAGGTCGATGACCTGGGTGCCGGCGCCGCGCAGGGGCATGACCTCGGCGTCGCTGCCGACGGCAACGAAACGCCCGTCCTGGATGGCCACTGCCGTGGCCTGAGGGTTTTCACGGTCGACCGTGTGCAGACGGCCGTTGAACAGAATCAGATCGGGATGCATGGAAGAATCTCCTTGCCGTTCGCCACCGAAGATCGGCAACGCCGGCCATAGCGCACCAGCGGCGCCGAGAATGGACGAGGCGGCGAGAAAGCGTCGCCGACTGTTGGAAGGGCTGTCGTCAGTCATGGCGTTCTCCTTTGTCGCCGGCCTCCAGCCAGGGCGCGAGCCAGCGGGTGACGCGCGGCATGAACAGGTAGACCACCAGCAGGACGATGCTCAGGGTGATCACCACGTTGCTCGGCAACCAGCCGCCCAGCCAGGGCCAGGCGACGAATGCCGGGTGCCACAACTGCGGCACCAGCAGGCTCAGCGGCAGGATCACCAGAAAGCTGACGCAGGCCTGCTTCCAGCGCGGTGGCTGGGGCTGCTGCGGGCTGGCCGGGGCGAACCAGAACTCACGCAT
Source organism: Pseudomonas sp. GOM7 (assembly GCF_026723825.1). Taxonomy (NCBI): domain Bacteria; kingdom Pseudomonadati; phylum Pseudomonadota; class Gammaproteobacteria; order Pseudomonadales; family Pseudomonadaceae; genus Pseudomonas; species Pseudomonas sp. GOM7. The sequence goes on along the minus strand of NZ_CP113519.1, from coordinate 1,491,383 downwards.
CGGGTTCAGCTCCAGGGCTTCGTCCTCCAGCAACAGCGGCGCGACCTCCGCCACCAGTTGCCGCCGCACCTCGGAGCCCAGCCAATCCTGCAGACGCTCTGGCCCGGTAAAGCGCAGCACACTGGTGAACAGCGGCGCGCCCTGTTCGTGGCTGCGGATCACATCCACCCCGAGATGCCCCGGATAGTCCTGCGCCACGCCGACGATGCGGCGCAACCAGGCCTCATACAGCGCCGCCTGGGCGGGCCGCACGCGATGGCGGATCAGCAGGGTGACCGGCTCGTCGCCCCCCTGCCCTTCATCAGGCCGGAGGGCACTCATTGCAGATGCCGCTTCAGCTCGACCCCAGCCTGGCGCATCGCACTGTGCACGGTGGGCACATGAGCCAGCGGGTTGAGCAGGCCGTAGTCGTGGATCATGCCGTTGTAGCGCACGGCGGTGACCTCGACGCCTGCCGCATCCAGCTTGCGTGCATAGGCTTCGCCCTCGTCACGCAGCACGTCGAACTCGGCGGTCTGCACCAGTGCCGGTGGCAGGCCCTTGAGCTGTTCGCTGCTGGCGCGCAGTGGCGAGGCATGGATGTCGGCACGCTGGGCGGCATCGGTGGTGTAGTTGTCCCAGAACCACTCCATCATCGGTTTGGTGAGGAAGTAGCCCTGGGCGAACTGACTGTAGGACGCGTTATCGAAGCTGGCGTCGGTCACCGGCCACAGCAGCAGTTGGAAACGCAGTTTCGGCGTGCCCGCTTCCTTGGCCTTGAGCGCGACCACAGCGGCCATGTTGCCGCCGACACTGTTGCCGGCCACGGCCAGACGGCTGGCGTCCACGCCGAGTTCCTTGCCGTGCTCGGCTACCCAGCGGGTCGCCGCGTAGGCCTGGTCGATGGCGGTGGGATAGTGCGCTTCCGGCGACGGCGAATAGCCGACGTAGACCGCCACCGCGCCAGAGTTAACCACCAGGTCGCGGATCAGGCGGGCATGCGTCGGGTAGTCACCCAGCACCCAGCCGCCGCCATGGAAGAACATGAACACCGGCGGCGTGCCCTTGACGCCTTCGGGGCGCACGACGGTCAGCTTCAGCGGCTGGCCACCGACCTGGATGGTCTTGTCCTCGACCTTGACGCCGGAGAGGTCGACCTTCACCGAGCTCTGCGCGCCCACCAGCACGGCGCGGGCGTCCTGCGGGCTGAGGCTTTCCAGCGGCTTGCCGCCGCCCTTTTCCAGTGCTTCGAGGAAGGTTCGGGTGTTGCTTTCCACACCGCTGTAATCAGCGGCGTGCACCTGGCCGATGGCCAGGGCGATCACTGCACTCAGCAAGGCAATACGGGGCATGTCGTCTGCTCCTTTCAATCGACCAGGGTGAGGGTCACGTCGATGTTGTCGCGCGTGGCGTTGGAATACGGGCAGACGATGTGCGCCCGCTCCACCAGGGTGTTAGCCGCTTCGGCATCGAGCCCGGGCAGGCTGATACGCAACTCCACCTCGATGCCGAAACCGGTGGGGATGGCGCCGATGCCAACCACGCCCTCGATCGACACGTCAGCCGGGATGGCCAGCTTGTCGCGCGCGGCGACGAACTTCATCGCGCCGAGGAAGCAGGCCGAGTAACCAGCAGCGAACAACTGCTCCGGGTTGGTACCGGCGCCGCCGGCACCACCCAGCTCGCGCGGTGTGGTCAGGGCCACGTCGAGCACGCCGTCGCTGGAAATGGCGCGGCCGTCACGCCCGCCCGTGGCTTCGGCGTAGGCGCGGTAGAGAACCTTTTCGATGCTCATCTCAGTGGCCTTCCGAGGCGTTGAACATGGTCTTGGCGTAGATCAGGCCCAGGCCATAGGCGCCGCCATTCTCGATGGCAGTCTTCACGGTCTGCTCGTAGGTTTCGCCACGAGCCCAGTCACGCTGCAGTTCGAGCAGATATTGCAGGGAGGTCATGGGGCGCGCGCCCAGTTGCAGCATGCGCTGGATCGCCATTTCATGAGCTTCGGTGGATACGTCGCCGCAGGCGTCGGTGATCACGTACACCTCGAAACCCTGATCCAGCGCCGACAGCGCCGGGCCAACGATGCACACGGACGTCCACAGGCCGGCGAGGACGATCTTCGGCTTGCCGATACGGTTCACTTCCACGGCGATGCGCGGGTCTTCCCAGGTGTTCATGGTGGTGCGGTCGATCGCTTGATGATCCGGGAATACCGACTTGATCTCGTCAAAGATCGGGCCGGAAAAGCTCTTCTCGGCAACGGTGGTGAGGATGGTCGACACGCCGAACTCGCAGGCGGCCTTGGACACCAGCGCGGCGTTGTTGCGCAGGGTGACGGCGTCGATCGACTTGGTCGCGAAGGACATCTGCGACTGGTGGTCGATCATGATCAGGGTGTGGTTGTGCGCATCGAGCAGGGTCTTGCCGGGAGCGGCAACAGCAGTAGCCATGGTGGTTCTCCAAAACAGAATCAGGGAACCCTCAGCTTCCGCCAGCGCAACGGCGAAAAATTGAAGCGGCGTGCTCGCTTTGAAAGGATGTGTGGCTTTATTGCGGCGCTCGCACTCGGCTCATGGCGCAGCGCTACAAACTGAGCACAGGCATGCAAGCCTTGGCGCGCCGAGACGCACAAGCTGATGGCATCCATCCAACGAATCGGAGCCATTCATGACACCCGCCACCCCACCACTGCCCGCACCGCTCGCCTGGGGCCTGCTCTTCCTGCGCGTGGCCGCCGCCCTTCTGCTGCTACAGGTGCATGGCTTGCCCAAATTGCTGCACTGGCAGGGCGCCCTGCAACATATCGAAGACCCGCTGGGGCTGGGCGCAACGCTGACCCTGAGCCTGGCCATATTCGCCGAAGTGCTCTGCCCCTTGCTGCTGATCGCCGGGCTCTACGCGCGCCTGGCCTGCCTGCCAATCATCGCCGTGCTGCTGGTAGCACTGGTACTGGTGCACCCCGACTGGACGCTGGAGCAAGGCCAGTTCGCCTGGTGGATGCTGGTGATTTTCGCCAGCCTGGCCCTGACCGGGCCAGGGCCTTATCGACTGCCGTTGCCTTGGCGGCAACTGGAGCGTCAGCGCGAGGCGCAGCGATCGGGCTGATGGGGGCGCGAGGTTACGCCCGGCAATTGGGCATAACGGCTCATCCTTGAGCGGTGGTGTGACCTGAACCAGGGTGGACAAGCTTCGCGTTGTCCACCCTACGCGGGGGGTATTTCGACGTAGGGTGGATGACGTTTTTTTCATCCACCATTTGCGGCGGTTGTCCGGACTACTTGCTGGTTTCAACAAGCAGTCGGTCGCCCCAGGCCAGCCGGATCAGATGAGGCCACACACTAATGTTCAAATTTGGCCCAGCCGTCCTCAACCGATTCGGATGGCGCCCATAGCCTACTGGCGCAGTGCTGTTCGCAGCGCGTAGGGTGGACTCAGGAACGCAAGCGAACAGTCCACCAGCCAAAGCCGAGTACGCCCTTGTATCTCGACCAAAGCCTTTCAGTGAGGCTATGGTTCCCGACTGATCATCGGGGGAGGAGTTGCAAGCCGAGTACGCCCTGAAGCCTTGAGCCTGTAACGTAGATTGCGCTGCGCTCCTCCGCACTCATCCAGTAAGTCCGAACGGTATCCAGAGCCTCGAGCTCGCATAAACAAGGTTGGACGGATGCAGTGACGATCAGCTACCCAAAGGAGGAGGAGATGAGCACAGTTGTGGGTATCGACATCGCCAAGCACACCTTCGACATCGCGACCCTTCAGGCCAATGGCAAGCATCGCACCAAGGCCAAGCTGAGCAACGACCCGAAGGGCTTTAAAGTTCTGCTGCAATGGTTGGGCAAGCATGCTGAACCGCAGGCTTGGATCGTGATGGAGGCGACCGGCATCTATCACGAAGCGCTGGCTGAATGGTTGTACGAGCATGACTATAAGATCTGCGTATTGAATCCGACGCAGATTGCGCTTTATGCCCGCAGCCAGTTGCAGCGCGTGAAGACCGACAAGGTGGACGCCAAGCTGATTGCCGATTATGGCCATCTGCATCAGCATAAGTTGCGTGCCTGGAAGCCCGAGCAACCGGAGATCAAGCGCCTCAAAGCCCTGAATCATCGTCTGAAGGATCTTCAGGAGTTGGAGCGCATGGAACAGAACCGTCTGGACGTGACCAGCGATGTCAAAGTCGCTGCGTCGATTCGGTCGGTACTTGAGCATATTCGCCAGCAGATCGCTGAGACGCTGAAAGCGATCAAGCAGCACTTCGATGACAACGATGACCTACGAGGCCAGCGCGACTTGCTTAAAAGCATCGATGGCATTGCCGACAGAACCGCTACGTTGCTGCTGGCAGAGCTGGGCGACATGCAACGTTTCGGTGACAGTCGCGATGTTACGGCTTTTGCAGGTTTGAACCCTAAGCTGCAGGACTCGGGGAAGCACAAAGGGCATGTGCGCATATCGCGGATGGGCTCTTCAGTGTTACGTGCAGGGCTTTACCTGCCAGCAGTAGTCTCCCTGACCCACAACGCCGCGATCCGAGCGATGGCCAAGCGGCTAAAGGCACGAGGCAAGGCCGGCAAACAGATCGTCTGCGCGGCCATGCGCAAGCTGCTTTGCATCGCTTACGGCGTACTCAAATCCGGCAAACCCTTTGACCCGCAGCTAGCCATTGCGAGATGACGGGTAAGACGGTATCTACAGCGCCGTGTACTTGCTAGGAGAACCGGGGGACAGAGTCCACGATATTTATCCCGCACGCTACTTCTAACCGCCCCTTCAAGAGTGCCGCACGCGGATTGCTATTCCCCCCAGAAGCCTGACATCCACCGATAGGTCAACCTATCAAGGCGCCAGCCGCTCACGTATCCAGGCCTCACCCTTGAGGCGGTAGTTGAGGCGGTCGTGCAGGCGGCTGGGGCGGCCTTGCCAGAACTCGATGCGCTCGGGCAGCAGGCGGTAGCCACCCCAGTGTGGTGGGCAGTGCGGGGTCTGGTTGAGGAAGCGTTTTTCGGTTTCCGCCAACAGGCTCTCCAGCTCGGCGCGGTCGCGGATCACGCGGCTCTGCGGCGAGGCCCAGGCGCCGATGCGGCTGCCCAGCGGGCGCACCTGGAAGTAGCCGTCGGATTCGGCCGGGGTGACCTGCTCCACACGCCCTTCGATACGCACCTGACGTTCCAGGCTGGGCCAGAAGAAGGTCATGGCGGCGAATGGACGCACGGCGAGCTGACGCCCCTTGGCGCTGTCGTAGTTGCTGAAGAAGGTGAAGCCGCGCTCGTCGAGGCCCTTGAGCAGCAGCACACGGCAGTGCGGGCGGCCGTCGTCGTCGACGGTGGCCAGGGTCATGGCGTTCGGTTCGACCGGCGGTTGCTCGGTCTTCACCGCGTCCTCGAACCATTGGCGAAACAGGGAAAGGGGCTCCAGCGGGGCCTGAATCTCGCTCAGGCCATCGCGGGTGTAGTCACGGCGCATGTCGGCCAAGGTTTGGGTCATGACGTTTCCTCAGTCCTTTGGAAATGCCCCAAGCTTACTCCGACTTGCTTTGTTTTCCTTGATCTACGGCAGCTACCTTGGGCGCGTCTTTCAGTTCGGCCTTGGCTGGATGGCTGTACTTGGCGATCAGGCCCTGCATGGTGTCACGCGAGGTGAGGAGGATTTCCACACGGCGGTTGAGGGCACGGCCAGCGGCGCTGTCGTTGGCGGCGCGCGGGGCGTCGGAGCCCAGCCCCATGACCTGCAGGCGGTTCTGCTTGAGGCCGCTGAGGCGGAAGATGGAGGTCACGGCGCGGGCGCGCTGCTGGCTCAGGTCGCGGTTGGCGGCGGCGTCGCCGCTGCTGTCGGCATGGCCGAGCACCACCACGGCGATGTCGTTGTCGGTTTCGAGCAGCTTGGCCACACGGGCGATCGGGCCGAGGCTGGCCGGCAGCAGCATCTGCGGGCGATCCGGGTTGAACGAGCCTTGCACCGGCGCGGTGACCACCAGCAGGTTGTCGCGGCGCTCGAACTCGAAGTTGCTGCCCTTGACGGCTTCACGCACCTTGGGTTCGTACTCGTCGAGCCAGGCGCGGGTGACCTGCGGCGGCGGCATGACGGCCTGTTTGGCCACTTCTTCTTTCTTGTCGGTGTTGGAGCAGCCAGCGAAGAGCAGGCAGCAGCTCAAGGCGATGATGGTGTTACGCATGAAGCCCCCAGGGTCTCAGTCGATTCGTGTTATTGAAAGTACGACTGCCAGGCAGTATGGCCAGGCAGTTACAAGCATTGGGCCAGCACGCGCGCTATTTTTTGCGCACGCGGATCCATCAGCACATAGGGCCCCAGATTGTTGATGACGAAACCGAACGCGACATCGCGCTCGGGGTCGGCAAAGCCGCTGGAGCCGCCCGCCCCTGGATGGCCGAAGGCATTGCAGCCCAGGCCGTAGGTGGCGTTGGCCACCTCGGCTTGATCGAGCATGCAGCCGAGGCCGAAACGGGTGCGGGTCAGCAGGGTCTTGTCCTCGCCGACGCCGTGTTCGCGGGTCATCTCGGCGAGCAGTTCGCTTTCCAGCAGGCGGCCGTCGAGCAGGCCGGCGTAGAAGCCGGCCAGGCTGCGAGCGTTGCCATGGCCATTCGCCGCCGGCTGCTGCATGCGCCGCCATTCGGGCTTGTTGGTGCTGGTCATGATCGATGGCGGGTTGGTGAACGAGCGCGTGCTCATGGCACTGGCGTCGCTCATCATCACCTTGAGCAGGCGTTGCGCGGCGGTATCGCCGAGGTTGCCCTTGCCACGGCCGATATGTGCCACACGGTCGAATTCGCTATCCGGCAGGCCGACATGGAAGTCCAGCCCCAGGGGTTTGGCGATTCGGGCGGCGATGCTCTCACCGGGGCCACGGCCTTCGACGCGGCGGATCAGTTCGCCGACCAGCCAGCCATAGGTGATGGGCGCATAACCCTGGCCGTCGCCAAGCGGCCACCAAGGGGCCTCGGCAGCCAGCGCGGCGGTCATGGTCGACCAGTCATAAAGGGCTTCAGCCGGCAGCAGCTCGCGCAGCGCCGGCAAACCGGCCTGATGGCAAAGCAGGTGACGCAGGGTGATGCGCTCCTTGCCGGCGGCAGCGAACTCGGGCCAGTAGCGGGCTACCGGGGCGTCGAGTTCGAGCTTGCCTTCGCCCACCAGTTGCAGGGCCACCACGGCGGCAAAGGGTTTGGTGCAGGAGAACAGGTTGGCGATGGTGTCGCTGTGCCAGGCCTGCTGGCCGTCCTTGTCCATCACGCCGGCCCAGACATCCACCACGGTTTCCCCGCCGATCTGGATGCAGAGCGCAGCGCCACGCTCCTGGGGATCGTCGAACAGGCTGGCGAAGGTTTCCTTCACCGCCTCGAAGCGCAAGTCGAAATAGCCCTGAACCTGCACGTTTGACTCCTTTGACCAAATTGCGCGCATTGTTTCAGTCAATGCGCGGGTTGGGAACCGTTACCAATCGACAAAACGCCCGTGTCACGGGCGCTTCAGTGAATTTCCCGACGAAAGGGCGGCAGTGCGTTGAGAATCGCCTTGCCGTAGCGCTGTGTGACCACGCGCCGATCCAGCAGGGTGATGCTGCCGCGATCGGCCTCGGTGCGCAGCAGTCGCCCACAGGCCTGCACCAGACGCAGCGAGGCGTCGGGCACAGCGATTTCCATGAAGGGGTTGCCGCCACGTGCCTCGATCCATTCGGCCAGCGCCGCTTCCACCGGGTCGTCCGGTACGGCGAAGGGGATCTTGGCGATCACCACGTGCTCGCAGTAGGCACCGGGCAGGTCGACGCCCTCGGCGAAACTGGCCAGGCCGAACAGCACGCTCTCCTCGCCGGAATCGACGCGCGCCTTGTGCTTGTTCAGCGTCTCCTGCTTGGACAGGTTGCCCTGGATGAACACGCGCTTGCGCCAGTCACGGTCGAGGCCGTCGAACACGTCCTGCATCTGCCGGCGCGAGGAGAACAGCACCAACGTGCCCCGGCTGCCGGCGACCAGCGCTGGCAGTTCGCGGATGATCGCAGCGGTGTGCGCGGTGGCATCGCGTGGGTCGGCCTTGAGATCGGGCACCCGCAGCACACCAGCATCGGCATGGTGGAAAGGGCTCGGCACGATGGCGGTGACGGCCACCTTGGGCAAGCCGGCGCGCATGCGGTAACGGTCGAAGGTGCCCAGGGCGGTGAGTGTGGCGGAGGTTACTAGGCAACCATGAGCAACGTTCCACAGGTTGCGCCGCAGGGTCTCGGCGGCGAGGATGGGGCTGGCGTTGACCTCGATGTCGAACAAGGCGCCGCTCTCGGCCAGGGTCAGCCAGCGCGCCATCGGCGGGCTTTCCTCCGGGTCTTCGGCGGTGAAGGCCAGCCACAGTTCCCAGTTGCCCTTGGCCCGTGCCATCAGGCTGCCGAACAGCGGGTACCACTCCTCGGCCTGGTGGCTGGCGATGCCCACCGCGCCCTCGCCGTCCATCGCCTCCTTGAGCAGCTCGGTGACGCCGGTGAACAGGTCATTGAGCTTGGAGAAGCCCTTCTTCAGCTCCAGCCCCAGTTCGCGCAGGTGCTCCGGCACCAAGCCGCCAACGAAGCGATGGCGCGGACGCTCACGCCCTTCCATGTCCTCGCCGGCCTTGAAGTCGGCAATCTCTTCGCAGGCCGTGAACATGAACTGCTGCTGGGTCTTGAGCTCGCGTGCCAGCTCCGGCACCTGTTCGATCAGGCGGCCGACATCGCCTGGCAGCGGGTTCTGCGCCAGCAGCTTGGTCAGGTTCTTGTCGATCTGAGTCAGCCACTCGGAGGTACTGCGCAAGCGGGTGAAGTGGGCGAAGTGGCCGATGGCCTTGTCCGGCAGGTGATGGCCCTCGTCGAACACGTAGATGGTTTCGCGCGGATCCGGCAGCACCGCGCCGCCGCCGAGGGCAAGGTCGGCCAGCACCATGTCGTGGTTGGTGACGATCACGTCCACCTTGCTCATGCCTTCGCGTGCCTTGTAGAAGGCACATTGCTGGAAGTTCGGGCAGTGGCGGTTGGTGCACTGGCTGTGGTCGGTGGTCAGTTGCGACCAGCGGCTGTCTTCCAGCTCTTCTGGCCAACTGTCGCGGTCGCCGTCCCACTTGTTGCCGGCGAGTTTTTCGATCATCGCGGTGAACAGCTTCTGCCCCTGTTCGTCGACGTCGAGCTTGAAGCCTTCGTCCTCGAACATCTGCGCCGTGGCGCTCTGCGCGGCGCCGTCCTGCAGCAGGTTGTCGAGCTTGGACAGGCACAGGTAGCGGCCACGGCCCTTGGCCAGGGCGAAGCTGAAGTTCAGCCCGCTGTTGCGTAAAAGATCCGGCAGATCCTTGTGCACGATCTGCTCCTGCAGGGCCACGGTAGCGGTGGCGATCACCAGGCGCTTGCCAGCAGCCTTGGCCGTGGGGATGGTGGCCAAGCTGTAGGCAACTGTCTTGCCGGTGCCGGTGCCGGCCTCTACCGCCACCACGGCAGGGTCGCCCAGGCGCTTGCCCTCGCCATCGCTCTTGATGGTGCCGAGCACCTTGGCGATCTCGGCGATCATCAACCGCTGGCCGTAGCGAGGCTTGAGTGACTTGGCCTCGAGGAAGCGGGAATAGGCGCCCTGGATCTGGGACTTGAGTTCGCTGCTGAGCATGGATTCCGTAACGAAAAAGGCTGGATAAATTTTCAGTATTCGCGGAGCGGCCGCTATCATAACGCGCCAATCGATCCGGCGCAGAACCCTGTGCCGAACGATTGCGCCAAGAACCGACAGGAGAGGCCCGATGACCTTCTACGCACCGCTCTACACCCTGCACCTGCTGGCCGCCCTGATCTGGGTCGGCGGCATGTTCTTCGCCTGGACGATCCTGCGCCCCGCCGCCGTCGAGGTGCTGGAAGCCCCCGCCCGCCTGCGCCTGTGGTTGAGCGTGTTCAAACGCTTCTTCGTCTGGGTCTGGATCGCGGTACTGGTGTTGCCGGTGACCGGCATGGGCATGCTGCACGCTGGCTACTCGGGCTTCGAGGGCGCACCGCGCTACGTACACATCATGATAGGGCTGTATCTGGTGATGCTGGCGCTGTTTCTGCGCATACAGGCGCTGCAACTGCCGGAGCTGCGTCGCGCGGTGGAAGCGGAGAACTGGCCAGCCGGGGGCGAAGTGCTGGGGCGCATCCGTCGGGTGGTGGGCAGCAACCTGCTGATCGGCCTGGTGCTGATCGCACTGGTGGCCATGCGCCCGTCGTTCTGAATGGGCTGATGTGCGCCGGATAGCACCCGGCGCACAGGCTCAGAAACGCAGCACCTGCATTGCGCCCTCGGGCCCGGCACTGCCTTCCCGCCCCGGCTCGCCTGGGCGGCCATCCGGCGCACCCTTGACGCCATACAGCCAGCAATCCTTGGCCGCACCACCGCGCCCACCCTTGCCAGCCGTACCGGCCGGGCCGCCATCGCCGCCATCGAGCAGTACCTGCACACGCTCGACCTCGACATGGTAGGGCACCTCCAGCGTGACCTTGCCACCTGGCGCCCCGGGATGCCCGTCGCTGCCGTCCTGGCCATCGTAGCCCGCACTGGCACTGCCCCAGGTACAGCCGCCGGGCTGCCCATGGGCGCCATCGAGGCCGTCATAGCCCGGCCTGCCGCGGCCACCGCGCACGTCCAGGGTCAGCGACTCGAGCGTCAGGTCATGCATCTTGATGCTGATTTCTCGCCCGGGAGTCGCCGGATGCTCATGAGTGCCAGGCGCGCCCTTGGCGCTGATCCAGGCGCCAGGCCCGACATCGGCGTTCTGCACCACCAGGCGCAGTGGCTGCTGGCTGGGTGCGACCCCGATGCGTGCCTCGCGGCCCATCTTCAGCTCGCCAATGCGCAGCTCGGTCACGCCAGGGGGGATCAGCAAGGTGGCGTGATCGGCCACCTCGACCCGCTGCAACTGCAGCGAGGCATGGCCTGCCGGCAAGCGCATCAGGCTATTGGACGGCACCTCGATCTGCGAGGCGGCCAGCACCGGAGTGACACACAAGCATAACGTCAAGGCCAGGCTACGCATGGGCAGCCTCCTGCTCAGCGCAAGCGCTCGGGCTGGCGGGCTCGTTCTGCACCGGCTTCAGCGAATAGAGGTGGAAGATGCCGAACAGCAACACCTGCAGGCGTGCTCCCCCGCCATTGCCAGCCGTTGCCAGCAGGCTCGAGAACAGCCATAGCTGCAGGCCGTGCAACAGCGCCATCGAGACCGCCAAGAGCAGGATCAGTTGCTCAAACGGGCTGTCCCACCAACCCGCCAGCGTGCTCAGCGACAGCAACCAGAACGCCAAGGACAATGCCTTGCCGCCAATCATCAACCCCTTCATCCCCGCCCTCGGTAAGCATTGTTCTAATGGTGCGCAAGTTAACGGGTCATGCGCGCAACCACCAGAGCAGGCGGGCAGTTTTCCGGGATTTTCTGCACCCCCAGAAATGACGAGGCCCCGTCTGACCGAAATCAGACGGGGCCTGACCATCATCCACTGCTATCAGGGACGCGCTTCGACACCCGCTTCGACGCGACGGTTGATGGCGCGACCTTCTGCCGTGGCGTTATCGGCCACCGGACGGGTTTCGCCATAGCCCACCGCATCCACGCGGTTGCCTTCTACGCCGTACTGCTTGACCAGTACGTCACGCACCGCATTGGCGCGACGCTCGGACAGCTTCTGGTTGTAGGCATCGCTGCCAACGGAGTCGGTATGACCTTCGACCACGGTGGTGGTGGACGGGTACTGCTTCATGAAGTCAGCCAGCGCCTTGATATCGCCATAGCTTTCCGGCTTGACCTGCGCCTTGTCGAAGTCGAACTTCACGTCCAGTTCGACGCGCACGACTTCCATCGGCTCCGGCGCGACCGGCTCTTCGACGATCACTTCTTCCTCGACCACTGCCACCTGCTGCTCGTCGGCGCCATGCACCCAGCAATAAGCAGCACCCATACCGGCACCCACCAGTGCGCCACCACCCGCCCAGGTAGAACTTTCGATCGCCCCCAGCGCAGCGCCACCAACACCGCCAACGGCAGCACAGGTGGGCCAGTCGGTTTTCTGCAAGCCAGCGCAACCGGTCAACAGGGTACTGGCCAGAACCAGGGGTACAGCGTTCCTTGTGATACTCATAGTTTTAGGTCTCCAATGTTCATCGGCCCATAACCGATAACAACTCAGTAAAGACGGCTCTCACTCTCTCCGCCAGTTATCCATCTACTCAACGCTGATGTACGCAACCACGAACGCGTTCACGACGCCCTCATCGTCACGAACCTGTCGGCCATTAACCTAGGCCATTGCCTGGCTCTGAGTTAGCCTTTAATTCCACACACGAGGACGCCCGATGACCAGCCGCCCATCTTCCCGTACACCGCAGCAGGCCTTGGCGGCGCTGCTCGACCGCTACGCCCCGCAAACGCTGCTGCTGGTTGGCGCCAGCAGCCTGCCCGCCGTCAGTGCCTTTCAAGCGGCACACCCAGGGTGCCGAATAGACATCGCCCCAGCAGCCCCGCTCGCGACCGAGCTCAGTGGCAAGCGTTTCGACCTCGCCCTGCTGGTCGATTGCCTCGAGCATCTGCCCAAGCGCCAGGGCCTGGAGTTGCTCGCAGGCATACGCAATCTCAATGCCAGCCGCGTCGCCGCGCTGGTGGATCTGGCGGACTGCGACTGGCAGGAAACCGATTTCTTCGCCCTGGCCATGCAGGCCAGCGAGCAGTTCAAACGTGAAGGCCAAATGCTACATCTGTTTACCTATGATCTGCTCGATTACAAGCAAGTTCCCGACTGGTTGAACGCAAAGTTCTGGGCCAACCCGGAAAATTTCGGCAAGTACTGGTGGTGAACCCGATGAGCAATTCCCTTCCAAGCTGCCCGTGCGGCAGTGGCAACCCGCTCGAGCAGTGCTGCGGTCGCTATCACCAGGGCACCCCAGCGCCCTGCGCCGAGCAACTGATGCGCTCGCGCTACAGCGCCTACGTGCTGGGTCTGGTGGACTATCTGATCGCCACCACGCTACCCGCCCAGCAGTCCAGGCTGGCTCGTGACGCCATGGCGGCCTGGAGCGCGCAAAGCACCTGGCTCGGCCTCGAGGTGCATGGCAGCGAGGTGTTCGGCGGCCAACCCGAGCATGCCCAGGTCAGCTTCACTGCCCGCTGGCATGACACCAAGGGAGAGCACAGTCATCGAGAGTGCTCTTCTTTCGTGCAGCACGCTGGGCACTGGTATTTTCTCGACCCGACCGTGCCACTCAAGCACGGGCGTAACGACCCGTGCCCATGTGGCAGCGGGCAGAAATTCAAGAAATGCTGCAGCGCCTATCTGAGTTGATTCCTGACAAGTCTCAGCGCTTCTGCTTGAGTTGAACGAGCCGGGTGTGCCAACCACCGGCCCAACAAGGAGAAGCACATGCACAAGCAAAGCGCCCTCAGCCTCATTCTGGCCAGCCTGCTGGCCGGTTGCGCCAGTGGCCCCGGAGAACACGCCGGGCAATACGTCGATCTCGGCGACAGCCAGCGCGTCACGCGGCTGTTCGCCTACCCCAACAATTGCAACGTCATCTGCTACCGCGACTGGACACTGGAACAGACCGTCGAGCACTACCTCGAGCAGAGCCTCGAACGCGACGGCTATCCACAGGCCAGAGTCGAGGTGAAGCACGAAGGCGAACGCATCCATGCCCATTTCACCGGCGTCCCCCCAGACTACGGCAAGCCGCTCAAGCAGTTGCTCGATTCCGGTGACCTGGCCTACCAGGGCGCCAGCCAACTGAACCGCGACGGCAAGTGGCAGTACAACTGGTATTTCTTCCTGCCGCTGGGCATGGCCCTGGAAAACCGCAAGAGCGTCGAGCTGCTGCACTTCCCACCGGATTATTCCCTGACCCAGGCGCAGGATTATCTACGCTCCAGCACCACGGATCGCTGGGCGTCCTTGCTCGGCTACAACGGCATCCCGTTGGCCCAGACACCTGCCTATCAGACCATCGTCGACATCGCCCCCATCGCCGCGCCGGCCAGCGCCGGTAGCACCCTGGAGGGCGTCTACAGTTACTTCAACACCTACCAGCAGCGCATGGTCAGCGAACTCAGTGCGGGCAAGGGTGGCACCAGTCTGCCCATGGTCGCCTTCGGCAGCCCGGTGCGTGACTGGGTCAAGCAGCAGTATGGCGTGTCCCTGGCAGTACTCGGCCTGGGTCAGATCGACGCAGCACCCGGTCAGCAGGTCGCAGTGCTCGGCGCCAACCACCCCAGCTACATCTGGTATGCAGCCGACCCGGCCAATAATGGGGGCAGCCAGGCCAAGGCCGACGCCACCGGCATCAAGGTCATGGGGCAGGATCTCAGCGCCGCCTGCTGGCAGGCCGGCATGGGCCAGAACCCATCGGGTAATGCCCAGCAGACCCTCAGCGCGTGCACGCAGAAATGGCAGGTGACGGACAAGTTGCAGACCTGTGAGCTGTTCTACGTCACGGTTCGCAAGCTAAAACCGCAAGACGCCGAAGCCAAGTGCAAGAGCCAGGCAGGCTAGCAGACCGCGACCGGGTAAAAGGTCGTGGCACAGCGTAGCCTGGACGCAATCCGGGAGCTTTGCTCAACCTGGCCCCGGATTGCCTCCGGGCCAGGTCAGAGCACTTCATTCCTGCAGCTTGAGGTGGGAAGTATCGGGTGGCGGAGCTGCCGCATCGGCCTTGGCCTGGCCCATATCGCTGCCCACTGGCGCCAGGCTGAACTGCGACAGATCCACGGCAGGCGCCAGCGGCTCGGCCTTGGCCTCCTGCAGATCGCTGCCCACCGGGGCGATGCCGAAATCCGGCGCATCCACCTCGCTGAAGGCGGCCATGTATTCATCGCGCGGCGCCACCTGCAAGCGCCCAGGCCTCGTTGCAGCGCCTGGCGCGACCTCGGCAGGCGGCGGGGCCAGCTCCACCTCCTCGATGGGCATATCCATGTCGAGCACCTCGACCAGGGCCCCGGCACGCTCCAGTGTCGACCGGTACTTCTCGGCAGCGGTGGCGTCGAGGTTGTTCTTGATCACGATACGGCGCCCGGAAAACAACTGGGCGATGCGCTGGGCGTCAGCCTGGAACAACCGGGCCAGATTGGCCTTCACCGTCTCTGGATCGGCACCCGGCACCAGTTGCCCGGAAAAGGCGATCTCGTAGCGACTCATGGTCACACTCCTGTCCTATTCGCCGCTCAGTATGGCGCAGCTTTTTACCGCCTCACAGCGACGCCATCTCAGCTTGCCCATGTCGAGTCTCTCGCTGTGCCCGGACACCGTCTGGGCAGCCACTTGAAGGCCCTGACACAGTGATCGACACAGGCGGAAAATAATTGACGCCCATCCAGGTTGCAGCCAAGCAGTTGCTTGTTACACTGGAGCGCATCGGGGGTATGAAATGTTTTATCAGGCGCAAACGATAAGAATTATCAGCCTAATGATGTTTGTGGGCCTCGCCAGCGGCCTCGCTGGATGCTCCACCTGGATGACAGGTGGTTTCAAGGACCCGGACGTCCAACTCATCAAGGTGGATGTGATCAAGGCCAGGCTGCTCGAACAGGAGTTTCGCCTGCGCTTTCGCATCGACAACCCCAATGGCGTCAGCCTGCCAGTGCGCGGGCTGGTATACGACATCACGCTCAATGACATACCTCTGGCCGAGGGTGTTTCCAACGAATGGTTCACCGTGCCCGCCCATGGTCACCACAGCTTCGAGGTGCCCGTGCGCACCAACCTGTGGCGGCACGTGCGCCAGGTGGTGAAGATGCTGGAAAAACCCGACCAGCCCATCCGCTATAGCCTCAGGGGCGAGGTGAAGACCGGCATGTTGTTCGGTCGCAGCGTGCACATGAGGCGCAATGGCGAGATAATCCCCGGCGATTTCATCCCGGAGTGACCTCATGAGCAACACACCCCACGTTCACGGCCCTGACTGCAACCACGACCACGATCATCAGGAGCACGGCCATGTGCATGGCCCACATTGCAACCACGGCCATCAGGAGCCGGTGCGCAACGCCCTGAAGGATGTCGGCCGCAACGACCCCTGCCCCTGCGGCAGCCAGAAGAAATTCAAGAAGTGCCACGGTGCCTGACTCGGGCATGAGTACGCTCGGCCTGACGCTGCTGGTTCTGGGCCTGCTGCTGATCGCGGGCCTGGCCACTTACGCCTGGTACCTCTGGCGGCGCGTCTGGGCACGGCAGAACGCCCAGTTCCAGGCTCAGCGCGAACGCCTGCAGCGGCTCGGTGGCGACCTGCAGATCCTCGCCAGCAGCCTGCTGGATGAACAGCTCCCGCTGATCGAAGGCGCCATCCGCATCAAGGTGCTGCTGGACAACTACGACAGCGACCTGAGCAACGACAGCCGCTGCCTGGTCTTCCATCAGCTCTTCGAGGCCACCGCCGACGTGCCCACCCATGCGGCCTGGAAAGCGCTGGACAAGGCCGAACGGCGGCGCTTCGAGCAGCGCTTCAACGTCCTGGAACTGCAGCACAAGGCTGCCGCGCGTACTGCCGCACGCTGGTTGCTGGACGAAGGGCTCAAAGGGCCTCAGGCAAACGTCTGAGCCCTCTTGCCAGGCAACCTCGGCCTCTTTACCTTGGCGCCTTTGTGGCCAGTCATCGCATGATCGGCTTCACCCTCCGCACACCAAGGAACCTCGCCATGCGCACGCTGGCCCGCCTGACGCTTGCCGCCTCCCTGATCAGCCTCGCCGGCTGCCAATCCCTGCTCAACAGCCGCTACGCCGACAGCGTGCCGCCCACCCGAGGCGTGGAGCGGGTCAAGGGCGTGGCCGAAAGTGCATCGGTCAGGCGCAACGCCCTCGGCATGCCGCTGATCGAATCGAGCACCTTCCACGACGCCCTGTTCACCCTGGGTTACGTGCACGCCGGTGACCGCCTCAGCCAGATGGTCGGCATGCGCCTGCTAGCCCAGGGCCGCCTGGCAGAAATGGCCGGCCCCGGCGTGCTGGAGATGGATCGCTTCATGCGCGCGGTGAACTTGAAGAAGAGCGCCGAGATTCTCTACGCCGACGCCTCGCCGCGCCTGAAGCGCTTCTTCGAGGTCTACGCACGCGGCGTCAATGCCTACCTGTTCCGCTACAAAGACCGCCTGCCGATGGAGCTGGCCGAGTCCGGTTATCGCCCAGAGTACTGGAAGCCAGAGGATTCGGTGCTGCTGTTCTGCCTGCTGAATTTCGGCCTGTCGGTGAACCTGCAGGAAGAGATCGCTGCGCTGACCATGGCCCAGCAAGTCGGCGTCGACAAACTGCCCTGGCTGCTGCCGATCTACCCGGACGAGCCCCTGCCCTTCGCCGAGGCGGAAAAACTCGCCGGCCTCGACCTCAAGGGCCAGTTGCCGGACCTGCAGGCGATTGCCCGCAGCGCCGCGCAGATCGCCGACCAGCACATGCTTGGCGTCGCTGCCTCGAATAACTGGGCCATCGCCCCCGAGCGCAGCCGCGGCGGCAGGAGCCTGCTGGCCAACGACACCCACCTGCCACTGAGCATGCCCTCACTGTGGAACTTCGTGCAGATTCGCTCGCCCAGGTATCAGGCCGCAGGCGTTTCCCTGGCCGGCGTACCGGCCGTGGTCGCTGGCTACAACGGCAAGCTGGCCTGGGGCATGACCATGGTCATGGGCGACAACCAGGACATTTTCCTCGAGCGCATCAAGCGCGAGGGCAGCCGCCTGATGTACCAGGCCGACGGCAAGTGGTTGCCGCTGCAAGAGCGCCAGGAAACCTTCTTCATCAAGGGCGAGCGCCCGATCCGCGAGACCCTCTACGAGACCCGCAATGGCCCACTGCTCAATACGGTACTGGGCGAGCGCAAGCACATGCTGCAACCACTGCCCCTGCAGAGCAGCTATGGCCTGGCGCTGAAAACCACCCAATTCGAGCGTGACAAGAGCCTCGACGCCTTCTTCGAGCTGTCCCGCGCGCAGTCGGTGGACGAAGCCTTCGAGGCCGCGCGGGAAATCCGCGCCATGCCGCTGAACATCGTCTTCGCCGACGCTCAGCACATCGGCTGGCAAGTCACCGGGCGCTATCCCAACCGTCGCGAAGGCCGTGGCCTGCTGCCGTCACCTGGCTGGGACGAGCGCTACGCCTGGGACGGTTTCGCCGACCCCATGCTGCACCCTTATGACCAGGATCCGCCGCAAGGCTGGCTGGGCACCGCCAACCAGCGCAGCGTGCCACCAGGTTACGGCATGCAGCTTTCCAGCTCCTGGTACTACCCGGAGCGCGCCGAGCGCATCGCCGAGCTGGCCGGCAATGGCCGTCATGACCAGCGCAGCATGATCGCCATGCAATACGACCAGACCTCCACCTTCGTCGCCAAGCTGCAGGCCATGTTCAATGACCCGACCATGCACGAGGCGCTGCGCCAGGCTATCGCCGCCCTGCCCGCCGGCCAGCGCGAACGCGCCGATGAAGCTTTGAAGCGTCTGATGGCCTTCGACGGCAAGCTGGCTGCCAGCTCGGCCGATGCTGCCATCTACGGAGCCTTCCTGCAGGAAAGCGCGCGGCAGACCTTCCTCGACGAACTCGGCCCGGAAACCAGCCCGGCCTGGAAAGCCCTGGTGGAAACCGCCAATACTTCCTACTCGGCGCAGGCCGATCACCTGCTCGGTCGCCCTGACAGTCCATTCTGGGACGACATCCGCACCCCGCAGAAAGAAGACAAGCCCGCCATCCTGGCGCGCAGCCTGGCCGCCAGCATCGACCTGCTGGAAAGCCGCCTGGGCAACGAACGGCGAAACTGGCAATGGGGCAAGCTGCACACCTACCAATGGGTCACCGACACCACCCGCCTGGCGCCGTACATGAGCGCCAGCCAGCGCACCAGCATCAACGCGCTGAAAGGCTACCTGGATCGCGGCCCCTACCCGGCCGGTGGCGACTACAGCACGCTGAACGTCTCGGGCTATCCCTGGGGCGAGAACTTCGACACCTTCCTGATCCCGGCCATGCGCATCGTCGTCGACTTCTCTGCTGAGGAGCCGCTAATCGGCGTCAACAGTTCGGGCCAGTCCGGCAACCCGGCCAGCCCGCACTATGCCGACGGTATCAAGGCCTGGCTCAAGGGCGGCTACATGAGTTTCCCGTTCAAGGCGGAGAATCTCGACAAGGTCTACGGCAACCAGCGTTTGCTGCTGGTGCCAGGCAAATGATGACCGTTCGTCGGGCAGCGCTGAACCTTTAGCTCAGCGCCCCACTCTGAATAATCGACTTACTCCATAGATCATCTTTGAGGCGCCTCTGGCGCCTTTTCTTTTGCCTGCATTCCGTGCCTTTCTGATCTGGCAGTCTGGCCCACAAGGAGCTTCTTCAGACTCACGGCACGGCCCACGCGCCCCAAGCCGGGGTATGCAGAAGACATCCAGCCTATAGCCAGTCGGCTCATCATCACCGTGGCAAGCGTGATTGCGCTACAAGCCCCATCTGGTACGGGTATCAAGAGCCTCCTGGCTGGATGTAAACCGTGATACCGGACTGCTTTTCCCAGGCATCCAAGAAGAACCCTTTTACACCCCACCATAAAAAAGCCCCGCCAATGGCGGGGCTCAACAGGAGCTACTACTCGTGAAGCGGCTTAGAACACGTACTGCAGACGCATGCTAACTGCATCACCGTCATCATCACGGTTGCTGTTGGTGACCTTGTCAGTAGATGCTTTCAGGTAGTTCGCCGATACCTTCACAGCCTCGTTGGCGTACCAGTTGACACCGACGGTGTGAATCTTGGCCTTGGTGTCGACGAAGTCCGACTCTTCAGCCTTGATGTTGTCGTAGCGGTAGAAGACTTCCCAGGCACCCATCTGCTTGTCGTTCGGCTTGATGCTGTCGAACTTGCCGCCGTCAAGCTTGTAGCCACGAGCTTCGCCGGTCAGGGTGTAAGCCACTTGCACGTTGTAGCCAGTCGCTTCGCGATCATTACGGACGGAACCCGACTTGGCGTCGATATCACGCTTAAGGTATTCACTCTGCACCGAGAACGGGCCGGCAGCGAAAGCTGCTTCCAAGCCCCAGGCGCTGTCAGCATCGAACTGGCCAGTCACAGCAGGAGCGAAATCCGGGCGGTTGCCGTTGACGCTATCCTCGGTGGTACCACGAACCCCCATACGGGAACGGACTCGACCATCGAAGTCCTCGGTGCTGCGCTTGGCATAGTCTACGCCGAAGTGCAGCACGTTGCCGGCCTCAGCCATCGGTGCGAAGACCGCACGCAGGTTGTAGGTATTGTTGTTCTTGCCGTTTACGTCTTCATTGCCCTTGGCGCGATTGAAGCCGGCCGAACCGTAGAACATGTCGCCAGCTACGCCGCTGACCTGCATGCCCATACCGTCCTGCTTGTCGTTGACCCAGTCAGCCAGGTCATAGATGGCAGAACGCTCGATGGCGGTGATCCACTTGGAGCTGGTGGCTTTTTCCAGGCCGAAGTCCGGATCGAAACGACCGATCTTCACGTTGACCGGCTTGAAGCCAGTGTAGGTGATGGAGGCTTCATCCCACTTGCTGCTGCCGCTCTCGCCGAAGTCGACGTTGAAGGCATATTTCCAGTCGGTGTAGGCGACACCGGAGATCTCGAGGATTGCACGACGGAAGTAGGCTTCGTTGGCAGTCTTGCCGTTCTTCGTGTAAATGCCATCGAACTGGTCGTAGTCAGCTTGCAGACGACCGCCCAGCTTGAAGCCAAACTGCTTGTCGGTGGTCGAAGCTTCAAAGCCGCCTTTGGTCTTGATCACGATATCGGCGCCGTCAGTGGTAACGGTACCGGCGAAAGCCTGGGCGGAGACGGCCAGAGCCAGAGCGCTGGCTGCGAAACCGGCGAAGTGCTTACGGATCATCGAGGATTCCCCTGTTGACTTTAAGTGTTGAAAACACCCGAGCAATGGCTCGTTCGTGTTGGGGGGAATCTTGGCGAGGGGTTATTTCAGCGCAGTTGCCGATATATAAAGATTTGGTTACAGCGGAACTTTTTAATCCGCTTGCTTATAAGGCATATAGCCAGATTCACGATGCCTGCAGTCGTGGCCCGAACAGGATGATGCCGGCACCGACCAGGCATAGCACAGCGCCCAGCCAGTCGCTGACCAGCGGCCGGCTCTTCTCCACCCAGGCCAGCCAACCCAGTGAGGCAACGATGTAGACGCCGCCGTAAGCCGCGTAGGCGCGCCCGGCAAAGGCAGCCTCCACCCGTGTCAGGAGCAGCGCGAACAGGGTCAGACTGAGCAGGCCGGGCAGGATCCACCACGCACTGCGGTCGAGGCGCAGCCACATCCAGAAGGCGTAGCAACCAGCGATCTCGAACAGGGCGGCGAGCAGGAACAGCAGGTAGTTGAGCATCATCTCTTAGCCGCGCAGACTGCCTTCGCGCTCCCAGGCACAGCGCACGCGCAAGGCGCCTTCCTGGGGGCTGTGAAAGCCACTATCGGACTCCCAGCGGAAGGTATGCATGCCGTTGAGTTCGGTCTCCAGATGCACCACGGCGCTGGCCCAGTACAGGCGCTTGAGCAACGTCTCGAAGGCCTCGATCCACAGGTTCCATTCGTATTCGACGCTGCCATAGCTGGCGCCGAAGTGAATCACCTGGGTCTGGTACAGCCCCGCCCCGGGCAGCTCGCAGAAAGAGAACATTTCCCGACCGAGGAAGGGCCACAACTCCCCGGCCGGCAGCTCGGCCAGGACGCTGCGGTTGCTTTCGCGGCGCAGGTGACGCTGCTCGGGGTCATCCGACGGCCAATCGCGGATACAGCCATAGACGATGGATTCGGACTCCATACCGGCACTCCAGAAAAAACAGACAGCCTTCTAACACAGGCCGCCAGCGCACGAAAGGAACTGCCGCCGATAATCAGCGACGTGCAGGCTGCCTGCGCCCCAGGCGCCAGGCCAGGCCCACCATGACCAGCGCCATTGTACTCAGTACCGCGAACGGCAAGCGGTAACTACCGGAGAGATCACGCGCCAGCCCGGTCAGGATAGGCGTCAGGCTGCCCAGGCTGTAGCCAGTGAACAGCATCATCGCCGTCCAGCGACTGACCGCCAGTGGCGAACCGGCTTCATAGAGTGGCAACACCAGCGACAGCGAGAAGGAACCGCCCAGCGAGAAGCCCATGGCGAATGCCCAGACCTCCGGCATCAGGCTCGGCATGAAGGTAATCATGCTCAGGCACAGGCAGGTGCTCAGGCCGCATGCCATCAACAGGCCGTAGCGCGCATCGAAGCGCTGGGCCAGCCAGGGCAGCAGGAAGGAACTGGGCATGCCCATGAGCATGATGATGCTGAGCAGCGAGTTGCTGTGCAGCATGCTCAGGCCCGCCTCGTGATAACGCGCGACTATCCAGGTGGCGATGGCATAGAACAGCCCGGCCTGCAAGGTGAAGAAAGCGCTCACCAGCCAGGCCTTGGGCACACGCCAGGGCAAGCCGGCAGCTTCGCCGTCCGCCGTACTGCTCATCCGGTTAGGCAGGCTTATCCACAAGGCTGTCGCGATCAACGCCGGGACTGCCCAACTCGCCAGCCCCAGATCCCAGGCATCGCCGAATAGCTGGGTCAAGGGTGCGGTGAGCACCGCACCAGCGCCGCCACCGATGGCCATGCCCAGCGAGTACCAACCCACCACACGGCCGACCTGGTCGGCGAAATGGCGCTTGATGAAGCCCGACAGCAGTGGCCCGGCCACGGCAATGGCCGCACCGAGCAGGATCGCGCTGCCGATCAGCAGGCTGCTCTGCCGGGCGGCCAGACGCAGCGCCAGCGCCAGGGTGATGGAGGCCAGGCACAGCATGATGGTGCGCTCCAACCCCCAGCGCTGGGCCAGACGTGGCGCCAGCGGCGCGAGCAGCCCCATGCACAGCACCGGCAGGGCGGTGGTCAGGCTGATGAAGCCACGGCTCAGGGAAAGCTCGGTGGCGATGCGCTCGATCAGCGGCGCGAGGGAAGTGATACCGGGGCGCAGGTTGATCGCCGCCAGTATCAGGGCCAGCAACATCAGGCCCCGAGAAAAGGCAGTCACGAAGGCTCCACACTCAGTCGGCCGGCAGGCCGGGGGGCGCCACCCTACCCCCGAAGCCCCGATGAGGCAAGCCTGTCAGCCAGGAAAACTGACTGACCGATCAACTCATCGAACGCGCCTTGCTGCGCATCTTCTCGGCCATGCTGGCCATTTCGTCGTACAACGCCTGCGGGTTCT
The DNA here is from genome assembly GCF_026723825.1 of Pseudomonas sp. GOM7. Classification (NCBI taxonomy): domain Bacteria; kingdom Pseudomonadati; phylum Pseudomonadota; class Gammaproteobacteria; order Pseudomonadales; family Pseudomonadaceae; genus Pseudomonas; species Pseudomonas sp. GOM7. Next base: position 1,468,213 of record NZ_CP113519.1, on the reverse strand, counting down.
TCTGCTTCAGAGCCCAGGCCATGCGTCCCATCTCGTGCGGCAGAATGAGGAAGCTGCCCTTGGCCATTTCCGCATGAATGTAGTCGGCGATATCGGCTGCGCTGATCGGCGAGCTTTCCAGCAGCTTGCCCACCTGCGCCTTCATCGCCGGAGTCGGGCCACGGAAGGAGTCGAGCAGGTTGGTCTGGAAGAACGATGGGCACACCACGTGCACGCCGACTCCCTGCTCACGCAGCTCCACCAGCAGGCTTTCCGACAATGCCACCACACCGGCCTTGGCCACGTTGTAGTTGCTCATAGCCGGCCCCTGCATCAGCGCCGCCATGGAGGCGATATTGACGATCCGCCCCTGGCTCTTTTCCAGCAACGGCAGGAACGCCTTGCAGCCCTTGACCACGCCCATCAGGTTGATGGATATCTGCCAGTCCCAGTCCTCCAGCGACAGTTCACCGAAGAAACCACCAGAGGCCACACCGGCATTGTTGACGATCACGTCGATGCCGCCGAACTTCTCCTCGCAGGCTTGGGCCAGGGCGGTCAATTGACTGTAATCGCGCACGTCGCAACGCTGCACGAAGCCATCGCCACCAGCCTGCCGCACCAGCGCGAGGGTTTCCGCCAGGCCGGCCTCGTTGACATCGGCCAACGCCAGCTTCCAGCCATCACGCGCCCAGCGCAGGGCGATTTCACGCCCCAGCCCGGAGCCTGCGCCAGTGATCATCATGCGGTTTTGCATAGCGGCCTGCCTTTGAATGTTCGGTTGCAATGGCTGGCAGTGTAGCCAAGGTGCACACCTCTCCGCGCCTCCATCAGCCTCATGAATGAAGCAGGCAAATCAGTGTGCAGAGCGCTTGCGGTGACGCCAGACCAGGCCCGCATAGACAACCCCATTGACCGCGACCACCAGCACCGCGAGCCCTAGCTGAATCTGCGGGGTCAGCCCACTGGGGTAAATCACCGGCAACAGGTAATACTCGACGAAACTGCCGGAATACCCGGCATCACCAGCAGCATGGCGGAGCTGGTTTTCCCAGGGAGTCAGCGGGCAGATTAGCTGAAAAGCCTCGACCACTATGCCCCAGGCCACGGCCGGCAGGTGCAACCAGCACAGCCGTGGCCAGCGCCAGACCAGCAGCCCGCCAAGCATCACGAACAGGATGAACATCAGGTGCAGCAGCACCACTGCATCGGCCGCCAGGCGCAGAAGCATTCCCATCTCCTCGGTGAAGGGTATCCAGGTTTCGACAAAGATACCCCGGTACCAAGACCCCATGAACAATAGGCGATACCTTTCGATGAAAAGCTATCGATTCAACAAGACTATCGACACCATGCAAAGGCCGAATTTCATTTCGCGCCTCCAGAGCACTAGCCTGGCCACATCGGTAAATGATTCTCATCGAGGTGTGCCATGCTCAAGACCCTGACCTTCACCATCATGCATTTCTGCATCGCTTTCGGCGTCGCCTACCTACTGACGGGCAGCATCGCGGTCAGTGGCCTGGTGGCTGCGGTCGAGCCGCTGTGCAACTCGGTCGGTTTCTATTTTCACGAGAAGATCTGGCAGCGCTTCGAGAAACGTCGCCAGGCCCCGCAGGAACGGCCCAAGCATGCCTGGTTGCATCACCACGCCTGACTTGCCAGCCCCCACCTCCTGCGCGGCATACTCGGCGCCAGGATCGAAGCTATCGTCATGCCGTGCCTCGTTCGTAAACGCTAGATAACCCCGGCTCATTGGCAGGCAAAGCGAACGCCATGGCACTTTGCCCGACTTGGCGTTGTCATAAACCCGCTGCTTAATCCAACGATCTCTTCGCAAAGGGACTTATCCTTCATGTCCAGCCTTGCACGACTGACCACCTGGTTGGGTGGCCTGCTGTTCTGTGTATCCGCCGTTGCCGCCGATATCGACGTGCAGAGCTACGGCTACCCGCTGGCCAATCCTTTCGAGGCCACCATTACCACCACGCCACCGGCACTGCGCCCCACCCTGCCGGATGACGCCGATATCGACCAGAGCGACTATTCGATACGCCTGCGCCCCGAACGCGAATTCGAGCTGTCGGAGAATTTCTGGCCGGTCACACGCATGCATTACCGCCTCGCCAGGCAGAAAGGCCGCGCACCGCTGATCTTCATCATCTCCGGCACCGGCGCCAGCTACGCCAGCAACACCACCGAATACCTGAAGAAGCTGTTCTACGGTGCGGGTTTCCACGTCGTACAGCTCTCCTCTCCCACCAGCTATGACTTCATGGCCTCGGCCTCACGCTTCGCCACACCGGGTTACAGCCCGGATGATGCTGAAGATCTGTACCGCGCCATGCAGGCGGTACGCGCCCAGCATCCCAATCTCGAGGTCAGCGAGTTTCTTCTTACCGGCTACAGCCTGGGTGCCCTGCATGCGGCCTTCGTCAGCCATCTCGACGAAACCCGCCGTGCCTTCAACTTCAAGCGCGTGCTGATGCTCAACCCGCCGGTGAACCTCTACACCTCCATCAGCAACCTCGACAAACTGGTGCAGACCCGCGTACAGGGCATCAATAACAGCACCAACTTCTATGAGCTGGTGCTGGGCAAGCTGACCCGCTACTTCAACGACAAGGGCGGTTTCGATATCAACGAAGCCATGCTCTACGACTTCCAGAAGTCCAGGGAGCACCTCACCAACGAGCAGATGGCCATGCTCATCGGCACCTCGTTTCGCTTCTCCGCCGCCGACATTGTCTTCACCTCCGACCTGCTCAACCGCCGCGGTCTGATCACCCCACGTGGTTACCACATCACCGAAAGCACCAGCCTCACCCCCTTCTTCCAGATGTCCCTGCGCTGTGATTTCGATTGCTACATGACCGAACAACTGCTGCCCATGTGGCGCGCCCGCTACGACGGCGGCAGCCTCAACCAGCTCGTGCAGCAGACCAGCCTCTACGCCCTGGAGGACTACCTCAAGAGCAGCGACAAGATCGCCGTGATGCACAACGCCGACGACCTGATTCTCGGCCCGGGTGACATCGGTTTTCTGCGTCGCACCTTTGGTGACCGCCTGACCCTCTACCCGCGTGGCGGGCACTGCGGCAATCTCAACTACCGCGTCAACGCCGACGCCATGCTGGAGTTCTTCCGTGGCTAAGCACAGCATTCTCATCGTCGCCCTGCTGCTGGCCAGCGGGCAAGTCATGGCCGAGCGCCGAGTCGATGCCGACGGCTTCACCAATCCGCTGCAGTACCTCAAGTTCAACCCTGGGCTGGATCAGCAGGAGTTCGAGCGCGCCTCCAGCGACGCCCTGCAGGTGCCCGACCCCTGGGAACCCTGGAACCGGCGGGTCTACCACTTCAACTATCGCTTCGATCAGTGGGTCTTCCTGCCGGTGGTCGCGGGCTACCAATACGTCACGCCGGATTTGCTGCAAACAGGCGTGCACAATTTCTTCAGCAACCTCGGCGAAATCCCCAGCCTGGCCAACAGCCTGCTGCAGCTCAAAGGCAAACGCGCGATGAACAGCACCGCGCGCCTGCTGTTCAACACCATCATCGGCATCGGCGGCATCTGGGATCCGGCCACCGCCATGGGCCTGCCCCAGTACCGCGAGGACTTCGGCCAGACGCTCGGCCATTACGGCGTGCCGGCTGGCCCCTATCTGATGCTGCCGCTGCTGGGGCCTTCCAACCTGCGTGACACCAGTGGCCTGGTGGTGGATTACGGCTTGGAGAACGCGGTGAACTACCTGGACTACACCGATGCCAGCAGCGAAAACCCCGGTCTCAGCGTCTTGCGCGGCATCGACCAACGTGCCAACACCAGCTTCCGTTATGGCCAGTTCAACTCGCCGTTCGAGTACGAAAAGCTGCGCTACCTGTACACCGAATCGCGCAAACTGCAGATCGCCGATTGACCGGCTACCGGCTCATGCATCGAACCATTCGATACATGAGCCGAAATTTTTTCACCCAAATATCGATTCAATCGGCCTAGCATGACGTCATGCCACCTTTTCAGGAGCCTGCCATGACCACGCAACGCCGCATTCTCAGCATCCAGCCCGGCCAACCCGCCTCCGATGGCGCTGGCGTGCGCCTCAACCGCGTGATCGGCGGCTCGGGCCTGGAACGCTTCGATCCCTTCCTGATGCTCGACGAGTTTTCCACCGACAACCCCGACGATTACATCGCCGGCTTCCCGCCGCACCCGCATCGCGGCTTCGAGACGGTGACCTACATGCTCGAAGGACGCATGCGCCATGAAGACCATCTGGGCAATGTCGGCCTGCTCGGCAGCGGCGGCGTGCAATGGATGACCGCCGCGCGCGGCATCATCCACAGCGAGATGCCCGAGCAGGAGTCCGGCGCCATGCGCGGCTTCCAGCTCTGGCTCAACCTGCCCGCCAAGGACAAGCTGGGAGAAGCCGGTTATCGCGACATTCCCGCTACGGATATTCCTCGCCTAACGACGGCAAAGGGTGTGGAAGCAGTGGTGATCGCTGGCGAATTCGACGATGGCGAGATTCGTCAGACTGGCGCCGTGCAACGCCCGCATACCGAGCCACAATTGTTCGACCTGCGCCTGCCAGCCGACAGCGCCATAGCGCCCAAGCTGCCGGATGGACATCGAGTGATGCTCTACGTCTACCAAGGTGAGCTGAACCTGCCGGATGCGAGCCCGGAGCCGATCAAGGCAGGTCGTCTGGTGCGCCTGTCGGACGAAGGCGCGCTGCACCTGGCTAGCAGCCAGGGCGCCGGCGTGCTGCTGATCGCCGGCAAGCCACTGCACGAACCCATCGTGCAGTACGGCCCGTTCGTGATGAACAGCCGTGAAGAGATCGAACAGGCCCTGCGCGATTTTCGCGATGGCGTGCTGGCCTGACTATCAGGCCATCTGCACCACTTCGGCCAGCCCGAGAAAAGCGCAGAGCTCCGCCTTACGCGCCATGGCGTCCTGGTAACCCAGCTCGATCAGCTCGTTACAGTAGCCCGGCTCGAACAACAGGTAACTGAGCACGCCGGCACCACCAGCCTTGGTCGCGCCTGGGCCACGCAGGAACAGGCGCAATGCTCTGGGCATTTCCCGCCGATGGCGGGCGGCAATCTGATCCAGCGGCCGGCTCGGCGCCACCACCAGCACCTCCACGGGCTTCAGCCCGAGGCCGTGCGGGCGTGACTCGCCAGGCAGCATGGTGCTCAGTTGATTGATCCGGTTGAGCAGCTCGATATCGCTTTCCAGACTATCGATGAAGGTGCTGTTGAGCATGTGCCCACCGATCTGCGCCAGGGTCGGTGGCCGCAGACCGGCACCCCTGCTCGGCGGCTCGGCAGCCTGGCCATTACCACTGACCCCGATCACCAGCACCCGGCTGGCGCCCAGGTGCAGGGCCGGGCTGATCGGTGCCGACTGACGCACCGCACCATCGCCGAAATACTCGCGACCGATTCTCATGGGCGGAAATATCAACGGAATCGAGGCACTGGCCAGCAGGTGGTCGAGCGCCAGGCGTGTGGGGATACCCAGACGACGATGGCGGAACCAGGGATCGATGGTCGCCCGCCCCTGATAGAAGGTCACCGCCTGGCCACTGTCGTAGCCGAAGGCCGTCACCGCCACGGCGCGCAGTTTGCGCTGGCGCACCGCCGCGGCGATTCCGGAGAAATCCAGCTCCTGCTGCAACAGATCACGCAGTGGCGAGCTGTCGAGCAATGCCACCGGCGTGTCACGCCCCAGACCGAGCAAGCTGTGGGCGATGAAGCGCGAAGCCTGACGCAATACGCCGGGCCAGTCGCTGCGATACACCTGATGAGTATGAAAGCGCTGCCACACCATGGTCAGGCGCCGCACAGCCTCACCAAACTGCAAGGCGCCACAGGCCAGGCTGACGGCGTTGATCGCCCCGGCAGAAGTGCCGACGATTACTGGAAAGGGATTGTGCGACGCGTCTGGCAGCAGGTCGGCGATGGCGGCCAGCACCCCGACCTGATAGGCCGCACGGGCACCGCCACCGGACAGGATCAGCCCCGTGACGGGCTCATGCGGACGGGCTATGACGGTCATGGGCGATCCTGTTTTTTTGTTTGAGTATAGAGTGACTAACGGCGCTTTCCGTAAAGCTTCGGTTCACCCTCGGGACGCGTCTTGAAACGACGGTGTGCCCACAGGTATTGCTCGGGGCAAGCACTGACCACCTGCTCGACCCACTGATTGATGCGCAGGCAGTCGTCCTCTTCGCTCTCACCCGGAAAATTCGCCAGCGGCGGATGGATCACCAGACGATAACCGCTGCCATCGTCCAGGCGGCGCTGGGTAAAAGGCACCACGCGCGCCTTGCCCAGGCGGGCGAACTTGCTGGTGGCGGTGACGGTGGCTGCCTGGATACCGAACAGCGGGACGAAAATGCTCTGCTTGCGTCCGTAATCCTGATCCGGTGCGTACCAGATGGCGCGGCCGGCGCGCAGCACCTTGAGCATGGCGCGGATGTCCTCACGCTCGATAGCGCTGGCATCGAGATTGTGTCGCTCACGGCCACGACGCTGGATGTAATCGAACAGCGGGTTCTTATGCTCACGGTACATGCCATCGATGGTATGCAACTGCCCGAGCAACGCGGCGCCGATCTCCAGGGTGGTGAAGTGCACAGCCATGAGGATCACCCCCTGCCCCTCGGCCTGAGCCTGCTGCAGGTGTTCGAGACCTTCGACGTGCGCCAGTCGGGCCAGACGCGCCTTGGGCCACCACCAGCTCATGGCCATCTCGAAGAAGGCGATACCGGTGGAGGCGAAGTTCTCGCGCAGCAAGCGCTCGCGCTCGGCAGCGCTCATGTCGGGAAAGCACAACTCCAGGTTGCGGGTGGCGATACGCCGACGCGAACCCGCCGTGCGATACATCAAGGCTCCCAGTGCACGTCCCAGCTTCAGTTGCAGGCCATAGGGCAACTGCACCACCAGCCACAGCAGCGCGAAGCCCAGCCACAGCGGCCAGAAGCGCGGATGAAGGAAGTAGGGACGAAAGCGGGGGCGATCCATGAAGGGGTTCCAGTTACGAGCAAGGCCGCGCATTCTAACAGGCTGTTGAAAAACTACCTGCGTTGGCAATACTGCGTTTAAAACATCAAAATGCTCATTTACAGCACGTAAACTCGAGTGCGGGCCCAGTCCTTTTTGACTCACTGCGTTCGCCCTTCGGGTCAGCCTTCGACTGTTACTCCCGCTGGTCGTTGCGGCTGTTTTTGCGGGGCCGCCATCGGTATTGCACTGCCTGCCTCGGCTCGGGCTTCCTGCTTCGCTCTACCTCCTGCATCCATGCAGTCGTCGCCTACGTTTTTCAACGGCCTGCTAACGCAGTTTTCCCACCAGCTCGGACACCCGGCCTGGTGCATGGCCCGCGCACATGGCGCGGCAACGCCCGAATCGCTCGTCATCCCCATGATCTCCATTGGCCAGCAGGCGCCGTGCTGGTTGCGGCCTGCAGCTCGAATCGCTATAAGTCCGGCATCTTTCGCATCGCCAGAAGGCCCATCGCCTCACCATGAGCCAAACCGACCTCCTCGCCCAAGACCCCGTATTCCAGCTCAAGGGCAGCATGCTCGCCATCACCGTGATGGAACTGGCGCACAACGATCTCGAGCGCCTCGACGCGCAACTGACGGAAAAGGTCGCCCAGGCCCCGGCCTTCTTCAGCAACACACCGCTGGTGCTGGCGCTGGACAAGCTACCCGAAGGCGAAGGTGAACTTGACCTGGCCGAACTGATGGCCGTCTGCCGTCGCCACGGCCTGCGCACCCTGGCCATCCGCGCCGCGCGCGAGAGCGACATCGCCGCCGCCGAGGCCATGGACCTGCCGGTACTGCCGCCTTCCGGCGCGCGCGAACGACCCATCGATCCGACGCCGCCCAAAGCCCCGGAGAAACCGGCCGAGCCCGTGCATCGGCCCAGCCGCATCATCACCACCCCGGTACGCGGTGGCCAGCAGGTCTATGCCCAGGGCGGCGACCTGATCGTGCTGGCGCCGGTCAGCGCTGGGGCGGAACTTCTCGCCGATGGCAACATCCATGTTTACGCCCCCATGCGCGGCCGTGCCCTGGCGGGAGTCAAAGGCAACGCCCAGGCACGTATCTTCTGCCAGCAGATGGGCGCCGAGATGCTCTCGATCGCCGGCCACTACAAGGTCGCCGAAGATCTGCGCCGCGACCCGCTATGGGGCGATAGGGTACAGGTCAGCCTGTCAGGGGACGTGTTGAACATCACCCGTCTTTAACGGATACTTCCGCCACTTTTTACGGACATAAAAAGGGCATCTGGAGGCCTTGGTTGGCCTCGGATTCCCGCGTTTTATTCATTTTTTGGGGTGAATCACCTTGGCCAAGATCCTCGTAGTCACTTCCGGCAAGGGTGGCGTCGGTAAAACCACCACCAGCGCTGCCATCGGTACCGGTCTCGCCCTGCGCGGGCACAAGACCGTCATTGTCGACTTCGACGTCGGCTTGCGTAACCTCGACCTGATCATGGGCTGCGAACGCCGCGTGGTGTACGACTTCGTCAATGTGGTCAACGGCGAAGCCACCCTGACCCAGGCCCTGATCAAGGACAAACGCCTGGAGAACCTCTACGTACTGGCCGCCAGCCAGACCCGCGACAAGGACGCCCTGACCCAGGAAGGTGTCGAGAAGGTCATCAATGAGCTGTCGCAAAACTTCGAGTACGTGGTCTGCGACTCGCCGGCCGGTATCGAGAAAGGCGCGCACCTGGCCATGTACTTCGCCGACGAGGCCATCGTCGTGACCAACCCGGAAGTGTCTTCGGTACGTGACTCCGACCGCATGCTCGGCCTGCTGGCCAGCAAGTCGCGCCGCGCCGAACAGGGCGGCGAGCCGATCAAGGAACACCTGCTGCTGACCCGCTACAACCCCGAGCGCGTCACCAAGGGCGAGATGCTCGGCGTCGAAGACGTCGAGGAAATCCTCGCCATACGCCTGCTCGGCGTGATCCCCGAATCCCAGGCCGTGCTCAAGGCCTCCAACCAGGGCATTCCGGTCATCCTTGATGACCAGAGCGATGCCGGCCAGGCCTACAGCGATGCCGTCGACCGCCTGCTCGGCAAGGACATGCCACACCGCTTCCTGGATGTGAAGAAACAGGGCTTCCTGCAACGCCTGTTTGGAGGTCGAGAATGAATATTTTCGACTTCTTGCGTTCGCGCAAGAAGGAAACTACCGCATCCATCGCCAAGGAACGCCTGCAGATCATCGTCGCCCACGAGCGTGGCCAGCGCACCCAGCCGGATTACCTGCCAGCCCTGCAGAAGGAACTGGTCGAGGTGATTCGCAAGTACGTCAACATCGATCAGAAGGACGTGCAGGTGGCACTGGAAGATCAGGGCAGTTGCTCGATTCTGGAACTCAACATCACCCTGCCCGATCGCTGATCGAGCAGGGTGACGCTCACGGCGGCTTCGGCCGCCGTGTTCGTTTGTAGCAACACGCACCTGTAGGAGCGGATTCCTCCGCGAAGCGTCTACAGGCCAAAAGCATCGCGAATGAATTCGCTCCTACACCAGCCCACACACCATGCCGCTGAGCCAGATCGAAATACTCCACCAGGACGCCGCCCTGCTGGTGATCAACAAACCCACCCTGCTGCTGTCGGTGCCCGGCCGCGCCGATGACAACAAGGATTGCCTGGTCACCCGCCTGCAGGAAAATGGCTACCCCGAAGCGCGCATCGTCCATCGGCTGGACTGGGAAACCTCCGGCATCATCGTCCTCGCCCGCGACGCCGACAGCCACCGCGAGCTGTCCCGGCAGTTCCACGACCGCGAAACCGAGAAGGCCTACACCGCGCTGTGCTGGGGTCAGCCACAGGCCGATAGCGGCAGCATCGACCTGCCGCTGCGCTACGACCCGCCGACCAAGCCACGCCACGTGGTCGATCACGAACTGGGCAAGCACGCCCTGACCCACTGGCGCATCATCGAACGCTACGGCGACTGGTGCCGGGTCGAACTTACCCCCATCACCGGCCGTTCGCACCAGTTGCGCGTGCATATGCTGTCCATCGGCCATCCGTTGCTGGGCGATCGCCTCTATGCCTATGACCAGGCCCTGGCCGCACATGAGCGTCTGTGCCTGCACGCCAGCATGCTCGCCCTGACCCACCCGCAAACGGGTGAGCGCCTGCGCTTCGAGTGCCCGGCACCGTTCTGATCCTCCCGATTACTCCAGAGCATTGCCCACCCACCTCATCAGGATTGTGTGGGCGTCGGTAACACCTACCCCGCAAACCAGAAGAAAGTTGGCTACCCAGGTCAGCCAGCACTGCCAATCCTGAAAGTTGGCACGGCTGGTTCCTCCACTCCTTGGAGAAGCCTGACCAACCTTTGGCAGGCTGCCGTATAGGCGCTGCAGGCCTGAAGAGACGATGCCAGCCGGTACATCGACGTGGACGCAGGTAGTGCATAGGGATGTTCGAGAACAACGATGAAGCGCGGCTCATCCAGTTGCAGCACATCGGCAGGTGCTATCGGCTGGCCGACAGGACGCTGCCGATCCTGCAAGACGTCAACCTGGTCATCGAACGGGGAGAAAGCTGCGCCCTAATCGGCCGCTCCGGCTCGGGCAAGAGCACCCTGCTCAACGTTCTGGGCTTGCTCGACCGTCCCGATACAGGGAGTTACCACATCAATGGCACGGACATCGCCCAGGCCAGCACGGACGACCTGGCTGCGCTGCGCAACCGCCTGATCGGTTTCGTGTTCCAGAGCTTCAATCTGCTGCCTCGGCTCAGTGCGCTGGATAACGTCGCCCTGCCCCTCACCTATCGCGGTATCCCGCCAAAGCAGGCACGTGTGCAGGCACATGCCATGCTCGAACAGGTCGGCCTGGCAGAACGCGGCGACCACCGCCCCGCCAGCCTGTCGGGCGGCCAACGGCAGCGCGTCGCCATCGCCCGTGCGCTGATCGGCAATCCCGCGCTGATCCTCGCCGACGAGCCGACCGGCAACCTGGATGCCGCCACAGCCCAGGAGATCATGAAGCTGCTGATTGACCTCAACAGCCGTCAGGGTGTCACGCTGATCGTGGTCACCCATGACCCGGATATCGCCAGCCGCCTGGCACGTCAGATCGAAGTGCGCCAAGGGCAGCTATACGAGTCGACCCAGCGATGATCGCCGTGATACCGGAAACGGGCGGCCCGACTGTCAGGCAGATCCTGCTCGAAGCCATTGGCAGCCTGCGCACACTGGGCAAACGCGCCTTGCTGGCCCTGCTGGGTATCGTCATGGGCAGTTGTTCGGTGGTCGCCCTGCTCAATATCGGTGGCAATGCCGCGACACAATCGCTGGCGATCTTCCGCAACCTGGGCAGCAACACCCTGATCTTGCAATTACCCCCACAGGCGCAGGGGCAAGACGGCCTGCCCCTGCGCCTGGATGTCGACACGCTGCGCCAGGAAACGCCTGCCATCGCCAGCCTGGCGCCGCTGATGAGCTACGGTGCCCCTGCGATATTCAATGGCCAGCAAAGCAATGCCAACATCATCGCCACCACCCCTGAGCTGTTCGAGGCGGCACGCCTGCCCATCGAGGCAGGTCGCGCACTGTCGAGCTTCGATCGCCGAGAAACCTATGCCGTGATCGGTGCATCGCTGGCCCAGGCGCTGAGCCAGCCCAACGCTCCACTCGGGCTTGGCGACCGCTTGCGCCTGCATGCCTATCAGTTTCAGATCGTCGGCATACTCAAGCAGGAAGCCCCTGGCCTGTTGCTGCCGTTCAATGCCAACGAAACCCTTTTCATTCCACTCGAAGGCATGCCACGCCTCGACCCCCATGCGCACCTGAGCCATGTGGTGGCCCGCGCCAAGAGCGCCGAACAGGTGCCGCTGGCCGGGGAGCAGCTAAGTGCAGCGGTCACTCGCCGCCTTGTGGGGAGCAGCCAACCCACTCTTTCCTATGCACAGCAGATTCTCGAAGGCATGCAGCAGCAAAGCAGAACCTTCACCTACCTGCTCGCCGCCCTTGGCCTGGTTTCCCTGCTGGGTGGTGGAGTGGGGGTGATGAACGTGATGCTCATGAACGTCAACGAGCGCCGCCGGGAGATCGGCATACGCCTGGCCTTGGGGGCACGCCAACGCGACATCCGCAACCTGTTCCTGGTCGAAGCGCTAGCACTGACCAGCATCGGCGCGCTGTTCGGTGCCACGCTGGGGGTGGCGGGCGCATGGGGCTACGCCCAAGTCTCGGGTTGGGCATTCTCGCTGGAACCGGGAGCGCTACCACTGGGGCTCGGCAGCACCCTGCTGGTCGGCCTGTTCTTCGGCCTGCATCCGGCGATGACCGCCTCACGCCTGCAACCGGTGGAGGCCTTGCGTGATGAATGAACGGCTGGTAGTTGCCGTGCTCCTGGTCATGGCATGCGTTCCGTCCCAGGCAGCACGAGAGCAACCGCTGAGCCCTTCGGCCCCCAGCATGCCGGCCCCAGCAAGCCCGGTTCTGCTCAGCGAGCAAATGGCGGACTTGTCCCTGCTCGATGCCGTCTTTCTCGGGCTGCGTAACAACCGCTCGATCAAGAGCGCCTATCTGTGGCGGATCGCCGACAAGTTCGACCTGCGGGTAGCTGAAGACGCCTTCAGCCCCAAGCTATATCTGTCCAGCAGCTACCGCGCTGCTCGCGGCCATGATGATCGTGAGCGCAGCGCTCAGCTCGGCGCGACAACCACGCTGCTGGGCGAGTACGGCACGCGCATCAGCCTTGGCTGGAACAAGTACCACAGCGAAGCCGACATGGCTGGCTGGCGGCGCAACGACGGCGTCGACTTCAGCATCATCCAGCCACTGTTACGCGGCGGTGGACGAGAGGTCACCACGGCCCCGCTGCGGCTCGCCCGCCTCACCGAGCAGGCCAATCGTCTCGGGCTCAAGGCCAGCATTGCGCAGACCGTCTCAGCGATCATCTATGCCTATCGCGACCTGCTACGTGCTCAGGAGCAACTGCGCATCGCCAAGGCCGCCTTGCAGCGCTCGCGGGAGTTGCTGGAGGTCAACCGCGCCATGATCCAGGCCGGACGCATGGCAGAGTTCGATGCCGTGCAGACCGAAGCCAGCCTGGCCAGCCAGGAACTCGGCGTGGAAGAGGCGGCTAACCTGGTGGACACCAGCCGGCTCGAACTGTTGCGCCTGCTCGCGCTGGATCTCTCCTCGCCCGTGCGGGCGACCGACACCCTGCAGGCAGAGGCGATAGAGATCGACCCCGAGCAGGCCATACGCCTGGCCGAACATCAGCAACCCGACTATTTACGCCAACTGATCCAGCGCCAGCAGGCGGACATCAACCTGCTGCTCGCCAAGGATCAGAGCAAGTGGGATCTCTCCGTCGAGATTGGCGCCAGTCAGGCACGCGACCGTTATGGCTCCCCCTACGACAACGGTGCCCAGAGAAGCTGGGATAGCTATGCCGGGCTGCGCCTGGACATTCCCATCGGCGACCTGAGCCGACGCCAGGGCGAAGTCAGTGCGCGGGTCAACGTCGAGGATCAGCAACTGCAACTCGAGGAGGCTCGGCAAGCACTGATCCGCAACGTCAAGGATGTGGTGCGTGACCTCGGCACGCGCTGGCGGCAATACGAGATCGCCCAGCGCGGCGTGGAGCTGTCCCAGCGCAAACTGGCGATCGAACGGGACAAGCTGGCCGCCGGACGTTCCAGCAACTTTCAGGTACTCAGTTTCGAGAACGACCTGCAGAGCGCCGAGAACGCCCGTCTCAACGCCCTGATCGCCTACCTCAACGCACAGACGCAACTGGATCTGACCCTGGGCATGACGCTGGAAAGCTGGGAGATCATCATCAATGACCATTGAACTGACGCACCGGCGCGGGCTGCGCCTGGCGTTGGCCGCCCTAGCCTTGCTGCTCGGCACGGCCGCTACCTTTTTCTTTCAACCTCGCTCAGGCGCTAGCGCCGAACCCAGCTCCGGCCACTGGCTGGCGGTACAACCCAGTCTTCTGGAACATCGCATCGGCCTGGTCGGACGCATCGAGCCAGAACGAACTCTCACCATCAGCGCCCCCTTCAACGGCAATGTCGCGAACCTCTTCGTCGAACCGGGGCAGCGCGTGGCCAAAGGCGAGCGCTTGCTGGAAATGGATGCCAGCGAGTTGGAAATGCAGGTACGCGACGCCCTGTCCACCTTGCTCAAGGCACGCCGCAACGTGCGAGAACTGCAGGACTGGGAAAACGGCCAGGAAGTCAGTCGCGCCCGCCGCGCGTTGCGCAGCGTGCAGATGAGCCTGGACGGCAACGAGCAGAAACTCAAGGAAACCCAGGCCCTGCACGAAAAGGGCATCGTGCCTCGTAACGAGCTGGAAGACCTGCTGCGCCAGACCCGTCTCCAACGCCTCGACCTGCGCGCGGCACAAGCCGAGCTGGAAAGCGCGCTCCAGCGTGGCCAAGGCGAGTACCGGCAGATCGCCGAAATGGAATTGACCAATGCCGAGGTCAAGCATCAGGCCCTCAAGCAACAACTGGCAGCACGTGAAATAAGGGCGCCGTTTTCCGGCATCGTCGTGCAAGCCCCAGGCATCAGCGCCGAAGAAGCAGCCAGAGGCCCACTGCAGGTTGGCAGCCGCGTCAGCCAGGGGCAACCGCTGTTCGGTCTAGCCAGTATCGAGGGGCTGAGCGTTATTGCGCGTGTCGCCGAACTCGACGTCAACCAGCTCCAGGAAAGCCAGGCGGTGGAGGTCACCGGCGACGGCTTCGAGGGTCAGCAGTTGCACGGCAGCGTCAAGGTGGTGGGCGGGCAGGCGCTCAGCGGCGCCTCCAGCGGCAGTTCGCAATTCGAGGTGGTAGTAGCCATTCCCGCCCTGAATGAAGCGCAGATGCGTCGCGTCAGACTCGGGATGAGCGCCAAGCTGAGCATCCTCACCTACCGTAACGCCAAAGCGCTGGTGGTGCCGGCCGCTGCTTTGCAGCAAGACGGACAACACTGGCGCATCGACTACCGGAGCACGCCGCAGCAGCCCATGAGGCAGGTCGAAGTCGAAACTGGCCGCTCGATGCCCGAGGGCGTGGAGGTTTTCGGTCTGGAACCTGGCTATGTCCGAGTGCCGGACTGATGGCACAAAGCCCCGCCCCCCATCCATTGGTATGGCAAGGAAACAGCGAATGAGTACGTTCTTCCCAAATTCCCATATTTGACCGAACGATCAGAGTCCCTCCCATCCTTGGCTGGGGTTTCCTTTCGCCTGAGAGGATTACCTTAGATAGCAGATATCGAAACAGCTCATCCGCAGATATTCGATCTGCGCTCTTTGAACTGCCTCGACTCAACTGCCACATCATGGAGCTTGAATCAGATGGACTTGCTCACCGACAAACTTTTCATCCTTTCCCATTTCCTGTCGAGCCGATATTTCTTCGTGCTGCGCACAGGTCATCCATTTATTTCTTCGGCCAGTCGCCGCTGAAGAAATAACAACACACTACTCGATATAGGGATTAGGCAGCTCACCGCTTGCCTGCAAGACAGTTCATTGCCTGCATAACGGTATATCCCTGTTAACAGGGTGCCACCCGCATTCAATGAACTGTACGCCCCATGACTGACTTGAACCACGAGTGCAATCATCGGGGTAATACAGGGCTGTATAGAGAAAGTCGAATTTTTGTTGTGCATCTCGTAACAGCCAGACATACAACAACTCTCTGTTAGTGAGGAAACAATGAAAAACCATAAACTGCTTAGCGCTATGGGTGCCCTGGTAATCGGCCTGGGTGTATCGAGCGCGGCCTCGGCTGCCACCATCACCGGCTCCAGCTTCACCGCGACTGGCACCATTGCCGTTTCCGGGCCGTCGTCTTTCGGTGCCACGGTGAACTGCAACGTCACCTTCAATGGCAGCGTGGATGCTGGCGGTGCCACCGCCAGCATCACCGGCGTCAGCGTCAGCGGCAGCTCGCTGTGCGCCCAGGCGAACATCACTGGCCTGCCCTGGACGCTGACCCCGACCACCAGTTCCGATGGCGGTAATACCTGGGCCGGCACCGTTTCCGGCGTCGGCTTCACCATTGCCGGTGCTCCGCCCTTTATCCCGGCATCCAACTGCGCGGGCCCAAGCACCATCAACGCGCAATGGATCAACTCCAGCACCACCCTGCGCATCACCTCCGCCCAGTCCCTGGCCGGGGGCTGCACTCTGCGCTCGCTGAACGTCACGGCACCGGGCATTTCGGTCAACTGATCGAGTAGCCGAAAGAAGTAATAACCCGCGCGCTTATTAGAATATTCGACGAGCGCGCGGGTTATCGAACAATAAGTTCTCCTTATTAGAGATCAGCCATGCGAAACAACAATAAAGCACTTCCTGCCATACCCCATCGAGCCCTCTGCCTGGCAACTCTGGCCGGCTCGCTAATTATCACTTCACAAGCCCATGCCGGCGCATTCGGCGTACCGACTTACGGCACCCCTGGCTGGGGCCGTGCATTCGCGGGTGGTTCGATGTGGAAGAACGATCCCAGCGCTGCCTTCAACAATCCAGCCGCCATGGCCTTTATCAATCAGAACATTGCCCAGGTATCCGTGCACCACGCACGTGTTAGTTTGAAGTTCAAAGGCAATGTTTATGACTATCAAGGCGGCTTGCGCTCGGATCGGGATTTTGAGCGTGATGCGGCTGGCAATCCGACAGGCGGCATCATCGATAATGGCGCCATTACCAATGACGGTGGCCAAGGCGGTTTCGCAGCAGTGCTGCCCACCAGTTTCCTGGTCATGCCGATCAATGACCGGCTGAGCTTCGGCTTGAGCCAGGTCGTGCCCATGGGGGCCAGAACGACCTGGGATCGCGACTGGAAAGGCCAGGATTTCGCCGTCGATACCAAGGTCGAAACGGTTGGTCTGACCGGCTCGTTGTCGTTCAAGGTCAACGACACCTTCGCGGTCGGTGGTGGCATCATCGTTCAGAACACCAAAGGCTTCATCAGTCAGAACATCGATATTCTGGCCGCCGCAGGCACACCCACGTCACAGCTGAATCTGCCCCTTCCCTCAGGTCTCAGCGATGCCCTGATCCGTATCAAGGTGGACAATACCTCCTTTGGCTGGTTTACCGGCGTCGCCTGGAAGCCCACCGATCGCGATACGCTGGGCCTCAATTACCATGCCCGCATTCGCAACAAGCTGGAGGGCAAGTACAGCTTCTATGCAGATGAGTTCTCCCAATCCCTCATGGACGATCCGTTCTTTGGGAGCGACCAGACAGCCGTCGAGCAGGCCTTTCCCGGCCTGAGCCTGAATTCAAATGGCGCCAATGCAAAATCCCGTCTGGATGTACCTGCCAGCGCCACACTGGACTGGGTACATGAGTTCAATGACCGCCTCTCCCTGGGAGCGAGCATCACCTGGACCGAGTGGTCATCGTTCAAGGATCTCAAACTGAAATCCAACGGCAACACCCTGGTGGCCATCCCCTATAACTACAGAGATAGCTGGATGTATGCGATTGGTGGCGACTACCGCGCCACCGATCAGCTTACCCTGCGTGCAGGTGTGGCCCTGGATCAGACGCCGACACGCAACTCCACCCGCGATGCGCGTATTCCCGACGGTGACCGCACCTTCGTCTCCTTCGGTGGCAGCTACCGTTTCGCTTCCGAGCCTAACCTGAGCATCGACGCGGCCTATTCCCGCCAGTTCGTCGACAAGGCACGCCTGCGCACCGTCAACCAGGATCGCCTGGGCGGCGCACGCATGGATGGCGAAGTGAAAGCCAGGGGGGATGTATTCAGCCTCTCCGCTACCTATAAGTTCTGATTGGCCATCTTGGCCACTGCGGATACCGGCAGATTGAAGGGCTGTCGGTATCCGTTTTTTCTCCCTTTGGTTCCGCCTCACCTAGCCTGATCGCCACAAGCTATCCGCTCGATGCATGCAGCGTTCTGCCAAGAAAAGGCAAAAGCGTTACACTCGCGCCATCGTTGTCCGGAGTCCCTATGCGCGAAGAACTGATCCAAGGCCTGCTCGATTTTCTCAACGCCTCGCCGACCCCCTTTCATGCCACCAGCAGCCTGGCCATGCGCCTGGAAGCCGCTGGCTATCGTCATCTGGACGAACGCGCGCCCTGGCACCTCGAGGCCGGTGGCCGCTACTACGTGACCCGCAACGACTCCTCGCTCATTGCCTTCAAACTGGGCAAACGCCCGGCCGTCGAGGGCGGCATTCGCCTGGTTGGCGCGCATACCGACAGCCCCTGCCTGCGCGTCAAGCCAAGCCCCGAACTGCAACGCCAGGGCTTCTTCCAGCTCGGCGTGGAAGTCTATGGTGGCGCCCTGCTTGCGCCCTGGTTCGACCGTGACCTGTCGCTGGCTGGTCGTGTGACCTACCGCCGCGACGGCAAGGTGGAGAGCCAGCTGATCGACTTCTACCAGCCCATCGCCGTGATCCCCAGCCTGGCCATTCATCTCAACCGCGAGGCCAACCAGGGCTGGGCGATCAACCCGCAGAACGAGCTGCCGCCGATCCTGGCACAACTGGCCAGCAGCGAAACCGCCGATTTCCGCGCCCTGCTCGCCGAACAGCTAGCCATGGAGCACGACTTCAACCCGGATGCGGTGCTGGATTACGAGCTGAGCTTCTACGACACCCAGAGCGCCGCCATCGTCGGCCTCAACCAGGACTTCATCGCCAGTGCGCGCCTGGACAACCTGCTGTCCTGTTACGCCGGCCTGCAGGCACTGATCGACTCGGACGACGAAGAGACCTGCGTGCTGGTCTGCACCGACCACGAAGAAGTGGGCTCCTGCTCCGCCTGCGGCGCCGATGGCCCCTTCCTCGAGCAGGTACTGCGCCGCGTGCTGCCCGAGGGTGACGACTTCGTGCGCAGCATCCAGCGCTCGCTGCTGGTGTCGGCTGACAACGCCCACGGCGTGCACCCGAACTACGCCGACAAGCACGACGGCAACCACGGGCCCAAGCTCAATGCCGGCCCGGTGATCAAGATCAACAGCAACCAGCGCTACGCCACCAACAGCGAGACTGCCGGCTTCTTTCGCCATCTGTGCCTGGAGAACGAAGTGCCGGTGCAGAGCTTCGTGGTGCGCAGCGACATGGCCTGCGGCTCCACCATCGGCCCGATCACCGCCAGCCAGCTCGGCGTGCGCACGGTCGATATCGGCCTGCCCACCTTCGCCATGCACTCGATCCGCGAACTGGCCGGCAGCCATGACCTGGAACACCTGGTGAAGGTGCTGACGGCCTTCTACTCCAGCCCCGAACTCCCCTGAGGTTCTGAGACCTGCCATGATCGAACATATCCGCAACAGCCTGCAGGAAGCCCAGCGTGCGCTTGAGGCCTTCCTCGCCAACGAACAGACGCTGGGCAACATCCAGAAGGCCGCCGAGCTGCTGATCGAGAGCTTCGAGCACAAGGGCAAGGCCTTTTCCTGCGGCAACGGCGGCTCGATGTGCGACGCCATGCACTTCGCCGAGGAGCTGACCGGGCGCTACCGCAAGAACCGCCCCGGCATCGCCGCCGTGTCGATCAGCGACCCCAGCCACATTAGCTGCGTGGCCAACGACTTCGGTTATGACTTCATCTTCTCGCGCTACATCGAGTCGCACGGTCGCGAAGGTGACGTGCTGATCGCCCTCAGCACCAGCGGCAAGAGCCCCAACGTGGTCAAGGCCGCCGAAGCGGCCAAGGCCCTGGGCGTGAAGGTCATCGCCCTGACCGGCAAGCCGGGCTCGCTGCTGGAAAGCCTGGCCGACGTGTGCATCTGCGCCCCGGGCGGCGACTTCGCCGACCGCGTGCAGGAGTTGCACATCAAGACGCTGCATATCCTCATCGAGCTGATCGAGCGTAAGCTGAGCCCGCAGAACTACGCCTGAACACGTAGCCCGGATTGCATCCGGGCCACCTCGAGGCGGTGCGCACAGCGCACCCTACTTTCCTGTGCTCGTGAACAGCAGCGGCAAAGGCTTCGCGTGCAAAGCTTGCTCCTACGACAGCGGTATCGACTCAGGCGACGCGCAGGCGTTTCGGGGTCAGGCCCAGGTAGCGGCGCATGGCCGTGGTCAAGGCGCTCTGGCTGGAAAAGCCGCATTCCTCGGCGATCCGCACCAGCGGCAGATTGCTTTCGCGCAGCATGCGCGCGGCGCGGTCGAGACGAGTCTTGAGCAGGTATTGATGGGGCGTGAGCCCTACGCTGTCCTTGAACTGGGCATGGAAATGACTGGGGCTCAGGCACATCACCTGGGCCAGTTCGGCCACGCTGATGCGCCGTGCCAGATGCTCGTCGATATAGCCATCCAGCCGCTGCAGATCCAGGGCTCCCTGCGGCGCCCGCTGCTGTTCACCGAACAGGCGCAGGTGCAAGGCCCGCAACAGCACGCCGCCAATGGAACGCGCCAGGATCGAGTCGCTACCATAGCGCTCCAGCTCAGCGCCGGCGTAGCTCAGCAGGTTCTGGAAATCTGCATCCAGGGCCGGGTAACAGGGCTTCTCGAACAGCCGCTGCAGCAGCTCCAGGTCTTCGCCGGGCGTGTCCTGTTCATCCAGATCGAGAATCAGCATGCGATTGTCACCCATACCGGCGAACTGGTGAGCCTCATCACCCGGCACCAGGCAGGCGCGCATCCGGCAAACCTCACCGCCGCGTCCACCGACCTCGAACTCGGCGCGGCCTGCCAGCGACATCACCAACTGATGATGATCATGGGCATGTTCATGGGCCTGTTCGTCCAGGCGAATCACTCGGGCTTGCAGCATGGCTAGGACTTGCGACGTGGAGCGAAGGTTGCAACTTTACTCCCTTTCGACAAAAAACGCCGCAACCCTAAAAAACAAAAGTTGCACCTATAGCAACCCAAGCAATTCAAAACCTCGAATTTCTCTACAACTGGAGAATTGGAGCACTCAGCCCAATCCCATGTATTAGACTGCCGACACGCGGTCATGCATGCCATGACACGCCGCCTTACTCAGCCCACCCCAAGAAGCGGGCCTTATGCTCAATGAACCCTTGACCATGCTTGCCCTGGTGCTGGCACTGCTAACCCTTGCGTTCGTACTGGGCAGACACCCTTCCCCGCGACGCGAGCAGATGCGCTGGCAACTGGACAACCAGCTCATCCGCCATTGCCTGGATCTGCTCCAGGCGATGCAGAAACACCGGGGCCTGGGCGCTCTGCATGATGCCACGGGTATCACCCAGCGCCATGCGGTAGCCGACGAGCTCGATCAGCTCTGGCAGGACTGGCCAGGCGCCGACCTGCAATTACCAGCGCTGCACGAGCAATGGCCGATGCTAAGGCGCAACCCGCACGACTTCGACGGCCACTGTCGCCAGATAGAAGCCCTGCTGGAAGTGCTCGAACAGCTCGAGGATCGCCTCTATCAAAGACAACACCTGGACATTCGCGGCCTGGGCGAAGCCTGCCGAGCCCAGGAAAATCTCGCTCGCCTGCGTGGCCTGGCAGTACGCGCCGCCTATCATGGGCGCTGCCCATCCGGACTAAGGGTACAACTGGAGTTTCTCTGCTCACATCTGCATATCGAAGACGATGAGTCCGAGTTGCCTGCCCTGCTCGAACGCCTGCGCGAGGACTTGATTGATGCTCCCCAGGTTCGCATCACCCCGGGCGAGTGCTTCGCCCTGTTCACGCCACTTCTGGAACGACGCCTGCAACGCATCCGTCAGAAGTGGTCATGAAGCGGCATGGCAGCCGTTGAAAAGCCCGAGCCCTCTCCCCATGTAGCATCCAACGCATACGCAAAGGTGCTCCATGAACGATCAGGACAACACCCCGGAAGCTGTCGAAGTTCACGTCCAAGCCAGCAGTACTGGCCTGGTACTGCCTGCGCAGCAGTTCCCGGACAAGCTCTACATCATTCCCATCCACAACCGCCCGTTCTTCCCGGCGCAGGTGCTGCCCGTGATCGTCAATCAGCAGCCCTGGGGCCGCACCCTGACGCGCGTCGGCAACACCGAGCACAAGTGCATGGCGGTGTTCTTCGTTGACACCCCGCCGGACGAGCACGGCGAGTTCGATCTGGCCAGCCTGCCCGAGCACGGCACCCTGGTGCGCGTACACCATGTCAGCGAGGAAGGTGGCAAGCTGCAGTTCGTCGCCCAGGGCCTGACCCGCGTGCGCATCCGCGGCTGGCTCAGCCGCCGCGGCCCGTACCTGGCCGAAGTGGAATATCCACAAGCCCCGGCCGACCCGCGTGATGAGGTCAAGGCCTACGGCATGGCGCTGATCAATGCGATCAAGGAGCTGCTGCCGCTCAACCCGCTGTACAGCGAGGAGCTGAAGAACTACCTCAATCGCTTCAGCCCCAACGACCCGTCGCCACTCACCGACTTCGCCGCCGCGCTGACCACCGCCCCAGGCCGTGAGCTGCAGGAAGTGCTGGATACCGTGCCTATGCTCAAGCGCATGGAGAAGGTGTTGCCGCTGCTGCGCAAGGAGGTGGAGGTCGGCCGCCTGCAGAAAGAGTTGTCGGCCGAGGTGAACAAGCAGATCGGCGAGCGCCAGCGCGAATTCTTCCTCAAGGAACAGCTCAAGCTGATCCAGCAGGAGCTGGGCATCAGCAAGGACGACAAGAGCGCCGACCGCGAGGAATTTCTCGCCCGCCTCGAAGGCAAGACCCTGCCAGCCCCCGCACAGAAGCGCATAGACGAAGAACTGAACAAGCTGTCGATCCTGGAAACCGGCTCGCCGGAATACGCCGTCACGCGCAATTACCTGGACTGGGCCACCGCCCTGCCCTGGGGCGTCAACGGCGAGGACAAGCTCGACCTTGGCCGCGCGCGCAAGGTGTTGGACAAGCACCACGCCGGCATGGACGACATCAAGCAGCGCATCACCGAGTTCCTCGCCGTCGGCGCCTTCAAGGGCGAGATCGCCGGCTCCATCGTGCTGCTGGTCGGCCCGCCCGGCGTGGGCAAGACCAGCATCGGCAAATCCATCGCCGAATCACTCGGCCGGCCGTTCTACCGTTTCTCGGTGGGCGGTATGCGTGACGAGGCGGAGATCAAGGGCCATCGCCGCACTTACATCGGCGCCATGCCCGGCAAGCTGGTGCAGGCGCTGAAGGAAGCCGAGGTGATGAACCCGGTGATCATGCTCGATGAGATCGACAAGATGGGCACCAGCTACCAGGGCGACCCGGCCTCGGCGCTACTGGAAACCCTCGATCCGGAGCAGAACGTCGAATTCCTCGACCATTACCTGGATCTGCGCCTGGACCTGTCCAAGGTGCTGTTCGTCTGCACCGCCAACACCCTCGACTCCATCCCCGGGCCACTGCTCGACCGCATGGAAGTGATCCGCCTGTCCGGCTACATCACCGAGGAAAAGCTGGCCATCGCCAAGCGCCACCTGTGGCCCAAACAACTGGAAAAAGCCGGCGTGCCGAAGGCGCGCCTGTCCATCAGCGATGCGGCGCTGCGCGCGGTGATCGAAGGCTATGCCCGCGAGGCCGGCGTCCGTCAGCTTGAGAAACAGCTAGGCAAGCTGGTGCGCAAATCGGTGGTAAAGCTGCTGGAAGATCCCGAGGCGAAGATCCGCATTGGCGCCAAGGATCTCGAGGAAGCCCTCGGCATGCCGGTGTTCCGCAACGAGCGGGTGCTGGCCGGCGTCGGCGTGATCACCGGCCTGGCCTGGACCAGCATGGGTGGCGCCACCTTGCCGATCGAGGCGACGCGCATCCACACGCTCAACCGCGGCTTCAAGCTTACCGGCCAGCTCGGTGAGGTGATGAAGGAGTCGGCGGAGATCGCCTACAGCTACGTCAGTTCGCACCTCAAACGGTTCGGCGGCGACCCGACCTTCTTCGACCAGGCCTTCGTCCACCTGCACGTGCCGGAAGGCGCCACGCCCAAGGACGGCCCCAGCGCCGGCATCACCATGGCCAGCGCCCTGCTTTCGCTCGCACGCAACCAGGCGCCGAAGAAAGGCGTGGCCATGACCGGCGAGCTGACCCTCACCGGCCAGGTGCTGCCCATCGGCGGCGTGCGCGAGAAGGTGATCGCGGCGCGCCGGCAGAAGATCTTCGAGCTGATCCTACCGGAGGCCAACCGCGGCAGTTACGAGGAGTTGCCGGACTACCTCAAGGAAGGCCTGACCGTGCACTTCGCCAAACGCTATGGGGATGTAGCAAAGGTACTTTTTGAATAGCCGCAAGCGGCAAGCTTCAAGCCGCAAGAAGGAGCGGCGGCCGCTTCGGCTTGTCGCTTGCAACTTGTGGCTTGTGGCTTGTGGCTTGTGGCTTGCCGGTAAGGCTATGCTGGGCCAGGTTTTATTGACTGGAGTTCAACATGCACGCCACCTTGCGCCTGCTCACACTGCCCGCCCTGGCCTTGCTCAGCGCTTGCGCCCACCAGTCCGGCACACTGGAGTTGAGCCAGCAGCGGCAATGTCCACTGACCCTGGACAAGGGTCAACTGCTGATCCTCAGTCTGCCCAGCAACCCCACCACCGGCTTTCGCTGGGAGGTGCGCGATGGCGCCGAGAGCGTGCTGCAAAGCCTCGGCCCCGAGGTCTACAGCAACCCCGAAGATCCCGGCCTGGTCGGTGCTGGCGGCATCTCCACCTGGCGTTTCACCGCCCAGGAACGTGGCGAAGGCCGCCTGCTGCTGACCTACCAGCGCCCCTGGGAGACAGACGTGCCACCGGCTGAAACCTTCGAGTGCGAATTGCGGGTGAAATGAACAGAACTGCTTCTGTGGGGAGGGGCTTTAGCCACGACGACTCAAAATCAGTCGCCGCTAACAGGCCGTTGAAAAACGTAGGCGACGACTGCATGGATGCAGGAGGTAGAGCGAAGCAGGAAGCCCGAGCCGAGGCAGCCAGTGCAAGGCAAAAACAGGCGAAAAAGCGCAGTTTACGAGTTGTAAATGAGCATTTTGAGCCTGTTTTTAACGCAGCAATGGCAACGCAGGTAGTTTTTCAACAGCCTGCTAAAGCGCCTCCCACAAATCCCTGCCAGGTTCAGCTCTTGAGCCGGTAGCCGGTCTTGAAGATCCACCCCACCAGCAGAATGCATAGCGCCAGAAAGCCCAGCACCATCGCCAGGCTGACGCCGACGTTGACGTCGGACACGCCGTAGAAGCTCCAGCGGAAGGCGCTGATCAGGTACACCACCGGGTTGAACAGGGTCACCGTCTGCCAGGCCGGCGGCAGCATGCTGATGGAATAGAAGGCCCCGCCGAGGAAGGTCAGCGGCGTGACGATCAACGCCGGGACGATCTGCAGTTTCTCCCAGCCATCGGCCCAGACGCCGATGATGAAGCCGAACAGGCTGAAGGTCAGCGCAGTCAGCACCAGGAACGCCGCCATCCACAGCGGATGCTGGATCTCGAAGTCGACGAATAGCCTTGCGGTGAGCAGGATGATGATGCCGAGAATCACCGACTTGGTCGCCGCCGCACCGACATAACCGATCAAAATTTCCAGATAGGACACCGGCGCCGAAAGAATCTCGTAGATGCTCCCCGAGTACTTGGGCATGTAGATGCCGAACGAGGCGTTGGAAATGCTCTCGGTCAGCAGCGCCAGCATGATCAGCCCGGGAATGATGAAGGCGCCGTAGCTCACGCCCTGTACCTGGGTCATGCTCGAACCGATGGCCGAGCCGAACACCACGAAGTACAACGAGGTGCTGATCACCGGGGTGGCGATGCTCTGCAGCAGGGTGCGCCAGGTACGTGCCAGCTCGAACAGGTAGATGGCCTTGATGGCATACAGGTTCATGCGCGCGACTCCTTGAGCAGGGATACGAAAATCTCTTCCAGCGAACTCTGGCTCGACTGCAGGTCCTTGAAGTCGATGCCGTGCTGGGCCAGATCACGCAGCAGTTCGGCGATACCGGTGTTCTCGTGCTGGGCATCGAAGGTGAACACCAGGGCATGGCCCTGATCGGCCAGTTCCAGACCATAGTGCGCCAGCTCGGCCGGCACGCAGGACAGCGGCTGCTGCAACTGCAGCGTCAGTTGCTTCTTGCCCAGCTTGTGCATCAGCACCTGCTTGTCCTCTACCAGGATGATGCGGCCCTTGCTGATCACCCCGATGCGATCGGCCATTTCCTCGGCCTCTTCGATGTAGTGGGTGGTCAGGATGATGGTTACGCCCCGCTCGCGCAGGCGCCGCACCATGTTCCACATATCGCGGCGCAGCTCGACGTCAACGCCTGCGGTGGGTTCGTCGAGAAAGAGAATCTGCGGCTCATGGGAGAGCGCCTTGGCGATCATCACCCGGCGCTTCATGCCGCCGGACAGCTCCATGATCTTGGCATTGCGCTTGTCCCACAGCGACAGATCCTTGAGCAGTTGCTCCAGATAAGCCGTATCGGGCTTCTTGCCGAACAGGCCGCGGCTGAACTTGACCGTGGCCCAGACCGTCTCGAACACGTCACTGACCAGCTCCTGCGGCACCAGGCCAATCTGCGAGCGGGCCGCGCGGTAGTCGTGGACGATGTCCTTGCCGCCGACCAGCACCTTGCCTTCGCCCGGATTGACGATGCCGCAGATGATGCTGATGAGGGTGGTCTTGCCGGCGCCATTGGGGCCCAGCAAGGCGAAGATCTCGCCCTGGCGAATGTCCAGGTCGATGCCCTGCAGCGCCGGATGCCCGGACGCATAGACCTTGTTCAATTGCTGAATGGAAATGACCGACTGCACGGTGGATGGCCCCTTGCCTGCGGAAAACGCCACAGTTTACAGGGCATGAGGCGGCGACATCAGCGCATAGGAGAAAAAACGGCGCACTTGTGGTGCGCCGGGGATGCTGCAGGTGAGGTAGAAAACGATTACAGCGCTTGTGGCGATGCAACCATAGGCCAGGCGGCAGGCACCGCCCGGCGTATTCGCTGGCGAGCGGGATCAGAGCGGCGTCAGCAGCTTGCCGGTGGCGATGAAAGCGCGCAGGTTGTCCAGCACCAGATCCGCCATCTGCTGGCGCGTCTCGACACTGGCGCTGCCGACGTGCGGCAACAGCACCACGTTGTCCAGTTCGCGCAGCGCCGTCGGCACCTGGGGTTCACGCTCGAAAACGTCCAGCCCGGCGCCAGCGATCACCTTCTGCTGCAACGCCGTGATCAGTGCGGCCTCATCGACCACCGAGCCACGTGCCACATTGATCAGAAAACCATCAGGCCCCAGCGCTTCGAGCACCTCGCCGTTGATCAGATGATGGGTGGCCTTGCCGCCCGGGCAGGTCAGCACGAGGAAATCCGCCCAGCGCGCCAGCGCCAGCAGATCCGGCTCATGCTGGTAAGGGCTGCCTTCGACCGCACGGCGATTGTGGTAACGCACCGGCATGGAGAAACCCGAGGCGCGCAGGGCCACCGCCTCGCCAATGCGGCCGAGGCCGACGATACCCAGGCGCTTGCCGCTGACCCGACGCGCCAGCGGGAAACCCGTGGTGCTGTTCCAGGCGCCACTACGCACGAATCGATCAGCCTCGGACAGACGCCGAGCGCTGTCGATCATCAGGCCCATGGCCAGGTCCGCCACGCAATCATTGAGCACGTCCGGCGTGGTGCTGAGGACGATGCCGCGATCACGCAGCAGCTCCAGCGGATAGGGGTCGTAGCCGACGCCGAAACTGCAGATGGCGCGCAGATTCGGCAGCAGCGCAAGCTGGTCAGCCGTGCAGCCGAAACGTGCCGAGGACACCATGTAAATGAACTGCTCGCCCTGCTCGCGCAGGAACGCCAGCGGCTCGACCTGCTGCCACAGTGCACTGACCTCGTATTCCTCGGCCAGCTCGCGGTTGAAACGCTCGCTCAGCGGGCCGATCTGCAGCACCTTGGGTTTGCTCATGGGGCCTCCTGTCTCAGTTGTAAGGCTCACAATAATTTGCCCGGATTCATCAGCCCGGCCGGATCCAGCACCTGCTTGATGCGGGTCATCAACTCCAGCTCCAGCGGCGCCTTGTAGTGCTGCGCAGCCATGCGCTTGGATTGGCCCAAACCATGTTCGGCGCTAATGCTACCGGCATCTTCCAGGGTCGAGTCGTAGATCACCCGCATGATCGCTTCGGCCTGCGCCTTGAACGCGGCATCCTCGGCGCCGATTGGCTTGCTGATGTTGTAATGCAGGTTGCCGTCGCCGACGTGCCCGTAGGCCACGATGCGCACACCGGGAAACGCCTGCTGCAGCGCCCGGTCGGTACGCGCGATAAAGTCGGGAATACGGCTGACCGGCACGCTGATGTCGTGCTTGAGGCTCGGCCCTTCATGGTTCTGCGCCTCCGAGATGCCCTCGCGCAGCGCCCACAACGCGCGCACCTGGGCGTCGCTGGCGGCAACCACGGCATCCAGCACCACGCCTTGCTCGAAGGCGGCGCCGAGGCCCTGTTCGAGCAGTTCGTTCAAGAGCGCGTTGGGCTGGGTGTCACTCAGTTCGATCAGCACGTACCAGGGATGCGCTTCGGCAAAAGGGTCGCTGACACCGGCGACATGACGCAGGACGAACTCGACGCTTTGCCGCGACATCAGCTCGAAGCCGGTCAGGCGATCACCACACAGCCCGCGCATCTGCCCGATCAACTCGACGGCTGCCTGCGGGCTGGGCAGCGCCACCCAGGCGGTGGTCAGGCTGCGCACGGCGGGGAACAACTTGAGCACGGCGGCGGTGATGATACCCAGGGTTCCCTCGCTGCCGATGAACAGGTGCTTGAGATCGTAGCCGGTATTGTCCTTGCGCAACCCGCGCAGGCCGTCCCAGATGCGCCCATCGGGCAGCACCACTTCCAGACCCAGGGTCAGGTCGCGCATATTGCCGTAGCGCAGCACCGCGGTACCGCCGGCATTGGTCGCCAGGTTGCCACCGACCGTGCAACTGCCCTCGGCGCCCAGCGACAGCGGGAACAGCCGGCCGACTTCGGCGGCGGCCTCCTGCAGTTGCTGCAGGATCACCCCGGCCTCGACGGTGATGGTGGCGTTGGCCACGTCCACTGTGCGGATGCGCTTCATGCGCGTCAGCGACAGCACGACCTGCGCTCCGGAGTCGTCCGGAATCGAGCCGCCACACAGGCCGGTATTGCCGCCTTGTGGCACCAGGGCGACGCCGGCCTTTACACACAGGCGCACCACGGCGGCAACCTCCTCGGTCGAGGCCGGGCGCAGCACGGCAGCCGCCTGGCCACGGTAGGCGCCGCGCCAGTCGCTCAGGTAGCTCTGCATGCGCTCGGCGTCAGTGATCAGGCCAGCCTCGCCGACCGCCTCGCGCAGCGCCTGGAGCAGATCATCCGGCAGGCCACTCATCTCAGGTCACCGGCGCCGGGTTGAACAGCACCAGATCGTTATGCAGACGCAGCCGTTCGGCGCAGGTCTGCTTACGACCGCTGGCCACGTCCAGATAGAGCTGGAAGATATGCCAGCCCATTTCTTCCAGGCTCATGCGCCCGGAGAGGATCTGACCGGCGTCGACGTCGATCAGATCCGGCCAGCGCTCGGCCAGTTGACTGCGCGTGGCCACCTTGATCACCGGCACCATGGCCAGGCCATAGGGTGTGCCACGCCCGGTGGTGAAGATGTGCAGGTTCATGCCCGCCGCCAGTTGCAGGGTGCCGCAGATGAAGTCGCTGGCCGGCGTGGCGCAAAACCACAGGCCCTTGCCACGGATGCGCTCGCCCGGCGCGACCACTCCGGCGATGGTGCCGTTGCCGGACTTGGCGATGGAGCCCATGGCCTTCTCGACGATGTTGTTCAGCCCGCCCTTCTTGTTGCCCGGCGTGGTGTTGGCACTGCGGTCAGCCATGCCGCGCGCCAGGTAGCGGTCGTACCAGTCCATCTCGCGGATCAGCGCATCGGCCACTTCGACACTGGCGGCACGCGGCGTGAGCAGGTGAATGCCGTCACGCACCTCGGTGTTCTCGGAGAACATCACGGTGGCGCCAGCGCGCACCAGCAGGTCGGCGGCCACACCGAGGGCCGGGTTGGCGGTGATGCCGGAGAAGGCATCGCTACCGCCGCACTGCATACCAACCACCAGCTCAGACGCCGGCACGGTCTCGCGACGACGCAGATCGAGCACCTTCAGGCGCTCCTCGATCATGCCCATGATCTGCTCGACCATGCCGGTGAAGCCAGTGCCGGAGTCCTGCAGGCGGAACAGCCAGTCCTCTTCATCCATGCCATTGGTAAGTGCGTCGCCATCCATCAACTGGTTGGCCTGCAGCTTCTCGCAGCCGAGGCTGATCACCAGTGCCTGGCCACCCAGATTGGGGTTGCGGCTGATGTTGTACAAGGTGCGGATCGGCACCACGGCGTCCGGTGCGTTGATCGCCACGCCGCAACCGTAGCTGTGCGACAGCGCCACCACATCATCGACATTGGGGTATCTGGGCAGGACTTCCTTGCGCACGCGCTCGACCACATGATCGAGCACGCCGACCACGCACTGCACGGTGGTGGTCACGCCAAGGATGTTACGGGTGCCGACGCTGCCGTCCGGGTTGCGGAAGCCCTCGAAGCTGTAGCCCTCCAGTGGCTCGCCGGGTGCGGTCTTGATGGTCGCCTTGGGCAGGTTGTCCAGAACCGGCGGCTCGGGCATGCGCAGCACCTGCTCGGTGACCCAGCTGCCGGCGTCGATGGATTTGAGCGCATAGCCGATGACCTCGCCATAGCGCACTACTTCTTGCCCTTCGGCGATATCCACCAGCGCCACCTTGTGGCTCTGTGGAATGCCTTCGATAGCCGTCAGACCATCGTCGAACTGACCGCCTGCGGCAACGCCCTGGTCATTGACCACCACACCAACGTTGTCGGTTGGGTGCAGGCGGATATAGCGGGGCGAATCCTGATGGGGAATCAACTGCATGCTGCGTGCTCCTGTTGTGCGCTCAGGATGCCGAGCCGGACGTGGCGTCCAGCTCGACCCTGTGAATACGGCCGACGATCAGGCCGAAGCTGACGACCGCCAGCAGGGCATTGAGGCCGACATAGACCAATGCCCCATCAAAAGAACCGGTATGACTGACCAGGTAGCCGATGACGATGGGGGTGGTGATCGCCGCCAGGTTGCCAAAGGTGTTGAACAGCCCGCCGGACAGGCCAAGTATCTGCCGTGGCGAGGTGTCGGCCACCAGCGTCCAGCCCAGCGAACCGAGGCCCTTGCCGAAGAAAGCCAGGGCCATCAGCGCCACCACGGCCGTGTCGCTCTCGACGAAAATGCACAGCAACACGGCGCTCGACAGCATCAGGCCGAGCACCATCGGCAGCTTGCGCGCCAGGGTCAGCGAGTGGCCACGGCGCAGCATGCCATCGGACAGCAGCCCGCCGAGCACACCACCGACGCAACCGCTGATGGCCGGCAAGGCGGCGGCAAAACCGGCCCCGAGAATACTCATACCGCGCGCCTGCACCAGGTAGACCGGAAACCAGGTGAGAAAGAAGTAGGTAATGGCGTTGTTGCAGTACTGGCCAAGGTAAATGCCGATCATCGTGCGCTGGCGCAGCAGCAGGCCCAGGTATCGCCACTGCGAGCCGCCGGCGCTGCCGCGCTGCCCTTCCAGATCGATCAGCGCGCCGCCCTGATCGAGATAGTGCAACTCGGCCACCTCGATCCGCGGGTGCGCACGTGGCCCATGCAGTTGCTGCAGCCAGACGAACGACAACACCAGCCCCAGGCAGCCGAGCACGATAAATACCGACTGCCAGCCCATCACCTGCACCACCCAGCCCATCAACGGCGCAAACAATGCCGTGGCGGCGTACTGCGCCGAGCTGGAGATGGCCGTGGCGGTGGCGCGCTCGGCGGTGGGAAACCAGGAGGCGATGATGCGCGCATTGCCGGGAAAGCACGGCGCACTGGCAAAGCCCACCAGCAGCCGCAGCAGGAACATCGAGGTCACCACCCAGGTGGTCGGCAGCCAACCGACGAAGCCCTGCAGCAGGGTCAACGCCGACCAGATAAACAGCGCCAGGGTATACACCGGCTTGGTGCCAAAACGGTCGAACAGCCAACCGCCGGGAATCTGCCCGATCACGTAGGCCCAGCCGAACGCCGAGAAGATATAGCCGAGGGTCACCGCGTCGATGCCCAAACCGGCCTGCATCGCCGAACCGGCGACCGACAGACTGGAGCGATCGGCGAAGGTGATGGTGGTGACCAGAAACAGCATCAGCAGGATGCTGTAGCGCACATGACCGGGTTTGGCGGCTGGCATCAGGGGAACTCGCGCGGGGAACGAAGGGCCCGGCGCACGGCGCCGGGCGACCTGACTCAGCGTACCAGGCAGGGCTTCTTGTTATTGAAGGTCCAGCCCGGAATCAGGTACTGCATGGCCACCGCGTCGTCGCGCGCGCCCAGGCCCTTGGCCCGGTACAGCTCGTGCGCCTTGGCCAGCGCATCCCAGTCCAGCTCGACGCCCAAGCCTGGGGTTTTCGGCACCTGCACCAGACCACCTTCAATGCGCAGCGGGTTGCGCGTCAGGTACTGGCCGTCCTGCCAGATCCAGTGGGTGTCGATGGCGGTCACACGCCCCGGCGCGGCGGCGGCGACGTGAGTGAACATGGCCAGGGAAATGTCGAAGTGGTTGTTCGAGTGCGAGCCCCAGGTCAGGCCCCAGTCGTTGCACATCTGCGCCACCCGCACGGAACCGGCCATGGTCCAGAAATGCGGGTCGGCCAGCGGGATGTCCACCGATTGCAGGGAGATGGTGTGGCCCATCTGCCGCCAATCGGTAGCGATCATGTTGGTCGCGGTGGGCAGACCGGTGGCACGGCGGAACTCGGCCATCACCTCGCGACCTGAGTAACCGTTCTCGGCGCCGCAGGGGTCTTCGGCATAGGCCAGCACGCCATGCAGGTCACGGCACAGGGCAATGGCCTGATCCAGCGACCAGCCACCATTGGGGTCGAGCGTCACACGAGCATTCGGGAAGCGCGCGGCCAGGGCACGGATCGCCTCGACTTCGGCCTCGCCATGCAGCACGCCGCCCTTGAGCTTGAAGTCGTTGAAGCCATAACGGGCATGGGCGGCCTCGGCCTGACGGACGATGGCCTCGGGAGTCAGCGCGGTCTGGTTGCGCACGCGCTCCCAGGCGTCGTCGGCGTCGCGCTCATCGCGGTAGCCGAGATCGGTCTTGTCCTTGTCGGCGATGAAGAACAGATAGCCGAGCATCTCCACCGCGTCGCGTTGCTGGCCTTCGCCAAGCAGCGCGGCGACCGGCACACCGAGGTGCTGGCCGAGCAGGTCGAGCAACGCCGACTCCAGGGCGGTGACGGCATGGATGGTGATGCGCAGGTCGAAGGTCTGCAGACCACGGCCGCCGGAATCGCGATCAGCGAAGGCGCGGCGCACCTGATTGAGCAATGCGTTGTAGTTGCCGACCGGCTGGCCGACGAGGATCGAGCGGGCGTCTTCGAGGGTCTTGCGAATGCCCTCGCCGCCGGGGACTTCGCCGACACCGACGTGGCCGGCGCTGTCCTTGAGAATGAGGATGTTGCGAGTGAAGTAAGGGCCGTGGGCACCGCTCAGGTTGAGCAGCATGCTGTCCTGGCCGGCGACCGGTACGACTTGCAGCTCGGTGATCAGCGGAGTACCGACAGCGGCAGGGGTCTGTGAATTCATGAGCGTTACCCTGTTGTTCTTATGGGTTGGATGATCATTCAACGCGGCCGCGCCCGTAAACGGGCGCGGCGCCAAGGCTAGTGGTCGCTCAAGGCATGAGGAACCGATAGCGGTATTACTGCGCGCCTTGCGCTTCGATCAGCTTGGCCAGGGCTTCGTACTCGTCCGGCAGCAGATCGGTCAGCGGTGCACGTACCGGGCCGGCATCGTAACCGACGATCTTGGCACCGGCCTTGACGATGCTCACCGCATAACCGGCCTTGCGGTTACGGATGTCCAGGTACGGCAGGAAGAAATCGTCGATCAGTTTGCCAACGGTGGCGTGATCGTCGGCGGAGATGGCCTTGTAGAAGGCCATGGCGGTTTTCGGGATGAAGTTGAACACGGCCGAGGAATATACCGGTACACCCAAAGCCTTGTAGGCCGCGGCGTAAACTTCGGCAGTCGGCAGGCCACCGAGGTAGGTCAGGCGCTCACCCAGACGACGACGGATCGACACCATCAGCTCGATATCGCCCAGGCCGTCCTTGTAGCCGATCAGGTTCGGGCAACGCTCGGCGACCTGCTCCAGCAGGCTGGCGTTGAGACGGCAAACATTGCGGTTGTAGACCACCACACCGATCTTCACCGATTTGCACACCTGCTCGACATGCGCGGCAACGCCGTCCTGCGAGGCTTCGGTCAGGTAATGCGGCAGCAGCAGCAGGCCCTTGGCGCCCAGGCGCTCGGCTTCCTGCGCCATCTGGATGGCCACGCGGGTCGGGCCACCAACGCCAGCCAGGATGGGCACGGACTTCTCGCAGGTGTCCACGGCGGTCTTGATCACGGCGCTGTATTCGTCCGGCGCCAGGGAGAAGAACTCGCCCGTACCGCCGGCTGCGAACAGGGCGGAGGCGCCGTAAGGTGCCAGCCACTCGAGGCGGCGGACATAGCCAGCCTGGTTGAAATTACCGGCAGCATCGAAGTCGGTCACCGGGAAAGACAGCAGACCGGAAGAGAGGATGGACTTGAGTTCTTGTGGATTCATTGTGCGAACACCCTGTAATGCGAGTTGTGAGAAATGGCGTCAGCCTCGGCTGTAGAGATACGTTATCGTACAACAAATAAAAAAACACCAGTTTTTCCATTCACCGTTCGTCGTAGCGCTTCCTCGCATCCCTCAACTTTCAACGCACGGCCCCGTGTTATCAAGGAAATTCAGATACAGAGGATGCGCTCAACACGCCTCTCGAGCAGCAGCAGGGTTATCATCAGCAAGCAAAACAGCGTTGACAGGTCAGGATCGGACTGGTACTAATTTCGCCAAGTCATACGACAACCTATGACAAACCAATAAAAACAAGCGAGGCCCAGGTCATGTCACAGACCTTCATTGCCGCCCTGCCCTGCCATCGTGCTGGTCATTGCACCGACGCCAGCAGCCGCCCGAACAGCGCAATCCGTACAGGCTTCGTTGCCGTCCATGCCCATGCTCTCACTTGCCGCCGCGAGGATCGCCTGCCGACCCCGGCGCACGACTGAACCGTACCTTCGCCATTGCGGCCAAGGGCCGCGCCAGTTTCGGAGCCCCAGCCAAGATGTACGAAGCCTCCCGCCACAGCACGCCACAGATCGTCGACATGCAGGTCATCCCGGTCGCCGGCCATGACAGCATGCTGCTCAATCTGTGTGGCGCCCATGCCCCCTACTTCACCCGCAATCTGGTACTGCTCAAGGACAGCGCCGGTAACACGGGTTGCGGTGAAGTGCCAGGTGGTGAAGGTATTCGTCAGGCACTGGAGCGCTGCCGCGAACGGGTGATCGGCCAGCCGCTCGGCCGCTACAACAGCATTCTCAACAGCCTGCGCCAGGCCATCGCCGGGCCGGCCAAGGGGCCGCAGACCACCCGGCACCAGGTCACCTCGGAAGCCGAAGCACGCGTGCTCAAGCAACCGCACGAGATCAACCTGCGCCTGGATAACGTGATCACTGCTATCGAAGCCGCGCTGCTCGATCTGCTCGGCCAGCACCTGGGCGTACCTGCCTGCGAACTGCTTGGCAGCGGCCAGCAACGCGATAGCGTTCCGATGCTCGCCTACCTCTTCTATATAGGTGATCGTCAGCGTACCGACCTGCCCTACCTCGCCGGCAAAGGCTCGGCGGATGACTGGTACCACCTGCGCCACCAGGCTGCGATGGCCCCGGAAGCCATCGCCCGCCTGGCCGAAGCGGCGCATGCGCGCTATGGCTTCAACGACTTCAAGCTCAAGGGCGGGGTGATGCGCGGCGCCGAGGAAATGGACGCGATCCGCGCGATCAAGGCGTGCTTCCCGGAGGCTCGCGTCACCCTCGACCCCAATGGCGCCTGGTCACTGGATGAAGCCATCGCCCTGTGTCAGGGACAAGGCCATGTGCTGGCCTACGCCGAGGATCCCTGCGGCCCGGAGAACGGCTACTCGGGCCGCGAGGTGATGGCCGAGTTCAAGCGCGCCACCGGCATCCCCACCGCCACCAACATGGTCGCCACCGACTGGCGGCAGATGGGCCACTCGCTGCGCCTGGAAGCTGTCGACATCCCCCTGGCCGACCCGCACTTCTGGACCATGCAGGGTGCAGTACGCCTCGGCCAGGTGTGCGAAGAATTCGGCCTGACCTGGGGTTCGCACTCCAACAACCACTTCGACATTTCCCTGGCCATGTTCACCCATGCCGCCGCAGCCGTGCCGGGTCGCGTCACCGCCATCGACACCCACTGGATCTGGCAGGAAGGCACCGAGCGCCTGACCCGCGAGCCGCTGCAGATCATCGGCGGCCAGGTGCGGGTAACCGACAAGCCCGGCCTCGGCATCGAGCCGGACATGGAGCGGATCATGGCCGCTCACGAGCTTTACAAGAAGGTGGCCAACGGCGCGCGTGACGACGCCATGGCCATGCAATACCTGGTTCCGGGTTGGCAATACCACCCGAAACGTCCCAGCCTCGGTCGCGACTGACTCACGCGACTTCGATTCACCATCCGGAGCATTCCAATGAAAAAAACATTCCGCGCCTCCCTTCTTTCTGCCGTCGTCGGCATCGGTGCCCTGGTCAGCCATGCGGCCACCTTCGCCGATGAGGTCAACTGGCCGACCCGCCCGATCCAGGTGGTGGTCATCGCCAACCCCGGCGGCGATACCGACTTCAACGCCCGCATGATGGCCAAGTACTTCAACCAGATCACCGGCAAGACCATGGTGGTGACCAACGTCGCTGGTGGCGGTGGCACCCTGGCGGCCGAACAGGTCAAGGGCGCAGCGCCGGATGGCAACACCATTCTCTTTACCCATCCGGGCCAAATGATCGTCAACGAGGTCGCCGGGCTGACCGAAGACAGCTATGAGACCTTCGACGTGTCCTGCATCGCCGGCGTCGACAAGAGCACCGTGTTCGTCGCCTCCAAGCAATCCGGCGTGACCAACATGCAAGACCTGATCGACAAGTCCAAGGCCAATCCGGGCAGCATCACCTATGGCACCGAGATGGGCAGCTTCTCCCACCTGCAGGGCCTGATGCTGGAAAAACTCGCCGGCATCAAGCTGAAGATGGTCGACGGCGGCACCGTATCCGACCGCGTGGTCGGCATGCTCGGCGGTCGCCTGGACATGGGCGCCATCACCTATGGCTCGGTGCAGGACTATGTCCAGGGCGGGCAGATGGTCGCACTGGGCCAGCCCAACGCCGAGCGTAACCCCATGATTGGCGATGTACCGACCCTCAAGGAACAGGGCCTGGACATCACCATGGACAAGCCCTACATCGTGGCCTTCCCGAAGGGCACCGACCCAGCCATCGTCAAGAAGATGTCCGACCTGATGAAGCAGATCACCGAAGTGCCCGAGTACGCCGAGGATCTGAAGAAGTTCAAGCAGCCGGTCGCCTTCTATCCCACCGAAGAAGCCAAGGCCATCCTGGCCAAGACCCGCGACGATTTCATGCAGTTCAAGGATGAGCTGCGCAAGGCCAAGTAAGCCCTCAAGTGATGCGGGCTGGCATCAGGCTGGCCCGCATCGCACCTCAGAACATCGAGGCATGCGATGAGCACCCTGAACAAGAAAGAACTGATCATCGGCGTCGCCATGCTGGTCGCCAGCATCGGCTACATGGCGATGAGTTACCAACTGCCCGGGCACGCCGGCGTCGACGCCGCCACCCTTCCCGTCCTGCTCTCCGGCCTGCTTCTGCTATTAGGCGTGATGCAGGTGCTCGGCGCCTTTGCCAGCAAGACGGCAGTGAACAACGAAGCCCCCAGCCAGGATGACAGCAGCGAAACCGCTGCTCCCGCGATCGTCGAACCCAGGACGGTGTTCAAGACGCTGGGCCTGATCCTCGCTTACATGGCCCTGCTCGGCCCGGTGGGTTTCCCGATCATGACCGCGCTGTACCTGTACCTGCAGTTCATCGTGCTGACGCCGGTGAACCAGAAAGTCCGTCACCTGACCTACGCCCTGATCGCCGTGATCAGCTCGGCCGTCATCTTCCTGCTGTTCCGCGAGGCCTTCGACCTGTTGCTGCCCGCTGGCCTGCTGAACGACTTCCTCTGAGGATCGACCATGCTCGAATTACTGCAGCAAGGCTTCGGTGCTGTCTTCTCCATCCATATCATGCTGCTGATGGCCATCGGCGTAGCCGTGGGCATCGTGTTCGGCGCCGTACCCGGCCTGTCCGCCACCATGGCGGTAGCCCTGTGCCTGCCGCTGACGTTCACCATGGGCCCGCAGGCGGGCCTGTCGCTGCTGGTGGCGCTGTTCATCGGTGCCACCTCCGGCGGTCTGATCTCGGCGATTCTGTTGAAGATTCCCGGTACGCCCTCCTCCATCGCCACGGTGTTCGACGGCGGCCCACTGATGGAACAGGGCCATGGGGTCAAGGCACTGGGTATAGGGATCGTCTTCTCCTTCCTGGGCACCATCTTCAGCATCGTCGCGCTGATGTTCCTCGCCCCGCAACTGGCCAAGGTGGCCCTGAGCTTCGGCCCGCATGAATACTTTGCCATCGCCGTGTTCTCCCTGACCCTGATCGCCACCCTGTCGGCCGGCTCCATGGTCAAGGGGCTGTTCGCCGGTGCGCTGGGGATTGCCGTGTCCACCGTCGGCATCGCACCGGTGGAGGCCATCCGCCGCTTCACCTTCGACTTCAGCGAGCTGAACGGCGGCTTCTCCATGCTCACGGTGATGATCGGCATGTTTGCCGTGGCCGAGATCATCAAGGTAGCCGAAACCGGCCGTCATGCCGTACAGGGCAAGGCCAAGTCGGTGAGCATGAAGAACATCAAGGGCTTCGGCTTCTCGCTCAAGGAGTTCCGCGAACAACTGCCCAACGCCGGCCGCTCCGGGCTGATCGGCCTGGGCATCGGCATCCTCCCGGGCATCGGTGCCGGCACCTCCAACCTGGTGTCCTACATCATCGCCAAGAAGCGTGCGAAGGACGGCCACACCTACGGCAAGGGCAACATCGGTGGCGTGGTAGCCAGCGAAACGGCCAACAACGCCGGCATCGGTGGCGCCATGCTGCCGCTGATGACCCTGGGCATCCCTGGCGACACCGTCACCGCGATCATGCTCGGTGGCTTCCTGATCCACGGCATCCAACCCGGCCCGCTGCTGTTCATCAGCCAGGGCCCGCTGGTGTACACCATCTTCGCCGCGCTGATCGTCGCCACCGTCATGATGTTGTTCATGGAATTCTACGGCCTGCGCCTGTTCATCAAGCTGCTCGACGTGCCCAAGCACATCCTCCTGCCGATCATCCTGGTGCTGTGCGTGGTCGGTGCCTTCGGCCTGTCCAGCCGCTTGTTCGACGTCTGGTCGATCCTGCTGTTCGGCCTGCTCGGCTATGGCTTCGTCAAGGCCGGTATGCCGGCGGCGCCGTTCATCATCGGCTTCATCCTCGGGCCGATGGCGGAAACCAACCTGCGTCGCGGCCTGATGCTGTCGGATGGCAACTTCGCCGACTTCTTCACCAACCCCATCGCCGGCACCTTCCTGGGTCTGGCCCTGGCCTT
This sequence comes from Pseudomonas sp. GOM7, assembly GCF_026723825.1. Taxonomy (NCBI): domain Bacteria; kingdom Pseudomonadati; phylum Pseudomonadota; class Gammaproteobacteria; order Pseudomonadales; family Pseudomonadaceae; genus Pseudomonas; species Pseudomonas sp. GOM7. The sequence continues at coordinate 1,428,636 of NZ_CP113519.1, read as the reverse complement.
CGTGCTCTGGCAGGTGTTCAGCGCGCTGCGCCCCAAGCCCAGCGCGATCAACGAGATTCTGCGTACCTGAGCCAGACGGCAAGCAAAAGGCCCCGCCAGCTAATCGGTTGGCGGGGCCTTTTGCTTGATTACTTGCAGACTCGCTTGGCTACGCAGCTACGGTACCTTTCAGCATCCCTTGGCTGCATGGCTCGCTGGCAACCTTTGCTGCGGCAGAAAACGGCCAGAAGCAGCCGCTCGGATATGTCTCTGAAATTAGGGGCGATTTAATCCAGTTTTCGTTGACCACAGCCCCCAGTCCGCCTCAGGTTTTCAGGAGGCGAATTCTAAACTCAACCCCATTTCCGACGTTTAAAGCAGAAACCTTTCCCTGCATGCTCGCGACATAGCTCCGCACCATGTTAAGCCCCTGCCCCAAGTGACCCCCCGGGCCTGCTCTTAGGGAAACACCATAATTGAATATTTCCTCTAATTTATTTTCCGGTATAGGTGGACCTTGATTGGCCACTATAATTGCAACGTGCGTATTCTCCACCCCGACAGAGAGCACAATAGGCGTACCTGGATCTCTAAAATCATTTGCATTATTTATAACAGCATCCAACACCGACTCTAGCATATCCCCATTTGCCAGGGCATAGACTGGTTCTTCAGAACCATCATATACAATCCCTCCTATATGATGAGACTCGGCGGCATTCACTAGATACTCTGTGACGTTCTCGCTAGTGGTGTTTGCAGGTAAGCTTGCAAAGATATCCTTCGGATGTCGTTTGAGTCCGCCGCCAGCATCGCTCTCAGCATAAGCTCCGGACAGAGTTTCCAACGCAAATGAAATCCGGTCTATATCCCTCCGGTCAGCGTCCCTCGCATCCGGATGCCGCGATATGAGGCTCTGCAGCGGCGACCTGATCTCGTGTCCAAGCGACAGCATAAGCTCTCTCTCCCTATTCGCTTTCTCCGTCGAGATCTCATTCGCTGACGTTAAGGCTTGATGAAGTTCCTGGATATTCTCCCAAAGAACACCAATCTCACTTTTACTTGAACTTATGGAGTAAGGCGGATCTCTGCGATCTTTGTCGCTAAACTTTTCCCGCATAAAAAGCGTATTCTTCCTGACCTTGTATAGTGGCGACAGAATAAAAATTTGCAGATAGACCAGCACAGCTATCAAGAGCGCAAATAGCACGAAAGCGAAAGCAATACTGGCACCAGCGGCCTCTCTCCACCCCGTCAGCACATTCGATGCATCCCCTTGTATGCTGATAGTTGCTCCACCATCAATGACTGATTCCTTGGTGACCACCGGAGATGAAACAAGAAAATTAATAAACCAGTTGGTAACCTTGGCATAGAGCTCTTGGAGTATTCCCTTTTCCGACTCCGCATACCCAGTAACATCAGGAAAGACAGAGTACACCTCACCACCCTTAGATCGAAAAGATAGCTGCTCTCCACGCGATAAATATCGGCGCGCATTATCAAGGGAGAATATTGGATCAGACTGAAATTGGGTTGAGTCAAATATCTTCTCTTCTGCCCCTGCGCCAGGTCTATGCAGGGAGACCGTTATTCTCGCCTCGTAGATATCCTCGGGCGGCCAGGGACGACTCGAGTCTTTGTTCGCGCGATATGCATCATCTAAGAACGAAGATAACGGAACCTGAAAAATAAATTCGTAATCCCCCGAAGAGTCGCCCGATCTTTCGGCCTTGAGCACTCGGCCTCTAATTTCGGGCTCCCTGGCATATGCTAAGTTCCTGGACTTTCCAGTCTTGAAACCCGTGAGGCTCCAAGCCTCGGAGAGATAGGGTACTGGCGCCTTCAGGTTTCTCAACAAGGGATCGAAGGTTATGGTGTAGTCGTCCACCCTTCCCCGCGAACTAATGGACACAATAAATCTATGACCAGTTGCAGGATTATCCACATACCTCGGCGAAACCAGCGTATCGCTCGTGGAGAACGAGCCGCGGATATAGGCTATAGCCCCTGGTTCCTTATTATTGAGCACGCCAACACAGACTCGATTTCTGTTGGAGGAGTCGAGAGAGTAGCTACAGCTTGGCAGCGCCTTAAGCTCTTCCGTATGGCCAGGCATCACAGACACGTATTCTATGGGCAGAACATACGGCGGTATACCTTGCATACCAGCGGAAGGGGCGCTGATATTCAAAAGCGAAATACGCCCATCAAGCGAGTCGTACTCGTACGCAATTCTCTCAAGAGTCCTGTCGATATGTGCTTCATACTGAGAGGCGATAGAGTTGAAGCTCAAGTCCAGTGTAAATTTGGTACCTACCGAGACTACGATAAAAATGAGAAAAATTGCCCCATAGATCGATACGCGAATTTTAGCTTTGGCAAGATTGATGCGAATCTTTGCAAGATCAATAGCTACCCCTGCCATCTTGCGCCCTTCATTCGCACCACATCTATATTTCCGTCCGCGGCCACCTCCTGCAAGGCCACTCGTATAGTTCGGAAGTGCTGCTGCAGTCCTTGGGGATTACGCCCGCTCTTAACAAGACCGTATAGATCATCATAAGCCACGACCGCACCCTGGGCGCTATATATTTTTTGAAGAATCATTTTCGCCGTATGAGGTATATTTAGTGCCTTATCCTTATAATAAGCCTTTCCGGTCTCCTGGTTTATATAGAAATCCGCAACAGCATCATTTGACTCCTGCTTGGTCTTAGATGCTCGATGCAGGACACGCAGCGCCGAATCAATAAACTCTCTAGGCTCAGTCACTGGTTTAACTAGGTAATCCCAAACATCCAGCTCCAGCATTATTGACTTGTAAACCAAGTGATCTAATCCCGAAACAACAATGACTGGGCTATTGAAATTCTTACTATTAACCTTAACGATACCGAAGCCTGCGTTCCTATCCGGGGCCAGCTCAATATCCAGCACAATCAGAGAGTAATTGTTTTTTACGATAGCCTCTTCAGCCGATTCTCGATCTAGGAACTGATCAACTTTCACATTTTCTGCTAGCTGTCTGCAATATTCTGCCAGCGATTCGTTCACTTCTTGAACATCTTCGATCACGGCAATCTTGTACATGAACCTATCCTCACTCTATTACCGATATGATTTTCCTTTGCAGGCCCTAGCGCAAGAGCCTCCGCATGAGGAAATCCTCACGTTCACCTGCTTTTCATCACATCCCGCAGCGTTTACCGCGCTGTCGATGCGACGCCTCAGTTTCATGATCAAAGCCATCCGCTAACCGCGTTTTTTCCTCACGGTTGCATGCGTAGATTCCTTCCCATGACTCTGATCATCATCAGAAGGAAATTGTTCATGTCTCGTGAAAGCTTTCAAATTCTCGCGCTATCCGGTGGTGGATACCGCGGCCTCTATACCGCAACGATCTTGGCTGAAATTGAGCGTGAGCTGGGCGGCCCCATAGCTCAGCATTTCGACCTCATTGCAGGTACCTCTATCGGTGGAATTCTGGCCCTAGCGATTGCCAACGAAATTCCCGCCAGCAATTTAGTGGAGATGTTTGTTAAGAAAGGTCGGGATATCTTCAAACCCAGGGCCCGCATGCCTATTTTCAAGTCGTCCTTCAGCAGTGAGGAACTGAAGAAGGTCATCTCAGCTGAAGACATGCTGGGGGAGCGGCTGCTGGGTGATGCTCTGCATCCAGTCATCATTCCCACCATCAACTACTCAACTGGTAAGCCCGTCCTATTCAAGACACCTCACAACGAGAATTTCCGCCGCGACCATCTCCACAAGATGGTAGACATCGGGCTAGCAACCAGTGCTGCTCCCACTTATTTCCCGCGCCATTTCTTTCAACACAACCAGTACGTCGACGGAGGTCTCTTCGCAAACGCCCCTGGTCTTCTGGCTGTCCATGAAGCCGAAACGTTCCTTGGCGCCGACGTTTCCCAATTGAAGCTTCTTTCTATTGGCACGATGTCCTCCAAGTTCACGGTGAACCCTAAAAACAACCGTAATGGCGGCGCGGTCGACTGGGGCGGAGGCAACCCCTTCAAGGCAGCCCAGCGCCTCTTCGGCCTGTCGATCTCGGTCCAAGAATCTCTCTGCGACTTCATGCTGATGCATAGGCTAGGAGGTCGATACACCCACATTGATGAGGATCTGACAGACGATCGCTCAAAAGCCGTCGCATTGGATAAGGCCGACAAGGATGCACAGGAGGTGCTACGTGGGGCGGGACTGGAGAAAGCCAAAAGCTGCCTGGGCGATCCCAAATTCATGAGCCTGTTTGCTCACAAAGCGGCAAAACCGAAGTTCTATTACGGCGCACATGCTCAATCTCAGGAGGAATGCCATGCTTAATCTCACCAAGATCTTCTACTCCTCCTCCGCAGATGCTGAGCATCTGCACGGCGCACTCCTTCCGGATGATGAGCAACGGGCATTTCTGCGGTCCTGCAGGACGAAAATTAAGGACTACTTGAAGCCTGCGATTGCTAATGCCACGGTTCACGTGCTGGGCATGCAAAAACAGGTGCAGCCCCGCTTCCGCACGCAAGGCTCTTGGGCCTACAGCACGTGCATCCAACCTGCACACACGCTCGACCAAGAAATGGACCTCGACTACGGGGTGTACCTCCCGGTGGATGTCTGGCAGGAGAACGGCCCGCCGGCAGAGATGGCAAAGGCTTACTTTGATCTGGTCGAATCGCTGCTCCAGATACTCTGCCTTCAGGAAGGATGGACGCTCGTCACGGGCGACGATGCGAAAGACACCTGTATTCGCATCGATGTTGCGAGCTGGGCACACATCGACATACCGCTGTACGCAGCTCCGGCCGCGGACTTTGAGAAGGTGGTAGAGAAGACTGCCATGCTGAAGGCAGAAGCCAGGGCGGTGAACTCGGTTCACTTCGGCATGATGTGGGAATCGATGGAGTCGATGGACTCGGTCTATGCCAATGCCCAAACCTGGGATGACCTTGATCAAATCATGATGGCATCGAGAACCGGGAAATGGATCGCCTCAGACCCTGAAAGCGTTGCCAAGTGGTTTCGTGATCAAATCACGCGGTTTGGCGAGCTGGGAGAGCAATTCCTCCGGGTCTGCCGCTATATGAAAGCGTGGAGGGACTTCAACTGGAAGAATGGAGGTCCCACCTCTGTCTCGTTGATGATTGCCATCGCCCAGGGCTTTGAAGGCAAAAGAGGTCGTGACGACATCGCCCTCGAGCAGGCCGCTGCGGTGGTTGCCCAAGCGGTGCGCGGTGATATCTATGAGCATGGCATTGATGAGAGCGCAGAAGACTTTAACAGACTCAAGCACGACAAGCGTATCGAAGCCGGGCGTGCTGCTGATCGCCTTGTAACGAGTCTACGTAGCTCAAGAAACGCCCCCTCTCATCAGGGCTCGAGCGCGCTTCATTCGCTACGCGCGGTGCTCGGCGATCGCATTCCCTTCTCCCCTGAGTTGATTCAAGAGGAGGCACCGGCAAACATCGTGCGCAGTGCATCGCCGGCCATCGTCGCGACTCCCTACGTTCCCAACACTTCGGCGGGCTGATATGGACGCCAAACGAGTTGGGGATGTTCTCCGGTTAATGCACGACCTGAACTTTCGTGCATTGCCCATCAAGGGCGGTTACCGGCGCTTTGTCGGAGACCTCACCTGTAATGCAGGTGAGGTCAGCATAGAGCTGAGCGTTTCAGACTGGGACTTCGTCGACTACCCCAAGATCCGTATCTTGGGACAGCCGGATTTTTTGCCGAAACGGATGGCCCACCATGTAACCGATGGCTCGTTCTGCTACATGGCCAAAGGCGAAGTCATCCTTGATCGCTACAACCCCGCTGGCTCCATTCTGCGCTGCCTAAATCAAGCCACCGGGTTACTCAACGACCTCATTGCTAACCCCGCAAGAAACCTCAGTGACTTCCAAGCCGAGTTTCAGGCTTACTGGACGGCTCCGAGCAAAGGCACAGTCTTGCATGTGGGCGTAGGCAACATGTCAGCCTCAGCCCAGTCAGCACCGGTCTACTCCTTTGTACCTGGAGATCGGCTCAGAAGGGTCATCTCCACGGACGCCGATTCCACCTCTAAGATGGCTGCAGTGTGGGGGGAGCAAGCCAACGAAGAAACCAAGACTTACTGCTGGGTCTTTCAAAGCGCTTCTCAACCACCGGTCACGGATGCCCTCCCCTGGACAATTAAACAAACACTCCAGTGGCTGAAGGAATGGGACATCTCTCTTTACAAGAGATGCCAAACAATCATTGAGACCGACAAGAAATTCCTAGACATTGGATTCGCTTACTTCCTGATTGACTGCCCAGTCGGCTGGGTGGGATTCAGATTTTCCATCGACTCAACGATCCTCAAAAGGCTCGCCCTGTCGCGCGGAGGCAAGTACCGCGGACAAGCGCTATTTCAATTTCTGCTCACTTATGGCGGCGGTGAAAAGATCAGCAGGCTGCGAGTGCAGGATCTCAGTCATAGCTTCATCGGCTCAAGAAACCTGACGTCATCACTAGGGGCAGCTTTGTCCGGGCGAAAAGTGGCATTGATTGGCTGCGGCGCCATAGGCGGCTACTTGGCTCAGGCACTCATACGCCTGGGAGCAGGCCACGGAGAAGGCAAGCTAGAGCTGTTCGACCCCCAGATTCTCATGCCTGAAAACCTAGGCCGGCATGCGCTCGGCTTTAAATATCTGTTCAAAAGTAAAGCGGAGGCCCTGAAAGATGAGGCTCATCTGCAGCTACCAGGCATCAATATCGAGGCTCATGATCTCGAAATGCGCTCGCCAAACTCCTTGAAGGACTTTGACTTGGTCGTGAACGCGACAGGCGAGGAACCAGTTGCCGAGATGCTGAACGAAGCCCAAATCAACGCCGAACACTGCTTTCCACCGATTCTCCATGTCTGGATCAAAGGCAATGGAGAAACTGTTCAGGTGTTATGGACTGATAGCCAAGAGTTTGGGTGCTTCAGATGCCTGCGATCCAACGGTGAGAACCATATGCAGGAACGATACCGGGTACTCAAAGAAGCCCCTGAGAAGTCATACAGAGCCTGCCAACACTACACACCATACGCAGTATCCGCCCCAATTTCTGCTGTTGCACTCGCGATGGATCTGATTGTCGACTGGTTGAGGTCAGATGACCCAAGCCCCCGCTTCAGAACCAGATCGGTCGAAACAGCCGATGTTTTCAAGGTTAAAAACCAGAACATCAGGCCGCTAGTTGGCTGTCCCGCATGCGCAACGAGATAGTCTTTTCTTGGCCAGACGGTTCCGGGCGGTACGTCCTGATCGAAGGACATGTTTGGGATCTTCTGATGTCGCATGCCCAGACAAAATCCAATTCGACTGAAGCTGGAGGCATCCTTTTGGGCCATAGAGCCGGTGGCCATATTCACATAATCTCGGCAACCGGCCCCTCCCGAACGACAAGAGAGCAAGACTTCGATTCGATCGCCTGGATACTGGCCATCAAAAAGCTGCACGTGATGCTTGGGCAAGTAGCGAAGGTACTGTCGACTATGTGGGAGATTGGCATACGCACCCGCAGAGCGTCCCTACCCCCTCATCCAAAGACCATGTGGAGTGGAAGAAGCTGACAAAGGTACTGTCGAGCTTGCACTTATTCGCCATCGTAGGTTCGTCAGGCAATAGCTTATGGCTTGGTTGCGGAGCGAGCCTGCAAGAGATTCTTCAACTGACGAAGGGCTGAATCGCCACTGCTTTTGTAGATACCCTAAGCGTCAGCGGCAGTTTGTAAACCAATTCGGCCCAGTCCGCTCCTGGCCGATGGCAGCCGGACGTAGCAGCCCGCAATGCGCCGAAAGTCTCCTGATGCGACCTGGCCACATGCCCCGACTCCAGGCGGGGCATATCCATCGGTTCACCATAGGTTCCGAAGAACCTTCCCTATCAGTCTCGCCGCCCCACCTCGGCCTGCTGCACCGTCCACCCAGCGACCTGCTCACTCAGGCTCAGGCCCAGACCCGGGCGGGTCGGCACCAGCATGCGCCCGTCGCGGATTTCCATACGCTCGTTGAACAGCGGCTCCAGCCACTCGAAATGCTCGACCCAGGGCTCGCGCGTATGGCTGGCAGCCAGATGCACATGCAGTTCCATGGCGAAGTGCGGCGCCAGGGTCATGCCGGCCTGCTCGGCCAGGCTCTGCACGCGAAGATACGGCGTGATGCCGCCCACGCGCGGTGCATCGGGCATCAGGAAATCGGCACCGCGCTGGCGGATGAACTCCCAGTGCTCGGCCGGGCTGGTGAGCATCTCGCCGGTGGCGATCGGTGTATCGAACAGGCGCACCAGCTCGGCATGCCCCTCGGCGTCGTAGCAGTCCAGCGGCTCCTCGATCCAGATCAGGTCGAAAGGCTCCAGGCGTCGGCACATGCGCCGTGCGGTCGGGCGATCCCACTGCTGATTGGCATCGACCATCAGCGGAAAGCTCTCGCCCAGATGTTCACGCACCGTGCTGACGCGGTGGATATCCAGGGCCCAGTCGGGCTGACCGACCTTGAGCTTGATGCCGCCGATGCCCTTCTCGCGGGAGCTGTCGGTGTTCTTCAGCAACTGGTCGAGCGGCGTATGCAGGAAGCCGCCGGAGGTGTTGTAGCAACGCACCGAATCGCGATGACTGCCAAGCAAACGCGCCAGCGACAGACCACTGCGACGTGCCTTGAGATCCCACAGGGCGACGTCGAAGGCGCCAATGGCCTGAGTCGCCAGGCCGCTACGGCCAACCGAGGCGCCGGCCCAGCACAGCTTGTCCCACAGCTTGGCGATATCGCTGGGATTTTCGCCGATCAGGTTCGGCGCCACTTCCAGGGCATGGGCGAACTGCCCCAGGCCACCGGCACGCTTGGAATAGCTGAAACCCAGGCCGCGGTGCCCGTCACGGGTCTCGATCTCGGCGATCAGAATGGCGATTTCGGTCATCGGCTTCTGCCGGCCGGTGAGCACCTTGGCATCACTGATCGGATTGGCCAGCGGCAGCGCCACCGAGCGCAAGCTCAGCCAGGCGATGCGGTCGTCATCGGCGCAGACAGGGGCGGATCGATCGTTCATACAAACCTCCTCGGGATGGACAATCGACGACCCAACCAGGTCGCCGAAACAGGGCAACCCGCTTCAGGCTACGACCAGGGTCGGCGCCCGAGCGGAACACGCCAGAGAATTGCTTCGCCCCATGCATGCCTCCCCGTTACTGAGACAAATCGCGCCAGCGTTGTCATACAACATTAGTCGTATACAGCCTGAGCCCACTGCCTGTCACCGAGCCCCCTGCGCAGGCCCTGCCGTTGATCGACCAAGAGCAGGCAAGAGGCCCGATCTAGAGCCTTGAAAGCGCTTTCAAGCAGCCTTGCTCCGAGGTCTCGCAAGACCTTTGGCCGAGCCCGAACGCGACCATGGCCTGGCAACGCCTGAACAGGTTCGCGTTGACATCCGGCAAATCAGGTGCTGACATCAATGCCATGTCATATGACAACGTATGACAAATCGATAACAACAAGCAACCGGAGTTCAGGCACCGCCATGACAAGCACCTCCAGCGCGCTCCGTCCTTTCAATCGCCTGCTACTGACCGGCGCTGCCGGCGGCCTGGGCCAGGTACTGCGCGAACGTCTGCTCCCCTACGCCAATGTTCTGCGCCTGTCCGACATCGCCGAGATGGCTCCGCCCGCCGGCCCGCACGAAGAAGTCGTGCGTTGCGATCTGGCCGACAAGCACGCCGTGCATCGGTTGGTCGAAGGCGTCGACGCCATCATTCACTTCGGTGGCGTATCGGTGGAACGCCCCTTCGAGGAAATCCTCGGCGCCAATATCTGCGGCGTGTTCCATATCTACGAAGCGGCCCGTCGCCATGGCGTGAAGCGCGTGGTGTTCGCCAGCTCCAACCATGTGATCGGCTTCTACAAGCAGGACGAAAAGCTCGACGCCCACTCCCCGCGCCGCCCGGACGGCTACTACGGCCTGTCCAAGTCCTACGGCGAGGACATGGCCAGCTTCTACTTCGACCGCCATGGCATCGAGACCGTCAGCATCCGTATCGGCTCGTCGTTCCCTGAGCCGGCCAACCGCCGCATGCTGAGCACCTGGTTGAGCTACGACGATCTCACCCAACTGATCGAGCGCAGCCTCTACACCCCCGAGGTCGGCCATACCCTGGTCTACGGCGTGTCGGATAACCGCGAGGTGTGGTGGGACAACGGCAAGGCCGCGCATCTGGGCTTCCAACCCAAGGACAGCTCGGAAGTGTTCCGCGCCAAGGTGGAGGCACAGCCGATGCCGGCGGCCGACGACCCGGTACGCATCTATCAGGGGGGCGCCTTCGTGGCCGCCGGCCCGTTCGGCGACGATTGAGCCGCACAACGCCCCGACTCAAGCCATAACCAGAGCGCTTCAGCCATGACTGCCGAACTGATCGTCGATGCGCGCAACGCCACGGGTGAAAGCCCCGTATGGAATGCTGTCGAACAGGCGCTTTACTGGGTCGACATCCCCGCCGCCCGCCTGCACCGCTGGTCCGCCGCCGATGGCCAAACGCATGTCTGGCAAGCCGATGAAATGCTCGCCTGTCTGGCCATGCACCCGGCCGGTGGTTGGCTGGCCGGCATGCAGAGCGGCCTCTTCCATCTGCGCCCTCAAGACGACGGCAGCCTGCAAGCCGAGCGTTTGACGCCAGTCGAGCATGCCCGCCCACAGATGCGTTTCAACGACGGGCGTTGCGACCGTCAGGGCCGCTTCTGGGCTGGCAGCATGCTGCTGGACATAGCGGCCGGCACGCGGGCCGGTGCGCTGTATCGCTACGACGGCCAACTGCAGCAGGTACTGGATGACCTGATCGTGCCCAACGGCCTGGCCTTCAGCCCGGATGGCCGCAGGATGTACCTGTCCGACTCGCACCCGTCGGTGCAGGCGGTATGGGCCTTCGATTACGACACGGACAGCGGCACGCCGCACGATCGCCGCCTGTTCATCGACATGAAGCAGCATCCCGGCCGGCCGGACGGAGCGGCCGTGGACATCGATGGCTGCTACTGGATCTGCGCCAACGATGCCGGCCTGATCCACCGTTTCACCCCCGATGGCCGCCTCGACCGCTCGCTCGCCGTGCCGGTGAAGAAACCGGCCATGTGCGCCTTCGGCGGCGCCAGCATGGACACCCTGTTCGTCACCTCGATCCGCCCGGCTGGCGATCTCTCCGACCAGCCCCTGGCAGGCGGCGTATTTGCTCTGAACCCCGGCGTGCGCGGCCTCGAGGAGCCGAGCTACCGCCCCTGAACTCGCTTCACTCCGGGCCACCTGGCGGCGCCGGACTTGCACTGCTGTTCTCTCCAACAACAACAAGATGGAGCTTTCCGCATGAACCTCAAACGCAAGCTGCTTCTCGCCACACTTCCGCTAGCCCTCGGCCTCTCTTCCTTCGCTCAGGCCGAGGTGACGCTGAAGATCGCCGAGATCCATCCAGCCGGCTACCCCACGGTGGTGGCCATGGAGCACCTGGGTCAGAAACTCGAAGAAGCCACCAACGGCGAGATCAAGTCGCGCATGTTCGCCGGCGGTGTGCTCGGCTCGGAGAAGGAAGTCATCGAGCAGACCCAGATCGGCGCCGTGCAACTGACTCGCGTCAGTCTCGGCTCGGTCGGCCCGGTGGTGCCCGCCACCAACGTGTTCAACATGCCGTTCGTGTTCCGCGACGTCGAGCACATGCGCAAGGTGGTCGACGGTGAGATCGGCCAGGAAATCCTCGACGCCATCACCGACTCCGACTTCAACATGGTCGGCCTGGCGTGGATGGAGGCCGGCAGCCGCAGCCTCTACACCAAGAAGCCGGTGCGCAAGATCGAAGACCTCAAGGGCATGAAGATCCGCGTGATCGGCAACCCGTTGTTCATCGACACCCTCAATGCCATGGGCGCCAACGGCATCGCCATGGACACCGGGGAAATCTTCAGCGCCCTGCAGAGCGGCGTGATCGACGGCGCTGAGAACAACTCGCCGACCCTGCTCGAGCACAACCATTTTCGCGCGGCCAAGTACTACACCCAGACCCACCACCTGATCCTCCCCGAGCCGCTTTTGATGTCCAAGACCACCTGGAACGCGCTCACCCCCGAGCAGCAGGCTCTGGTCAAGAAGCTGGCCAAGGAGGCCCAGCAGGAAGAGCGGGCGCTGTGGGCCGCGAAGGAGAAGGCCAGCGACGAGAAACTCAAGGCCGCAGGCGTCGAGTTCATCGAAGTCGACAGCAAACCCTTCTACGACGCCACCGCCCCGGTTCGTGCGAAGTACGGCGCGCAGTTCGCCGACCTGATCGAGCGCATCGAAGCGGTCAAGTAACGCCCGACTTCTGAACAACGACGTGGCGCTGAAAGGCGCCACCTGTGGTGAAGCCTCATGAAAAACCTGGTACTGAGCATCAATGACATCATCTACCGGGCCTGCATCGCAGTTGCCGGGTTGGCGATCACGATCATGGCCCTGATCATCCCCTGGGGTGTATTCAGTCGCTATGTGCTTGGCCAAGGTCTGGGCTGGCCGGAACCGGTGGCCATCCTGCTGATGGTGCTGTTCACCTTCGTCGGCGCCGCTGCCAGCTATCGCGCCGGTGCGCACATGGCCGTGCAGGTGTTGAGTGACCGTCTGCCCGCTATGGCTCAGCCCTTTCTCACGCTGTTCGTGCGCCTGGCGATGGGGGCGATCAGCCTGTTCATGCTGATCTGGGGCTACAAGCTGTGCGTGGCGACCTGGAACCAATACCTCAGCACCCTGACCTGGATGCGCGTCGGCATCAGCTACGCCCCCATTCCGCTAGGCGGCTTCATCACCCTGCTGTTCGTCATCGAGCAACTGCTGTACGGCGATCAGCACCAACGCCGCGCCGTCGATTACGAAAACTGCGCCGACTCCAAGGAGGCCGTGTAATGGACGCCTTGATCCTGCTGGGCAGCTTCATCGCCCTGATCCTGCTGCGCGTACCGGTAGCTTACGCTCTGGGTATCTCTGCCCTGATCGGCGCCTGGTGGATCGACATTCCGCTGCACGCGGTGATGATCCAGATTACCGGCGGCGTGAACAAATTCTCCCTGCTGGCCATTCCGTTCTTCGTGCTGGCCGGCGCGATCATGGCCGAAGGCGGCATGGCGCGGCGCCTGGTAGCCTTCGCCGGGGTGCTGGTGGGCTTCGTCCGCGGCGGCCTGTCGCTGGTCAATATCACCGCCTCGACCTTCTTCGGCGCCATCTCCGGTTCGTCCCTGGCTGATACCGCCTCGGTCGGTTCGGTGCTGATCCCGGAGATGGAAAAGCAAGGCTACCCGCGCGAGTTTTCCACGGCGGTCACCGTCTCCGGCTCGGTGCAGGCGCTGCTGACGCCACCCAGCCACAACTCGGTGATCTACTCACTGGCCGCTGGCGGCACGGTGTCCATCGCCGCGCTGTTCGTCGCCGGTATCGGCCCGGGCCTGCTGCTGAGCTTGAGCATGGCCGCGCTGTGCCTATGGTTCGCCAGGAAGCGCAACTACCCCAAGGGCGAGGTGATTGCGCTGCGCCAGGCGCTGAAGATCTGCGTCGAAGCGCTGTGGGGCCTGATGACCATGGTCATCATCCTCGGCGGTATCCTCAGCGGCGTGTTCACCGCCACCGAATCGGCAGCCGTGGCGGTGGTCTGGGCGTTCTTCGTGACCCTGTTCATCTACCGCGACTACAAGTGGAGCGAACTGCCGAAGATGCTGCACCGCACCGTGCGCACGCTGTCGATCGTGATGATCCTCATCGCCTTCGCCGCCGCGTTCGGCTACATCATGACGCTGATGCAGATTCCCTCGAAGATCACCGCCGCCTTCCTGGCCCTGTCGGACAACCGCTACGTGATCCTCATGTGCATCAACTTCATGCTGCTGGCACTGGGCACGCTGATGGACATGGCGCCGCTGATCCTGATTCTCACGCCGATCCTGTTGCCGGTGGTCACCTCCTTCGGCGTCGACCCGGTACACTTCGGCATGATCATGCTGGTCAACCTGGGTATCGGCCTGATCACGCCACCAGTGGGCGCGGTGCTGTTCGTCGGCGCTGCCGTCGGCAAGGTCAGCATCGAGAGTACGGTCAAGGCCCTGCTGCCCTTCTATGCCGCGCTGTTCGCGGTGTTGATGGCGGTCACCTACATCCCGGCCATCTCGCTGTGGTTGCCGAGCGTCGTGCTCTGATCACCAGGCGGCTGATGCGGGAACGAACTCATGCGTGCTCACCTCGAAGATCACGCATGTCTTCACGCCGACAGCTATGCACCGGCGCAACCCGAGTCGCCTGGCGGCGCCTCGCTTCACAAGGACACAACGCCCCTTCATGTCAGCCGTTCCCTTCCCCCGGCATGTCGCCGCGCTGATTCTCGCCACCCTGGCCTGCGCCTTCGCCGGCAACCATATCGCCGCGCGGATCGCTTTCGATCATGAAGCAGGCCTGCTGCTGGCCATTCTCTGCCGTTCGGGAGTGACCTTCCTGGTACTCAGCGCACTGGTGCTGTGGCAACGCGATTCGCTGCGGCTGAACCGCAGTACCTGGGGCTGGCAACTGATGCTGGGGCTGCTGATCGCGGTTCAGAGCTTCTGCATCTACTCCGCCGTGGCACGCATCCCGGTGGGCCTGGCGCTATTGGTGGTGAACCTCTCGCCCATTCTTCTGGCGCTGCTGACCTGGCTGCTCGGCGGGCCGGCACCGACCGGCCGTGCCGCGGCGATCATGGGCGTGATCCTGTTCGGCCTGGTGCTGGTGCTGGACGTGCCGGCGCGCCTGAGCGGCGCAACCAGCATCGACGCCCACTGGCTGCAGGGCGTGCTGTTCAGCCTGACCGCCGCGGGCGTATTCGCCGTGGCCCTGTGGATCACCGAGCACCGGCTATCACGCATGCCCGGACGAGTACGCAGCATGCTGACCATGGCCGTGGTGTTCAGCGCCTCCACCCTCGCTGGCCTCAGCGGCGCGCTGCCCGGGGGCCTGGGCCTACCCAACGCCATCACAGGCTGGATGGCCCTGGCGGTGCTGGTGCTGCTCTACGGCACGGCCTTTTCCCTGCTGTTCATTCTCATGCCCCGGCTGGATATCGCACGCAACGCGCCGGTGATGAACATGGAACCCGTGGCCGGCATGTTCTTCGGCTGGCTGATCCTGGGTCAGTTGCTGGGCGGGTTGCAGGTGCTGGGCGGGCTGATCGTGGTCGGCGGCATCGTCGCCCTGGCCTACCGCCGTTGAAGGAATGAGCAGCCCGCCTTTGTCCTTGTCAGCCGTGCAGCGCCTCGGCCTCGGCGGCTTCGTGGGCCTGGCGCAGACGTTCACGGCTGTTGGTCAGGTGCAGACGCATGGCCGCCCGCGCCGCTTCGGCATCCTGGCGGGCGATGGCCTCGAAGATCTGCTCGTGCTCGCGCTCCAGGCGCGCCATGTAGTGCGTCTGATCGTCATGCGCCAGACGCGCGGAATTGACCCGGGTACGCGGGATGATGCTGGTGCCCAGGTGGCTGAGAATGTCGGTGAAATAGCGGTTGCCGGTGGCTTCGGCGATACGCAGGTGGAACTGGAAGTCCGAAGACACGGCATCGCTGGAGTTGGCCGTGCTCTCGTTGATCGCATCCAGCGCCTCGCGAATGGCCTGGAGTTGGGTGTCACTGCGGCGCTGTGCAGCCATGCCGGCAGACTCCACCTCCAGGCTGATGCGCAGCTCGAGAATGGCCAGCACGTCACGCAGGGTGACGATGGTCGCCGGGTCGATGCGAAAACCGCTGGCGCTGGGCGTATCGAGCACGAAGGTGCCGATGCCGTGGCGGGTCTCCACCAGGCCGGCGGCCTGCAGGCGCGACAAGGCCTCACGCACCACGGTACGACTGACGCCCTGCTCCGCCATGATCGCCGACTCGGTCGGCAGCTTTTCACCGCGTTTGATCACACCATCGCGAATACGCTGCGACAGCTCGGCCACCAGTTCCTGGGCCAGGCTGCGTTGCTTGCGAGGGGTGCGGGGTTGGGCAGGGATATTGTCCATATCGATGGCGATTCTCGGCTTACGGTCAGCACCAATCATAGCCCAGCAGTTGTACGATGACACTATCAATTGCGACCTCGACCCTGTCCAGTGCTGCCGCTGCAAGACAGCCTCACCCGGCTGCAGGGCGCCAGCGCAGCGGATATGGCTGTGCGATGTAGACAAACTGTCCCGCGAACAGGTCGCCATTGTTGCGCAATGGGATTTCTACGTTGCGCGAGCATTACCGTCCGAGCCGCTGGACAATACCTTTACCGATTGGTCCGGTGAGGCGCGCATCATTCAGTTATCAATTGCACGGCCGAACACAGGACAGCTCGATCTACCTGCTGTTCTGCCCGCCCGAGCGCCCCTTCTTCTGCTTCGAGCCCGTCAGCCATCCGGTCAATAGGCACCATTTGCCAGGCCGGGCGGGACTCGAATTATTGCAGCCCGGCGCAACTTGCCAATTGCGCTACGAATTGCAATCCCAGGCGTGGATGGCATGACGACGCTGGACAGTCGAGAACTTTTGGCGATAATGGCGCGCACTGTTTCGAGCGCTGCAGATAGCAAGTTACATCTCCACTGTAACTAAACGGGAAAATCACGCTCCAAGGTACTGCCGGGCCAGCATGGCCGGTTCAGAACTACCGAATCAGAGGATGGCCGCAACAGTGAAGTCGATGCTTCACGTGCCACCTGAAATCATTGAAGAAAAATAGGAAAGCCAAGTGACGAAAGACGAACTGCGCGCCGAGCTCGAGCGCCAGGCGCAGCGTTACAAGGACGTATACGGCGGGGAAGTCATCACCTACGCCGCTCAACCGGATCCCGACCGCAAACCCTGGCGCAAACGCCCAAGCCTGCTCGATCAGGCCTTCGATAAAGAAATCGAGAAGATCGAAAAAGAACGCAGAGAGAAACAGGAAGCGGCAGAAGAACTCGGCTAAGTTCGCCGCTGTCGTCATTTCCTCGAAGATATCTCGAATAACTAACGAGCTTGTACTGCCGCATGAACCAACGCGCGGCCACGACAAGTCGTGCCCGCGCGCTCATTAGCTGCGCCCTCGGTTCTTCGACATTCAGCGTTTCTTGCTACCCAACAGCGAGCCCATCAGACCGCGCACCAGTTGCCGGCCAAGTTGATTGGCTGCCTGGCGCACGGCGGACTTGAGGGCTTGCCCGGCAATGCCACCAAGAAACTCGCCGGCCATCTGTCCCAGCCCCGGCGCCTCTGCCGTTGCCTTGGCAGCCTTGTCAGCATCGGCGGTCTGGGTTGCCCGAGCCAGCAACCGCTCGTAGGCCGATTCGCGGTCGATGGGTTTGTCATAACGCCCGGCCAAAGGCGACTGGCGCACCAGCGCTGCGCGCTCGCCTGCACTCAAGGGGCCGATGCGCGACTGCGGCGGCGCCACAGCCACACGCTGCACCATGGCCGGGGTACCCTTGTCCTCCAGGGTGGCAACCAACGCCTCGCCGATCCCCAGTTCGGTCAGCACCGTCAGGCTGTCGAAGGCAGGGTTGGGACGGAAGCCTTCGGCCACTGCCCGCAACGCTTTCTGCTCCTTGGTGGTGAAGGCGCGCAAGCCGTGCTGAATACGCAAGCCCAGTTGCGCCAGCACCTCATCGGGCAGATCACTGGGCGACTGGGTAACGAAGTAAACCCCCACGCCCTTGGAACGAATCAGCCGCACCACCTGTTCCAGGCGCTCCTGCAGGGCCTTGGGCGTCCCCTGGAAGAGCAGGTGCGCCTCGTCGAAGAACAGCGCCAGTACCGGCTTGTCGGCATCGCCGCGCTCCGGCAGTTGCTCGAACAATTCGGCCAGCAGCCAGAGCAGGAAAGTGGCATAGACCTTGGGCGCCTCGTGCACCAGGCGGCTGGCATCGAGCAGATGTATCCGTCCGCGGCCATCGCGATCCGGGTGCAGCAGGTCTTCGAGCTGCAAGGCCGGCTCGCCGAACAGGGCCTCGGCGCCCTGCTGCTCCAGCCCGGCCAGACGCCGCAACAGCGCCTGCGCCGAGGTATTGGTGAACAGCGCGGCGTCATCGCCGAGCACCTGCGGGTTGTCCTTGAGGTAGCCGAGCAGAGCCTTGAGATCCTTGAGATCGAGCAGTAACAGCCCTTCGCGGTCGGCCACCTTGAACGCCGCGTAGAGCGCCGCCTGCTGGCTGTCGGTCAACTCCAGCAGGGCGCCGAGCAGCAACGGCCCCATCTCGCTGAGCGTGGTACGCAACGGGTGACCGCTGAGGCCATGCACATCCCACAGCGTCAGCGGATAAGCCTGCGGCCGATGCTCCAACCAGGGCATGCTGGCGATGCGCTCGGCCACCTTGCCCTGTGGTGCGCCCATGGCTCCCAGGCCGCATAGGTCGCCCTTGACGTCAGCGGCGAATACCGCCACGCCGGCATCGCTGAAGGTTTCGATCAAGCGTTGCAGTGTCACGGTCTTGCCGGTACCGGTGGCCCCGGCGATCAGGCCGTGACGGTTGGCCAGGCGCAGCGGCTGGCCCACCGGCTGCCCCTGGCTACCGGCGCCGATGATGAACTGGGAACTTGCAGGCATCTTGCCGTCCTCTGAGTTGGAGTCTGTCGCTGTTTCGTGCACCTCGGATCTGCGCCATCCGCCACCGTCGCTGCGAATACGCCAGGCAGCCTGGGCAAGTGCCCCTCAGGTGGGATCCGCTTCGTCCGCTTCGTCCTGCAATTGCTGCCACAGCTCGGCGGCCCCTGCGAAGTCGGTGCCATCCTCTTCGCTCAAGGCCTCGGGATCGTAGCGCCGCACACAGCCCTCGCCCAGGGTCGGGGGTGCGCTGGATGTCGCCTTGTCCAGTGGATCGCTCATGAATACAGTCTCCGCTCAGTTCGCCTCGACATGACCGGGATCGTGCTGGGCGAATTCCTTCACCGCGCGCAACACATCATGCCGACTGACCTGGCCCACCAGACGACCGTCCTCGACCACCGGCAGACGGCCATGTCGACCGTTGAGAAAACGTTCGGACAGCTCGATGACATCGACGTCCGGGCCTATCGCCTCGACATCGGTGGTCATGTAGGCACTGACGCAACCACCAGTGCCCTCGTAATAGGCACCGGAGAGAATGCCGCGCAGGCAGTCGCCCTCCGACAGCATGCCAATCAGATGGCCCTGGGTATCGACCACCGGAGCCCCGGAAATACGGTGCTCCAGCAGACGGTTGATGGCGGTGAACAGATCGGTGTCGGATCTGAAGGTCACCAGGCGGCGGGTCATGTAGTCGCGCACCTTGATGGATTTGAGCATGGGCAGCGTCCTCCACAGTGGGGGTTCGGCCCCGACGACGGATCAGTCGAATACCACCGTCTTGTTGTCGTGCACCAGAACCCGGTCTTCCAAGTGATAGCGTAGCCCACGAGCCAATACCATCTTTTCCACGTCCTTGCCGAGGCGCACCATCTCCTCGATATCGTCGCGATGGGTCACGCGTACCACGTCCTGCTCGATGATCGGGCCGGCGTCCAGCTCTTCGGTAACGTAGTGCGAGGTCGCGCCAATCAGCTTCACGCCGCGCAGCGAGGCCTGGTGATAGGGCTTGGCACCGACGAACGACGGCAGGAAGCTGTGGTGAATGTTGATCACCCGCTGTGCATACTCGGCGCACAACGCCGGCGGCAGGATTTGCATGTAGCGCGCCAGGACGATGACATCGGCCTGGTGCTCCTTGACCAGTCGCTCCACCTCGGCGAAGGCCGGTGCCTTGTCCTTGGGGTCGACCGGCACATGGAAGTAAGGGATGCCATGCCACTCCACCATGCGCCGCAGATCGTCATGGTTGGCGATCACGCAGGGGATCTCGCAATCGAGCTCGTTGCTGTGCCAACGGTGCAGCAGATCGGCCAGGCAGTGCGACTCACGACTGGCCATCAGCACCACACGCTTTTTCTTCGCCGAATCGGTGATGCGCCACTCCATGGAAAATTCACGGGCGATGGGCGCGAAGGCCTGCTTGAAGCCCTCCAGATCGAATGGCAAGGAATCGGCACGGATTTCGTGACGCATGAAGAACCAGCCACTCTGGGTATCGGAGTGATGGCTGGCTTCGGTGATCCAGCCGTTATAGGTGGCCAGGAAATTACTGACTTTGGCAACGATGCCGACACGGTCTGGGCAGGAAATGACCAGTCTGAACGTACGCATGAAGTTTTGACCCCAGGTAACAGCGCAAAAGTGCGCCATTCTAGGGTTTGCAGAAAAAACCGTCGAGCGCAGACGAGCGCACCGCCGTGCATTCCAGACGGCGGCCCTGACGCGCAGCATCCTGGTATTCACCCGCAATATCCGCAGCCTCAACTTGTCTGACAGCGAGGCTTTTCACCTCATGCAGCAGGCGCGAAATACAAAACACACGCCGACAACGCTTCGGTACTTCAGGATGAAAAGCGAATCATGAACTAAACGAACAATCTTGGTTCACTATTGTCTGGCAGATACAATCGGTTGCAGAGCGCAAGCAGAAGTTTTTATTTCAGTGTTTACTTGTTTTGAACGCATGACTATTATTGGCCCACTGGTCGCCGTAAATCCAAATCATAAGGTAAATTCCATGTCGCTGATCACCGAATACCGCTCGCTCGAAGAGAACATCAAGGAACTGCAAGAGCGCCTGAAGAATCTGTCGCAAGACGACAAACTGAAAAAAGAACTCGAGTTCGAGGGCAAGCTGCGCAGCCTGATGGGTGAGTATCAGAAGTCGCTGCGCGACATCATCGCCCTGCTCGACCCGGAGGCCAAGTCGGTCAAGGCTCCGCGCAGCGCCAAGCCTGCTACCAAGCGTGCGCGCAAGGTCAAGCAGTACAAGAACCCGAACACGGGTGAAGTCATCGAAACCAAAGGCGGCAACCACAAGACGCTGAAAGAGTGGAAAGCCAAGTGGGGCGCCGACACCGTAGAAAGTTGGGCCACTCTGCTGGGCTGATCCAAGCACAGCGCAGACAAAACGCCAGCCTTGCTGGCGTTTTTTATGCGAGCTAAATGGCTCCAACCATGCCGCAATCCTGCTGTAGCCGTGTGTCATGAATCTGGCGTCAGCGTCTTGCCTGGAGCCCCCTCTAAGAACTACCTGCGTTGCGGCTCAACATGCTCATTTACAACGATGAGCCCAGTGCTTTTTCACCTGTCTTTGTCGGGTCGCCATCGCTATTGCGCTGACTGCCCACGTCTTCAGAGGTGCCCTACGGGCGATGGCTGAACGCTCTCATGTTCACGCTAGCGACCGCACCACTATTGGGCGCGGCCCCCAACTCAGGAATTGCCGAGCCCATAGCGGCTTTCCAGTGCCTGGGCATAGCTGAGCCATTGCGCAAGAAGTTGCCCCTGCTCGGCGGAACATTCACCGCGTAACTTCTCCAGCGCTAGCTTGAATTGCTCAAGGGTATTGGGAGCACCGAATTCAGGCTGGCTCAGGCGTTGTCGGCAGAAATCGAACCAGCGCTGTTGCTCATCCGCCGAAAGTGTCTGCGCGAAGTTGCGCGCGCGATAACGAAAGAGCAATTCCGGTAAACGAATATCGTCGAAAGAAAGTGACTGATTGGTCAGCTCTTCAGGTTGCGCCCGCCGTACCTGCTCGCACAGCCGGCGGTCACGGTCACCGATGAAACCATCGTATAGCTGCTGTTCAGGATCGAGACTGGCGGCGAAGGCTTCCTCGCGATAGATCGAAGCCAGCTTGTCCTGCCAGGCCGCGAGGTTGTCGCGCAGCAGCGCGGCATGCCGCTCGCATTGCGACCAGTCCAGGGCCAGACGCTGGCGATCCTCCTCGCGCAGCACCGAAAGCGGCGCCACCACCGGGCAACGATTGATGTGCAACAGCTTCAAGGGTACCGGCGCCTGCCCCTCACCCAGCTCATCGTGGCGGGTGTACAGGCGACTGCGCAGGGTTTCGGCGTCCAGCTCCAGCAGCGGCGCCGGGTCGGCCTGCAGGTCGACCACGATCAGCGCGTTGCGGTTGCGCGGATGCCAGGCCAGCGGCAGCACCGGCGCCAGATAATGGCGCGCCGCCGAAAAACGGCCGGAAATGTGCAGCAGCGGTTGCAACAGGCGAATCTGGTCGAGCACGCGCTGCTTGCTGCGCAACTGGTAGATGAAGTCGTACAGCCGTGGCTGGCGCTCACGCAGCAGGCGCGCCAGGCCGATGGTGGCGCGCACGTCGGACAGCGCATCGTGCGCCTGCCCGTGGTCGATGCCGTTGGCCTGGGTCAGACGCTCCAGCTTGAGACTGACGCGCCCGTCCTCCTGCGGCCATTCGATGCCTTCGGGGCGCAGCGCATAGGCGGTGCGTACCAGATCGATCAGATCCCAACGGCTGTTACCACCCTGCCATTCACGGGCATAGGGGTCGAAGAAATTGCGGTACAGGCTGTAGCGCGTGACCTCGTCATCGAAACGCAGGGTGTTGTAACCGGCGCTGCAGGTGCCAGGCTGCGCCAACTGCGCATGCACGCGGGTGATGAACTCACCTTCGTCGAGCCCCTGCTGCGCCAGGCGCTGTGGGTCGATGCCGGTGACCAGGCAGGCAGCCGGGTGCGGCAGGATGTCGTCACTCAGACGGCAATAGAGATTCAGCGGCTCGTCGATCTCGTTGAGCGCCTCGTCAGTGCGGATACCGGCCACCTGAATCGGTCGGTCACAGCGTGGGTTGATGCCGGTGGTCTCGTAGTCGTACCAGAAGATGCTGCGGCTCAAAACCTATTCCTTCCAAGCGATGACGACAGCGGGCTCTGCCGTTGCCGTCGAGAAACGTGAACGAGCACTCATTGCAGCCAATGCTTGCAGACTGCCATTGAGTGACGCGGCGCAAGCCACTACGATGCCGTTTCCCGCCACTCCCTACAAGGACGCAACCGTGAGTGAAACCAGCGTACTCAATCCGTACTCTGCCCCCAGCAGCGATCTCAACCCCATCAGCAGCGACCAGGTCAGCGCCGATCCGCACCTGGCACTGGCGCGTGGTTACGACTTCTCCATCGGCGAGCTGCTCGCCACCGCCTGGCGCAAGACCAGTGGCACCAAGGGCCTGATCTGGGGCGGTTTTCTGGTCATGATGGGTGCGCTGTTCATGGCGCAGATCGTCCTGTACATCGTCGCCATGATCTTCGGCATCGGCTTTATCGGCCTCGGCGCCCTGAGCGGCTCTGAAGGCGGAATGGCCGTAGCCGGAGCCTTCGGTCTGTTCGGCTTCATCCTGATCAGCTCGGTCGCGGTCGTGGCATTGATGTACCCCTTCCTGGCCGGTCTCAACATGATCGGCATTCGTCAGGCAGCAGGCCAGCCCCTGCGCTTCGCGGAAATATTCAGCCACTTCGGGCGTACCTTGCCACTGTTCGTCGCTGGTCTACTGATCGTGATTGCAACCAACATCGGCTACATGCTGCTGATTCTTCCCGGCATCTATCTGCAAGTCGCACTGCTGCTCACCATCCCACTGGTGGTCGAGCGCAAGCTCTCGGCCTGGCAAGCGATCGTGGTGTCCTGCAAAGCCATAAATCGTCACTGGTTCAAGGTGTTCTTCCTGATGCTGAGCATGGGCATCTTGCTCTTGATCAGCGCGCTGCCATTCGGTATCGGCCTGATCTGGACCATGCCGATGTTCATCGTGATGATAGGTGAGCTGTACAACCGCATCTTCGGTGTTCTGCCGGCGCCTGCTGCCTGAGTCCCATGCCGGGCCCATCCTTCGGCCCGGTTGCGTTCGTGTCCCGCTGCTCGCTAGCATCGGGCTTTCGCCCAGACAGACCGCCGATGCCCCTGACCACAAGCACACGCGCCACTGCCGATACCCCGGCCCTGGATACCCACTATCAAGTGGAAACCCCGGAAGGCATCGACCTGCATCTGCGCCCCGCCAGTCTGGTGCCACGTGCCCTGGCATTCGCCATCGATCTGGCCATACGTGGCCTGATTCTCGGCGTGGCCTACGTGGTGCTGGGCCTGCTCGGGCAGTTCGGCTTGGGCCTGGCCACCATCCTGCTGTTTCTCGTGACCTGGTGGTACATGGTGCTGTTCGAGGTGCTCAACCAGGGCCGCTCCCCCGGCAAGCAGTTGCTCGGCCTGCGTGTGGTGCATGACGACGGCACGCCCATCGGCTGGGCTGCGTCGCTGACGCGCAACCTGCTGCGCTTCGTCGATCTGCTGCCATTCGGTTACACCTTCGGCATCCTCAGTTGCCTCAATCATCCGGCTTTCAAGCGCCTCGGCGATATCGCCGCCGGCACCCTGGTGGTCTATCGCGAGGTCGCCCCGAGCCGCCCCGAGCTGCCGGATGCCGAGCCGCTGCCAGCCCCCTTCCCGCTGACGCTGAGCGAGCAGCGTGCCTTGCTCGGTTTCGCCGAGCGCGGCGGGCAGCTCTCCAGTGCGCGGCGCGCCGAACTGGCCGCCCTGTTGGCCGAGCCGCTGCAGGTTCCAGCCGAACAGGCCGAAGCGCGGCTCAATGGCATCGCCCGTGGGCTGCTGGGAGCTGCGCCATGAAACAGAGCCTGTTCGAGACGCGTCACCAACGCGAGTGGGACAGCTTCGCCCAGCAACTCGCCGCGCTCGAACAGGGCAAGGCCCAGGGCGAAGCCTGCACGCGCTTCGCCGCCGATTACCGGCAGCTCTGCCAGCACCTGGCCCTGGCCCAGGCGCGCGGTTACAGCAGCCACCTGATCGACCAGTTGCAGCAACTGGCCATGCGCGGCCACCAGCAGTTCTACCGTCACCGCAGTACCCTCGGCGCGCAGTCGATTCGCTTTTTGCTCGGCGGTTTTCCGCGCCTGGTGCGTCGCGAATGGCGCCTGGTGTGCTCAGCCAGCCTATTGTTCTTCGGCACCCTGGCGTTGATGGGGGTGCTCACCTACCTGTTTCCCGAGCTGATCTACAGCCTGGTGGCGCCGGATCAGGTCAGCGAGATGGAGCGCATGTACGACCCGGATGCCCGGCGCATCGGCCGCTTCGGTGAGCGTGATGCCGGCGACGACTGGATGATGTTCGGCTTCTACATCATGAACAACATCGGCATCGCCTTTCAGACCTTCGCCGGCGGCCTGCTACTGGGCCTGGGCAGCCTGTTCTTCCTGCTCTTCAATGGCCTGATGATCGGTGCCGTGGCCGGCCACCTGAGCCGCATCGGCTACGGCGAAACCTTCTGGTCCTTCGTCATCGGCCATGGTGCCTTCGAGCTGACCGCCATCGCTCTGGCTGGCGCCGCCGGGCTCAAGCTGGGCTGGGCGCTGCTCGCCCCCGGCCGCCTGCGCCGTGGCGAAGCGCTGCGCCAGGCCGCCAGCCAGGCCATCCAGCTAGTGGCCGGGGTCGTCCTGTTCCTGCTGCTGGCCGCCTTCATCGAGGCCTTCTGGTCGTCCACCACAGTGGCCACGCCCCAGGTCAAATATGCCGTCGGTGCCCTGCTCTGGATCCTCGTGCTGAGCTACCTGACCCTGGCCGGGCGGAGGCAACATGCGCCTGACTGAAGCCAGCCTGGCCATCCGCCCACGCACGGCCTGGGAAGCGCTGGATCTGGGCGTGCTCATGGCTCAGCGCCACGCCGGCCTGCTGATGGCCAGTTGGGCGCTGGTCACCCTGCCGATCTTCGCGCTGCTCTGCGCTCTGCTCTGGGAGTATCCGGGTGCAGCCATCCTGCTGTTCTGGTGGTTGAAGCCAGCCTATGAACGCCTGCCGCTGTACATCCTGTCGCAGGCATTGTTCGGCAACACGCCGACGCTCAAGCAGGCACTGAAGGCCTGGCCCAGGCTGCTGAAACCGCAACTGCTGGCCAGCCTGACCTGGCGCCGACTGAGCCTCACGCGCAGCTTCGACCTGCCGGTGCTGCAGCTCGAAGGGCTTTCCGGACAGGCGCGCAGCCAGCGTCTGATCGTACTGTCACAGCGCGGCAGCGGCGCGGCGACCTGGCTCACGGTGGTCGGCGTGCACCTGGAAAGCGCCCTGCTGCTGGGCCTGAGCACCCTCTTCTACCTGATGCTGCCACAGCAGATCGAACTGGACTGGAGCTGGCAGAGCCTGATCGCCGCGGACGGCAGCCAATGGCTATGGCTCGAGCACCTGTCCAACCTCGGCTACGCCCTGCTGCTGATCGTCTGGGAGCCGGTCTACGTCGCCTGTGGTTTCACGCTCTACCTCAACCGCCGCACCGAACTGGAGGCCTGGGACATCGAGCTGGTGTTCCGCCGCCTGCGCCAACGCCTGATCGGCACGGCCTACGCCCTGTTGCTCGGCTGCGCCCTGCTGCTGGGCCAGCCGGCCAGCACGGCCTGGGCCGACGAGGCAGCCACGGCGCCACAGAACGACCCGCTGGGCCCGCAGGCACCACGCTTGCTGGAGCAATCTCTAAACAGCCAGGCCGCGCACGAAAGCATCACCCGCCTGCTCGACGAGCCGCCGTTCCAGAATCGGGAAACCGTCACGCGCTGGCGCCTGGGCGACGAGTCTGCAGAAGAGAAAGAGGAACCAGTCGAGCCCACGGGCTTCCTTGACCTGCTGGAAAAGCTCGGGCAGCTCTGGAAAAGCTTGGATACCATGGCCCAGGTCTTCGAGGTGTTGCTCTGGGGCAGCCTGTTCGCTCTGCTGGCGTTCATCCTCTGGCGCTACCGCGACTGGCTGCAGACCTTCGGCGAGCGCGTCGGCCTGCCGCAACGCCGCACGGTGGTGGCGCCCACGCAATTGTTCGGCCTGGAAGTGGCCCCGCAAAGCCTGCCCGAGGACGTGGCCAGCGAAGCGCAACGGTTGTGGGATCAGGATCCACGCGCGGCCTTGAGCCTGCTCTATCGCGCGCTGCTCAGCCGCCTGCTGCACGATCATCATCTGCCACTGAAGGCCTCGCACACCGAGGGCGAAGTCCTGCACCTGGTCGCCACCCTGCAGCAGCAAGCCCTGCAGCACTACAGCGAACAGCTCACCGGCCATTGGCAGGCGCTCGCCTACGGTCATCGCCAACCGCCAGCCGAACAGGCCCAGCACCTCTGCCAGAGCTGGCGTGAGCTGTTCGGTCAGCAGGTTCGCGCATGAGCCGCCGCGCCGGATTCCTCACGGCCATGGCCGTGCTGCTGGCCCTGGGGCTGCTGGCCATCTATCTGCTGGGGCGCCTGCAGCCCTACCAGGAAACCCTCGAACACGGCCCCGCCCCAGAAGTGGACGCCAACCCTTACCTGGCCGCCGAACACTTCCTGCGCCAGCAAGGCATCGCCGTGCAGCGTGCCGACAATCTGGAAGTCCTCAGCACCCTGCCGAGCCAGGGGCAGACCCTGATGCTGCTGGCCGACCGCGGCAACATGACGCCACGCCAGGCCGAGCACGTGCTGCAATGGACGGCCAATGGCGGCCACCTGCTGCTGATCGCCGAGCGCCTGTGGGACGCGGACGAAGGCAAGAGCGGCGATCTGCTCCTTGACCTGCTGGACATCGAGCAGTACATGAGCGACGACCTCGACGACGACGAAGCCGAAGGCGAGCCGGCCGACGCGCAGAGCGAAGACGCCTACCCGGATCTGACCAAGCTGTACCTGCAGAACGAAGACGCCCCGGCCTACATCGCCTTCGACACCGCCTTCCACCTCTACGACGCGCAGAACCGTGCCCATGCCTGGGCCAACAGCGCCCAGGCCACCCACCTGCTGCAGCTCTATCACGGCGACGGTCTGATCACCGTGATGAGCGATCCGTGGATCTGGCAGAACCAGGCCATCGGCGAATACGACAATGCCTGGCTGCTCTGGTACCTCAGCCAGGACAGCGTCGTCACCCTGCTCTACCGTGCCGACCACGATGACCTGTTCACCTTGCTGCTGCGCCACTTCCCACTGGCGCTGGTGGTGCTGGCCCTGCTGATCGCCGCCGCCCTGTGGCACGCCGGCATGCGCCATGGCCCGCTGCTGGCGCCAGCCAGCCGCGCGCGCCGGCAACTGGCGGAACACCTGCGCGCCAGCGCCGACTTCCTGCTGCGCCGCAGCGGCCAGCACAGCCTGCTGCACATCCTCCAGCAGGACATCAAACGCCGCGCCAGGCGCCGCTACCCCGGCTTCGAGAAACTCGGGGTCGCCGAACAGTGGCAGGTACTTGGCCGCCTGACCCGCCTGCCCAGCAAGGCGATCAGCCAAGCCATGCGCCCGCTGCCCAAGCAGCGCCTATCGGCCAGTGACTTCACCCGCCAGGTCGCCCACCTGCAAACCCTCAGGAATGCCCTATGACGAGCGAACAGACGCCTGATACCGAAAACCTGCCGGCTGCCGATGCAGCGGCTGCCGCCCCGGTCAATCCACAGGCCCAGCAGCGCCAGCGCGCCAGCGCCCTGGCCCAGGCCCTGCGCAGCGAATTGCGCAAGGCCGTGATCGGCCAGAACGCGGTGATCGACGACGTGCTCACGGCGCTGATCGCCGGTGGCCACGTGCTGGTCGAAGGCGTACCCGGCCTGGGCAAGACCCTGCTGGTGCGCGCCCTGGCGCGCTGCTTCGGCGGCGACTTCGCGCGCATCCAGTTCACCCCGGATCTGATGCCCAGCGACATCACCGGCCACGCCGTGTACGACCTGCAAAGCGAGCAGTTCAAGCTGCGCAAGGGGCCTATCTTCACCAACCTGCTGCTGGCCGACGAGATCAACCGTGCCCCGGCCAAGACCCAGGCTGCCCTGCTGGAAGTGATGCAGGAGCGCCAGGTGACCCTGGAAGGTCGCGCCCTGGCCGTGCCACTGCCGTTCATGGTGCTGGCCACGCAGAACCCCATCGAACAGGAAGGTACCTACCCGCTGCCGGAAGCCGAGCTCGATCGCTTCATGCTCAAGCTGCGCATGGACTACCCTGAGCCGGACGAGGAGCTGAGCATGGTGCGTCAGGTGACCCGTTCGGCCAAGGCCGACATGCTCGAAGTCAACCCGCTACGCACCCTGCTGCAAGCCAAGGACGTGCTGGCCCTGCAGAAGATCGCCAGCGATCTGCCCATCGATGACCAGGTGCTCGACTACGCCGTGCGTCTGGCCCGGGCCAGCCGCGCCTGGCCGGGTCTGGCCATGGGCGCCGGGCCGCGCGCCTCGATCGCCCTGGTGCGTGGCGCCCGCGCCCGTGCCCTGCTGCGTGGCGGCGACTTCGTGCTGCCCGATGACATCAAGGGCTGCGCCCTGGCCGTGCTGCGCCATCGCGTACGCCTGGCCCCCGAACTGGACATCGAAGGCCTGTCGGTGGATCAGGTGCTGCAACAACTGCTCGACCAGGTACCGGCACCGCGTCTATGAAGCCTTCGCGCCTGCTCCTTGCCCTGCTCGCAGCGCTGCTGGCAATCGCCGTACTGCTCGGCGCCCTGCCACTGTTCGGCATCGCGCTGCCGGCCAGCCTGCAACCCTTGAGTTGGGGCATGCTCGTCGCCCTGTTGCTGGTCGCGGCCAGCGATGCCCTATGGCTGCGCCGCCTGCCCACGCCACGGGTGCAGCGCACCTTGCCGGGCAACCTGCCACTGGGGCGCTGGAGCGACGTGCAGTTGCAGGTGCATCATGACTTCTCGAACGCGGTGCAGCTCGAACTGTTCGACCATGTCCCGGCCGGCATGGCCTTCGAGGGCATGCCACTGCGCATCGACCTGCATCCGGGCCAGCAGACGCAATCGAGCTACCGCCTCAAACCCCAGCAACGCGGACACTTCGCCTTCGCCCGCTGCGAACTCCTGCTGCCCAGCCCGTTACGCCTGTGGCAGGGCCGCCGCCTGCTCGACATGCCTGGCGAGAGCCGTGTGTTCCCCGACTTCGCCCGCCTCTACGGCGCCCAGTTGAAAGCCGTGGACGACTGGCTCAGCCAGCTTGGCGTGCGTCAACGCCCGCGCCGTGGTCTGGGTCTGGAATTCCATCAGCTACGCGAGTTTCGCGACGGCGACACCCTGCGCCAGATCGACTGGAAGGCCACCGCGCGCAAGCGCACGCCCATCGCCCGCGAATACCAGGACGAGCGTGACCAGCAGATCGTCTTCCTGCTCGACTGTGGCCGGCGCATGCGCAGCCAGGACGACGAGCTATCGCACTTCGATCACGCCCTCAATGCCTGCCTGCTGCTCAGCTACGTGGCCCTGCGCCAGGGCGACGCGGTGGGCCTGGCGACCTTCGCCGGCAATCACCAGCGCTACCTGGCCCCGGTCAAGGGCCAGGCGCAGCTCAACAGCCTGCTGGGCGCCGTCTACGACCTGCAGACCAGCCAGCAGCCGGCCGACTTCAGCGCCGCCGCCGACCTGCTCCTGTCCCGCCAGCGCCGCCGCGCCCTGGTGGTGCTGGTGAGCAACCTGCGCGACGAGGATGACCAGGATCTGCTCGCCGCGGTCAGGCGCCTGTCGCGCCAGCATCGCGTGCTGGTCGCCAGCCTGCGCGAAGAGGTGCTCGACCAGCTCCGCCAGGAGCCCGTGACGGGCTACGAGCAGGCCCTGGCCTACTGCGGCACACTGGATTACCTCAACGCTCGCGCCGGGCTGCACGAGCGCCTGGCCGCGCATGACGTGCCGGTGCTCGATGCCCGCCCAGGCGAGCTGGGGCCGGAGCTGGTCAGCAGCTACCTGGCCTGGAAGAAAGCGGGTGCACTTTGACCCCGCAAGGCGGTCGAAATATCGACGCAGAGGCCCTGGCACCGGCTTTCCCACACAGATGTTGCGTGGTTATGGCCGAGGCTGGGTGCTATGATTCCGAGTCTGTGGCGCAAGGAGTACAAACTCCACGCCGCTCGCAGGCTGGGATCAGCCTGCCTTCAGGGCCGCCCGTGATCGGCCTCATGCGCATACCGCACACGACCTGAGTAGGAGATAGACCATGGCTTTTGAATTGCCGCCGCTGCCTTACGAAAAGAATGCCCTCGAGCCGCACATTTCCGCCGAGACCCTGGAATTCCACCACGACAAGCACCACAACACCTACGTGGTGAACCTGAACAACCTGGTGCCGGGCACCGAGTTCGAAGGCAAGAGCCTGGAAGAGATCGTCAAGACCTCCTCGGGCGGCATCTTCAACAACGCCGCCCAGGTGTGGAACCACACCTTCTACTGGAACTGCCTGTCGCCCAACGGCGGTGGCCAGCCCACCGGCGCCCTGGCTGACGCCATCAACGCCGCTTTCGGTTCCTTCGACAAGTTCAAGGAAGAGTTCAGCAAGGTTTCCATCGGCACCTTCGGTTCCGGCTGGGGCTGGCTGGTGAAGAAGGCTGACGGCTCCCTGGCCCTGGCCAGCACCATCGGCGCTGGCTGCCCGCTGACTTCCGGCGATACCCCGCTGCTGACCTGCGACGTCTGGGAGCACGCCTACTACATCGACTACCGCAACCTGCGTCCGAAGTACGTCGAGGCGTTCTGGAACCTGGTCAACTGGGACTTCGTCGCCCAGAACTACGCGGCCTGAACCCAGGCAAGGTAAGACAAGAACCCGGCCCTGCAGCCGGGTTCTTTTTTCAGCCCTCGAAAGTCACGAAACAAAGACACTTCGAGCGCCCCGAGCAAATGCTTGCAGTCGGCTCGACGACGATCCAGTATCAACTTTCTGTCAGCACATGGCACTAAAGTCCTAGCCTTCTTCACCGACAACCTCATCGAGACGGCGCGGCCCGCTCTGCGGACTCACGCACGAAAAATGCATACATCCATGGTGGCCCTTTGACGGCCAGGGCGAGATTGCCAATACTTGCCCGATGACGCTGCTGCACTGACACAAGGAATTGACGTTGAAGCTGGAATTGAAGAACAGCTTGTCACTCAAGTTGCTCCGCGTAGTGCTGCTTTCAGCATTCGTGGTCGGCGTCGTATTGAGTTGTGCGCAGATCGTCTTCGACGCCTACAAGACGCGCCAGGCAGTGGCCAACGACGCGCACCGCATCCTCGGCATGTTCCGCGACCCCTCGACCCAGGCGGTTTACAGCCTGGATCGGGAAATGGGCATGCAGGTGATCGAAGGCCTGTTCCAGCACGAATCGGTGCGCTACGCGTCCATCGGTCACCCCAACGAACCCATGCTGGCCGAGCGTTCACGGGATCTGGCGCAGATTCCCACGCGCATGCTCACCGATCCGATCCTCGGCCAGGAGCAGCAGTTCTCAATCAAGCTGGTTGGTCGCGGCCCCTACAGCGAATACTACGGCGATCTCACCATCATCCTCGACACCGCGCCCTATGGAGAGAACTTCGTCACCAACTCGGTGATCATCTTCATTTCCGGCGTGCTGCGGGCCATGGCCATGGGCCTGGTGCTCTACCTGGTCTACCACTGGCTGCTGACCAAACCGCTGGCGAAGATCATCGAGCACCTGACCAATATCAACCCCGACCGCCCCAGCGAGCACAAGCTGCCCATGCTTCCGGGCAACGAGAAGAACGAGCTGGGCCTATGGATCAACACCGCCAACCAGTTGCTCGCCTCCATCGAGCGCAACACGCAACTGCGCCGTGAAGCGGAGAACAGCCTGCTGCGCATGGCCCAGTTCGACTTCCTCACCGGCCTGCCCAATCGCCAACAACTGCAACAGCAGCTCGACCAGATTCTCGAGGATGCCGGTCGTCTGCAACGCCGTGTCGCCGTGCTCTGTGTCGGCCTCGACGACTTCAAGGGCATCAACGAACAGTTCAGCTACCAGAGTGGCGACCAGTTGCTCCTGGCCCTCTCCGACCGCCTGCGCAGCCACAGTGGCCGCCTCGACGCCCTGGCCCGCCTGGGTGGCGACCAGTTCGCCCTGGTGCAGGCCGACATCGAACAACCCTACGAAGCCGCCGAGTTGGCGCAGAGCGTGCTGGACGACCTGGAACTGCCCTTCATGCTCGACCAGCAGGAGGTGCGCCTGCGCGCCACCATCGGCATCACCCTGTTCCCGGAAGATGGCGACAGCACCGAGAAACTGCTGCAGAAAGCCGAGCAGACCATGACCCTGGCCAAGAGCCGCTCGCGCAACCGCTATCAGTTCTACATCGCCAGCGTCGACAGCGAGATGCGCCGCCGTCGCGAACTGGAAAAGGACTTGCGCGACGCCCTGGCGCAGAACCAGTTGCACCTGGTCTATCAGCCGCAGGTGGACTACCGTGACCATCGCGTGGTCGGCGTCGAGGCCCTGCTGCGCTGGCAGCATCCGCAGCACGGTTTCGTCGCGCCGGATCTGTTCATCCCGCTGGCCGAGCAGAACGGCACCATCATCCCCATCGGCGAATGGGTGCTCGACCAGACCTGCCGGCAACTGCGCGAATGGCACGACCAGGGGTTCAGCGACCTGCGCATGGCCATCAACCTGTCCACCGTGCAGTTGCACCACTCCGAGCTGCCACGGGTGGTCAACAACCTGATGCAGGTCTACCGCCTGCCGCCCAAGAGCCTGGAGCTGGAAGTCACCGAAACCGGCCTGATGGAAGACATCAGCACCGCCGCCCAGCACCTGCTCAGCCTGCGCCGCTCGGGGGCGATGATCGCCATCGACGACTTCGGAACCGGCTATTCCTCGCTGAGCTATCTCAAGAGCCTGCCACTGGACAAGATCAAGATCGACAAGAGCTTCGTGCAGGATCTGCTCGAAGACGAGGACGACGCCACCATCGTTCGCGCCATCATCCAGCTCGGCAAGAGCCTGGGCATGCAGGTCATCGCCGAAGGCGTGGAAACCGCCGAGCAGGAGGCCTACATCATCGCCCAGGGCTGCCATGAGGGGCAGGGCTACCTCTACAGCAAGCCGCTGCCGGCGCGTGAGCTGACCCTGTTCCTCAAGCAATCCCAGCGCCTGAACTCCGCCGCCACGCTGTAACCAGCACGCCGCACTCAGTCGCGGCGGCGTGGCAGGTGTCTCACCAGTTCTGCACACCCAGCACCCAGGCCGTGGCCAGTGCACCGACCAGACACAGCACGGCACCAGCCGCCGCCTGCCAATAGAAACCGCGCGCCAGTTCGTCCTCCCCGGCGTTGGCCAGAATGAAGGGCTGTGCCTCCCTCGGCCTGGCCATCTGATTGTGGGCCGGCTCCTGCGCGCGCAGGCGCTGGCGATCCTCGGCCTCCAGCCGCGCAGCCAGACGCACCCGATCCCATTCCCGCTCATCCAGTTGACCGTTGCCGTCGCTGTCGAAGCGACGCAGCAGGCCGGCGAAGTCGCCCTTCCATTCGCGTATCACCGCGCCCTGCGCCGCCGTCGGATCGAAGCCCTGCTGCGCCGCACCCTGAGTGCGAAAATCGCCGATGGCATACAGCGGCTGGCCGGCATGCAGGCGTTCCTCGACGTAGCGGTAGCGCCTGCCACTGCTCAGAAAGCGCCAGAACCCGGTCTTTACCGGCCCCAACGGATGGCGCAGGTTGCCCTCCCAGCTATCGCGCACCACCGGGCGCACCTCGGCGCCGCGCGGGTCGATCAGGCACTCGCCGGTGCCGTCATCCAGACGCAACCAGGCCTCGCTGCTACCGCGCTCGACCACCCGCCAGGTGCTCTTGTTGTCGCTGGACTGGTATTCCTCGATGCGATAGCGCCACCACAGGCAGGGTTTGCCGGTCAGCGGGCCGCGCACCTCGGCTCCAGGCAACTCGTGCAACACGCCATACAACTCGACATAACCCTGCGCCGCCGAACGGATCTTCGAGGTGGGGGTATCCAGCAGATGGCGCGCCTGCGACCATCGCCGCAGGCACCACCAGGCACCGCTCAGACAGGTGCCGAGGGTGAAAGCCAGGGTGACGAAGAAGCCCAAGGGATCACCCTGCATCATGGTCAGTTGAACAGCGACTTGAGGTCGACGTCGGCCTTCTCCGCCTCGCTGAATACCAGCAGCTCGGCAGCCTGGAAATTGAACATCCGCGCCAGGATCACGTCCGGGAACTGTTCGATGCGCACGTTGTTGAGGTTCACCGCCTCGTTGTACAGCTCGCGGCGGTCGGCGATGCCATTCTCCAGACCGCTGATGCGCTGCTGCAGATGCTGGAAGCTATCGTTGGCCTTGAGCTGCGGATAGTTCTCGGCCAGGGCGAAGAGCTGACCGAGCCCGGCGCGCAGACCGCTTTCGGCCTTGCCCAGGGCGCCCACGTCCTGTTGCTCACGGGCGCTGGCCACGGCGCTGCGGGCGGCGATCACCCGCTCCAGGGTAGCGCCCTCGTACTGCATGTACTGCTTGCAGGTTTCCACCAACTTGGGCAACTCGTCGTGGCGCTGCTTGAGCAACACGTCGATGTTCGACCAGGCCTTGCTCACGCCATGCTTGAGGCGCACCAGGCCGTTGTAGAGGGAAACCGCATAGGCTCCCAGCAGTACGGCGACGACGAGCAGAATCACAGCGGTCAGGCTCATGCAGTTATCTCCATGTAGAACTGCGCAACGGAGCGGGCATTCTAGGGTCTGTTGCCGTTTCGCGCACGGCCGCAACGAAACGGCAGTCGGCCCAGCGCCACCAGCAGAGAGGTTCCGCACAGCTTCGCATAATGGCCTTTACACATAATGCGAAACATTTGCATTATGTCGGGGTTTCGCAGATACGCTCGCGCATCTATCACAACCCGCACACGCAAAGGACTCCGCCATGATTCGTATGCCCCTGGCCTCGGCCAGCCTCCTGGCCATCGCCATTTCTCTAGCCGGTTGCGGTGACGACAAAGCACCGGCCAGCCAAGCCGCCGCTCCGGCCGCCAGCGAGAGCGCCGCTCCGGCAGCCACCGCCAGCAAGGTGGACGAAGCCGCCGCCAAGGCCGTGGTGAATCACTACGCGGATCTGGCCCTGGCCGTGTTCAGCGACGCCGCCAGCACCGGCAAGGCGCTGCAAAGCGCCGTCGACGCCCTGCTCGCCAACCCCAGCGAAGAAACCCTGAAAGCTGCCCGCCAGGCCTGGCTGGCCGCGCGCGTGCCCTACATGCAGAGCGAAGTGTTCCGCTTCGGCAACCCGGTGGTGGACGACTGGGAAGGCCAGCTCAACGCCTGGCCGCTGGATGAAGGCCTGATCGACTACGTCGCCCCCGACTACCAGCATGCGCTGGGTAACCCGGGCGCGCAGGCCAACATCATCGCCAACACCGAGATCCAGGTCGGCGAAGACAAGATCGACGTCAGCAACATCACAGGCGATCTGCTGGCCAGCCTGAACGAGCTGGGCGGCTCCGAAGCCAACGTCGCCACCGGCTACCACGCCATCGAATTCCTCCTCTGGGGCCAGGATCTCAACGGCACCAAGCCCGGCGCTGGCGAGCGTCCGTACACCGATTATGTAGTGGGTGAAGGCGCCACCGGCGGCCACAACGAGCGTCGCCGTGCCTACCTGAAGGCCGCCACCGACCTGCTGGTCAAGGATCTCAACGACATGGTCGAGCAGTGGAAGCCCGGCGTCGAAGGCAACTACCGCAGCGAGCTGGTGGCCGACTCCGGCGAGAATGGCCTGCGCAAGATGCTGTTCGGCATGGGCAGCCTGTCCCTCGGCGAGCTGGCTGGCGAGCGCATGAAAGTCGCGCTGGAAGCCAACTCCACCGAAGACGAGCATGACTGCTTCAGCGACAACACCCACAACTCGCACTTCTACAATGGCCTGGGCATCCGCAACGTCTACCTGGGCGAGTACAAGAAGGTCGACGGCAGCACCCTGACCGGCCCGAGCCTGTCGGAGCTGGTGGCCAAGGTCGATCCGCAGACCGACACCACCCTCAAGGCCGACCTCGACGCCACCCAGGCCGAACTGCAGAAGCTGGTGGACAGCGCCGAGAAGGACAACGTGCATTTCGATCAACTGATCGCCGCCGACAACGCCGAGGGCCAGGCCCTGGTGCGTGGTGCCATCGCTGCGCTGGTCAAGCAGACCGGCGCCATCGAGCAGGCCTCGGCCAAGCTCGGCATCGCCGACCTGAACCCGGATACCGCCGATCACCAGTTCTGATCGATCCGTGCGTGACGCAACGGCTCGCCCTCTTGGGGGCGGGCCGTTTTTGTTTGTGGGTTATGGGGGGGCCGAACTGGCAATTCGGTGTTGGCTGTTCTGTGTGTCTGTTCCGAATTACCGCGTTTTTGCTGATGTTCTTGGTTTCGCCCTCCCGGGCGAGTCACTTTTGACGGGCAAAAGTAACCAAAACCCTCCGCCCGGTCATCCGGCCCTCGCTGCGCGAGGGTTCGCTCACTCCATCGCCGCTCCAGAGGCCCGCCACGGTGGGCCATCCCTGGCCCATCGTGGCTTTCGCGGCATCCATGCCGCTCAACCTCTTCCACGACGACTCCGTTCGCCCTCCTGGGCGGGCTCTGCACGCGCCTGAACCTGCGGTAACCCAGAAGTAGCGCGGAGTGCTTTAGCATCAGGTCAGCCGTAGGGCGGACTCAGGAGCGCCAGCGAACAGTCCGCCGGGCCATGCCAAGTTCGGCACCAAGGCTCACGCCTAATACTCCCACCAACGGCGTACTGCTTCGCGAGTACGCCCTTGTATCTCGACCAAAGCCTTTCAGTGAGGCTATGGTTCCCGACTGATCATCGGGGGAGGAGTTGCAAGCCGAGTACGCCCTGAAGCCTTGAGCCTGTAACGTAGATTGCGCTGCGCTCCTCCGCACTCATCCAGTAAGTCCGAACGGTATCCAGAGCCTCGAGCTCGCATAAACAAGGTTGGACGGATGCAGTGACGATCAGCTACCCAAAGGAGGAGGAGATGAGCACAGTTGTGGGTATCGACATCGCCAAGCACACCTTCGACATCGCGACCCTTCAGGCCAATGGCAAGCATCGCACCAAGGCCAAGCTGAGCAACGACCCGAAGGGCTTTAAAGTTCTGCTGCAATGGTTGGGCAAGCATGCTGAACCGCAGGCTTGGATCGTGATGGAGGCGACCGGCATCTATCACGAAGCGCTGGCTGAATGGTTGTACGAGCATGACTATAAGATCTGCGTATTGAATCCGACGCAGATTGCGCTTTATGCCCGCAGCCAGTTGCAGCGCGTGAAGACCGACAAGGTGGACGCCAAGCTGATTGCCGATTATGGCCATCTGCATCAGCATAAGTTGCGTGCCTGGAAGCCCGAGCAACCGGAGATCAAGCGCCTCAAAGCCCTGAATCATCGTCTGAAGGATCTTCAGGAGTTGGAGCGCATGGAACAGAACCGTCTGGACGTGACCAGCGATGTCAAAGTCGCTGCGTCGATTCGGTCGGTACTTGAGCATATTCGCCAGCAGATCGCTGAGACGCTGAAAGCGATCAAGCAGCACTTCGATGACAACGATGACCTACGAGGCCAGCGCGACTTGCTTAAAAGCATCGATGGCATTGCCGACAGAACCGCTACGTTGCTGCTGGCAGAGCTGGGCGACATGCAACGTTTCGGTGACAGTCGCGATGTTACGGCTTTTGCAGGTTTGAACCCTAAGCTGCAGGACTCGGGGAAGCACAAAGGGCATGTGCGCATATCGCGGATGGGCTCTTCAGTGTTACGTGCAGGGCTTTACCTGCCAGCAGTAGTCTCCCTGACCCACAACGCCGCGATCCGAGCGATGGCCAAGCGGCTAAAGGCACGAGGCAAGGCCGGCAAACAGATCGTCTGCGCGGCCATGCGCAAGCTGCTTTGCATCGCTTACGGCGTACTCAAATCCGGCAAACCCTTTGACCCGCAGCTAGCCATTGCGAGATGACGGGTAAGACGGTATCTACTAGAACACACCGAGCAGCCTGTGGAATGCCGGTTCGTTCAGGCGCGCAAATTCCCCCTTCAGGAGGCCGAACGTAGGCACTGCGCAGGGGGCGAGCGGCATGGATGCCGCGAGATACCGATGGCGGCCCCGCGTAATGGGCCAGGGACGGCCCATGTACGCCGACCCCGGAGCGGTGCCGGAGTGAGGGGAGTCGAGCGAAGAATGACGGGGACGCCTAGTTCCGGATGGCGGGGGTGCGTTTCTTTTGCTTACTTTTCTTTGCGCTGGGCGGCATTCCGATTTCAAAGAAAAGTGAGTCGCCCGAGGGGGCGAAACCCGAACTATCTGAACATACCATAGCGGCGTTAGAACACCCGCCCGGGAGGGCGAAGCCAAATACATCAACAAAAACGCGGCAATTCAGAACAAGCTACGGGAGTTTTGGTTGCTGTATGTCAGAGGGCGATGCCCGAAAACAAGACTAAACCACCATCTGCCTCACCACCTCCACCCCACGCTCCATCACCACGCCCTCCAATCCCAACACCTCCCCCAGATCCGAATACACCCCACAGCCCCGCTCACTGACCCACTTCTCCCGCCCATCGGCGCACAGCAGGCGATATTCGAGCACGAAGGGCCGCCGTGCCCGCAAGCCATCCTGCACGCCACGCCAGACCTGTTCGCGGTCGTGCGGATGGATCAGCCCGTTGTAGGTCAGATCCTGGCTGTCGATCAGCCGCTCGGCCGAGTAGCCGGTCAGCTCCAGGCAACCGGCACTGACGTACTCCATGCTCCAGTGGCGGTTGTTGCGGCAGCGATAGACCATGGCCGGCAGGCCGT
Organism: Pseudomonas sp. GOM7; assembly: GCF_026723825.1. Taxonomy (NCBI): domain Bacteria; kingdom Pseudomonadati; phylum Pseudomonadota; class Gammaproteobacteria; order Pseudomonadales; family Pseudomonadaceae; genus Pseudomonas; species Pseudomonas sp. GOM7. The sequence goes on along the minus strand of NZ_CP113519.1, from coordinate 1,389,228 downwards.
CGAGCAGATTGCTCAGGCTGCGATGGCGCGCCAGCAACCGTTCGCGCTGCGGCATCTGCGCGCTGACGTCGCTCAAGGTGAGCAGATGATCCGTGGCACAGCGCCGTGCACGTACATCGGCCCAGCGCAGTTCGCCGGCCCGTGTGGTATAGCGCAGGCAACCGCTCCAGAGGGGTTGCGTCGGGGTCAGGCCATGCAGGCCAAGCTGCCAGGCGACGTGATCCTCCAGATGCAGAAAGGCCTCGTGCTCACGCCCAATGCACTCGCCAGCGCGATAGCCGCTGAAGGTCTCCCAGCCACGATTGACCCGGCACAGCCGCCCTTGCCCGTCGAGCTGGATCAGCGCCAGGGGCAATTCGTCGGCGCCCGGCCAGGGTAGCCGGGCCACCAGCCAATGCAGCAACCCCTTCATGGAAATTCCCCCGAATGACGATGCACCCAGGCCGCCAGCTCCAGGCGCGAGCGCAGGTTGAGCTTGCTCAGCAGGTGCTTGACGTAGACCTTCACGGTGCCATCGCTGATACCGAGCTGGCGGCCGATCAGCTTGTTGCTGAAACCTTCGGCGATCAGCGCCAGGGTCTGCCGCTCGCGCTCGGTGAGTTCGATACGCGCCACTGGGGCAGCGGCGTCGCGCTCGCCGAGGCTGCTGGCGAGCAGTCGTGAAAGGGCCGGGTCAAGCCGGCTCTGGCCATGAGCACAGGCACTGACCGCCGCCAGCAGCTCTTCCGGCTCGCTGTCCTTGAGCAGGTAGCCGTCGGCGCCTGCCCGCAATGCCGGCAGCACATCCTCGCGCGCTGCCGAGGCGCTGAGCACCATGACGCTGATTTCCGGCTGGTCGCGCTTGAGGCACTCAAGGGTCTCCAGGCCACCCTGCCCCGGCATGTGCAGGTCGAGCAGGATCAGCGCCGGGTTCAGCGCGCGTGCCAGGGCGATGCCCTCGCGGCCAGTGGACACGCTGCCAACCACGCGAAACTCGCCGCTACTCTCGAACAGCTCGGCCAGGCCACGGCGCAGCATGGGGTGATCGTCGATCAGCAGCAGGTCGAAAGGCGCGTTCATGCCACCCCCCAGCGCAACAGCACGCGCGTGCCGCCCGTCGGTGCCGACTCGATGCGCAACTCGGCGCCAATGGCGGCGGCACGCTCACGCATGATGTGCAGGCCGAAATGCCCCGTCGGCGGCAACTGCTGCGGCAGGCCGACACCGTCGTCGCACACCTCGACGGCGCCACCGTCGGCGCTCGGCCACAGGCGAATCCATACCTGCCGGGCATGGGAGTGGCGCACCACGTTGGCCAGTGCCTCGCGGACGATCTGCAGCACCTGCAGTTCGCTCTCGGCCGGCAGGCAGTGCCCAGGGAGGCGATTGTCCAGGCTGAACACGCAACTGCTGCTACGGGCGAACTCGGCGACAGACGCCTCCAGGGCCTGGCGCAAGGTGCGGCCATCCATGGTCAGGCGCGCGCTGCTGATCAGTTCGCGCACCTGGCGTTGCAGGGTGCGCAGGGTGTCGCGCAGATCGTCGAGCATGGCATCGGCCTGTTCGCGTTGCTGCGGATCGGCCAGCACCTGCTGCAGGCGGCTGCTGCGAATCTGCAGGTAACCGAGCTGTTGCGCCACCGAATCGTGCAGCTCGCGCGCCAGCACGCCACGCTCGGCACTCAGCTCGCTGCGGCGCAAACGGCGTTCCTCGGCGAAGGCCTGCAGCACCTCGGCCAGTTGCCGGCCGATCAGGCGCAGACACTCGCGCTGACGGGCATCGGGGCGCCGGGCGAATGCCACCTGCAGCGAGGCGACGCGCTGCTGTTCCAGGTGCAAACCGCACAGGGCGAGAAAGCGTCCCTGCTCCAGACAGCGCCCGCATAGCTGCAGCGACCCCGGCGACACACCCGCCAGGTCATGAACGCCATCGGTGCAAGGCAACGGCTCGCCCAACAGACGCCAACCCAGCACTCCCGCCTGCGGCAGCAACAGGCTGACCTGTGTGGCCTGCAGGGCGTCCTCCAGCAGTGGCAGCAAGGCACGCAGGGGGGCTTCGATGCTGCCCTGCTGCAGGGCGCGCAACGGCAGCTCCAGCAGCGCCTGGCGATAGGCAGGCAATGCCGTCTCGACCGGCCTGGCCGGGTGCACGGTGAGCAGGGAACGCAACAACGCCTGGAACATCCAGCCTCCGTTCGAGCGGGGATTCTCAGCAGGCTTCAGCAAGTTCCATGCCCCATCCGCACGGAACAGATCACACTGAAAGAAAGAAAAATTCTCTATAGGAATTTATCCACCTACCTGCATCTGCACCAATCCGACGCCAGCGCGCCTCCGATCAGGGCAGCGCCCCTGCTTCGATTACCCCCAAGGAGGTATCCCCAACGGGCGAATTGCGATGGGGTGCTGAGCCCGTAAGGTAATTCTCACGAGGAAATTTCAATTCCTGACAATCATCAAAACGATCCGCACGGGAGAGCTTCCATGACCACTCGCATCGCCATCATCGGCGCCGGCCCCTGCGGCCTGGCCCAGCTTCGCGCCTTCCAGTCCGCCGCTGCCAAGGGGGCGGAGATTCCCGAACTGGTCTGCTTCGAAAAGCAGAGCGACTGGGGTGGCATGTGGAACTACACCTGGCGCACCGGTCTCGACGAACACGGCGAGCCGGTACACGGCAGCATGTACCGCTACCTGTGGTCGAACGGGCCGAAGGAATGCCTGGAGTTCGCCGACTACACCTTCGACGAGCACTTCGGTCGCCCGATGGGCTCCTACCCGCCGCGCGAAGTGCTGTGGGACTACATCAAGGGCCGCGTCGAAAAGGCCGGCGTGCGCAAGTACATCCAGTTCAACAGCACCGTGCGCGGGGTGGTCTTCGACGAAGCCAGCGGCCAGTTCGAGGTCACCGTGCACAGCTACGACCACGACCTCACCCGTACCGAGCGCTTCGACTACGTGGTGGTCGCCAGCGGCCACTTCTCCACCCCCAATGTGCCTTACTTCGAGGGTTTCGAGAGCTTCGCCGGGCGCGTACTGCATGCCCATGATTTTCGCGATGCGCTGGAATTCAAGGGCAAGGATGTGCTCATCGTCGGTTCCAGCTACTCGGCCGAGGACATCGGCTCGCAGTGCTACAAGTACGGCGCCCGCTCGATCACCAGTTGCTACCGCAGCGCGCCGATGGGCTACAAGTGGCCGGAAAACTGGGAGGAAAAACCGCTGCTGAGCCACGTCAAAGGCAGCACTGCGTTCTTTGCCGACGGCACCAGCAAGCACGTCGATGCCATCGTCCTGTGTACCGGCTACAAGCACCACTTCCCCTTCCTGGCCGAGAACCTGCGCCTGAAGACCGACAACCGCCTGTGGCCGCTGAATCTGTACAAGGGCGTGTTCTGGGAGGACAACCCCAAGCTGATCTACCTCGGTATGCAGGATCAGTGGTACAGCTTCAACATGTTCGACGCCCAGGCCTGGTACGCCCGCGACGTGATCCTCGGGCGCATCGCCCTGCCCGACCACGCCGCCATGCACGCCGAAGACCAGGCCTGGCGCGAAGAGGAACTGACCCTGAAGAACGCCCAGGAAATGTTCGAGTTCCAGGGCAAGTACATCCAGACCCTGATCGACGCCACCGACTACCCCAGCTTCGACATCGCCGCGGTGAACCGCACCTTCCTCGACTGGAAGCACGACAAGTACGAGGACATCATGGGCTACCGCAACAAGTGCCACCGCTCGCTGATGACCGGCACCCTGGCCACGCCCCATCACACCCCCTGGCTGGAGGCGCTGGATGATTCCCTCGAAGCCTACCTGGCCGACTCGCCGCAGACAGCCATCAAGGCCGTGGGCTGAGCGCCGCGCACGCCCCGTAGGGTGCGCCGTGCGCACCGGCAGCCATCCATAAGAACCCAGGTGCCTTGCATGCAGATGCCCGTGATTTCCCGGCCATACGAGCCGGCTCTGTTCGCCCGTGCCCCCGGCCTGGAGCGCCACCGCGTCGCCCCTGGCGGCCTGACGGTGATCGCCCTGGAGCCGGGTGACCACCTCGAGGTGATCGATCTGGAGGGCGACCAGTTGGCCGAGCTACTGGCCTTCGACGAAACGGGTCGCGAGGCGCTCGCTGCCCTCGGCCTGCCAAGCAGCCCCAGCGCCGATTTCATCGCGCGCCTGCTCAGCGATGGCAGCCGCGAATCACAACAGGTCGCCAGTGGTCTGCTCAAACGCCACATCGACTGCCGCCACCTGCCCATGGCCGCGCGCCTCTGGCAGGCGGGTACACCCGCCGGTTTCACTCGCAGCCTCACCGCTGACGCAGCCTTGCTGGTGGTCGTTGCCGCCCCAGGCGGACAGACAGCGGTGGACAGCCAGCAGCGCGCCAGCGAGCTGCGCCTGATCATTCAGCGCGCCAACCCGTCGAGCCTGCTGATCCCCACCCTGCCAGCGCCCCTCGGCGAAGTGCTCGACGAGTTCACCATCGCCCCCGGCACGGCACGCGACTATGTGGTCGCGGCCGGCCAGTACATCCAGGTGATCGACGTCGCCGGCCGGCAGTGCTCGGACTTCGTCGCCTTCGACCGGCGCGGCCTCGATGCCGGCCGCGAGATCGACCTCGACCCCACCGTCACCCGTACCCTGAATGGCAACGCCTACCCCGGCCCGGGCCTGTTCAGCCGCTTCTATGATCGCGACCTGCAACCGATGTTGGAGGTGGTACGCGACACGGTGGGCCGCCACGACACCTTCGCCCTGGCCTGCACGGCGCGCTACTACGAGGCGCAGGGCTATTTCGGCCACGCCAACTGCAGCGACAACCTCAGCCGTGCCCTCGCCGCCCATGGCGTGCAGGGGCGGCGCGGCTGGCCGGCAATCAACTTCTTCTTCAACACCGGGGTCGATGCGCACCAGCAGCTTACGCTGGATGAGCCCTGGTCGCGCCCCGGCGACTATGTGCTGCTGCGCGCACAGCGTGAGCTGGTGTGCGCCAACAGTTCCTGCCCGGACGACATCGACCCGGCCAACGGCTGGCAGCCGACCGACATCCATATCCGCGTGTATGCCGACAAGGAGCGCTTCAGTATCGCCATGGCCAACCGCAAGACGCCCGACGCCGACCCGGTGCTGACCCGCGAAAGCGGCTTTCACCCGGGCACATCCGCCCTCACCCGCCAGTTCGTCGACTATCGCGGCTGGTGGACGCCCACCCAGTTCGACGGCTACGGCACCCTGGCCGAATACCACGCCTGCCGCGAGCGGGTGGCGGTGATGGACCTATCCGCCCTGCGCAAGTTCGAGGTGCTCGGCCCGGATGCCGAGGCCCTGCTCAACCATTGCCTGACCCGCGACGTGCGCAAGCTGGCGGTTGGCCAGGTGGTGTACAGCGCCATGTGCTATGAGCACGGCGGCATGCTTGACGACGGCACGCTGCTGCGCCTCGGCTCCGACGCCTTCCGCTGGATCGGCGGCGAGGACTTCGGCGGCGACTGGCTACGCCAGCAGGCCGAGAAGCTGGGCATGAAGGTGTGGATCAAGTCCGCCTCCGAGCAGATCAACAATATCGCCGTGCAAGGCCCGCTATCGCGCGAATTGCTCAAGCAGATGATCTGGACGCCGGGCACTCAGCCCAGGCTGGAGGAGCTGGGCTGGTTCCGTTTTCTCATCGGCCGGCTGGACGGCTACGACGGCGCGCCGCTGATGGTCTCGCGCACCGGCTACACCGGCGAACTGGGCTATGAGATCTGGTGCCACCCGAACGATGCGATGAAGGTCTGGCAGCGCCTCTGGCAACTGGGCGAGCCGCTGGGCCTGGCGCCGCTCGGCCTGCATGCGCTGGACATGCTGCGCATCGAGGCCGGGCTGATCTTCGCCGGCTACGAGTTCGACGACCAGACCGATCCGTTCGAGGCGGGCATCGGTTTCTGCGTACCGCTCAAGAGCAAGCAGGACGACTTCATCGGTCGCGACGCCCTGCTGCGGCGCAAGGAGCACCCAATGCAGCAACTGGTCGGCCTGGCGCTGGACGGCAACGAGCCGGCCGCCCACGGCGACTGCGTGCATGTCGGCCGCGCCCAGGTCGGCGTGATCACCAGCGCCACGCGCTCCCCTGTGCTGGGCAAGAACATCGCCCTGTGCCGCCTGGCGGTGGACTACTGCACGCCCGGCACCCGCGTGGAAGTCGGCAAGCTCGACGGTCAGCAGAAGCGCATCGGTGCCACGGTCGCCACCGGCACCGTGGCCTATGACCCGGACAAGAGCCGGGTCAGGGCCTGATGCCCTGGGTGCGCACCATGGACGCTTCACTGCAACGACCTTCGGTGCGCACGGCGCACCCTACGCGTGAAGGCACCGGCCGCACTGTAGGGTGCGCTACGCGCACCATGAACACTTCGCTGCAACGGCTTTCGGTGCGCACAGCGCACCCTACGGTGTGATGGCACCGACCGCACTGTAGGGTGCGCTGCGCGCACCACGGACGCTTCGCTGCAACGAGGTTCGGTGCGCACGGCGCACCCTACGCGTGAAGGCATCGGCCGCACTGTAGGGTGCGCTGCGCGCACCATGGACGCTTCACTGCAACGACCTTCGGTGCGCACGGCGCACCCTACGCGTGAAGGCACCGACCGCACTGTAGGGTGCGCTACGCGCACCATGAACACTTCGCTGCAACGGCGTTCGGTGCGCACAGCGCACCCTACGCGTGAAGGCACCGACCGCACTGTAGGGTGCGCTACGCGCACCACGGACGCTTCACTGCAACGGCGTTCGGTGCGCACGGCGCACCCGCGTGGAGGGCACCGAGCGGAATTGGACAAGGAATTGCTAGGCAAGCAAGCAGTGCCCTAGTCAACGTCCAAGGAGGATCGGCCGATGTGGTTCAGCAATACCACCGGAAACCTGGTCAGCGAACTCAACCAATGGCTCGAACACCTGCTCAGCCAGCGCCAGCCAGCCAACGAACGCCCGCACCTGCAGCGACAGCCGCAGTTGCTCGGCAGCCTGGAGCGCCTGCAGCGTGACTGGGAGGAACTGCAGCGTATTCGCCAGCACAGTGAGCAACAGCCGCCAGTCCCCTGTACTGCCGCAGAATATGCCGCGCTGCAACAGCGCCTGACCCTGACCGAACGACAATGCGCGCAGCTCGCAGATGAGCTGCGCGCCAGCCAGGCACAGAACCATAGTTTGGCGGCCGAACAGGCGCATTGGGAGGAGGAGCGCCAGGTCTGGGAGCTGACCAAGCGCACCCTGACCGAAGGTTGCTGGGCGATGAACGTGGTGGACGGCGACCCCGACCACCCACAGAACCTGATCCGCTGGTCCGAGCAGTTCCGCGAGCTGATCGGCTACAGCCACGCCGAGTTTCCCGATGGTTGGGACAGTTACTTCCAGGTGGTCAACCCGGATGACCTCAAGGCGGTGATGCAGGCCTTCAACGCCTCGATGGTGGACAAGAGCGGCGATGGTTTCTACGCCGTGGAATACCGCATGCGCCACAAGCGCCGTGGCGAAGTCTGGTTTCGCGAGCGTGGCCGCTGCCTGCGCGATGCCCAGGGCAAGCTGCTTTACGTCACCGGCGCGGTGCGCGAGATCAGCGACGAGAAGGCCGCCGCCAGCCTGCAGGAACGCGAACAGGCGAGCATCCAGGCCACCTATGGGCAGATCGCTCAGGTCGCCGGGGTGATCAAGGGCATCGCCGAGCAAACCAACCTACTGGCCCTCAACGCCGCCATCGAGGCCGCCCGCGCCGGCGAGCAAGGCCGTGGTTTCGCCGTGGTCGCCGACGAGGTGCGCAACCTGGCACGACGCACCCAGGAGTCGGTGCAGCAGATTCAAAGCATGTTGCAGAAGAACCCCTGAGGCACGACCCATTTTCAGGCGTGGTGCCCACTCGATGAACACAAAGAGGGCATTTTTAAACCAGATGTTTCCGAGACGCGCGGCCACAGGGCCGTGCCAGCAGATGGACTTCTGGCACAAGGATTGCCTATTCACACAGGGAACTTTTTATAACTACAGATAAATAACGACCTGAACGGCATCTACCTGAAGTCCCACTGCCAAGACCGACAGACATTCCAAGAACAGCATCGAGGATTGAAAGATGGAAGAGCAGAAGATACCCACTCTGGAGGAGCTACAAGCTCTGATAGAGATGACCAACACCCTGAATATGGAAATATTCTACTGGTGGTGTGTCGCCCTGATGATCATGATTCACGCCGGTTTCCTGTCCTACGAAATCGGCGCGTCGCGCCTGAAGAACGCGCTGGCCGCTGGCGTGAAGAACATCCTCGCCTTCGGCTTCATCGTCCCCAGCGTGTTCCTGCTCGGCTGGGCGGTCTACAACGGCTTTCCGGACGGCATCGTGCCGCGCATGGACGCCATCCTCGCCGGCATGCCGTGGAGCCAGTCCATGGGGCCGAACATCAGCGATAACGCCACCGGCATTTTCTGGGCCGCCTTCGCCATGTTCGCCGCCACCACCGGCTCGATCCTCTCCGGTGCGCTGATCGAACGTACACGGATGAGCGCCTTCATCATCATGACCATCTTCCTCGGCGGCTTCCTCTGGCTGGTGGCGGCGTCCTGGGGCTGGCACCCGCAAGGCTGGCTCACCGTCAAATGGGGCTTCCATGACGTCGGCGCCGCCGGCTGCGTGCACATGATCGCCGGCTTCTTCACCCTGGCGGTGGTGATCAACCTCGGCGCGCGTATCGGCCGCTTCAACGCCGACGGCAGTGCCAACGCCATCGTCGGCCACAGCATGCCGATGAGCGTGGTCGGTCTGATGATGATCATCGTCGGCTTCTTCGGCTTCCTCGGTGGTTGCATCATCTACAACTCGGGCGCGCAGTGGATCAACATCTACGGTGCTCCCACCAACCTCTCGGCCTTCGCCTTCAACACCCTGATGGGCTTCGCCGGCGGCCTGATCGGCGCCTACCTGACCACCCGCGAGCCGTTCTGGATGATGTCCGGCGGTCTGGTAGGCATCATCTCGGTCGCGCCGGGCCTGGATCTCTACCACCCCGGCCTGGCTTATCTGATCGGCATGGGCGTATCCGCCACTGCGCCGCTGGTCAACAACTTGCTGCTCAAGTTCCGCCTCGACGACGCCGTCGGCGCCTTCGCCGTGCATGGCTTCGGCGGTTTCGCCGGCATCGTCATCAGCGGCATCTTCCTGGCCGGCTACCCGAACGTGAACGGCATGCCGGAGATCAGCTTCCTCGGCCAACTGGGCGGCGCCCTGGTCATGGCAGCGCTGGGCTTCGTGCCGGGCTACCTGATTTCCTATGCCCTGAAGAAAGCCGACCTGCTGCGCGTACCGGCGCATGCCGAGGAGCGTGGTCTGGATCTGACCGAAGTACCGGCCCAGGCCTACCCGGAATGGTCATCAATGTACGGCCAGAGCAACAGCGTCGGCGGCAGTGAGCCGGCAGCGCTGGTTGGCGAAACCAAACCCGCCTGACCAACGAGCGCCCCGCCGTCATCAAGCGGTGGGTCAACCCGAAGCAAAGGAGCATCGCCATGAGCATCACCACTTACGAAGGCGCCAGCGCCGTATTCACCTTCGCCGACAAGCCGACCATCCTGATGGTCATCAGCCTGCTGGTGGCGGGCGTCAGCCTCTATGCGCTGATCGCCACCATGATCCACGAAAAGCACAGCTACGCCCTGCCGGACGAAAAGCTACCCAAACTCAAGTAAGCCCACTGCCGGCGGCAAGGGCCGCCGGCCCTTCCAGGCGTTGCGCCTGCCGGGCATGCACACTGCGCAACGCTCTTTATGCAACAGCGCCCAGGTCGAATACGACCTGGCCCTGGGACATCGAGGAAGTAGTCCATGGCCTGGTTCAAGCCCCCCGCCCCCACTCTGTCGGACTGGCAGCGAGCCTTGCTCGCTGGTGATATCGAAACGGCCCTCGCGCAGGACGATAGCAGCTTGCCCGAACGCTTGCGGAGTTGCCTCGAACGCGGCCTGAGCGACCCACCCGTCAGCGACGGGCGCGCCCTCGGCCTGCTTTGTGGGCGTCTCGAAGCGCTGCAACGACACACCCTGCAGGCCATCGAGCAGAGCGAAAACAACCTGGGCGAGATTGCCGCACGCAGTGGCGAGCAACTGACCTACCTCGACCATACCCGTGGCTTTCTTCAGCACAGCAGCCAAAGCGCCGATGAACTGCGCGGCAAGCTGGCCTGCGAGCTGGACAATACCCAACGGTTCTTCGCCAGCCAGTTCGCCGAACTGCAACAAGCCATCGAGGAGCGCACCAGTGCCTCGCATCAGGTGATCCGCGCCATCGACGAGATCGGCCGCACCGTGCAACTGCTGTCGATCAATGCCGCCATCGAAGCGGCGCACGCTGGCGATGCCGGGCGTGGCTTCGCCGTGGTCGCCACGGAAATTCGCGACCTGGCCTTGCGCACCCAGGCCAACACCCGCCAGGCCTTCGAGCAGATCGACATGTCGCAACTCAGCGCACGCCTGGCGACCCTGCTCGAAAGTGCCGAGGCGCAGCTACAACAGCTCAGCGGCCAGGTCGGCACTTCGTTGAGCAGCCTGCATGACCTGTTCGGCCAGATGGCTGGGCGCCTCGATGAGATAGAGGGCAACAATCGCGTCATCGCCGCCGGCGTGCAACTCGGCATGAGTACCGATGCGCAACTGCGCGGGCGCAGCAACTGGAGCCGCGCCCTGCTCAGCGACCTCAGCTCGGTATACGCCAGCACGCAGCCCAAGCAAGGCCTGCAACGCCTGCTGCACGAGGAGCGCCTGCAACTCGACCCAGACTACGATCGCCTGGCCGACATCCGCGCCCGCGGCGAACTGCGCGTGGCCATCGAACCCGCTTTCAAGGGTCTGTCCTTCCGCAGCGAGCCAGGTGCCGAACTACAAGGGCTGGATGCCGAACTGGCGCGGGCCTTCGCGCGCTGGCTGGGGGTCAAGTGCCGCTTCATCGAACACCCCTGGGATCGCTGCCTGCAACTGCTGGAGGCCGGTGCCCAACGCCGCGAGAGCGAGGCTGACCTGGTATGGAGCGCCATGCCACCGATGCCCGGCTATGACCGAGTGGCCTTCTCCATGCCCTACGTGTTCCTGCCTTATGTGCTGGCCAAGCGCGCCGGCGACACGCGCATCCAGGGCGTCGAGGATCTGGCCGACAAGGTGCTCGGCTGCATCAACGACCCAGCCGCCATGGCCACCCTGGAAGAACGTGGCCTGCGCTGGCAGGCCAACCGGCTCAAACCGGGCGGCAAGGTCGAACTGGCCAATCTGTTGGCCTACAGCGACCAGAGCCTGATCCATGAATGTCTGGCCAACGGCACGGTGGACGCTTTCGCCGTCGATCTGCCGATCTACCACTGGGCCTGCCAGGGCGAACGCAGCCCCTGGCGCGGGCGCCTGGAGATCCTGCCAGGTAACCTCAGCCCCAGTCTGTGGTACTACTCCGCCGCCGTGGCCAATCAGCCGAGCAATGCCGCGCTGCTGAGCAGCATCGACCAGTTCATCGCCCACTACCGTAAACAACCGGCCTATCGCGAATTGGTGCAACGCTGGTTGGGCAAGGTCTATGACGACAGCCAATGGCGCTTCGCCGCTGGCATTCATGATGCACGCAGCCTGGCCCGTGCCTGATGACCTCATCAGGGCCATGTCCGCTTCGTCGAAAGGCCCGCCAACAAGCCAGCGGTGGGCCTCAGCCTCTGCGCAGACGCCACCAGCGGCTGCCATGCCATGGCGGTGGCATGTTACCCAGGCTTGATCTCCTGGCCTGCATACACACCTTCGGGCGCCCACCTGCACCGCTCGGTAACATCTTGCACAGCATGTTCAATGAGGATGGCATATCGCTATACAAAAGTAGCGAAGCGCCATTGCGATATCTGTTCTAGACTCGATTTCAAGGATGACCGCTTACTTGGAAAGCGGCATGTCAGGAAAGCCCGAGTTCGATTGGCGCACAGCCATACGAACCTCAGAGCCCTCCTGCCTTTTGCCCCGGACTCCCAACTCCATTTCTTACTCCGCGTTCAAGGCCATGCCAACGAACGCGACCGATCGCCTGGCGATCGATCCAGGAGCCTCACTTCACACGACAGCCCCGCTCGAGGGCGTGCGGATGGACGCAGGATGCATGAATAGGCTGCGGCCCTTGTTCTTGCGTGCATCAGAACAATCCGCCCATAAGAAACATGTTCATGGCAGGTGCCCTTATGTCGTCCCAGAACACTCGCTTTTCCATCCGAACGCTACTGTATGCCAGCTATGGCTGCCTCCTGGCACTGCTGCTGCTGATAGCGGGCGTCTCGTTCTACAACATCACAGCAGCGGACAGGGACTTCGCCGACTACATCAACGGGATCGAAACCCGTACACGGCTGGCCAACCAGCTCAGCAATGCCGTCAAGGACAGGGCTGTCGCACTGCGTAATCTGGCACTCAACAGCGAACCGGCCGAGCGTGGGGCAAAGCGTGACTTCATCGCTCGGCACGAAAAGGATGTCGTCGACAAGCTCGCAGCCCTGCGCCAGGCGATGACCACGCACAGCGACGTGTCGAGCCCAGGGCGTGAGTTGTTTTCCCGCATCGAACAGCTAGAGGCACGCTATAGCAAGGTCGCCCATGAAATTGCCGAGCACCTGTTCAATGGTGAGGATGTCGAAGCGAAACGCATGGTCAAGGAGCAGTGCACCCCCTTGCTCGAGGAGTTGACCGGCACCATCGAGCAATACCTCGAGCACGCTATCGAGCAAGGCAAACAGCACGTTCTGGCGAACGAGGCGCACGCGCTGCAACAACGCAACATCCTCATCGCCATCACCGTCATCAGCTTCCTGCTCGCCGCCCTGCTGGGCCATCTGATCAGCCGTTACCTGCTGCGCGCACTGGGCGCCGAGCCGAGCGACCTCAACCAGATCGCCCAACGCGTGGCCGAAGGCGACCTGCGCACGATGGAAAAAAGCCTGAACAGCGCCGAGAACAGCGTGCTCGCTGCGCTGCAGCGCATGCAGCAGAACCTGCGCCAGGTGACCCAGGACATCGACAGCTCCTCGCGCACCGTGGCCCATTCCAGCCAGGAGCTGAGCGAGTCGAGCCTGCGCAACGCCGAAAGCGTGGCTCAAGCTCAGCGCGAAGTGGAGCAGATCGTCACCGCCGTGCACGAAATGGCGGCGACCGTGCAGGACGTGGCACGCAATGCCGAGTCCGCCGCGCAGGCCGCCAGCGAGGCCGACCAGGCCGCCGCGCAAAGTCAGCAGAAGGCCGGCCATGCGGTGAGCCTGATCAGCGAACTGGCCCAGGTGATCGACAGCTCCAGCGAGGCCATGGGACGTCTGAAGACCGAAAGCAGCAACATTGGCAGCGTGCTCGACGTGATCAAGTCGGTGGCCGATCAGACCAACCTGCTGGCGCTCAACGCCGCCATCGAAGCAGCCCGTGCCGGCGAGGCCGGCCGTGGATTTGCCGTGGTTGCCGATGAAGTGCGCAGCCTGGCCCGGCGCACCCAGGAGGCCACCACCGAGATCGAGGGGCTGATCGCCAACCTGCAACGCATCGCCGACGAAACCGCGCGCTACATGGAGCGCTGCCAGAGCTCCAGTTCGCAATCGGTTTCCGGGGTTTCCGAAGCCGGTGAGGCGGTGGCCCGCATCGTCAGCATGATCGAGCGTATCAATGGCATGAACCAGCAGATCGCCACGGCGGCCGAGCAGCAGAGTGCAGTGGCCGAAGAGATCAGCCGTGGCATTGTCTCGGTACGCGACAGCACGGAGCAATCCGCCGACGCCTTCCAGCATGCGCAGCAGGAGAGCGAGAGCCTGGCACGCACCAGCGAAGCCCTGCGCGGCAACATCGCTCACTTCCGTCTGTGAGCAACTCAGCTGCGCGGCTCATCAGGCCGCGCAGCGCTCAGCCCAGCAGGTAATCCAGCAGCCGCGCCATCAGCGCGTTGCCCGGCACATAGCGCCTTGGTTCTGCTGCCAGTTGCTCGGGAGTCTGTACCCAGGGGCCCGGCCTGAGTTCGTCGGCGCATTCGTTCAGCAGGTCGGCGACGATCTGCGGGGTCATCTCCGGGTGACATTGCAGGCCGATCACCCGACGTCCGATCTGGAACGCCTGGTGCCGGCACGCCTCGCTGGAGGCCAGCAGTCTGGCGCCCTCGGGCAGGGCGTAGGTTTCCCCGTGCCAGTGCAGCAACTCGATACGGTCGGGAAAGACGAAGCAGCCCTCGCCAACCGATTCGGCCCGCCACACCGGGAACCAGCCGATCTCCGCCAGCGCGTTGGGCTGCACGCGGGCCCCCAGTGCAGTGGCAATCAACTGCGCGCCCAGGCAGATGCCGAGCACCGGCACACCTGCCTCGATGGCCTGCCTCAGGAAAGCCTTCTCTTCGATCAGCCAGGGCAGCTCTGCTTCGTCGTTGACGCTCATCGGCCCGCCCATGGCGACGATCAGGTCGCAGCGACCTGGGTCGGGCAAGCGCGCATCCGCCTCGAAGAAACGGGTGTAGTGCAATTCGGCGCCCCGCACCTGGAACCAGTCGGCCATGCTGCCGACATCCTCGAAGGGTACGTGCTGCAATACCTGCACATGCATGGACGGCTCCTCAGGTCAGGGGATCAGGCGTGAATAGCTTGAGGCCGACGATGCCGCCAATGATCATCAGCAGGCACAGGCTGCGCAGCAGGTTCAGGCTTTCGCCGAGAAACAGTGCGCCGTAGGCTACCGTGCCGAGGGTGCCGATACCGACCCACACCGCATAGGCCAGCCCGAGCGGCAGCACGCGAACAGACAAGCTCAGCAGGTAGATGCTCAGCGCCAGGAAAAACGCGCAGTACAGGCTCGGCCACAGCCGTGTGAAACCGTCGGTACGCGGGATGATCGAGGCATAGAACACCTCGCAGATACCGGCCAGCAGCAGAAACCCCCAACCGTTCAACCAGGCCATGACGCCCCCCCAATTCGAGGCAAATCGGGCCACATCCTTATGGCCCTGTTCCCTTGCCCCAGGAACTCCTTACCCGCGACGACTCCCGGTCGCAGGATCTGACACTCAGCCCTTGGCCGTACGTTTCTTCTTCTCCGGGTCATCGAACGGCAGGGTATGGGCGATGGCGTTGACCGTCAGGCTGCCTTTGACTTCCAGCGCTGCGCCCTGCTCGGCATAGGGCACCTCCATACGCGCGATGGCCATGGATTTGCCGGACAACCGCGAGTACATGGCGCAGGTGATCACCCCCACCTGCTTGCCATCGGCCCACAGGGTGTCGCCGGCCTCGGCAGCCTTGTCGCCTTCGAGCAGCACGCCGAAGATCTTGAAGCGTTCCTTGCCCTGCAGGCGGTAATGTTCGTTGGCCCCACGGAAGCCCTGCTTGCCTGGCGACACCGTGAAGTCCAGACCCAGCTCCCAGAGCGTGTCGCCGGCCGGCTGATCGGCAAAGGGGTACATCTCCGAGTTGTCGTAGGGGAAGAACAGCAAGTAGCTCTCCACCCGCAGCCAGTCCAGCGCGGTGAAGGCACAGGGGATGATGCCCAGGCCCTTGCCCTTCTCCAGGATGCTGTCCCAGATGGCTGGCGCGTCGGCGGCCTTGCAGAAGATCTCGTAGCCGCGTTCGCCGGTGTAGCCGGTGCGCGAGATCATCACCGGGCGCTCGAACAGCCTGGTCTGCAGGTGATGGAAGTACGGCAGTTCGCGAATGCCCGGCACGTGCTCGGCGAGAAAGTCCACCGCCAGCGGGCCTTGCAGCGACAGGTCGTGCAGGTCGTCGTCGAACAGCACTGCCACCTGCCGGCCCTGGGCCGAACGCACCAGCATCTCGTGGCCGCTGCCAGAGCCGTGCACCACCATGAAGGCGTTGGGGCCAGTGCGGTAGACGATGCAGTCATCGACGAACTTGCCAGCCTCGTTGAGCATGCAGGCGTAGACGCTCTTGCCCGGGTAGACCTTGGAAATGTCGCGGGTGGTGGCCTGATCCAGCAGGCTCTCGGCATGCGGGCCGACATAGTGCACCTTCTTCAGCCCGGACACGTCCATCAGCCCGGCCCGGGTGCGAATCGCCTCGTGCTCGTCGGCCAGGTCGCTGGCATAGGTCCAGGCGGTGCCCATGCCGCTCCAGTCCTCGAGCTTGGAACCCAGTGCACGGTGACGCTCGGCAAGGGCGGAAATACGCCAGGAATTGGCCATGTCAGTTTCTCCTGTTGTTCGTCGTTGAGCCTGCGCAGGCAGGGTTCTGTCTCCCCTCTTCCACCTGTGGGAGAGGGGCTGGGTAGAGGAAACTCGGAGACGCTCAGGCGGCGTGGGCCTGGGGGTCGAACTGGCGCAGCCAGTCCACCACGGTCTGCCGGTAGCGGGTCAGGCCCTTGTAGTCGGCGATCTCGTCCGGCAGGTCGCGCAATACGCGGTGCAGGCGGCAGGCCCAGGCCGGGTTGCTGGCCAGTTCCTCGAGGCTGATCAGGTAGGTGCGGATGCCGAACAGCAGCGCATTGCTGCGTGGCAGGCGCGGCATGAACTGCAGCTCGACGCGCAGGTGCACCAGGCGGGCGACGTTCTCCGGCGTCACCAGGCCGCGCTCATGGCCCCATTGGTGGAAGGTTTCCGAGGAGGTATCCAGGCGCGGGTTGATGGTCATGGTCCAGTTCAGGCGGCGCACCGGCTGGCCAACCTGGATGTTCAGCAGGTACTTCAGCGCGCGGTCGAACACGCCGAGCTGATGCGCCACGCCCGGCACCGGCGCGTGCCACTGCTTGAAGCTCATGCCGGCGTCGAACTTGATCGACCAGTCCGCCGGGCAGGTGACCATGCCGGCGTCCATGAACAGATCGCCGTCGCGCTGGTCGAGCACGGCGAAGTCGCCCTGCACCTGGCGGGTGATGTACTCCAGTGGCTCGAACGGCAGGGTGCTGGCATCACCAAAGGTGAAACGCTGCTCGATGCCCAGCGGGCGGTTGATCCACAGCCACTGATCACCGTCTCGCTCCAGGGCGAAATGCTCGGGGTAGTCAGCGGCCAGGTGCTCCATCAGCATTTCCAGGGTGTCCCAGGCGGCCTGGGCCATGTGCGGCATCACCAGGCAGCGCTCCGGGTCCTTCTCCAGCACGCAGGCACGCTCGGCCATCTCCGAGACGTAGTGCTCGTCGATATCGAACCAGTGCTCGAACACCGAACCCGGCTCGCGCGGCGTGGCCGGTTCGAGGTTGACCGAGTACATGTAGCTGTCCTCGGGAAACGGGAAGGGAAAACGGGCGATGGCCTGCGGGCTGTTGCTGAAGGTGAAATCGTCCCGGTAGGTTTCCAGCGGTTTCATCACGACGGGCATGACTCTCTCCTGTAGGGTGCGCTATGCGCACCATGAGCAAGCGTTGGGGCATGTGCCCCTAGAGATCGAGCAGCAGCGTGCCGGAGCAGCCGCCACGGGAAACACAGGGCATCAGCGCTGCGCCGCGCTGTTGCTCGTCCAGGTAGTGATCGCGGTGCTCCACCTCACCGCTCAGGTAGCGCGTGGTGCATTGCCCGCACACCCCGCCCCGGCACAGGTTGGGCACCTCCACTCCCGCCGCCTCCAGCGCTTCGAGCAGGCTGTGGTCGCCCGGCACCTGCAGGCGCTGGCCACTGCGCGCCAGCTCGACGGTGAACGGCTGGCCCGGCTCGGGCGCGGCGAAGGCTTCCCAGTGCAGGCGCCCGGCCGACCAGCCATGAGCGGCGGCCAGCACCTTGAGCTCGTCGAGCAGGCGCTGCGGCCCACAGACGTAGAGGTGACTGCCAAGCGGCTTGCCTGCGAACAGGCTGGTGCAGTCCAGGCGCTCGCCGGTAGCGGCGTCGTAGCCATGGAAGCGCTCGCCCAGGCGCTCGCGCAGCTCGCTGGCGTAGGCGTCGGTCAGGCCGCTGCGGTAGGCGTAGTGCAGTTCAAACGAAGCGCCTTGCGCCTCGAGCTCAGCCAGATAGGCCATGAAGGGGGTGATGCCGATGCCACCGGCCACCAGAATGTGATGGCGGGCCTGCGAATGCAGGGCGAACAGGTTGCTTGGCGCGCCGATCTGCAGACGATCGCCCACCCTGACCTGCTCGTGCAGGTAGCGCGAACCGCCACGCGAGGCCTCCTGCAGGCGCACGGCGATGCGGTACACACCACTGTCGCGCGGGTCGCCCAACAGCGAATAGGCATTGCGCAGCGTGCGCCCCCCGGTGGGCAATATCACCTGCACGTGGCTGCCACAGGAAAAGCCCGGCAGCGTGCCGTCGACAGCGCGGAAGCTGAACTCGCGCACCACCGGGGTCAGTTGACGCACCTCGGTGACCTGCACCTCGATCATCGCGCTCATGGCCGCACCTCCGGCGCAAGGGGGTTGTCCGGGTCGAGGCACACGCCCATGTAGGCGCCAAGGCGCTGGGAGAAATGTTCGCGCACGAACAGCCTGACCCGGCACTGGCCACAGGTGCACTCGCCTTCGTTGCCGATGTCCTGGAAATGCCCGCAGTGCACGCAATACAGGCGGCGCCGTGTGCCGCGTTTGAACAGCTCGATCTCGTCACCGAGCAGGCCGGCCTGCCGCGCCAGGCTGTGGATGTGCCAGAGAAAGCTTTCATCGCCACAGACATACAGCCGGGTGCCGGCCTGGGCCTGCTCCAGCAGCATCTGCAAACGCAGGTACAGCGCTTCGCTGCTGGGCAGACTTTCCTGCTCGACACTGCCTGGCAGCGTCTCGCCCAGGCACAGCAGCAGCGTCGGTGTCGGGTGGTCGAGCAACCTGGCGGCCAGGTTCGCCTGCTGTGCCACCACGATCCGGCGGCTGGCCGGCTGCCTGGACGCCTCGCTGGCATAACGTGGGGTACTGAACAGGGGTTCGGTACTGGATGCTGTCATCGGAAATCCTCCCGGGTGAGAGCAAGGCGATGGTCGGTTTGCCTCCAGAGAAAATTCCCTTGGAGAACTTTTTGTTCTCAACAAGAAAGCATGGACTGTGCCATTTCCGTCACCCCGCGCCAGCGCTGGGGCAGACCCGATCAGCCCCACTGCAGGCTGGCGAACGCTGCACAAGGGCGGGGCAATGCGCGCCACTGCGGCGCATGGGGACGTTTTTTGAAAACGGGACTTGAAGGGTGAAGAAAAGGTGGCCACAGCAGGCGCCACGCAGAAACGACAACGCCGGCCCCATGCGCCGGCGTCGTTCTTCAGGGCCTGTTGCCGCACGAAACGGCAACAGCCCCGGGCAAGGTCAACTGGAGTACTTGTAGCCCACCTCGCCATGCGCGGCGAGATCCAGACCGTCGATCTCCTGCTCTTCATCCACGCGCAGCCCCCCGCAGAACAGCGCCGCGATCTTGAATGCCAGCCAACTGGTCAGTGCCGAGAAGAGGATGCTGAACAGCAGTACGCCAGCGTTGACCTGCAATTGATCGAACAGCCCACGCTCGCCAGTAAAACCCTGCCCGCCCAATTCGCTCAGGGCGAACACCGGGGTCAGCAAACCACCGAGGATACCGGCCACACCATGCACGCAGAACACGTCGAAGGCATCGTCCAGGCCCATGGCGGGCTTGAGTTTCTCCACCGCCCAGACGCACACCGGCGCAGCGATCAGACCCAGCACGATGGCGCCCATGGGGCCGACGTAGCCACAGGCCGGGGTGATCGCCACCAGCCCGGCGATGGCCCCGGACACCGCACCGAACAGGCTCGGTTTGCCACGGTGCACGCCCTCGATCAGCATCCAGGCCAGTGCCCCGGCGCAGCTAGCCAGCATGGTGTTGACCATCACCAGCATGGCGAAACCACTGGCCGCCAGGGCGCAACCGGCGCAGAAGCCGAGCCAGCCGACCCACAGCAGGCCGCCGCCGATGAAGGTCATGGTCATGTTGTGCGGGGCCACCGCCGACGTGCCGTAGTCACGCCGCCGACCAATCAGCCAGGCGCCGACCAGCGAGGCGATACCCACGTTCAGGTGCACCACGTTGCCACCGGCGAAATCCTGCACGCCGAGGTTGAACACCCAGCCACCGCCCCAGGCCATGTGTGCCATGGGGATGTAGTTGAGCGTCAGCCAGACCGCCATGAACAGCATCACCGCCGAGAACTTCATGCGCTCGGCGAAGGCGCCGACGATGATCGCCGGGGTGATCGCGGCGAACAGCAGCATGAACAGGAAGTACAGGTATTCAGGAATGGTGCCGACCACAGAGTCGGTGCCCACGCCCTTGAGGAACAGCTTGTCCAGCCCGCCGATCAGCGACTGCCAGGCCCCCCCGTCGGTGAAGCACAGGCTGTAGCCATAGATGGCGAAGAGCACCGACATCAGCGATGCGGTGCAAAACACCTGCATGAGGATCGACAGCACGTTCTTGCCACGCGCCATGCCGCCATAGAACAGCGCCAGGCCAGGCAGCGTCATCAGCAACACCACCAGCGAGCAGAGCGCCACGAACGCCGTATCGCCACTGTTGATCACGGGCGTCTCGGCCGCCTGCGCGACGGCACTGCCCAACAACGGAATAACCCCCAACGCAACACGACTACGGATCATCGACTACAGCCTCCAATCAGGGAGCCGTCCAGCGCGACCTATCGCGCGGCATCGGCATGCGAGACCCTGCCGGACAACATATCCTGACAGGAATTTTTATTTCCCCACAGGCATAGCAATCCTCTTGCCAATTGGAAACACCCAATTACAAATAAAATAAGTGAAACAAAATCATAAGGTTGAGCAAGGCACACTGACTCACTCGGAGATTCGCTAGCAACAAGCCTCACCGTCTTGGTGCAGGAAACGAAAACGGCGGTTCAGACCTGTAAAAAATGCTGCCCCCTCGCCATGCGGGAGTAGCGGCGTAATAATGGCGCATCATTGCAAGCAAGCATCAAAGCGCCATCATTTCGGCATCGGAATACAATTGCCTTCACCAGAACGTGTCATGAAGAAAAACAGGAATCCGCCACGATGAGCGCCTTCGAGCCAGGCAGCGTGTCCGTCAGGCAAACGGGTCGTGCGATACCGCCCCGGCAGCGGACAGCGTACGAGCGCTACGTCGTCCAGCAGCATGGCCGCTTCCTGCTGGCGATCAATTTCATCGCCATGTTCGCCTATGACCTGTACGTCTTCGCCGATGCCCTGCTGATTCCCGACATGGCGCTGGAGTCCCTGCTGCTGCGCAGCGGCCTGAGTCTCATCGGCCTGTTCAACATCTATCTGGTGTTCTGGCGCATCCGCAAGGTGCTGCTGATGGACATGCTGATGCCGATCCACGACATCATCTCCACCATCGCCTGGTTCGAGCTGCTCAAGCGCAGCAGCTCACCCGACGTGCCCACCTTCGTCTACGCCTCGGTGGTCTTCATCATCCTCGCCAACCTCGGTGCACGCTACAGCTTCCGGGGCATCCTGGCCTGCTCAAGCGCCATCTCGGCGATCATTCTGTATAACCTGTGGCTGTTGCATGACGGCCAGAGCAAGCCGGTGCTGGTGTTCAGCATCGCCTACCTGCCGGTGCTGCTGTTCAGCCTGTTCATCAGTTGGACCAACATCAACGGCGTGCGCCGAGCCTTTCTCGAAGATCAGGAAAAACAGCGCCAGCGCGACGAACTGGCTTCGCTCAACCTGCGCCTGGCGGAGCTGGCCAATACCGATGCGCTGACCGGCGTAGGCAACCGCCGTGCCTTCGATCGCACTCTGGCGCAGCACTGGCAGCAGATGCAATGCAACGGTCGCCCCTTCTCCCTGCTGTTGCTGGACATCGACTTCTTCAAGCCCTTCAACGATCACTATGGCCATCAGATCGGCGATCAGAGCCTGCGCCAGGTCGCCGGCTGCATCAGTGCCAGCCTGCGCCATGGCCAGGGCGAGGTGTTCCGCTACGGTGGCGAAGAGTTCGTCGTCCTCCTGCAGATAGCCAATGCCGAGGAACTCCTCGCCCTGGCCGAGCGCTTGCGCGAGCAGGTGGCCAACCTCGCCATCG
The DNA here is from genome assembly GCF_026723825.1 of Pseudomonas sp. GOM7. Lineage (NCBI taxonomy): Bacteria > Pseudomonadati > Pseudomonadota > Gammaproteobacteria > Pseudomonadales > Pseudomonadaceae > Pseudomonas > Pseudomonas sp. GOM7. The sequence continues at coordinate 1,367,304 of NZ_CP113519.1, read as the reverse complement.
AGCATCTACACCGCCCCGACGCCCTGATGCACCTGACCATCAGCATCGGCGCCTGCCCCACTCACTCACCTGATGTACAACAGGTTGAAGATCTCTTCGCACAGTGCGACCACTTGCTCTACCGGGCCAAGCAACAGGGGCGCAACCGTGTCTGCGTGCAGGTACCGGCGGAGGCTCAGGTCGGCTGAGTTCAGCGCGCGACACAGATGCCCGAAGGCCTCCTGAGATTTACGGCAGAACGACGCTTCATTGCCCCTCGTCAAGGCACACTGGGCGATTCTGTCTAAGCTTTCCCTTGAGCATGTCGGCAATCGGAACGGATGCCTCGCCCTGGAGCGACCGGCTCATTCGACCTTTGCACGATTGTTGTCTGCCAAACCGCTGGGCAGGCTTCGCTAAAGAAACCCGCTCAGCGCACGATGAGCTGTTCATACGAGAGACTCGAGAACGCACCCGCGCCTCGGGAGGCGCCTGAACCAGGCGCACGTCAGGACGACCGATGACCCCATGTCGAAAGCAGATGCAACCCAGCACAGCAACACTTCCCCTGGCAAAGGCGCACACGCCCCGCATGGCCGCGAGCCCTTGGCCTGCGCTAGTCGCCCTACGCTCGCCCGCTACACCTCAATCCAGATGATAGGTTCATGAAGATGGTCAAGAATGCCCCGTTGAGCGTGAAACTCCTGCTCATACTCATATTTCCCTTGTTCGGCTTCCTGGCCTTCTCTGCCGTGTACCTCGCCGGCAAATACCAGACGCTGAGCGAGATGAAACATACCGTGCTCGCCATCGAGACCGCGCAGAAAATCAGCAACGTGGTTACCGCCCTGCAGCGCGAGCGCGGTGCCAGCGGCGTGTTCCTGGGCAGCAAAGGGACAGCCATGGCCGACGCGCTGAAGCAGTTTCGCCTCGACAGCGATGCTGCAGCCAAGCAGATGCAAGGGCTACCGGCAGATGCCAGCGAAGGCCTGGAACAGGTCATGAAAGACCTCGCTGCGATCGGTGCCTTGCGCCAGCAGGTCGATGGTCAGTCGATCGACAATAGCGAATCCGGCGCCCGCTATACCGCGCTGATCAAAGCACTGATCGGCTACACCCAGTCGCTGGAGGCCAGTGTCAGCGAGCCGCAGATCCTGCGCGCCCTCGGCGCACTCAACCAGTTCGTGGAAATGAAGGAGCGTGCCGGCCGCGAACGCGCCTTGCTGGGACTGGCCTACAGCCGCAACCAGATCGATGCCGAGCTGCTCTCACGCCTGAGCCACAACATCGGCGAGTTCATGGCCTATCAGGATGCTTTCCAGCGCAGGGCGGCAGCGGAGCTCAAGCGCCAGCTCGACGAGGCCCTGCAGCAACCCGACGCGCAGGCCGCCATCGGTATGCGCAGCACGGCACTGGAAACGCCCCTGGGTGAAGCGCTGAACGTCAAACCAGCAGACTGGTTCAAGCTCTCCACCGCGCGCATCGACCTCATGGTGCAGGTGGAAAACGCGCTGAGCCAGAGCGTCGGCGCTCTCGCCACGCACGCCTATGAGGAAGCCGCACGCAGCCTGTGGCTGACCATCGGCGCCATACTCGGGGTACTGGCTGCAGTGGTGCTGCTGGCCTACCTGATCATCCGCAATATCAGATCGGCCGTCAGCGACCTCAACGACACCCTGGTCGCCTTGTCGAAACGCGACCTCACTGCCCATACCCATTACGATGGCCGCGACGAGTTCGGTGTGATCGCCCATAACCTCGACAACATGGCGCAGCAGATCAAGGACGTGATCCAGGAAATCGGCGGTACCGCCGCACAGGTGGCCACCGCTGCCGAAGAGTCCTCGACTGCGGCCCTGCAGACCAGCCAGAACGTGGCCCAGCAGCGCCAGGGCACCGATCAGGTGGCCACCGCCATCAACGAGATGAGCGCCACGGTCAGAGACGTGGCCCGCAGCACCACCGAAGCGGCCGAGATGTCGCGCCAGGTCAACGACGATACCTTGCAGGGCAAGCGCGAGATCGAGAACACCGTGCGCCTGGTGCAGGCCCTGTCGACCCAGGCCGAGCAGACCGCACGGATCATCGTCGAGCTGAAGAAAGAGAGCGATGCCATCTCCTCGGTGCTCGACGTTATCCGTGGCGTTGCCGAACAGACCAACCTGCTGGCCCTGAACGCAGCCATCGAAGCGGCCCGTGCCGGCGAACAAGGCCGAGGTTTTGCCGTGGTCGCCGACGAAGTACGGCAACTGGCGCAGAAGACCCAGGACTCCACCGTCAGCATCCAGCAGATGATCAGCAACCTGCAGAGTGGCTCGGATCGCGCTGCCAGCTCCATGCAGGAAACCCTCGACAAGGCGCAGGCCAGCGCCGGCAACGTGGTCAAGGCCGGCGAACTGCTGGTGCAGATCGCCGACGGCATCGCCAGCATCAGCGACCGCAACATCCAGGTGGCCTCTGCCGCCGAGGAGCAGAGCCTGGTGTCGGAAGAGATCAACCGCAACGTCAACGACATCAACGACCTGGTCATCCAGGTCAGCGCCGCCGCCGAACAGACCGCCGTGACCAGCCGCGAGCTGGCCAGCCTGGCCGATCATCAGCAGCAGTTGGTGGGGCGCTTCAAGGTAGGCTGACAGGCATTCGCTGCCGGCTCTCGACGAGCCGGCAGCCTCTGCGATTCATCGCCTTCAGGATCGAGCCAGACCATGAGCGTCGAGATACGCGCCGCACAGCCAGACGATGCTCCAGCAATCAGCCGGGTGATAGTCGAAACCCTGCGCATCAGCAACGCCAGGGATTACGCCGCGCACGTGATCGCCCAGGTGGAGAAGAACTTCACCGCCGAGCGCGTCGCGCAACTGATCGCTACGCGTCGGGTGCTGGTCGCCGAGCAGGCGCGGCAATTGCTCGGCACCGCCAGCCTGGATGGGCATGTGGTCAGATCCGTCTTCGTCACCCCGAGCGCGCAAGGCCAGGGCGTCGGCCAAGCGCTAATGGCCGCGCTCGAACGGCTCGCCCGCGCGCAAGGCATCACCGAGTTGCGCGTGCCCGCCTCGTTGACCGCCCAGGGCTTCTACCGGCACCTTGGCTTCGTGCTGCAACGGGAAGTGCTCGAAGGCGACGAGCGCATTCTGATCATGGCCCGCCAGCTCGGCTAGCCGAGGGCCTCGCCTGGAACCACAGCGGGCTCCACCTGGTCGGCTATGGCTCTCGCCCCACGGGTTTCCGGCATGGCCAGCCACAGCAGCAGGAAAGCCAGCGCGGCGATACCGGCCAGGGTCAGGAACGCCGCATCGTAGCCGGCGCCCTGCACCACCAACCCGGCCAAGCCGGGACTCAGCGCGGCGCCGAGGCCGAACGCCGTCGACAGCGCGCCCAGGCTGACGTTGAAACGCCCGGTGCCCTGGGTCAGATCCTTGACCACGATGGGCAACAGCGCGCCGAACAGGCCGGCGCCGATGCCGTCGAGCAACTGCACGGCCACCAGCCAGTAGGGATCATCGGACAGGGTATAGAGCGCACCGCGCAGCGGCAGGATCAGAAAGCCTGCCAGCAATAGCGGCTTGCGCCCCCAACGATCAGCCTTGAGCCCCACCAGCATGGCCATCGGCACCATCACCAGTTGCGCCGCGACGATGCAGGCGGAGGTCAGCGGCGTGGCCATCTGCATATTGACCTCCGACAGCTTCTGGCTGACCAGCGGCAGCATGGCAGCGTTGGCCAGGTGAAACAGCGCGCAGCACAATGCGAATATCAGCAATGGCCGGTTGCCCAGTAGCACGCGCCAGCCGGAGGCCTGCTCGTGGGGCAAGGCCGGCACGAAACCACGCGCAACGTCATGGTCGATGGCGCTGGCCGACACTCGGCTGACGGCGATGATGCTGCCGACCGTCATCACCGCCATCAGATAGAACACCGCCACCGGGCCGAACAGATAGGCAAAACCGCCGGCCAGCAGCGCGGCAAAGGCATTGCCGGCATGGTTGAAGCTCTCGTTGCGCCCGATGCGGCCGGTGAAAGCACGCGGCCCGGTGATGCCCAGGGAAATCGCGGCGATGGCCGGGGCGAACACCGAACCAGCGATGGCGCTGATGGTCTGGGTCACGGCCACCCAGCCGAAGCTGGTCAGCCAAGGCAACAGCAGGCAACTGCCGGTCACCACCAGCGCGGCGGCAGCCACAACTGCCCTTTTCGCCTTCGTTCTGTCGACCAGGGCACCGGCCGGAGTCTGCATCAGCAGCGCGCTGACACCGGCCAGGCTCATCACCAGACCGATGCTGGCCGGCTCCCAGTTGTGCACGGCCAACAGGTAAATCGCCAGGTATGGCCCCAGGCCGTCGCGCACATCGGCGAGGAAGAAATTCAGCCAGTCCAGAGAGAGGGCATTACGCCGGTCGTGATGGTTGTTATCCAATTGAAGACGCTCGCATGGCAGGAGTTGGACGAAGCGGTAAGGAATCATCCATAGAGTCGAATCCCCCACTGCAGTGCCGTGCCTGCCGCGAATTTTGCGTGATCGCCCAGCAAGCCAGACGAACGGCACCGAATTTGCTCAGCGTTGATCCGACACGACCTGCCTGGGAGGCAACATGAAAGTCGAAACTGGAGCCACGAACCTCTTCAGTAGCCAAAGTACGCAAACTCACGCCAACAGAAGTGGCGGCCAGTCGAGCTCGTTCGCCAGCATCCTCGCGGAAAAGTTGCAGGCAGCAGCCGGCAAGTCGGCTTCCGCCACAACCGGCGAAAGCGATGTGAGCAAGAAGTACGACTTCACCCATATGTCACGCAACGAGTTGCTCGAAACGGTGAACGGCCTGATCCACAGCGGTGACCTCACGCTCGACGACACCACCTCGCTGCTGGGTTTCATGGGTTCGTCGCCCTTGCTCAAGGTCGACTATGACGGGCTACCGCTGGAAAACGGCGATGTGCCAATGAACGTCTTCGAGCACATCAAGGCGAGCATGGAAGGCGCACGCTCGCGTAACGAAACCAACAGCATCGCCGGCCTGCAACGCGCGCTCGACGCTCTGATGAAGTTCCAGAAGAGCAACATCGCAGCACAGGCCTGAGCGACCCAAGCTGTGCGCATAACGGCATGGATCCGCCGCTCGATGGCAGCGATTGGCCAGCAGACGGCGAACCTTTGCCGCTACGGTGAGCAACGGCTGACTGACGCACTGACGAAAAAGGGCCGCAACGCCAAGCGTTGCGGCCCTTTTTCATCTTGCTGAGCGGCTCAGTACTGCAGTTGCCCCGGTACCCAGTTGGTGCCGGCCAGCGGCACGCGGGCCATGGCGGCGGCCTCCACGGTGAGGGCCACCAGATCCTCGGGATCAAGGTTGTGCAGGTGCGACTTGCCACAGGCGCGCGCCATGGTCTGCGCCTCCAGCACCAGCACCCGCAGGTAGTTGGCCAGGCGACGACCGGCGGCGACCGGATCGAGACGCTTGGACAGTTCCGGATCCTGGGTGGTGATACCGGCTGGGTCGCGACCGTTCTGCCAGTCGTCGTAGTAGCCGGCAGCCGAACCGATGGCCTTCAGCTCCTCGTCAAGGCGTGGGTGGTTGTCACCGAGGGCAATCAGCGCAGCGGTGCCAATGGCCACGGCATCCGCGCCCATGGCCATGGCCTTGGCCACGTCAGCGCCGGTGCGGATGCCGCCGGAGACGATCAGTTGCACCTTGCGGTGCATGTCCATCTCCTGCAAGGCCTGCACGGCCTGCGGTATGGCCGAGAGAATGGGGATGCCGACGTGCTCGATGAACACTTCCTGGGTCGCGGCAGTACCGCCCTGCATGCCGTCGAGGACGATCACGTCAGCACCGGACTTCACCGCCAGCTTGACGTCGTAGTACGGGCGACTGGCGCCGATCTTCACGTAGATGGGTTTTTCCCAGTCGGTGATCTCGCGCAGCTCGGCGATCTTGATCGCCAGGTCGTCCGGGCCGGTCCAGTCCGGGTGGCGACAGGCGCTGCGCTGGTCGACGCCGATCGGCAGGGTGCGCATACCGGCCACGCGCTCGGTGACCTTCATGCCCAGCAGCATGCCGCCGCCGCCCGGTTTGGCGCCCTGGCCGAGGACGATCTCGATGGCATCGGCCTTGCGCAGGTCGTCCGGGTTCATGCCGTAGCGCGATGGCAGGTACTGGTAGACCAGATGCTGCGACTGGCCGCGTTCTTCCGGGGTCATGCCGCCGTCGCCGGTGGTGGTGCTGGTGCCGGCGATGCTGGCGCCACGGCCGAGGGCTTCCTTGGCCTGGGCCGACAGCGCGCCGAAGCTCATGCCGGCGATGGTCACCGGAATCTTCAGGTGAATCGGCTTCTTGGCGAAGCGGGTGCCGAGCACCACGTCGGTGCCACATTTCTCCCGATAGCCTTCCAGCGGGTAGCGCGACATGGAGGCGCCGAGCAGCAGCAGGTCATCGAAGTGCGGCAGCTTGCGCTTGGTGCCACCGCCGCGGATGTCATAGATGCCGGTCTCGGCGGCACGCTGGATTTCCTGGATGGTCAGGCGGTCGAAGGTGGCGGACTCGCGCAGCACCGGGGTGATTTTTTCGCTCATTGCAAATTCCTCTTCGGGCGATGGTGCGCATAGCGCACCCTACGGGCCTCGGTAATCGGTAGGGTGCGCTGCGCGCACCGGACGCTGCGGGATCAGTACGCCGAGGCGTTGTCCACCTTGAAGTTGTACAACTGGCGGGCCGAGCCGTAACGCTTGAAGCTGGCCGGATTTTCGTCGAAGCCGGCGCGGTTGAGCAGTTCGGCCAGTTCTTCCAAGTGCTCGGGGCGCATCTCCTTCTCGATGCAATCCGAACCCAGCGACTTGACCCTGCCCTTGACGTAGATGCGCGTCTCGTAGAGCGAATCGCCCAGCGCATCGCCGGCATCGCCGCACACCACCAAACGTCCGGCCTGGCCCATGAAGCAGCTCATATGGCCGATATTGCCGCCGACCACGATGTCTACACCCTTCATCGAGATGCCACAGCGCGCGCCAGCGTCGCCCTCGATCACCAGCAAGCCGCCATGGGCGGTAGCGCCGGCCGACTGCGAGGCGCTGCCCTTGATGCGCACCATGCCGCTCATCATGTTCTCGGCCACGCCGACACCGACGTTGCCATGCACGGTGACGCTGGCCTTCTGGTTCATGCCGGCGCAGTAGTAGCCGGCGTGGCCGTCGATCTCCACGCTCAGCGCTTCGTTCAGGCCCACAGCGAGGTTGTGCTTGCCGCCCGGGTTGCTCACCACCCACTCGCGCTCGGTGAGGGTCTTGGCCTGCTCGTGCAGCGCCTGATTCAGGTCGCGCACGGTGGCGCTGGAAAGGTCGATGGTTTTCATGTGCGTGTCTCCCAAAATTAGAAAGTCGAATTCAGGCCGTCGCGAGCGCACCGTGGGCAAGGAAGAACCGCAGCGATCCGCGAGACAGTACGAGTAGTACGGCGAGCGGATCGCGAGGATCTGACGCAGCAATCGGTGTGCGCAGCAGGCCTGGAGCGACTCAAGCGCTGCGTTCCCAGATGTACATGGTGGCCGGCTCCGGCTCCCACACCTTGGCCTTGTCGATACCCGGCAGGGTCGACAACGCCTGGTATTCGGAGGCCATGGCCACGTAGTCGTCGGTCTCGGCGAGGATCGCCGGCTTGCAGGCGATGGGGTCGCGGATCACCGCGAAGCCATCACGAGTGCCGATGGCGAAGGTGAAGAAGCCGTCGAGATCCTCCAGCGAATGGTCGAGCGCTTCCTTGAGCGAATCGCCCTGGCGCAGGCGCCAGGTCAGGTAGCCGGCGGCCACCTCGGTGTCGTTCTCGGTCTCGAACTCGATGCCGTGGCGGCGCAGTTCCTGGCGCAGACGGAAGTGGTTGGACAGCGAGCCGTTGTGCACCAGGCACAGATCCTGGCCGGTGGAGAACGGGTGGCTGCCCTCCATGGTCACCGCGCTCTCGGTGGCCATGCGGGTGTGGCCGATGATGTGGCTACCCTTCATCCTGGCCAGCGAGAAGCGCTCGGCGATTTCCTTGGGCAGGCCCATACCCTTGAGGATCTCGATGCTCTGGCCGACGCTCATCACACGCACGCTCGGTGCCAGTTCGGCGAGCACGGCGCGCACGTCCGCCTCGTCAGCATTGGTCTTGAGCACGGCGGCGCTGGCGTTCTGGAACCAGTCCAGCGAGCAGCCCAGACGCCCCTCCAGCTCGCCCATCAGGGCCTTGAAGTCATAGCCGGCGCTGGTGCTTTGCAGGGTCAGCTTGATCCAGCCGTCGCTCACCTCGTCGCCGTAGATGGCGAAGCCGGCGCTGTCCGGGCCACGGTCGGTCATGGCCAGCAACATGGGCTCGAAGAGTGCGCCGAGCTGGCTTTCCAGCGCCGGATTCTTCAGATACAAACCTACGATTCCACACATAAGAGCAGTCCTCACTGCGTTCGGTAGCTGCAAGCCTCAAGCGGCAAGCTGACCGAGTTGATACGGACGCCGTGCCAGGCTTCGCACCGCTTTGCTTACGGCTCGAAGCTTGTGGCTTGGCGCTTCAGAAAAATTCGGTGTAACGCTCGATCTCCCAATCGGAGACGTGGCGGCTGTACTCGACCCATTCCATGCGCTTGAGCTTGAGGAACTCGTCGACCACCTCCGCGCCCAGCACCTCACGGAACAGCGGGTCGGCCTCCAGCGCGTCACAGGCTTCCTTGAGCGACTGCGGCAGGGTCTTGATGCCGCGCGCGGCGATCTCGTCCAGGCTCAGGTTGTAGAGATTCTCGTTGCAGGGAGCACCCGGTTCGAGCTGGCGGTCGATGCCGTCGAGGCCGGCGGCGATGATCGCGGCGGTGACCAGGTAGGGATTGCAGCCGGCGTCCGGCAGGCGGAACTCGATGCGCCCGTAAGGGATGCGCAGCATCGCCGAGCGGTTGTTGTCGCCGTAGGCGATGAAGGCCGGCGCCCAGGTCGCACCGGACAGCGAGCGACCGACGACCAGGCGCTTGTAGGAATTCACCGTCGGCGCGGCGAAGGCGCACAGCGCCGGGCCATGGGCCAACAGGCCGGCAAGGAAATGATAGGCCAGCCTGGACAGGCCCATGCCGCTGGGGTCGCTGGCGTCATGGAAGAGGTTCTTGCTGGTGCCATTGCCGATCGACAGGTGAAAGTGCATGCCGTTGCCGGCGCGGCGCGGATCCGGCTTGGGCATGAACGAGCAGATCATGCCCAGGTCGTTGGCGATCTCGCCGGCAGCCATGCGGAAGAAGGTGAAGCGATCCGCCGACTCCATGGCATCGCTGTAGGTGTAGTTGATCTCGAACTGGCCGCAGGCGTCCTCGTGGTCGATCTGGTAGATATCGAAGCCCACCGGCTGCAGCGACTCGGTGAGTTTTTCCAGAAAGGCGCGCGAACGCGACAGGCCCTTGTAGTCATAACAGGGCTTCTCCAGCTTGTCGCTGGCATCCACCGGGCACAGTTTGCCCGCGGCATCGCGGCGAAACAGGCTGAATTCCGGCTCCAGCCCGGTATTCAGCGTCCAGCCACGCTCGCTCAGGCGCGCCACCTGCTGCTGCAACACGTAGCGGGTGTCGTAGGGCCAGGGCTGGCCATGGACATGGCCGATGCACACAACGCGACCGTAGCCCGGCTGCCAGGGCACCGGCATCAACGTGGAGAGGTCGCCACGGGCCATGAAATCCGGGCCGTGCGGCTCCATGCCCATGCCCCAGATGGCGAACCCGGCGAAGCCGGCGCCCTCCTCGGCCACCGCCTCAAGGCCCGCGACCGGCACCGACTTGGTCTTGGCCGCACCGTGGATATCGACGAACTGGGCCAGCACGTACTTGATGCCGTGCTGGTCGATTATTTTCTGGGTTTCACTGGGCAACATGGTTTGGGCCTCCGCTGGCGTCGCCATTATTCCGCTGGGGAATTTTAATTTCCCCAAAAGAAATGCAAGCAGCTTGCCAACTGGATATGCCAGGACCGTACCTACCGGAAACCCGCGTCTTTCTTCTATCTGCCGAGGAAAAATGCTTTCATACGAGGAAAGTCGCGATCAAAAAACGCACCGAAGCAAGGCAGCCCGCACATTCCTGGTGCGAATTTTTTATTCATAGAAGAAATAAGCCTGTATGACGACCACGCCGGAAACGCCTCCCCGCCTCAAGCTCGAGCAATACCTGGGCATGCAGATTCGCCGCCAGCGCCAGGCCCAGGAACTGAAAATCGCCGATGTGGCGCGCATCGCCGGGATCAGCCAGGGCATGCTGAGCAAGATCGAGAATGCCCAGGTGTCCACCAGCCTCGATACTCTCAGCCGCCTTTGCGACGTGCTAGGCATGCCCATGTCCAAGCTGTTCAGCCAGTACGACCAGCAAGGCGGTGGCGCCCTGCTGGTGAAGGGCGGCGAAGGCCTCGAAGTGGTGCGTCGCGGCACCGACAAGGGCCACACCTATCACCTGCTCAACCACACCCGTGGGCCGAAGAAGAGCTTCGAGGCCTACATGGTGAGCATGGACGACGCCAGCGAGGAGTTCCCCACCTTCGCCCATCCCGGCACCGAGTTCCTGCACCTGCTGGAGGGGGAACTGGTGTACCGCCACGGCAACCAGCTCTACCCGATGCAGGCCGGCGACAGCCTGACCTTCGACGGCGAAGTGCCCCACGGCCCGGAAAAGCTGGTGAAGGTGCCGATCCGCCTGCTGTCGATCATGAACTACGGGGCGGATTGAGCGCCGCCGTTTATGGGCGCTCGGTTTCCCGTAGCTGCTGGCTCAGCCCGTCGCAACTGCTCGACCATTGCTGCAGCCATTGCGGCAAGGGTGGCGACTGTTCGTCCAGGCCCAGCTCACGAGCGAACTCGGCAGGCGCGACATTGCCCTTCGGTCCACGGAACAGCCCGCGCATGACCACCACGGCGATCACCCGCTGATCCTTGACGAAGCGGTGCTCGACGAAGCTCCACTTGTCGTCCCAGCCCAGCATGCGCGTGTGAATCTCGAAACGCTCGAACAGCTTCAGCTCACGGCGAAACTTGCCCCATACGTCACCGACTATGGGCAGCGCGCGATGGCGCAGGGCTACGCGAAAGGCGCCGCTGCGCAGCACGTAATCCATGCGCCCGACATCGGCCAGGGTGAAGTAACGGCCATTGGTGACGTGCCGGTTGAAGTCCAGATCCAGCGGCCAGACCCGCATGCGCACCACGGTGGTGGCGAGCCCTGGAACCGGCCTGCGCCAGGGGCGGCGCAGCAACATCAGCAGAAGGCGAAACCATAGGTTCATGCGACAAACACCTGTTTGAATGAGAGTGCCGCACTCTAAGTAGGGCTTGTGCAGTAGAGTAGGTGCAGAAATGACTAATAGCATGCGGTTTACGCAAGAGAGCCTTCATGCACATCACCCTGATTCTGGCCGAACACAGCTCGCTGGCCAGTGCCGCCCTGGCCCTGGAAGTGCTGGATGCGGCCAATCGCTTCGCCCTGCCGGCCGCCCCGCCCTTCACCCTCAGCCTGGCCTCGCTGGATGGCCAGCCGGTTACCAGCGCACAGGGCCGCGCCATGCCGGTGGACATGGCGCTGGATGCCATAGAGCACACCGACCTGGTGCTGATCCCCGGCTTTCTGTTCAGCCTGCGCGAGGCACTACCTGCCTTCGGGCACTATCGCGACTGGCTGCGCCGTCAACATGAGCAAGGTGCGGTCGTCGCCTCGATGTGCACCGCCACCTTCATGCTCGCCGAGGCAGGCCTGCTCGACGATATCGAGGCGACCACCCACTGGGCCTTCGCCGACCTGCTGCGGCGCCGTTACCACAGGGTTCGTGTGGACGAACGACGCATCCTCTGCGAGGACGGCCGGCTGATCACCAGCGCCGGCGCCAGTGCGGCGATGGATCTGCTGCTGCACCTGATCCGCCGCTTCGCCTCGCGCGAGCTGGCGCAGCAATGCAGCCGCTACCTGCTGATCGACAACGTGCGTAGCGAGCAGTCGGTCTACATAAGCTGGTCGATGCCGCGAGGCCATGGCGACGAGGCGATCCTGCGCGTGCAGGACTGGATGGAAGCGCACTTCGCCGAGCCCTGCGGCATCGACGAACTGGCCGCACGCTTCGGCTTCGGCGTGCGCAACTTCAAGCGCCGCTTCAAGGAGGCCACCGGCCACACGCCGCTGGCCTATCTGCAGGCCTTGCGCCTGGAAAAGGCCAAGGAGCTGCTGGAAACCACCCGGCAGAGCTTCGAGACCATCACCAGCCGAGTGGGCTACGAGGACAGCAACTCCTTCCGCCGCCTGTTCTGCCAACGGGTCGGGATCTCGCCGGCCGCCTTTCGCAAGCGCTTCCTGCGCATGCCGGCAGGCGCCCCGTAACAGATCGAACCTGCTGCTAGCCGGCAATCGCCTTGCGCTGCTGGGCGATGCGCTTGACCAGGTATTCGGCGTCGCGGGCAACCCCGGAAAAACGCCCCGAGCCCCAGGTATGCAACCAGGGCAGGCCGAGGAAATACAGCCCGGAGACCGCAGTGACGCCACGGTTATGCACCGGATGCCCACGGCCATTGAATACCCCGGCATCGACCCAGGAAAAATCCGGGCTGAAACCGATGCACCAGATGACGCTGGTGATGCCGGCCTGCCGCAGATGCAGCTCGGTCGGCACCTGTTGCGGGCGCCAGACCGGTTCATAGGGTTCACCGGGCGGTGCATCGATGCCCTTCTCGGCGATGTAGGCATCGATGCTGGCGTTGATCCGGTTGTAGACCGCATCGGCGGCATCCAGCCTCGCTTGCAGATCGTCGCTGAAGCTCAGGGTCTCGCCGTCGAGGCGCTGCAACAGGCCGTACAACTGCATGCCCTCCAGGGCGAACCTGCGCAGGTCGATATCACGCCCGCCATCGCGGCCGGTCACGTAGTGGTTGGTATTGTCGCGCACGCCCTCGCGTAGCGGATGCTGGTCGACCCCGATGTCGTAGTAGCCCATCTCGGCCAGCCAGTCGACCACGTCGCGACCACGGTAAAAGCGCGCGCAACGCGGAGCATCACCGACCGCCAGGTAGACCTTGCGCCCGGCCAGGTGCAGATCCTCGGCGATCTGCGCGCCGGATTGCCCCGAGCCCACCACCAGCACATTGCCTTCGGGCAGCGCCTGCGGGTTGCGGTACTGCTCGGAATGCAACTGGACGATATCCGCCGGCAAACGCTCGGCCAGGCGCGGGATGATGGGCGTGTGATAACCACCAGAGGCGATGATGACCTGATCGGCGCTGAACTCGCCAACACTGGTCTGTACCGCATAACCGCCCTGCGGACGCGGGCTGACACGCTGTACCACGACGCCCTCACGGGCGGGAGCGTCGACGCTGCGAATGAAGCCGTCGAGGTAGTCGATGATTTCCTCACGCTTCATGAACCCATGCGGGTCGTCCCCGGCATAGGGGTAGCCCGGCAGCGCGCACTGCCAGTTCGGCGTCACCAGGCAGAAGGCATCCCAGCGCTGGGTGCGCCAGCTATGGGTGAGGCTGTGCTTTTCCAGCAGCAGATGGTCGATGCCTTGCTGCTGCAGGTAGTAGCTGGCCGACAGACCGGCCTGCCCGCCGCCGACGATGATGACCTGATGATGGGGAACCTGTACGGATTTGAGATGACTGGGCATTGGGCGCTCCACGGGTGACGGGTGCTGATGAAAGGGGCAGCTAGAACGAGTTCCAGCCGCTGTTGACCTGCCCGGCATGGGCCGTTTGCATGTCGAGAATCTGTACGCTGCCTCCCTCGTAGCGGCGCGCCTGGTGGCGCAGGGCGCCCATGGTGTCCATGGCCGAACTGCAGTAGAAACCCTTGACCTCCCTGACCCGCTCGGAAGCGGCGTTGAGGGCGTTCTCGGCACGCAGGATGAAGTCCTCGAGCGCATAGCTGGCACCCGGGCTGAGGTGTTCGTAGATCACGGTGGAAGGTGAATAACCGGACATTTCCTGGCCATCGGGCCAGCGCATCCTGAAGTTGACGGCAGGCATCTCAGCAGTCCTCGCACGCTGGGGTTGATTGGGTGAAACCGGTGAATGGGCGTTGCCCGAGGTTCCAGAACTCCATGACCTCGCCGCCCAGCTCCACCTGCAGGCTGGCGCTGTCGTCGATCCGACCGATGCGCGCACAGGTCAGCCCTTCCAGGGCGAAGGCGGTGCGCACGTCGGCCCAGGCGCTTTCCTCCAGGGTCAGCAGGAAGCCGTAGCTGGGAAACGCCTGCAGCCAGCGCAGCAAATCGCCGTCGACCGGGCGCGGCAGTGCATCGAGTTCAAGCCTTGCGCCACAGCCGGTCGGCTCCAGCAGCATCAGCAGGGTGCCCAGCAGGCCGGCGTTGCTGATGTCCTTGGCCGCCGCCAGCAAGCCACCTTCGGCCAGGCGTGGCAGCACATCGAGCTGGCTGCGCAGACGCTCGCCAGAGCGTTGCTCGAAGGCCTTCCAGTACGGCACGCCGGGGTGCCAGCGACCCTCCAGATCGACCGCCATCGCCAGTACCTGGCCGGGCGCGACATGCAAGGTGGAGAGCAGACGGTGAGCGATGCCGGTTATGGCCACCGCCAAGCCGGCAGGGGCATCGGTGCCCTGATGGGTATGCCCGCCCGCCAGCAGCAGGCCATAGGCCTGGCAGGCCTCGCGGATGCCCTGAAGCAACTGCTCGGCCTTGCCCTCGTCATGGTGCCAGTAGGCATTGACCACCGCCGTGGGGCGCCCGCCCATGGCAGCGATATCGCTGACATTGGCCATCACCGCCGACCAGCCGGCGAACCAGGGGCTGGACTCGACGAAGGCCGGCAGCATGCCCTCGATGGCCAGCAACTGGTAATGCTCGCCGCAACGTATGGCCGCCGTGTCGTCGCCGGGCAGCGCATAGCGGGCATCGCCCTGCGGCAGCGAGCCGGAAAAACCCTGGGCCGGTCGCTGAATGGCCTGCTTGGCGCGCATCGCCGGGGTGTCGTGCAGTGCCGCGAGCAGTTCGCTCAGGCCCGTGGCTGGGGTCTTGCGCAATGCCTCAGCCATGACGCCGCTCCTTGAGGGGCAGCAACGACACCTCGCGTGGCATGAAGGGATAGCGCGCCAGGTTCGCCTGCATCAGCACGTGCTCGCGCTCGAGCAATTGCAACGATCGCAGGCTCTGCCAATGCAGACCGTGGAACCAGGCTTCGTTATGCGCCTGCACGGTGGCCAGAAAGGTATGGCAACCCAGTTCGATGGCCCGTGAAACGGCCTCGTTGACCAGCGCCTTGCCGATCATGCCGTGACGGCGATAGTCGCGCTCCACGCACAGGCGGCCGCCATACCACTGCCCCGGTGCCTGCTCGTAGATGCGTACCGCACCGACCACCCGGTCGGCCACGCCACAGTTGTAGGCAACGGCAACGATAGGCAGGGCCTGGAAGTCGTGCGCATCCCGATCCTGGGCGAACAGCCCCTGCTCGTCGGCGAAGACCGCACGGCGCAAGCGATAGTAGGCTTCCCGTTCCCAGCGCTCGGTGGCGGGCTTGACCAGCAGGTCGCCGGTGAGAAAGTCGTGGAAGCTGTCGTCATTCAGGGCGAAGGCATGTTCGGCCATGGTCGTTTCCCTCACTCGTGGCGTTTCAGGGCCGAACAGGCGCCGCACTTGGCGCAGCCAGCCTTGATCTGTGCGGAATGCAGCCCGTGCCGCTGCAGGCTGGCGCCAATGCGCGGATACAGGCGCTGCATGAAGGCGCTGTCGGGCTTGGAGTGCTCCGCCAGCGGCGTGCCGTCGATGGGCACGAAAGGCACCACGAAGGGGTAGACGCCCATTGCCGCCAGGCGCTCTGCCATGGCCACGATGGCCTCTTCGCTGTCACCCAGCCCGGCCAGGATGTAGGTGCTGACCTGGCCACGTCCGAAGACCTCGACGGCCGCCGCGAAGGCCGAGAAATAACGCGCCAGCGGCACCTGCGCCTTGCCTGGCATGATCCGCCGGCGCACTTCGTCGGTGACCGCCTCCAGGTGCATGCCCAGCGAGACCACGCCGCTGTCGTGCAGACGGCGAAACCAGGCGTCCTCGTCCGGTGGCTCGCACTGCGCCTGGATCGGCAGAGCCACCGCGGCGGTGACGGCCGCTGCCGACTCGCAGAGGATGGCCGCACCGCGGTCGGAGGTCTGCGGCGTGCCGGTGGTCATCACCATGTGCTTGACGCCATCGAGCTCCACCGCCGCCTTGGCCACTTCGGCGAGCTGGGCCGGGCGCTTGCGCGCGATGGTCTTGCCACTTTCCAGGGACTGGCCGATGGCGCAGAACTGACAGGCACTGGCGGCATCGTTCATGCGGATGCAGTGCTGCAGCAGGGTGGTGGCCAGCACGTCATGGCTGTGCAGGGTGGCGATCTTCCAGTAAGGGATGCCGTCGGCGGTGCTGCGTGCGTAGAAGCTCGGCACCCCAGGCACCTGCACCTGGCCCACCTGTTGGCCGTCGCGGTAGATCAGCGCCAGCTCGCCCGCCCCCTGCGGACGCACCTCGTAGGGCGATAGCAGCGAGGCCTGGTTGAGCATCGGCACCATGGCGGTATGCCCGTCCAGCGACAGCGCCTTGTGATCGGACGGCCCGGCGCCGCCCTTGCGCGACAGCCCGTGGCCGTCGTCCTGCCAGCGCGCGCCATGGCACTGCAGCTCGCTGAGCAGATCCAGCGCGGCGATGCGTTCAGAGGCTGACATGCTCGACCTCCTCGGCTTCATGCCGCCCCGGCAGCGCCGTGACACGCTCATGCAGGTGGGCAGTCGGGGTGCGGTCGATCAGCAGGCTGAGCAGTTCCGGCCGGCTGTAGTGGCCCACCGAATCCATCATGCGCTTGCGCTTGTCGATCAGCGCCAGGTCGAGATCGGCGATCACCTCGCCCTCGCCACTGCGCAGCGGCTCACCCAGCAGCTTGCCTTCGGGGCTGACGATGGCGGTGAAGCAACCGCCGGAAATCGGCCCCAGCGCACAGCCGGTGTCGGCCATGATGCGCTGCTGCTGCTCCGGCTCCAGCCAGGCGGTGGCGTTGACCACGAAGCAGCCGGACTCCAACGCATGGTGGCGGATGCTGACCTCGATCTGCTCGGCGAAGATCTCCCCCACCAGCGAACCGGGAAACATCGCCGCATGGATCTGCTCGCCATCGGCCATCAGCGCGTAACGCGCCAGCGGGTTGTAGTGCTCCCAGCAGGCCAGCGAGCCGATGCGCCCGACCTGGCTGGCCACGGCACGCAGACCGGAGCCGTCGCCCTGCCCCCAGACCATGCGCTCATGGTAGGTGGGGGTGATCTTGCGCCGATGCTGGAGCAGGCTGCCGTCGGCATCGAACAGCAGTTGAGCGTTGTAGATCGTGCCAGCGTCACGCTCGTTGATGCCCAGCGACACCACCATGCGCGCTTCGCGGCAGGCCTCGGCAATCGCGGCAGTCGCCGCCGAAGGCACCTGCACCGACTCCTCGAGCAGGCGCAGATGCTCCTTGCCCATCATGAATGGCGGCTGCACGAAGGAAAAATAGGGGTAATAAGGCACCACGGTTTCCGGGAAGACGGCGAACTGCACGCCCTCGCGGCCCAGGCGCAGGATGGTCTGGACGATCTTCTCGACAGTACCCTCGCGGCTGTAGAGCACGGGCGAGAGCTGCACGGCAGCGGCACGGACGATGGCCATGGCGGTTTCCTTATACGAACGTGGCCCCTCCCGCAGGAGGGGCGGAGTGGATCAGGCAGTCCAGGTGTCGATGATCAGTGCGCCTTCGCGGCGCATCAGCAAACGCAGATCCATCACGTCCAGCGGATTGATGGCGCGGATGCCTTCGATCAGCGCTTTCTCGGTCTGCCCGTACAGGGCCTGCAGGGCGAAGCGGCAGGCATAGACCTCACCGCCTTCCTCGATGAACGCCTTGATCTGGTTGTTGACGGCCAAGTGGCCGGGGAAGGCTTCGTTGCCCAGCGTGGGGAAACCGCGCTGCACGCCGAGCTGCACGCCCGGCCCGTAGAGCAGCACCTTGGTCTCGAAGCCTTTGCGCAGCAGGCGTTTGGCCTGCAGCATGTTGACCAGGCCGATGGAGCCCTCGAAAGCGATGGTGTGGAAGGTGATGAGGGCTTTCTCGCCCGGTTCCGCCTTGACGTCCTCGAAAACCTTCTCTTCGTAGTTGACCAGGAAGTCGCCGTCCTTGTAGTGGGCGATATCGACGCTCGGCATGGGTGCTCTCCTCTTCTCGCTTGTGTCCACGGTGGAAGTCACCGTGCGTGAACGAGCTAGAGCGAAGGCTGTGCCAATTTTCGATGCTCTGTTTTTTGTCATTTAAGATCAAATAGTTAGCTATCTGATCCGGTTTTCAATGACGGTTCTGCACCTATGCAACGGCTACGAAGTCTCGTATAAAAACGAAAGTTCGTAGGGGCGATTACGAGGTTTCGTAGCATGAGCACGAGCGAACCGGACTATCTCGCCGGCTGGGCCGACATGACCTACGCCTCCCGGCACATGGTGTTCGAGCATTGCAGCGAGGCCATCGTGCAGTTCGATCCGGTGGCCAACCGCTTCGTCGACATGAACATCGCCGCCAGCAAGCTGTTCGGTTATGCCCGGCACGAGTTGCTGAACATGACGGTCACCCGCCTGCTCGGCCACCAGCTACCCGAACTGATCGTGTTCACCCAGGCCGTGCTGGAAACCGGCAAGGGCTGGAGCGACGAACTCAGTTGCACGCGCAAGGATGGCGAACGTGTGATGCTGGAAATCTCCGCCACCACGCTGCGCCTCAAGGGCGTGCTCTACCTGATCCTGGTACTGCGCGAACGCAGCGAGCAGCGTTACCTGCTCGACCAGGCGCAAACCGAGCGCACCATGCGCGGCGGCCTGCTGGAATGGCGCAACATCCTCAACCTGTTCCAGGAAACCGAGCGCGACAACCACCTGCTGCTCAGCGCCGTCGGCGATGGCATCTACAGCATCGACAGCGAGGGCCTGGCCACCTACGTCAACCCGGCGGCGGCGCGCATGCTCGGCTGGGAACAGGACGAGATGATCGGCAAGAACATCCACCGCATCCACCACCACAGCCACGCCGATGGCAGCCACTACCCGGTGGAGGACTGCCCGATCTACAAGGCCGTGCACGACGGCCTGGTGCATGAAGGTCGCCAGGAGGTGTTCTGGCGCCGTGACGGCAGCATGTTTCCGGTGGAATTCACCAGCACCCCGGTGATCTCCGACGGCCGCATCGTCGGCTCGGTGGTGGTGTTTCGCGATATCACCGAACGCATGAGCACCCAGCAGCGCCTGCACGATGCGCTGGAGGAACTCAAGGAACTCAAGCAACGCCTGGAACAGCAGAACGAATACCTGCAGGAAGAAATCCGCATCGAGCACAGCTACCGCGAAATTGTCGGGCAGAGCGAACCCATCCTGAAGATCGTGCGGCAGATCGACGTGGTCGGCCCCACCGACGCCAGCGTGCTGATCCATGGCGAATCCGGCACCGGCAAGGAGCTGATCGCCCGCGCCATCCATCAGGCCAGCCGCCGCGCCGCGCACCCGCTGATCCGGGTCAACTGCGCAGCCATTCCCGCCGACCTGTTCGAGAGCGAGTTCTTCGGCCACGTGCGCGGTGCCTTCACCGGCGCCTTGCGCGACCGGGTCGGGCGTTTCGAGCTGGCCGATGGCGGCACGCTGTTTCTCGACGAGGTCGGTGAAATCCCCCTGGAGCTGCAGAGCAAGCTGCTGCGCGTGCTGCAGGAGGGGCAGTTCGAGCGGGTTGGCGAGGAACGCACACGGCGCGTCGACGTGCGCATCATCGCCGCCACCAACCGCGACCTGCGTGCCGAGGTGCAAGCCAAACGTTTTCGCGAGGATCTGTATTTTCGCCTCAATGTCTTCCCGCTGCAGTCGCCGGCCTTGCGCGAGCGCCGCGAGGACATCCCCTTGCTGGCCAGCCATTTCATCGAGCAGGTCGGCCAGCGCCTGAACCTCCCAGGGCGCCGCCTGAGCAACGGCGACATCGCACGCCTGCAGGGCTACCACTGGCCGGGCAACATCCGCGAGCTGCAGAACGTCATCGAGCGCGCGCTGATCACCGCCAACGGCCCCCTGCTGCGCATCGATCTACCATCGCCGAGCAGCATGACGGAGGAAGTGCCCCACCAGGAGAGCAAGCCTCGAAGAACCGAAGGGGTGATGACCGAACAACAGATCCGCCAACTGGAAATCGATAACCTGCATGCCGCGCTCGATGCCGCTGGCGGTCGTTTGTTCGGCCCGGGTGGAGCGGCCGAGCTGCTCGGTATCAAACCCACCACCCTGGCCTCCAGGCTGAAGAAACTCGGCCAGCCAGCCCCCGCGAAGAGCGGGCCACGGCAGCACACATGAACGCCAGGCAGCCAAACCGCTTGACTTAGAGCGCGCTCCAACCTTTAGGGTTTGTTGGCGTTTCGGCGCAGACCGCGCGCAAAACCTCAACAGACACCAGGATCGCCTCATGGAATCGCACCTGAGCATCGACGAAGTCGCCAGACGTACCGGCCTGACGGCCCACACCCTGCGTTATTACGAGCGCATCGGCCTGATCTCGGCGGTCGCTCGAGCCGCTGGAGGGCAACGACGCTATGCGGCATCGGACATGGCCTGGATCGAATTCCTGTTGCGCTTGCGCACCACGCGCATGCCGATCGGCAAGATGCAGACCTTCGCGGCACTGCGTGGCGCCGGTGACTCCACGGTGAAGGAGCGACGCCTGATGCTGGAAGGCCATCTGACGGATGTGCTTGCCGAGATCGAGGCGATGCACCGCGCCGCGCAGGCCTTGCAGGCAAAGATCGAGCATTACCGCTCGCTGGAACTAGCCCTGGCGTCGCCCACACCCACCCTTGAAGGAGCTGACGATGAATCCCCAAGACCGCTATGAACGAGGGCTGGCAAAACTCAGAGAGATAGACGGCCACGCCGGTGAAGCCGTGCTGGAGAGTCTGAGCGACATCGCTCCGGACTTTGCCCGCTACCTGATCGAATTCCCCTTCGGCGACATCTACTCCCGTCCGGGCCTGGATCTGAAGAGCCGGGAAATCGCCGTGGTTGCGGCGCTCACGGCACTGGGCAATGCCGCCCCGCAACTCAAGGTGCATATCCAGGGCGCACTCAACGTAGGCGTGAGCCGCGCCGAAGTCGTCGAAACCATCATGCAGATGGCGGTCTATGCCGGCTTTCCCGCTGCCCTCAATGGCCTGGCTGCCGCCAAGGAAGTCTTCGCCCAGGCCGAAGCGACGCACTAGCCCGAGCCCCGGCTCAGCTTCCGGCAGCGCCGAACGCGTCGCTTACCAGGCGCTGCGCCTCTTCCTGCATGGCCTGCGCCAACGCCTGCCGTCGGGCATCGGTCATGCGCGGGCGCGCCAGTGCGCAGCTCAGGGCGCCCAGCGGCTGGCCATCGCCATCGAGGATGGGCACCGCCAGGCCGGTGTAGCCCGGCAGGCGTTTGTCCACCAGGCCGCTGGCGTAGCCCAGGCGTTTGACGCTGGGCAGGCTGGCGGCAATGCGCTCGACCTCCAGGCCATAGTCCAGGCGCAGAGTCGCAGCGTTGTGGGCGAGGATATCGTTGCGCTCGCTGCGCCCGAGCCAGGCCAGCAGCACCTGCGAGGCCTGGCCGACGCCCATGGGGATGCGCCCGCCCACCGCGCCGCTGTAGCTCTGCACTGGCAGTTGGCCGGCCAACATGTCCAGGCACAGCACCTGATGACCGTCCGCCACCAGTAGAAAGAAGGTATCGCCGAAGCGCTGCGCCAGACGCAGCAGCACCGGCCGTGCCCGCTCGCGCAGCGCACTGGCATTACCGGCCTGAGCGCCGAGGGCGAACAGCTCATAGCCCAACACGTAGCGCCCGCGCTGCGGCGCGCCACGCACGAAGCCCTGGCGACGCAGGTACTGCAGCAGTCGGTAGGTGGTGGCCTGCGAACAGCCAAGTGCCGCACGCAGGTCGTCCAGGCTGGCGCCCTGCTGGCCGGTCGCCGCGATCACACGCAACAGCAGAAAGGCCCGCTCCAGGCTCTGGGTGCCACTCATGGTTTTTCTCACATGCTGATAAAGGAAGGCCGGCCAGTGCGATGCAAATTGCACGCCCCATCGGCCAGGGCATGCTCGCAGCACCTTCCTTCGGTGCGCGCGGCGCACCCTACACCGGAGAGCGTGCATGTATCCGCAGATCGAACAGGTGGCCAGCGACAGGCTGCCGGAAAGCACCGAAGTGGCCATCATCGGCGGCGGCATCATCGGCGTCAGCACGGCTTACTGGCTGGCTCGTCGAGGCATCGCCGTGACACTGCTGGAAAAGGGCCTGATCGGTGCCGAGCAGTCCTCGCGCAACTGGGGCTGGTGCCGCAGCATGGGCCGCGACCTGGCCGAAATTCCCCTGGCCATGGCCAGCCTGCACCTGTGGGACACCTGGCAGACGCAGCTCGGCGAAGACCTCGGCTTTCGCCGTAGCGGCGTACTCTACGCCTGCGAAAATCCGCGCCAACTGCAACAGCAGGCGGATTGGCTGCAGGCCGCCAGCGCCCATGGCGTGCACGCGCGGCTGCTGGAAGGCAAAGAGCTGCTGCGGGTGATGCCCGAAGGCGCCGCTGCCGGCTGGAGCGGCGCGCTGCATACACCCAGCGATGGCCGCGCCGAACCGCACCGCGCCAGTGCCGTGATCGCCCGCGCCGCACAACGCCTGGGCGCGCGCATCGTCACCGGCTGTGCCGTGCGCGGCCTGGATATCGCGGCGGGCAAGGTCACCGGCTTGTACAGCGAACATGGCCGTCTGAACTGCAGCAGCGTGGTGCTGGCGGGCGGCGCCTGGTCGACGCTGTTCTGCGCCAACCTTGGCCTGCGCCTGCCGCAACTCAAGGTGGTGGCCTCGGTGCTGCGCACCGCGCCAATGGCCGGTGGCCCGGAACTGGCCGTGGGCGCCAGCCGCTACGCCTTTCGCAAACGCTACGACGGCGGTTATACGATTGCCCAGCGCAATGGCAACCTGGCGCCGATCACGCCGGACAGCTTCCGTTATCTGGGCGATTTCCTGCCCGCACTGAGCAAACAGTTCCGCGAAGTGCGCCTGCGCCTGGACGGTCGCTTTCTGGAGGAACTGCGTCAGCCACGACATTGGAAGATGGACAGCGAGAGCCCCTTCGAGCGCTGCCGCGTGCTCGACCCGCGTCCTTCCTCGGCCATTCTGAGCGAAGCGCGCGAGGCCCTGGCAGCGGCCTTCCCCTTCTTCCGCCAGATTCGCGTGGAGCAGAGCTGGGCCGGGGTGATGGACGTCACCCCGGACGCCATTCCGGTGATCGGCCCGGTCGAGAAGCTACCGGGGCTGTTCCTGTCCACCGGCTATTCCGGCCATGGCTTCGGCATCGCGCCAGGTGCCGGCCATCTGCTGGCCGACCTGATCGACGGCAGCACACCGCTGGTCGATCCCAAACCCTTCGCCTACGACAGGCTCTGAGCGGCAAGAGCGGCCGCCACGGTTTCGCTCAGCGGCGTGCTCGGGCGACCGATAAGCTGGCTCAGTGCCTTGCCCGGCTCGAACAGCGAGCCCTGAGCTGCCTTGGCATCGCTCTCGGCAAGCAGTTCGGCGAAACCTTCGGGCAGGCCTACGCCGATCAATGCAGCCTTGTAGTCGGCCTCGGGCAGATCCTGATAGCGCACCGGTTTGCCGGATTGGCGGCTGATCTCAGCCGCAAAATCCGCCAGGGTACAGGCCTGGTCACCGGCCAACTCGTAGACCTTGCCGGCATGCACAGCCACGTCGCCCGCCACCACCACGGCAGCAGCCTCGGCGTAATCGCTGCGCGCGGCCAGTGAGAGCTTTCCATCCGCCGCAGCGCCCAGCACCACGCCATGCTCCAGCGCTGCCGCCACGCCCTGGGTGTAGTTCTCGCTGTACCAGCCATTGCGCAGCAGGGTGAACGGCAGGCCGCTGCCACGGATCGCCTCTTCGGTTTCACGATGCTCCACGGCCAAGGCCATCGGGCTGCTGTCGGCATGCAGCAGGCTGGTGTAGGCGATCAGCCTGACCCCGGCTGCCACTGCGGCTGCCACCACATTGCGGTGCTGGGCGGTGCGCTGGCCCACTTCGCTGGAGGAGATCAGCAGTACCCTGTCGATACCCGTCAGAGCGCTGGCCAGTGCCTGTGGGTCACGGTAATCGGCTACCCGCAGTTCGACGCCCTGGGCGGCCAGATCGCCGGCCCTGCTGGCGTCACGTACCAGGCCGACGAGTTTCGCCGCCGGCGCCCGGCGTTGCAGGGCGGCAATCACCAGGCGCCCCAGTTGACCGGCTGCACCGGTGATCAGAATGGTTTCGGACATTGTCATCGCATTCACCTCTTGGACTAGAATTGCAACCTGGTCTTATTCTGAGACCAAAAAAATGAATGCGGAAGGAGGCAGTTTTTCGTGACCAGGTTACCTAGCGATAACCCCAGCCAGGCGCGCATCGAGCTGGCCGAACGCTTCCAGGCATGGAGCACGATGAACTTCGCCGAGGGCCGCTGCCCGGTACGTGACGTGCTCGACCACCTCGGCGACAAATGGACGACGCTGATCCTCATCGCCCTCGCCCATCGCTCGCTGCGCTTCAGCGATGTGCGCCGCGCCGTGCCGGACATCTCCAAGCGCATGCTGACCCAGAGCCTGCGCGAGCTGGAACGCGACGGCCTGATCAAGCGAACCGTCCACCCCACCAAGCCGCCCAGCGTCGAATACGGCCTGACCGCCTTGGGCGAGTCGCTGCTGGTGCCGCTGGCCAATCTGGTCGGCTGGGCCGAACGCAGCCATGCCGCCATCACCGAGGCTCGAGCCCGTTATGACGTCACGCAGCCAGAAACGGCCTGAACCAGGCTCCTTCCCCTCGCAGTACCGAAATCGTCGGCCCTGAGCCTCACGGCGCCTCGCCCTTGCGAAGACATCACGCCCGTTGCCGATCTCCGCGCGCCATATATTTCCTGTAAGGATAAAAAAATTCCTTACAGGCATGGACACGCCATGTTCATTCACTTATAAAAATCACCATCAAGAAAAATAGATTCGCCAAGGTAATTTCAATTCACAGGCGAACACCCATTTCACTCATGAAGCTTTTCCTGCCGCCGCCCCCAGCAGAGGATTCGCCATGCAGCACGCCAAGCACCCATACGTGATCAAGATCAGTTGCCCGGCTACATCCGGCATCGTCGCCGCCGTAACGTCCTTCCTCGCCGACCATGGTTGCTACATCAGCGAAATGGCGCAGTTCGACGACGAGGTCAGTGGTGCCTTCTTCATGCGCGCGGTATTCCGTTTCAACGAAGGTTTCGCCGGCGATATCCAGCAGATCGAGGACGGCTTCGCCGAGGTCGCCGAGCGCTTCGCGATGAGCTGGGAGCTGTACGACGCCACCGAGCCGATGCGCGTGCTGCTGATGGTGAGCAAGTACGACCATTGCCTGGCTGACCTGCTCTATCGCCACCAGAAGGGCGAGCTGCAGATGAAGATCACCGCCATCGTCTCCAACCACCTTGACCTGCGGCCGATGGCCGAGCGCGAGGGCATCCGCTTCATCTACCTGCCGGTGACCAAAGACACCAAGGCCCAGCAGGAAGCCGAGCTGCTGAAGATCGTCGACGAGACCAAGACCGAGTTGGTGGTGCTGGCGCGCTACATGCAGATCCTCTCCGACGACCTGTGCAAGCAGCTATCCGGCCGTGCCATCAACATCCACCACTCGTTCCTGCCCGGCTTCAAGGGCGCCAAGCCCTATCACCAGGCCTATGAGCGTGGCGTGAAGCTGATCGGCGCCACCGCCCACTACGTCACCTCGGATCTCGACGAAGGCCCGATCATCGAACAGGAAGTACAGCGCGTGGATCACAACTACACCCCCGACGCCCTGGTGGCGGTGGGTCGCGACACCGAGACGGTGGCCCTGTCCAAGGCGGTCAAGTACCACCTCGAACACCGCGTGTTCCTCAACCACGACAAGACGGTGATCTTCCGATGAGCGCGCAACTGATCGACGGCAAGGCCGCCGCCGCGCGCGTGCTCGCCGAGATCGCCGCTGACGTGGCCGTGCTCAAGGCCCAAGGCATCGAGCCGGCGCTGGCCGTGGTGCTGGTCGGCGATGACCCGGCCAGCCAGGTCTACGTGCGCAACAAGGTGCTGCGCGCGAACGAGGTGGGCATCCGCTCGCTGGAATACCGCCTGAGTGCCGACGCCAGCGCCGAAGCCGTGCTGGAAGTAGTCGCCGCGCTCAATGCCGACGCCACGGTCAACGGCATTCTGGTGCAGTTGCCGCTGCCGGCGCATATCGACGAGACCCGCGTGCTGCAGGCCATCGACCCGGCCAAGGACGTCGACGGCTTCCACAGCGAGAACGTCGGCGGCCTCAGCCAGGGCCGCCCGGTGCTCACGCCCTGCACCCCGGCCGGCTGCATGCGCCTGCTGCGCGACACCCTCGGCGACCTGTCCGGCAAACACGCCGTGGTGGTCGGCCGCTCGAACATCGTCGGCAAGCCGATGGCGGCGCTGCTGCTGGCCGCCAACTGCAGCGTCACCGTGCTGCATTCGCGCAGCGTCAAGCCGGAGAAGCTCTGCGGCCAGGCCGACATCGTGGTCGCCGCCGTCGGCCGGCCACGGATGATCGGCGCCGACTGGATCAAACCCGGCGCGGTGGTGATCGACGTCGGCATCAACCGCATCGACGAGGACGGCCGCTCGCGCCTGGTCGGCGATGTCGACTTCGACGCCGTGCTGCCGGTGGCCTCGGCCATCACCCCGGTGCCCGGCGGCGTCGGCCCGATGACCATCGCCATGCTGATGCACAACACCTTGCTCGCCGCCCGCCAGCAACACGGCCTGTCGGCCCAGGAGTAACCGCAATGCCCCTTGCCCTGATCAAGTACGGCCTGTCCTCGGACTACCCGGTGGAGGTCGACCTGCCTGCGCCGAAGGATCTCAAACCGGCGTACGACGTGGTCATCATCGGTGGAGGCGGCCATGGCCTGGCCACCGCCTATTACCTGGCCAAGTACCACGGCGTGACCAACATCGCGGTGCTGGAGAAGTCCTACCTCGGCGGTGGCAACACCGCGCGCAACACGGCGGTGATTCGCTCCAACTACCTCACCAGCGAAGGCGTGCGCTTCTATGCCGAGTCGGTGCGGATGTTCAAGGATCTCTCCAACGAGTTCGACTTCAACATCATGTATTCCGAGCGTGGCCAGCTCACCCTGGCGCACACCGACGCCACGGTGCGCGCCTTCCGCCAGCGCGCCGAGGTGAACAAGCATTTCGGTGGCCGCACCGAGATGATCGACCGCCAGCAGATCCGCGAACTGGTGCCCTGCCTGAACCTCGACCCCGGCCATCTGCCGGTGCTTGCCGGGCTCTGGCACATCGACGGTGCCACCGCCCGCCATGACGCCGTGGCCTGGGGCTACGCCAAGCAGGCGGCCAAGCGTGGCGTGGAGATTCACCAGCTCACCGAGGTGCAGGACTTCGTCGTCGAGAACGGTCGCGTCACCACCGTGCGCACCAACCGTGGCGACGTGCGCTGCGGCTGCGTGGTGCAGGCGGTAGCCGGCGCCAGCTCGCTGCTGATGAACAAGCTGAACATCAAGGCGCCGATCCACACCTACCCGCTGCAGGCCATGGTCACCCAGCCGTTCAAGCCCTTCCTCGACCCGCTGGTGAGCTCCTCGGCGCTGCACTGCTACGTGCAGCAGACCAGCCGTGGCGAGATCGTCTTCGGCGGCGGCTCCGACCCTTACCCGCTGTACAACACCCGCTCCACACTCGACCTCAAGGAAAGCCTGCTGGCCCACGCCATCGAGATGTTCCCCTTCATGGCCGGCGCCAAGCTGATGCGCCAGTGGGCCGGCAGCACCGACATGACCCCGGACTACAGCCCGATCATGGGCCGCTCGCCGCTGGACAACTATTACCTCGACGCCGGCTGGGGCACCTGGGGCTTCAAGGCCACGCCGATCTGCGGCTGGACCATGGCCGAGTTGGTCGCCAGCGGCAAGACCCCGGCGCTGATCCAACCCTTCGCCCTCGAGCGCTTCTCGACCTTCCGCCAGGTCAACGAGATGGGCGCCACGGCGGCGAGCCACTGAACGAACTCCCCTCTCCCGCTTGCGGGAGAGGGGTTGGGGGAGAGGGCTGCTTGACTCAAAGCGCCCTCTCCCCAGCCCTCTCCCATAGATGGGAGAGGGAGCAGATCGAAGCTCGGGGACGTTCCGACGCCACCCGCTGTGCAAGCTGAATGACTGGGGATCACCATGAAGATCATGCCCTGCCCGCTCAACGGGCCTCGCAATATCAACGAATTCACCTACGGCGGCGAACTCAAGCGCATGCCCGATCCGAACACCTGCTCGGACGCCGAATGGGCCGACTACGTGTTCAACAGCGAGAACCGCGCCGGCGTCGTCACCGAGTGGTGGATGCACAACGCCTCCAGCTACTGGTTCCTGGCCGAACGCCACACCGTCAGCGACGAGATCCTGCGCACCTTCGACCCCAAGGAACTGTTCGACCGCCGCGTCGATTTCGCCGCGCCTGCCAAACTCCAGGAGGTGAGCGCATGAGCGCCGCTGCCCGCCTGCCGGCCCCGCTGGGCCTGCTGATCGATCGCAACCACCCCGTCAGCTTCGACTTCGAGAGCACCACCTACCAGGGCCTGGCCGGCGACAGCATCGCCAGTGCCCTGCTGGCCAACCAGCGCTGGCTGCTGTCGCGCTCGTTCAAGTACCACCGCCCGCGCGGCCCGCTGTCGATGGCAGGGCAGGACGCCAACACCCTGGTGCAACTGCCGGACGAGCCCAACGTGCTGGCCGATATGCAGCCGCTGGCCGCTGGCCTCGACGTCACCGCGCAGAACTACAACGGCAGCCTGGACAAGGACCGAGACGCCCTGCTCGGGCACTTCTCCAGGTTCATGCCGGTGGGCTTCTACTACCGCTCGTTCTACAAGCCCAAGGGCATGTGGAAGGTCTGGGAACCCTTGATCCGCAAGAAAGCCGGGCTCGGTGTGCTCAACCTCAAGCTGCAGCCGCAGTACCACGACAAGGCCTTCCTGTTCACCGATCTGGCGGTGATCGGTGCTGGCCCGGCCGGCCTGTGCGCGGCGCTGAGCGCTGCCAACGCCGGCGCCAAGGTGCTGCTGATCGAACAGCAGAACTACCTCGGCGGCGCGCTGGCCTGGGCCCGCTTCGACATCGAAGGCAAACGTGCCGCCGAGCTGCGCGCCGAACTGCTGACCGCCGTCGAAGGCCACGCCAATATCCGCATCCTCAAGGAAGCCACCTGCAACGCCTGGTTCACCGATCACTACCTGCCGGTGATCCAGGGCAATCGCATGTACAAGGTGCGCGCCCGCCAGTGCATCGTCGCGGCTGGCGCCTTCGACCAGCCGGTGGTGTTTCGCAACAACGACCTGCCCGGCGTGCTGCTGACCAGCGCCGCGCAGCGTCTGATCAAGCTCTACGCGGTCAAGCCGGGCCAGCGTGCCGTGGTACTGACCGGCAACGACGACGGCTACCTGGCCGCCCTCGACCTGCTCGATGCCGGCGTCGAGGTCGCCGCCCTGGTGGACATGCGCGAACGCGCCAATGACGCCAGTCTGGCCATCGCCCTGCAAACCCGTGGTGTTGCCTGCCATACCGGCAGCACGGTCTACGAAGCGCTGGGCGACAAGCACCTGAACGCCGTGGACGTACGCCGCATCAGCGGCCAGGGCAAGGTGGCGGGCAGCGGCCTGCGCATCGACTGCGACCTGCTGTGCATGTCCGCCGGCTACATGCCGGTCTACCAGTTGCCGTGCCAGGCCGGCGGCAAGCTGGCCTACGACGACACCAGCGCCGCCTTCAGCCTGTCCGGCCTGCCGAGCGGGTTGCAGGTGGTCGGCTCGGTCAACGGCCGCAACGCCCTCGACGCGCTGCTCGCCGATGCCACCAACGGCGCCCTCCGCGCACTCGCCGCCCTCGGCTTGGAAGCCAGTCAGCCGCTGCGCGAGCTGCCAAGCGAGCCGCAAGTCAACTTTCCCTGGCCGATCTTCCCCCATCCCAAGGGCAAGGAGTTCGTCGATTTCGACGAAGACCTGCAGGTGCGCGATATCGTCAATGCCACCCGCCACGGTTACCGCGACGTGCAGCTGGTCAAGCGCTTCTCCACCGTCGGTATGGGCCCCTCGCAGGGCCGCCACTCGGCGCTGCCCACCGCGCGCCTGGTGGCCCAGGCCACGGGGCGCAGCGTCGGCGAAACCGGGGTGACCACCGCGCGCCCGCCGTTCTGCCCGGAAACCCTGGCGCAGGTCGCCGGCCGTGGCTTCGATCCGTATCGGCAAACCGCCATGCACGCACGGCACCTGGAACTGGGGGCGAAGATGATGCCCGTCGGCATCTGGCAGCGCCCGGCCTACTACGGCAAGCCGGAGGAGCGCGACGCCTGCATGCAGGCCGAGGCGCGCCAGGTACGTGAGAAGGTCGGCCTGATCGACGTCTCCACCCTGGGCGGCCTCGACGTGCGCGGCCCGGACGCCGCCGAGCTGCTAGAGCGCCTCTACACCTTCGCCTTCGCCAAGCAGCCGGTGGGCCGCTCGCGCTATGCGCTGATGACCAATGAGCACGGCGTGGTGATCGACGACGGCGTCTGCGCGCGCCTCAAAGACGAGCACTTCTACGTCAGCGCCACCACCAGCGGCGTCGACCGCGTCTACCAGCAGATGCTCAAGTGGAACGCGCAGTGGCGCCTGAACGTCGACATCACCAACGTCACCGCCGCGCTGGCCGCGGTCAACCTGGCCGGGCCGGACTCGCGCAAGGTGCTGGCCAAGCTGTGCAGCGATGTCGATCTGTCCGCCGAGGGCTTCCCCTACCTGGCGGTGCGCCTGGGCACAGTCGCGGGTATTCCCGCCCGCCTGCTGCGGGTCGGTTTCGTCGGTGAACTGGGCTACGAAATCCACGTCCCGGCGCGCTACGGCGAAGCCCTGTGGGATGCACTGATGGAAGCCGGTCGGGAGTTCGACATTCGCCCCTTCGGCGTCGAGACGCAGCGCCTGCTGCGCCTGGAGAAGGGCCACGTGATCATCGGCCAGGACACCGATGGCATGACCAGTCCGGCCGAGATCGACATGGGCTGGGCCATCGCCCGCAGCAAGCCGTTCTTCGTCGGCAAACGCTCGGTGCAGATCCTCGAAGCGCAGCCGCCGATCCGCAAGCTGGTCGGCTTCACCTTGCCCAAGGGCAGCAGCCAGCCGCTGGAAGGCCATCTGGTGCTCAAGGGGCCGGACATCAGCGGCAACGTCACCTCCTGCGAATACTCGCAAACCCTCGGCCAGATCATCGGCCTGGCCTACTGCGCGCCCGACCAGGCCGCGCCGGGCCAGCGCCTGCCGATCCGCGTCGAAGGCGGCGAGGTGGTGCAGGCCACGGTGGTGAAGCTGCCCTTCTATGACCCTGAAAGCAAACGCCAGGAGCTGTGAGATGACCCTCCAAGCCAATCAATTCGCAGCGCGCAGCCCGCTCTATCGCCTGCAGGCCGGCGCCACTCTCGCCCCGTTCGGCGAGAGCTGCATCGTCACCACCTACGGCCAGGGCGACGAAAGCGCCCTGCTGGGCCACTGCGCCCTGCTCGACCTGACCAACCTCGCTCGCTACGGCCTGCGCGGCCCGGCCGCCGCCGAGTACCTGGGCGCGCTGGGCTACCGGTTGCCGCAAGCGCCCAACCAGGCACTGAGCCAGGCCGATGGCGGCCATGTGCTGCGCCTGTCGCAGACCGAGTACCTGCTGCTCGGCAGCCTGCACGATGCCGGCAGCAAAGCGCAGCGCGAGGAAGGCCAATGGCAGGCCAGTGCCGGCCAGTACCTGCTGCCACGTCAGGACAGCCACGCCTGGCTGGTGCTCAGCGGCACTTGCGGAGCCGAGGTGATGGCCAAGCTCTGCGGCGTCGACCTCAGCCCGCAAGCCTTCGCCGTCGGCCAGGTGGCGCAGACCTCGGCGGCGCGGGTCAACGTCATAGTCGCTAACCTGCCGTTGGGCGAAGTGCCGTGCCTGCACCTCCTCTGCGACCGCGCCTCGGTGCACTACTTCTGGGGCGTGATGCTCGATGCCATGCAGGAGTTCGGTGGCCAGCCGGTCGGCATCGACGCCCTGCCCTAAACCCCGCCGGTGCGCACAGCGCACCCTACAGCCATGAGCCACACGTAGGGTGCGCCGTGCGCACCTCGTCCCCAACGCCACCGAGGAAAGCATCATGGGCATCCACGAAGACGAACTGGACTACCGTGTCCCCGCGCTGCAACGCGGCCTGAGCATCCTGCAGATGTTCAACGCCAGCGAGCGCAGCCTGAGCAGCAACACCATCGCCGAGCGCCTCGGCGTCAGCGTCTCGGCCATCTACCGCATCCTGGTCACGCTCACCGACATGGGCTACCTGCGCAAGCTCGGCAAGAACAGCTACGAGCTGGGCCCGCAGGTGCTCTGCGACGGCTTCGCCTACCTGGCCAGCCGCGACCTGGTGGACATCGCCATGCCGCACCTCAATGCCCTGCGCGACCGCACCTCGCTGTCGTGCCACCTGTCGATCCGCGAGCAGACCGACAGCCTTTACATCGGCCGCGCCTTCGCCGCACAACGGCTGTCGGTGAACATCCCCATCGGCACGCGCATTCCCTGCCACTGCACGGCCATGGGCCGCATGCTGCTCAGCGGCCTGACGCCCATGGAGCTGGACACGCTCTACCAGCACGTGCGCCTGGACGACTACCCGCCACCCGCGCCGAAGACCCTGCCCGAGCTGCAACAACTGCTCGAACGCGACCGCGAGCGTGGCTGGGTGATGCACCGTTCCGACTACTCCACCGCCATCGCCTGCGCCGTGCGCGATCATCGTGGCGACGTGGTGGCGGCGATCAACCTGTCAGGCCCGGAAGCAGTGATGGACAGCCCGGTGGCACGTGAACGCTACCGGGAAAGCCTGCAGCAGTGTGCTGACGCCATCTCGCTCGAGCTGGGAAAAAAATGAAGGTTTTTTGGACATATGTTCCAGTAAAAAGCCAATTTCAGGTCATAACTGGCCAATTTCCGCAAAATCCATGAAAGCATATTGCTACCATTAGCTCGACTGTTATTCTGACTGAGTCAGTAGGTCTTTCTGCTGGCAAAAACATTTGCAGGGTGTCTGCAAGGGCTTTGCCTTTTCCCGCCCCACAAGTCCCCCACCCGGCTGGGCAGATCATCGATCAGCACCCAGCCTCCGTCCCCTTCGCTGCCCTCGTTTCGTTCATACAGCCCAGCCAAGCCTTGCATGCGTGCTGAGGCATTTCCTGCGCACCTGCGCGCGAAAAAACCCCATAAAAACAGGAAAGACCATGAATGCACTGACCCGAACCTTGCTCGACCTGAGCGTCCGTAAAAAACTGATGACCGGCTTCGGCCTTCTCATGCTGATTACCCTGTGTATGGCCTGGGTAGGCCACTGGGCGATGGATACCAGCCTGCGCCGCATGGACAACCTGCAATTCGTCAACGCCATGGACAGAACGCTGAGCCAGGCACGACAGCAGGAAAAGAATTACATCATCCGCGGCAACAACCAGTATCTGGACAAGGCCGTCCAGTTTGCCGAGGACGTCGGCAAGCAGGCCCAGGAAAACGAAATACGCCTGCAATTACCGCAGAACAAGGAACTGATGCGCCAGGTGCAGACGGACGTGAAGAACTATCACGACCAGTTGCTCGACCTGCAGAAAGCCACCGAGCTCAACCAGACCGCACAGAAGGCCATGGAGGAAGCGGCCCGAGGCGCGACGCAACGCCTCGAAGCCTTGAACCAGGCGCTACGCCAGGCCACCATCGAGCAGATCAACCAAGGCAACTACCAGGGCAGCGCCGAGCTGTTCGAGCAGAGCAACAAGGCCCATGACCTGGTCGAGGCCGTACTGGAGTCGAGACGCCAGGAAAAGAACTTCCTGCTGCGTGCCGATGAGCGCTACGTCCAGCAACTGGATGAGATCTACACCTCCATGCAGAGCGATATCCAGAATCTCGCGCGCATGAGCACGGAGCCTTCCATCCAGCAACTGCTGAAGGAAGCCTCCACGCAACTCGCCAACTATCGCCAGCATTTCGCCGAACTGCGCAAGTCCATCAGTGAACTCGACCAGTCCGAAGAGGAAATGAACGAGAGCGCGCAAAAGGTGGCCAAGGCTTCCAGCCAGGCCATGCTTCTGCAGCGAGGATTGCTGGAAAGCGGCTCGAGCGACGCCAAGAGCATGCTCATCGGCGCCGCCGTGGTGGCGATCATCCTTGGACTGCTCTGCGCTCTGGGCATCACCCAGGTGATAGTCGGCCCGCTGCAAAAGGTCGTTGGCATTGCCCGGCAGATAGCCGCTGGCGATCTGACCATGAACATCGCCAGCGACCGTCGCGATGAACTCGGCCAGTTGATGCAGGCCATGCAGGAGATGGCCAGCAGCCTGCGCGACCTGATCGGCACACTCGGCGCTGGCATTACCCAGCTCGCAACGGCGGCAGAAGAACTCTCGGCAGTGACCGAACAGACCAGCGCCGGCGTCACCCAGCAGCGCATGGAGACCGAACAGGTCGCCACCGCCATGAACGAAATGACTGCCACGGTACTGGACGTCGCGCGCAACGCCGAAAGCGCCGCCAACTCGGCCAGCGAAGCCGAAGGCCAGACCCGCCAGGGTGGCGCCGTGGTGAAGCAGGCCATCGAGCGCATCGAACGCCTGGCGCAAACGGTCGAGGAATCGGTGGAAACCATTACCCGCCTCAAGGGCGACAGCGCCAATATCGGCACCGTGCTCGACGTGATCAAGGGCATCGCCGAGCAGACCAACCTGCTGGCGCTCAACGCCGCCATCGAAGCGGCCCGTGCCGGTGAGGCAGGCCGTGGTTTTGCCGTGGTCGCCGACGAAGTCCGCGCCCTGGCACGGCGCACGCAGGAGTCCACCGCGCAGATCGAACAGTTGATCGCCGCCCTGCAGAACGGTGCCGAAAGCGCCGTAAGCGTCATGGACAGGAGCAGCGGCATGGCCAGCGACACCGTGGAGGCGGCACGTCAGGCCGGCACCGCACTGGAGCAGATCGACGAAGCAGTGTCACGCATCCAGCAGATGAACCAGCAGATCGCCACCGCCTCCGAACAGCAAAGCTCGGTGGCCGAGGAGATCAACCGCAGCGTTTCCAGCATCCGCGACATCGCCGAGCAGTCGGCCGCCGCCAGCGAGGAAACCTCCGCCTCCAGCGTCGACCTGGCCCGTCTGGGCAGCGACCTGCAGCAGCAGATCAGTCGCTTCCGCGTGGCCTGAAGCATGGCCGGTAGGTGGCGCTCTGTCCTCAGGCGGCCTACCCGAAGCCCCTCTCAAGCACGGTGGGTTTCCGACGGATACTCACCGAACAATGCCCGGTAGTGGCTGGCGAAATGGCTGAGGTGATAGAAGCCCATCTGCGCCGCCACCTCACCGACCTTGAGCTCGGCTGCCGAGGTCTCGATCAGGCGCCGACGCACCGCGTTCAGGCGCAGGTTGCGCAGGTATTCCACCGGGCGCGTGCCGGTGATCACCTGGAAGCTGTTCTGCAGCGTGCGGCGGCTGACCCGCAATCGTTCGCACAGGTCGATGATGCTGACGGGTGACTCGCTGCCCGCTTCCATTGCCAGTTCCTGGCTGCGCTTGACCAGGTAGGCGCACACAGCGGAACTGCCGCGCCGGTCACGCTCCTCTCCGCTGGCATGGCTGAACAGGTCGAGAAAGGCATCGAGCAGGGTGTCTTCGAGCATCTTCTCGACGGCGGCATTGACCGGCTCACGGCGTTGCAGCAAGTGCTCGAAGATCGGGTAGATACGCTGGCGCACACGCAGCAGCACTGGCTCGGCCAGCGACACTTGCGGCATCGACCTGAGCAGTTCGAGCTTGTCCGAGGACAGCTCCAGCGCCGCCAGCTTGGCGAAGCGCACCAGGTCGACGTTGGCACCGAGAAAGCACAGGCCCTCCGGCGAATGCAGGAGGAACTCCTCGCCATCGCGCAGCAGCACCACGTTGTGTGCCCCCACCTTCTGCCCGGACACCAACGGCGAACGGTCGGCACTCAGCAACAGGGCGATGCACAGGCGCCCCTTGGGCGAACGGCCATGCTGCACGGTGCGCTTGCCCAGGCTTTCCTGGAATATCTGGAAGTGATCAGCCGCCACCTGGCGCAGTTCGCTGGAGAAGCTGCCGCAGCTTTGCTGGTCGTAGACCTGCTGCCAGCCCTGGATGGCACTGGCATGCTGCTGCGGGTCGGAAAAGGAACGGATTTCACTGAACATGACCATCGCCTCTCTGCACGCTTCTCCGCCTGGAGTCCCCTGATCGGCTAGGCGCCTTCTTGGTTTGCTTGTCCGAAGCCTAGAGCCAGCTCTACTCCCATCATCCGTACGCGGTACTCACCCATCTGGATATCCAACGGTGCCAACAGCGCCCCGGACAGAATCACCTGGCCAGCCCGCAGCGGCTGACCATCGGCCAGCAGCCGGCGCAGCAGCCAGAGCAGGTTCTGTTCGGGTATCTCGCCGGCCTCGGCGCTGCCGAGCACGGCGTCGTCATGCATCAGGCGACATTCGATGCGGCGGCAGGCCTGGGCGTCGAACCGCTGCCAGGGGCCAAGGCAGTACAACCCGGCGGCCGCATCGTCGGCCAGGAAGGCGCCGGCATCGAAGCGCCAGCCCTGCCAGCGGCAATCGGCGATCTCGAAGGCCGGCGCCATGCGGCTCACGGCGGCCAGCAGGCTGACGTCATCATGCTCACCGGGGGCGATGTCGCGGCCCAGCTCGAAGGCCACTTCCACCTCCAGCTTGGGCGCGATCAGCCGCGCCAGCGGCAGCAGGCTGCCGGGCGCGCGCTGCATGTCGGCGCTCAGCCAGCCATATACCGGCTCGCTCAGGCCCAGGCGCGCCTGGGCTGGCGCACCGCTCAGGGCCACCTTCCAACCGCCGAGGGCCACGCCAGCCTGCGCCAGCGCCTCGCCCTGCAGGCGGTAGCCCTCCACCAGCGACACGGCCTGCTCCAGCCTAGGCAGCGGCTGGGCCTGCTGCAGCGCCTGGCGCAGCGCGGCAGGCAGTTCGCTCAGGCCACTCATGACAGTTGCCGGGCCAGCTTGCCCAGCACCTCGTCCAGACGTTCGGGAGTGGTGAGCGCAGCGACGAAGCGATCCGGGCGGATCACCACGACGTTGTCGCGGGCCTTGGAAAACCACTCGGCCAGGCGGTTATCGACGTCTTCCACACTGATCACGCCGTCGGTACTGAGCGGCTGGTTGCGCGCTCCGCTACGCGAACGGTTGACCTGGATGAAGCGGGTTTCCAGGCCAGCCCAGAAGGCCTGGGTTTCGTCGCTCAATTGTTCGAGCGGATTGCAGCGGTAGCCCAGCACCGCATACCAGGGGCCGAGCACCTGGTCGAGACGGATGCGGGTGCCGGTTGCGTCTTCCACGTCCGGCTGGATGAACAGTTGGCCGACCAGATCGTCCTCGCGCAGATCCTGACGCTCGTGGTGCACCAGGCCCTTGGCCAGTGTGGCCCTGGGCTTGAACTTGAATTCCGAGAGGTGCGAACGCAGGGTGTCCACCGTGTTCACCGCCTGGAACAGCCAGTCCCGCACGCCGGCCACCAGGGGGTTGGTCATGCCCAGCATGGCGCCCATGTTGTCGGCCAGGGCGATCAGATCGGTGGCATGGCCACGCCGCTCCTGGTCGTAGGTTTCGATGATCGCCGGGTTGGCCCGCCCCTTGAGCACCGCCGCCAGCTTCCAGCACAGGTTGGCGACGTCACGCAGGCCGGAGTTGAGGCCCTGGCCGGCCCACGGCGGGGTGATGTGCGCGGCGTCACCGATCAGCGCGACGCGGCCGCTGACGAAACGCTCGGCCACCCGCGAGTTGTGGGTGTAGGCACGGATGCGGACGATATCCAACTGATCCACGGCCTCGCCGATATGACCACGGATCAGGCGACGGATATTGCCCTCCTCGCACATGGCCTCCTCGCTCTCGCCTTCGAGCAGCATGAACTCCCAGCGGCGTTGGCGGTACGGCAGGTAGATGCACACGAACGGTCGCTGCGGGTCGGCATGCAACGCGGTATAGGGCGCATCCAGGGTATCGTTGGCGGCATCGACCACCACCCATTTGCGCGGGTGGGTCAAACCGACCAGGGGAATGCCCAGTTGCTTGCGCACGCAGGAACGGCCACCGTCGGCGCCGATCACGTAGCGCGCACGCAGTTCGTAGGGTTCGCCATCGGTATCGCGCACCTGCAGGGTGACGCCGTCGTCGTCCTGCGCCAGCGCCAGCATCTCGTGGCCCTCGCGCAGGTCGACGCCCTCGTGGCGCACCAGTTCCTCGCGCAGGGTGCCTTCGAGCAACTGCTGCATGAAGATGTTGCGCATCGGCCAGCCGTAGTCGGCGACGCTCGGCTTGACCTCGGCGAAGCACACGCCGCGCGCGTTGTAGTAGCGCAGCGGTACGTTGGCGATCATGTCGCGGTGCGCACGCTCGGCCACACCCACGGTCTGCAATACGCGCAGGGCTTCGTCGTCCATGCCCACAGCGCGGGGATACGGCAGGATGCCCTGGGCCAGCTCCAGCACCACGCAATCGATGCCGTAAAGGCCCATGTAATGCGCCGCGGTGATGCCATTGGGGCCGCCACCGACTATCACCACCTGGGTAGTTTCCCGTTTCATTTTTTGCTCACCCGTTTCTTATTCTGATGGCTTGCTCGCTTGCCGAAGAAAGTCGGCAACGCTGCGGTTGAATGCGTCGCTCTGGTCATCGTGCACGTAATGGCTCGCGCCGGCGATCTCCACGGTACGGATGTTGCGGTTCTGCGCCTGCATCGCCGCCAGGGTGGCGGGCGGCAGGAAGTCCGAATTGCCCCCGCGAACGAACAACGTCGGGCAATCCAGCGCTCGAACTGCGGGCCACAGGTCGACCGGCTCGATGCTCAGGCGTGCCGCAGCGATGCCCTGCTGGTCATGGCGCCAGACGATGCCCTGCGCGGTCTCCTGCATGGAGTGGGCCAGCCGCGACTGCACCCCCTGCTCCGACAGACCGGGACGCGACTTGACCCAGAAGGCTCGCGCCGCCTCCCAGTCGGCGAACGTCAGTGGCGTCTGGCGCATCTCACGGCGGATGCGCTCGGCGCCGTCACCGACGCTCGACGAGCCGGGGCCGATGTCCTCGATCACCAGCGCCAGCAGGCGCCCAGGATGTTGCCGCGCATACTCCAGGGCATTGGCGCCACCGAGCGAGTGGCCGACCAGGGCGAAGCGCTGCAGCCCCAGGTGCGCGACCAGATCTTGCAGATCCTGCACATAGGATTCGCTGTGGTAGCTGCTGCTCTCGGCCCAGTCGCTCAGACCACGCCCGCGCTGATCCAGGGCGTAGCAGCAGAAGTCATCACCCAGCGTGCTGGCCAGCGACTCCCAGGTCTGCGCGTAGGCACGCAGACCGTGCAGCAGGATCAGCGGCGTGCCTTGCGGGTTACCCCAGCGCAGCACATGCAGGCGCAAGCCGCTGCGGTTGTTGAAGAACTGGCTGTGCGCGGTCATCGCGAAGCTCCCGGTCAGGTCAGGCCGTTGTCGCCCTTGATATCAGAGGCTTTCAAGCCGCCCAGGCGGGCATGCAGACGACCACGGGTGGCGAAGGCCCAGATGATGATCACTTCGTCCGGGGCCGGGCCATCGCCGAAGGTCACCGAGATGGTGTCGTACTGGTCACGCACGTAGAGTGCATCCTTGTGCGCCAGCGGCACATCGATGGTGCAGCCAGGCGCACCACGCTTGCCGGTGGATGGCACCCAGGACTTGCCACCGCCCAGAGCCACGCGTACCGGATCGGCTGCCGGGTTGGTGAGGAAGGCGTTGCCATGCTCGTACTCGCAGTTGGCGCCGACCAGGCAGGCCTTGCCGTAGCTGATGATCTTGCGCTCGCCGGCCAGCTCGCGGATGCGTCGGCCGAATTCCTCGCCCAGGGCCGGTGAGTCGTCGATCAACTGGCTCAGATCCTGGCTGAAACGCCCGGCATAGGGGTTGTGCACGGCAGCAGCGATGACGTACTTGAACAGCGGCTCACCGTCGGCCAGTTGCCCGGTCTCGTTGGCCAGGGTTTCCTCGGTGAAGCTGTACCACTTGCGGATGTGATAGCTGGCGAAGTTGCTCGCTTTCATGGTCGTGTCCTTAGAGGGGGTCGAGGGTGATATTGCGACTGGGCGCGCAGGCATCCTTGAAACGGGCCTTGGCGCGCTCGTCGTCGTGATCGGTCTCGAGGAAGAACTCCAGACGGTTGCCGTCCGGGTCGTTGAAGTACAGGCCGTTGCCGATTTCGTGGTCGGTGATCTTGACGATCTCCACCCCCTTGCTCAGCAACATGCCGTAGAGCTGGCGCAGGGTGGTCATGTCCCCTGCGATCTCCATGCCGTAATGCTGCAGGCCCAGGCCGCCCTGATGGGCGCCGGGGGCGGCCTTGATCAGGGCGATATCGTGGTGCTTGCTGCCGAAGGCCATCATCACCCAGGCCTCGCCACGGGCGCTCTCGTGCATGCCGAGCACATCGGCATACCAGAGCGCGGAGGCGTCCGGGTCGGTGACGAACAGGGACAGATGAGTCCGCACGATCTCGACTTTCATCGCGGTTCTCCTCACTTCTTGCTGGTGACAGAGGTATGCGCCGGTTTGATCTGCGCCACGGCGGGCGTCCACAGCACGTCGGCGATCTCGCTGAAGTCGCGCCACTGCTTGAGCCAGCCATCACCGCCGTTTTCCGAGGTGAACAGGTGGCCGTACTTGGTGCCGGCGATGATCTGCCGTGGGTTGCTCGGGTTGATGCCGATGGCCCAGACGCAGGAGTTGGGTTGCTGCGGCAGTGGCAGCACTTCCCAGGTCGCGGCGGCATCGCGCGAGATCAGCACCTTGCTGGTGGTGCCCGGCGTGCCGTCGGAAATACTCAGGTAGAGGGTATCCTCGCTGCCCAGCGGCGCGTTCATGGCGCGCACGTAGTACAGGCCGAAGTCGTCCCTGGCCAATTGCCCGCTCCAGGTCAGGCCTTCGTCCTCGCTGCGGTAGATGGCGTTGACGCACACCACCACGATGACTTTCCTGCCGTGGTTGGGCATGACCAGGATGTTGTGGATGTCCGAGTTGTAATCCCACAGCAGGCGGTCATCGACGCGGGTGAAGCTGTCGCCGCCATCACGGCTGTGGAACAGGCCGCCCTCCTCCAGGCCGAACCACACTTGGTTGCGGTCGGTCGGGTCATAGGCGAAGGCCAGCAGGCGCGGCTTGCTCACTCCCTCGCAGAACTCGGGAATCTCCACTGGCACGCGGTACCAGCTCTGCCCGCCGTCGAGGGTGCGCCACAGCACCGCGCGCGACGGCGCGCCGGTGCCGACGAAGATGCGCTGCGGATCCTGCGGATCGACCGCCACCTTCCACACCGTCTGCCCGTTGAACGGCGAGTCCACCAGTTGCCAGTGGCTGCCCACATCGTGGCTGACGATCAGGCCGATGTCGGCGCCGGCGTAGATCACTTCCGGGCGCTGCGGATCGAGGCTCAGCGAACGGGTGATGGCATCGAACTCCAGCGGCTGGCCTAGCCCCTGGCGGTGCCAGGTGGCGCCATTGTCGGCGCTGCGGATGATGGCCTGGCCAACGGTGGCGACCAGAAAGGTTCCGTTGCTCATAGCTGCTTGCTCCTCAGATGAAGATGCCGCGAGTCAGGCCGCCATCGATGCCGATGGACTCGCCAGTGATGGCGCCAGCCTTGGGCGATGCGAGAAAACCGATCAGCCAGCCCATCTCGATGGGCTGCAGGGTGCGGCGGATCGGCGTGGCATCGATATAGCCCTGCTCCACCTGTTGCGGGGTCTTGCCCTGCTTCACGCCTTCGCGCTCGTAGAGTTCCTGGATGTGCGGGGTGTCGACCACGCCGGGGTGGATCAGGTTGACGGTGATGCCGTCCGGGCCGAGCTGGTCGGACAGGGTCTTGGTCATGTGCGCGATGGCCAGGTTGCGCATGCCCGACAGCACCTTGCTGCCGCGCCCGGTCAGGCCGCCGATGTTGATGATGCGGCCGAAGCCCAGCGCCTTCATGTGTGGGGTGACGGCCTTGGCGCAGCGAAAGTAGCCGATCACCTTGGTGTTCATGTCCGACAGCAGCTCGTCGTCGCCGGCGTGCTCGATGTCGTTGCGCACCACGCCGGAAGGCGCGGCAGCGCCGTTGACCAGGATGTCGATGCGGCCGAAATGCTCGACGGCCTGCTGCACCATGGTCGATACGGCCTGCATGTCATTGGTGTCACAGAACAGCGGCAGCACTTCGTTGCCGGTCTCGGCGCTGATCTCTTCGGCGGCCTGCTTGAGGTATTCCATGCGCCGCGCGCAGATCACCACCTTGCAGCCTTCCTGGGAGAGAAAGCGCGCCACTTCCTTACCGATGCCCATGCCGCCGCCAGTGACGATGGCCACGCGGCCTTGCAGTTGCAGATCCATGATTCTTCCTCTTGTTTTGTCAGGTCAGGCGAGATCGACGTAGACGCTCTTGGTCTCGGTGTAGGCGTCGATCACGTGCTTGCTCATTTCCCGGCCCCAGCCGGATTGCTTGTAACCACCGAATGGCGAGGCCGGGTCGACCACGTTCCAGCAGTTGATCCACACCGAACCGGCCTTGAGCTGCGCGGCCAGGCGGTGCGCCGAGCGCAGGTCGCGGGTCCACAGGCCGGCGGCCAGGCCATAAGGCGAGTCGTTGGCGCGCTGGGCCAGTTCGTCGACGTCGCTCCAGCTCATCACCGTGAGCACTGGGCCGAAGATTTCCTCGCGGGCCACGCAGGCCTGCTCGGCGCGATCGAAGAACACCGTAGGCTCGATGAAGTGGCCCTGTTCCAGGTGTTCCGGGCGCTTGCCGCCGCAGATCAGCTCAGCGCCTTCCTGCACGCCACGCTGCAGATAACCGTTGACCGTGCTCAGCTGGCGCTCGGAAACCAGAGGCCCGAGAGTGGTGCGGCTGTCCAGACCGGAACCGATGACGTGTGCGGCAGCATGCTTGCGCAGTTCCTCGAGCACCTGGTCGAGCACCTGTTCATGCACGTACAGGCGCGAGGCAGCGGTGCACACCTGGCCCTGGTTGTAGAAGATGCCGTCGGCAGCGCCCTTGGCGGCGCGGGCGATGTCGGCATCGGGCAGGATGATGTTCGGCGACTTGCCGCCCAGCTCCAGAGACACCTTCTTCATGTTGCTGGTGGCGGCCTGGGCGATCAGCCGACCGACCTGGGTCGAGCCGGTGAAGGCGATCTTGTCGACATCGGCGTGCTGCGACAGCGGTGCGCCGGTGCGGGCACCGAAGCCGGTGAGCAGGTTGACCACGCCAGCGGGGAAGCCAGCCTGCTCGATCAGTTGCACCAGACGTACCGCTACCAACGGCGTCTGCTCGGCGGGCTTGAGCACCGAGGTACAGC
Source organism: Pseudomonas sp. GOM7 (assembly GCF_026723825.1). NCBI lineage: Bacteria > Pseudomonadati > Pseudomonadota > Gammaproteobacteria > Pseudomonadales > Pseudomonadaceae > Pseudomonas > Pseudomonas sp. GOM7. The sequence continues at coordinate 1,323,839 of NZ_CP113519.1, read as the reverse complement.
CGGTGGCCAGAGCCGGGCCGAGCTTCCACACGCACATGTTGAGCGGGAAGTTCCACGGCACGATCAGCGCGCACACACCCACCGGCTCGCGCAGGGTGTAATTGAGCATCGGAGCACCGCTGGCCGGGGAAACCGGCACGGTGCTGCCTTCGATCTTGGTCGGCCAGCCGGCGAAGTAACGGATGATGTTGGCGGCACTGGCGGCCTCACCACGGGCGGCGGCGAGGGTCTTGCCGTTCTCCAGGGTGATCAGTTGCGCCAGTTCTTCGGCATGGGCGTCGATCAGCTCGGCCAGACGGAACAACAGGTAGCCGCGGCGTGCCGGCGTCTCCCAGCGCCACGGCCCCTTGAATGCTGTGCGGGCCGCTGCCACGGCGGCGTCGACATCGGCCTCTTCGCCTTCGGCGACTTCGCATAGCTGGGTGGCGGTGGCCGGGTTCTCGACCGCAAAGCGCTTGCCGCTGGCGGCCTCCACCCACTGGCCGCCGATGAACAGACGTTTGGGGGTGGCAAGAAACTCACGGACGGCAGGTAGCAGTTGAATCTCGCTCATGGCTCACAGCTCCATTTCGATCAGGCAGGGCGCGGCGCTGGCGATGGCAGTCGCCAGCGCCTGACGCAGTTCGAGGTTGCTGCGCACGCTGCTGGCCGGCACGCCGTAGCCCTTGGCCAGGGCCTTCCAGTCCACGCGTGGGCGATCCAGCTCGGTCAATGCCAGCGCCTGCGGGCCGAAGTCGGTGACGCCATAGCGGCGCAGCTCGTTCTGCAGGATCGCGTAGCGGTGGTTGGCGGCGATCAGGATGATCACCGGCAACTGCTCGCGGGCGATGCTCCACAGGGTCTGGATGGTGTACTGCGCGCTGCCGTCGGATTGCAGGCAGAACACCGTATTGCCCGGCTCGGCCAGGGCCGCGCCGAAACCGGCCGGGATGCCCTGACCGATGGCACCGCCGGTGTTGGTCAGCACGCGATGGCGGGCGGCACCGGCCGAGGCGGTGAAGAAGGGGTAACCGCAGGTGCCGCCTTCGATGGAGACGATGCAATCATGCGGCAGCGCGGCGGCCAGCACGCGCCCGACCGATTGCGGCGTCAACGCCTCGTCGGCCGGCGGCAGCTCGATACCCTGCTCGCAGGGAATATGCGCCGGGGCCTCGAGGGCATCGGCCAGAGCAGCGAGCGCACCGGTCACATCGTCGCCGACCTCGGCCAGCGACAGCAGGCGATCACGCTCGGCCAGGCGCGAGGCGATGCCTTCGTAACCGAAATAGCTGATCGGCTCCGGCACGCCGGCGCACACCACCAGGTCGTACTGGTCGAGAATCTCGATGGCCACTTCCGGGAAGTACGGCAGACGATCCAGATCAGGCAGGCCGCCACCGCGATGGCTGACCCGCGGGAAGGTTTCTGCGAACAAACGCACGCCATCGAGCTGGGCCAGGCGCCCAGCCGCTTCCAGGCCAGCCGCCGTCAGGCCGTCATCACCAACGATGAACACCAGGCGCTTGCCAGCCTTGAGTTCGGCCGCCACGCGCTCCACCTTGTCACCGGCGAAGCGCCGCACCGGCGCCTGTAGCGGAGCGAAACGCAGCGCCTCGGCATCCACCGTGTTGGCCTGCAGATCCATCGGCAGCACCAGGCTGGCGATCTGCCCGCGCGGCTGCCAGGCCGCCTGCACGGCGCATTGCAGATCCTCGCCGATGCGCTGCGCATGACGCGAAGTGCGCACCCAGCCGGACACCGCGCCGGCCAGGGCGTCGATATCGCTGGCCAGGGGCGGGTCGTAGTTGACGTGCCAGGAGGCGTGGTCGCCGATCACATTGACGATCGGCGTATTGGCGCGGCGCGCGTTGTGCAGGTTGGCGATGCCGTTGGCAAAGCCCGGGCCGAGATGAGTCAGGGTCATGGCCGGCTTGCCGGCGATACGCCCATAGCCGTCGGCGGCGCCGGTGCAGACGCCCTCGAACATCGACAGCACAGGTTTCAGCGCAGGCTCTGCGCCCATGGCCGCGACCAGCGGTATCTCGGTGGTTCCGGGGTTGGCGAAGCAGTACTCGATACCGCTGGCGACAGCGGCCTTGATGAGCGATTCGGCACCATTCATTTGACGATCCCATGGCATGCGTTGACGAATGCGAGATTTATTGCATCGCAACGCAATACCAACAAGTATTTTTTATCAAAAAGCTCAAAATACGAGATAAATGAGATTTTTTGACCTAAAAATACGCTCGAAAATCAAGGCAATTCCCAGCTATGCTTCGAGGCACGCGTCCATCCCCCCTTCCGCACGGGGCCGAACCTGAAAGGAACACCATGAGCAGCTTGAGCAAGACCCTGGGGGTGCTGGATCTGTTCGGCCCGCAGCAACTGCAGCTAGATCCGGAAACCATCGCCGAGCGCATGGGGCTGTCGCGCGCCACGGTCTACCGTTACGTCAAGGATCTCTGTGAGGCCGGCCTGCTGAGCCGTGTCGGAGCCGGCAACTACGCCCTCGGCCCACGCATCATCGAGCTGGACTGGATGATGCGGCAGTACGACCCCATCCTCATCGCCGGTCGTGAACCCATGCAGCGCCTGGCCGAGGAAACCGGCCTGGCGGTGTTCGCCAGCGTTTTCTACGACGGCCACATCATCAACACCTACATCACCGACCCCAACGAGCAGCACCACTTCGCCTTCGGCCGTGGCCATCCCCTGCCGCTGTTTCGCGGTGCGCAATCGAAGGTGCTGGTGGCTTACCAGAAGGGCCGGCGCCTGCTCAAACTGTTCGAGGAGCAGATTTCCAGGGATCCCGACAACCCCTACAGCCAGCGCAGTTGGTCGGAGTTCGCCCGCGCGGCAAAGAAGATTCGCAAGGACGGCTACTGCATCACCCATGACGAACTGAACCTGGGCCTGACCGGCATCGCCGCGCCGATCATCGTCACCGATGGCAAGGAAGTGGTCGGCAGCATCTCGGCCGTGGGCAGCACCGACACCTTCAAACTGCTGCGCCAGGAGCGCGTCATCGACCTGGTGATCCAGACCACGCGCATCATCGCCGCCAACATGCAGGCGCAGCAGACGGGCAAAGAGGTCTGAAAGGGCGCATCACAGGCGACGGAGCAGCCAGCCAACTGCGCAACTTCTTGCACAGCAAACTGTGTATAACCCTGTGGACAAATTGCTGTAGATCGCGCTGTTAAAGGGCTTGAGGTTGCTGCGCAAAAACTTGCGCAGCACTGCGCAACTTCTTGCGCACTTTTCCGTGACCTGGCACGCAATATGACCATATATCATTCATTGGTCACGCCAAGTGCCTGATTTATATTGAGCTGTAAAAGTTGGCACGCAGATCGCTTTAGACCAGGCTCCCGGATCACTTTCGATCCATGACCCAAGGCAAGGAGAGCACTCATGCCAACACCCGCGTATCTGTCCCTCGAAGGCACCAAACAAGGTCTGATCACCGCTGGCACCTTCACCGAAGACTCGGTCGGCAACATCTTCCAGGAAGGTCATGAAGACCAGATTCTGGTGCAAGCCTACAACCACCAGGTCATCATCCCCCGCGATCCGCAGTCCGGCCAACCCACCGGCCAGCGCGTGCACAAGCCGCTGATGATCACCAAGGTCTTCGACAAGTCCTCGCCGCTGATCTTCAACGCCCTGACCTCCGGTGAGCGTCTGAACAAGTGCCGCCTGGAGTGGTACCGCACCTCCTCCACCGGTACCCAGGAGCACTACTTCACCATCGAGCTGGAAGACGCCGTGATCGTCGACGTGCAGTCGCGGATGCCGAACTGCCAGGACCCGAACATGGCCCACTTCACTCACCTGGAAGACGTCTACTTCACCTACCGCAAGATCGTCTGGACTCACGAAGTCTCCGGCACTTCCGGCTCCGACGACTGGCGTACGCCGATCTCTGCCTAAGTCCTGGCCGAGTTCGTGTAATACCGCAGCGGCCAGGCATCGTCCTGGCCGTTGCGTTTACGACGATTTGTGTGAATGGGGGTTGATCTATGTGGGAGGGGCTTTAGCCACGATGCGTCGAGCCGTTTAGCTTCCTTCACCTGATCATTCGCAACCGCCAACCCGAACACAGCCTTTGTCGCGCTGCCTGCCTAGAATGGCCCGCGCCGCCAGGGCGCCTCTAAAAACGTAGGCGAGACAGTCAGCACAAGGCAAAAACAAGCGAAAAAGCGGAGTTTACGAGTTGTAAATGAGCATTTTGAGCTTGTTTTTAACGCAGTGATGGCAACGCAGGTAGTTTTTAGAGGTGCCCTTCATGGATCGAAACGAGAGGAACACAGAATGTTCGCCCCGGCCAATCAGACCCATTTCAGCCTGAGCATCGAAGGCGTCGAACACGACCTGCAGGTGCTCGAATTCAGCGGGCGCGAAGCCATCAGTCAGCCTTACGCCTTCAGCGTGGCGCTGATCAGCGAACGCCCCGACCTCGATCTGGAAAGCCTGCTGCACCAGCGCGCCTTTCTCGCCTTCGACCAACACGGCGCCGGCATCCACGGCCTTATCCACCGCATCGCCCAGGGTGAGTCCGGCCAGCGCATGACGCGCTACCACCTGACCCTGGTGCCGCAACTGGCCTACCTGGCCCACCGCACCAACCAACGCATCTTCCAGCACCTGACGGTGGACAAGATCATCAGCCAGGTGCTCGAGGAACACGGCATCCAGGCCGACGCTTATCAATTCCAGCTCGGTTCGCTCTACCCCGAGCGCGAGTACTGCGTGCAGTACGACGAGACGGATCTGCACTTCGTCCAGCGTCTGTGCGAAGAGGAAGGTATCCACTACCACTTCCGCCATAGCGTCGAGGGGCATGTACTGACCTTCGGCGATGACCAGACCCCGTTTCCGCGCCTGGCACCGCTGGCCTACCAGCAGGACACCGGCCTGGTGGCGGATGACCCGGTGATCAAGCACTTCGGCGCCCGGGTGGAAACCCGCACCAGCCAGGTCACCCGCCGCGACTACGACTTCGAGAAGCCGCGCCTGCAACTGGAGGCCAAGGCCGACGGTGACGTCCAGCCCAAGCTGGAAGACTACGACTACCCCGGCCGCTACACCGACCGCGAGCGCGGCAAGCACCTGGCCAAACGTGCCCTGGAGCGCCACCGCCACGACTTCGAGCTGGCCGAGGGCGACGGCGACTCGCCGACCCTGGTCAGCGGCCACTTTCTCGAACTGACCGAGCACCCGCGCAGCGAGTGGAACCAGCTCTGGCTGCTTACCGAAGTGCAACACGAAGGCAAGCAGCCGCAGGTGCTGGAAGAATCGGTCACCAGCGACACCCAGCCTGCCGACGGTTTCACCCAGGGCTACCGCAACCGCTTTACCGCCACGCCGTGGGACGTGCCCTTCCGCCCGCTGCTGGCCCACCCCAAGCCGCGCCTGCTTGGCAGCCAGAGCGCCGTGGTCACCGGCCCGGCCGGCGAAGAGATCCACTGCGACCAATATGGCCGCGTGAAAGTGCAATTCTTCTGGGATCGTGAAGGCCAGGCCGACGACAAGACCAGTTGCTGGCTGCGCGTCAGCTCTAGCTGGGCCGGTGACCGCTATGGCGCCATCACCATCCCGCGCATCGGTATGGAAGTGCTGGTCACCTTCCTCGAAGGCGACCCCGACCAGCCGCTGGTCACCGGCTGCCTGTACCACGCCGAACACGTGGTGCCCTACGACCTGCCGGCGAACAAGACCCGCAGCGTGTTCAAGACCCTCAGCAGCCCTGGGGGCGGTGGCTACAACGAACTGCGCATCGAAGACCGCAAGGGCGCCGAACAGATCTACGTCCACGCCCAGCGCGACTGGGACGAAAACATCGAGCATGACCAGAAGATCCGCGTCGGTAACGAGCGCCACGACACCGTCGAAGCCAATACCTATAGCCATTTCAAGGCCGAAGAACACCGCACCACCCACGCCGACCGCAAGACCGAGATCAAGGCCAACGACCACCTCAGCGTCGGCGACAGCCAGCACATCAAGCTCGGCAACGGCCAGTTCATCGAAGCCGGCCAGGAAATCCACCTCTCCAGCGGCCTGAAAGTGGTACTCGAAGCCGGCAGCGAACTGACCCTCAAGGGCGGCGGCAGCTTCATCAAGCTCGACGGCGGCGGCGTGACCCTGGTGGGGCCGGTGATCAAGGTCAACTCCGGTGGTGCGCCGGGCAACGGCTCGGGGGCGGCGCCCATCCTGCCGGGAGCGGTGAGGCCGGCGGATGCGGATGTACCGGGGGCGTTGCTCAAGCAGCGTCTGCGTGAAGAGCTGCCCATCGTCGAGCTCTGCCAGAAGCCCAAGGGCGGCACGCCGCTGCAATGCCCACTCTCCGACTGCCCTTGCCGCAAGGCCATGAACGCAGGAGCCAGCGCATGAGCACCAAGCACTGGTTACTGCTGGAGCGTACGGAGCATTTGCTCCCCGAACTTTATCGGCTCGGGGAGGATCCTGATCCGGTACGCCTGTTCGACGACACCGAGCTAGCGGCCTGTGAGGAAGAAAGCCCCCTGCTGATCCATGCGCAGGCCAATCCCTCATTGCTGGCTGCCGTGCAGGGCGAACCACTCGCCTGGCCCGGCCTGTTGCTGGAAACCCCAGCAACGACGCAAGAGCTGCTGGCTCACCTGCGCCACATCCTGTTCATCCGCTTCGATCAGGAGCGCCGAGGCGTGCTGCGCTATTCGAGGCCTCGCACGGCCAGTTACCTCTTCCCAGCCTGCGACGCCGAAAGCCTTGCCACCTGGCTCGGCCCCATACAGCGCCTGAGTTGGTATGGCGGCACCTGGCATGAGCTTGCGAATGGCCAGGCAGCCTGGCGGCATGTCGAAAACCAGCAGGCAAACCGCTGGCAGCCAACGGCCAGCGCACAGGAGCTGCACTTGAGCGCCATGCAGGAGCAAGCCCTGCAACGCCAGCAGGGCGAGCACTTTCTTTACCAGTGGTGGGAACAGCAACGCGGTATTGGCTTCCAAACGGCCTGGGACTACCTGAGCGCCGGTATGCAGACCGGCTTCGTGACGGCTGAATCGCTGAGCGCCTACCTCGACCTGCGCCACGCCAACCCACACGCGACACCGCCAGTTGCGCTACCGCACGGCACCGATCAGGAACGCCTCGACGCACTCGCCAGGCACCTGACCCAAACGACAGACAAGGAAAGCAGCGTATGAGCAACAACGTATGCGCACTGAGCAAAGGCGCCGCCTGCGAGGCCGGCAAGCTCATCGTCCAGGTAGTGGGCAAGGATCACCCGACCACGCAGAAACTGGTGATCTGCGATGAGAACAATGCGCCGCTGACCAGCCTGACCCAGCAGGACAAACCGGAAATCCAGACCAGCGACAGCTTCAGTAGCGTATTGCATGTGTGGGACTGGGAAGGGCAGCCCAAGCGCAATCTTTGGCTGGAAATCGAAAGCGAGCGCGGCAAGCCTATCCGCGTTCCCCTGCTTGAAGGCATACGCCCCACAACACGCCAAGCGCCTGGTGAGGCTCAGTGGAATCAGATAGTCCCAGTCGTCCCACTGACCTCAATGCGTGGCGTACTCGATGACAAGGCACCAGGGGTGCCCGTGCTAGCACGCCCCGGTTACGTTTATGTCTTCTACCACGGCAAGCTCTGGCGGGAACTGGAAATTCGCCAGGCCGATGGCAAAACCACCTTCTATGACATCGATATCAAGGCCTATCGACAAGCCGATGGGTTCCGTGCGGGCCATCGCGAAGCCAGTGGTAAAGCACTGCAGGACATCTGGCTACCCGCGAGCTGGAACAACCGCTCCGTACGTGATGTGGAACTGGCCTATGCAGAAATCCAGTTGCCCGCGCCACGTCTCGCTCGCCTGGAGCAGGATGCCGAGCTGAGAGCTCAACGCTGTCAGGCCTTCGACATGCAGGCTCTACCCCGGCGCTTTGGCGAAATGGCCGCAGGGCCGGATGGTCGTGCCTTACTGCAAGCTCTATTGGGTGCAATGGTGCTCAACAACCAGGCCGCCATGGCACCTGCTGTCAGCGCCGAGGCGCGCCGCCGCAACTTGGAAGGCCGCCCGTTCCCCCTCGCTCTGGCCGCAGCACAGCGCCCCAGGGAACCTCTGTACGAGTTACAGTTCGAGCACCCCGGCCACTACTTGCACAACTTGGCGGGTGATTATCCAAGCACTTGCCAACGCAAGGCCCAGGCGCTGCTCGATGCTTACGAACGCGGGGAGCACGGCAACCCGCGCGGAACGCCCGAACTCGACCCACTCAGCCTCGGCCTCAGCCGCAAGCTGGCGGAACTGCGTGGCACGACCGTGGATGCAAGTCAAAGCGACAGCGAGCAAGCTTGGAAGGCCCAGCCGGCCGCCAATGATGCGCTGGCCGAGACTCGTCAGCGACAGGTCGCCGGCATACTGGTCGAAGATCCGCTCTACCGGCTTCGCCAGTTGCGCGACCGGGTCGACGCCGCCCAGCAGGTCATCACCCTGGCTGCAGAAAGAGCCAGCATGCAACGCCACCACGGCAGCGCCTTGCTCGTCAGCAACTTCATCCTGCCCCTGCGCATGGAGGGGCGCCCCAACCCACTGAGCCGCTTTTCCAAGGTACTGGAGCAGGAAGGCCACCAGCGCATTCGCCATGCCCTGGCGGAACCCCTGACACGCCACGCTAGCCTCTGTTATGGCAAGGCCCAGCGCAGTCTTGGCAAGTGCTTCGAGAGTGCCCGCTATCAGCAAGCCCTTGGCGATCTGTTCTGCCTGGACGGCTTCGACTACCTTGGCGCCTTCGCCCTGACCGGGCAGTGCTTGGCGGCCATGCTCAAGCCCGCCAGCGATCCGCAACGGCTCAGCTTCCGACGCGGCTCCGGCGATTTGCAGCAACTGATGCTGACCATTGCCGAATCCCCCAGCCAACCACTGCACGCCATGCTCTGGCCACCGACCAGCGAGCAGGCGGTGATGGCACCCTACCGTAAACCGGAGGGGCCCGAGGAAAACCAAGGCGATGGCCGTTTCCGCCCTCTGGCGCTTGCGGCCCTGGAAAAAAAAGCTCTGGTCGGCTCCGGCACCCTGCAACTGCTGGAGGCACGCGCCCTCGTCACGGCGGCGGAGCAGGGAGCCTTCAATACCTTGGTGGGCCTGAAAAGTACGGTCAACGCCGTCATGAGCGTATTGGGCACCTTACTGGGTGTACTTCAGAAGGCAGAGGACGCCGTGGCCGAAGCGCAGCTCACAGAAGCCCGCGTGAAAAACCAGCAGGAACAGACGACCAGGCAACGCGAGGAGACAGCTCGAGATCAAGGGGAAATGCGCTCCAAAGCACAATTGGGACGTATCGATGCCTACCGGGCTCGGAGTATTCAGCAAGCCCGTGCGATGCTGCCCGACACCCTGGGCAACCTGCACTTCGCTCGTACTGGTCGAGTCAATGAGCGCGACCTGATGGTCGTCCGTCCCGAGGTACTGGGCTTTGACATCCAGCAGCGCGCCACCCGTATGACCGGCACCCTCCACGACGGCGACACCCCTGTTGCCACCACCAGCGCCGGGCAGGCCCGCGCGGCCGGCATGGCGCTGGAAAAGCAGGAGATGCTGCTGGTGGTGCTACCCAATCGCGATGCCCTTGCCCAGCGCCTGCTGGCACTCGAGCAGCAACTGAACGAGCTATATCAGGCGGAAATCGAGCTGGAGCGGCAGAAGGCACTCTTTGACAAGGCGCGCAACGACCCTCTTGTGGTCAATCATTCGGCGCTGCGACAGAAGGTCTATCGCACACTCAATACGCCGATATTGCCGGCTTTTCTGCTGATGGTCGAAGGGTGGAATGTGAAGGCTGAGTTGCAGGCCATCAAAAAAACGGAACGGCTGCGCAGTAGGTCAAGAGCAAACTTTGGGATGGGTAGCGCTGCTCTCGATGCAGCTATTGCTCTGGAGCTTCTAATTGAGCGTTCAGCAGAAAACACAAGGATCGTACAGGCCGCAATCGAGAAGCTGGATCACAAACTTTTCAAGATTCCAGGCAGCCAGGGCAAGCTGCTGGCCACCCATGTGACCGGGCGCATATTGCTGGGCGCTGGGGCTGCGGGTCTGTTCGCGGGAATCAGCCTGGCCGACGCGCTGCATGAGTTCGCTCTGGGGGACGAGGCCGGCTGGGGCTATATGCTGATGGCCGCCGGGGGGCTTAGCGCTTTCGCTGGCGCATTTATGGCCGGCCCTGCTGCTGGCGCTCCTCTGCTCGCCCTGGGGCCGGGCGGCTGGGCCGTGGCCATCGGCCTGGCCCTGACCCTAGCCGGCCTGGGCCTGGTCTGGTGGCTGGACGATACCCCCGTCGAGGAATGGCTCAAGCTCGGTCCCTTTGGCAAGGATCAACCCGGCCTCCTGCCCTTTATGAGCAGCGAGCGCCCCGCCCACCTATTGGATGAGCACGAGGCCTTCTACCGTCTGGTCGGTTTGTTCGCCGGTATTCGCATCGAGATTGCCGCCAACCCTCATCAGCAGCAGGCACTACAAGGCTATCCGGCACCTGGCGAGGAGGCCTGGTTCCATGCCATGCGCCGGGCCAATATCCGCATCAGCCTGCGCAGCAACCTGCCCGGCCTGGCCGGCGCGCTCGGGCAGAGCCAACTCAAGCTAAGCACCCGCCTGCGCCTGCATACCAACCACTCCAGCCCGGATGGCAGTTATGAGAACAGCCAGCTAGTAAGGGGCCAGGCATACGACCTCGACACCAGCGCCAAGCAGGCCGGCAGCAAGCCGCCCTGCTTGGCCCGCCAGGTGCTGACGCCCGAAGGGCTGGAACTCTATATGGAGCAACCCGTCACACCCGCCAGCGAGCGCCACGGCGGCGTCGGCCTGTATTACCGCTATAGCTGGGCGGTACGCGCCCAACTGATCGCCGATAACGGTAAACGTAAGTGGTACTTCCCGGCACCAGCGCCCACCGACCCGCTGCGTTATGATCCCAACCGCCCTGCCCATACCCGTCCTGACTTCGGCAGTACCGGGCAGGCCTTCTGGGCCGATGAGCAAACCTACAAGGCCGACAAGCGAAACGACCGATGACCGATACCAGCCCTCCCTACGGCCCCCAGGCCTACGACTCCCGGCGCATTCCCCAGCAGCCGCCGCAGATTCGCCAGCATGCCGGCCTGCTCTGCATGCCCTTGCCCTGGGGAGAGGCGCAGGATGTGGCGCCTTATGGGTTCTTTGACGACTACGACCCGGCTAGCCTGCGTGAGGAAGAAGAGCAGGAGCGCCAGCAGCCAGGCACCCGTGCCCGAAATGAAGCGAAGTTTCATAACGCCTGCAGTCATATCTACTACCGGCGAGCCCACGCCTCCCGTTGGGCGCATTTCTGGGTCTATCTTTGGGGATTGGGTAGAGGGTTCTCGTACTTTTCTCTAGGTTTCTCACTGATAATTATGTTGCCGATTAGTATTTTTACCGCTAATTCGGTTGCGCAAGTAGTTTCTGACTTACTTGATACACTATATGTTCTTTTGCCTATTCCTCTTGTCTGTTGGCTAATAGGCCATATCGTCGTTCACCGCCTACCCTCCCACTGGGTATTTACCCCTTCCAAGGGGCCGCTCTGGGAACTCAACCGCCAGACCGGCATGGTGACCATCTTCGCTCGCAAACCAGGCCAGTTCAGCCAGTACGGTGCCGATGGCGACTTCGTCCGCCCCTTCTACGAATTCGATGCGTTCGTGCACGTCATACCCGACCGTCAGGGACTGCCCTGGTATTCGCTGCATCTGGTGCATCGCTACCAACCGGTGCGTATTGATTTCAAGGCAGTGATGGGGCTGCGCCGCTCGGACAAGGATTGCCTGGCACTGTGGGACATGTGGCAGAACTACATGGACACCAGTAAGCCCCTGCCGGATATCCCCGTATGGGAAGAGTTCCGCCACCTCGACCCAGTGACCGCCGAGCACGACCGCCGTACCGGCAGGAACCCGCGCTACTGGCGCGATATGGACGATGCCGAGTACAAGGAAGCCGTGGCCTCCATGACCCAGCGCGTCCAACAGCTCGACACACTGTCGCGGCCCAATATCATGGCCCGCCATGTGCTCTATCTCTAACGATGACCAATATTCAGCCCTACGGCCCCCAGGCCTATGACTCCCGGCATATTCCCCAGCAACCGCCGCAGATTCGCCAGCATGCTGGCCTGCTCTGCATGCCCTTGCCCTGGGGAGAGGCGCAGGATGTGGCGCCTTATGCATTGATGGAGCATTACGCGCCAAGCAGGCTACGCGAGCAGGAAGAGCACGAACGCCAGAACCCCGGGGCTCGAGCCCGTGACGAGGCGAAGTTTCACAATGCCTGCAACCATGTCTGTTATCGGAGAGCCCATGCCTCACGCTGGACGCAGTTCTGGGTCTATCTATGGGGATTGGGGAGAGGATTCTCCTATATAGCGCTTGGAATTACTTTCCTAATAATGATGCCCCTCTATGCATTACGGGCCGAATCTCTTGAGCGAGTGATTAATTACTTATATGGAATCTCTTCTTTTCTCTTGCCATTGCCTCTTGCCTGCTGGCTAATCGGCCATATCGTCGTACACCGCCTACCCTCCCACTGGATATTTACCCCTTCCAAGGGGCCGCTCTGGGAACTCAATCGCCAAACCGGCATGGTGACCATCTTTGCCCTCAAACCGGGACAGTTCAGCCAGTACGGTATCGATGGCAACTTCGTCCGCCCATTCTACGAGTTCGATGCTTCCGTGCATGTACTGCCGGATCGCCAGGGCATTCCGTTGTATTCGCTGCACCTGGTACATCGCTATCACCCGGTCACCATCGACTTTATGCCTGTAATCGGTCGGCAAAGTTCAGACAAGGACAGTTTGGCGCTCTGGGACATGTGGCAGAACTATATGGATATCAGCAAGCCGCTGCCGGATATCCCGGTGTGGGAAGAGTTCCGCCACCTTGATCCAGTGACTGCCGAGCACGACCACCGCAGCGGGCGCAATCCGCGCTACTGGCGCGATATGAACGACCGCACCTTCAAGGCCGCGATACTGACGATGCAGGATCGTATCAACCAGCTCGATGCACTTAGCCGCCCCAATCTGATGGCCCAATACGTGAGGTACCTAGGATGAAATAATCGCTGCACGGCATAGATACTAAGTGAGGCCGCTAGTTTTGTGACTGGCGACACACTGAAATTTGCGTTATCGCAAATAAAGAAAAGTTCAGCATCAGGCTCCAAACAAACCATTCTGAGTGGCCATCAACCCCCTTACCAAGCAGACCTCAGAGCAAGAAGCAGCCAGCCAATGAGTACAGAAATCAACATACGGCATAAAGTCCCTCTCAACATCTTAAAAATCCTACTTGCATTATCATTAATTGCAGCAATCATACTCTCGCCCAAAACATCAACATGGATTGCTTACAGTAAGAATGGAGCCATTATCGAAGGCTCGAGCTATCAGCTTTGCGAAATGAAAGCCCGGCATATTCACGGCAAATGCAGCTATGTTAATTTGCTATTTGGGCTGGGCACCGGCGTCACTCAGAGCGATCCTGTCCTTCCTGATAATTTTGAGGGCATCAAGGTCGAATCATTTCAAGATGGCAAATGCCAGGTGTCAGCAAAGACGAAACACGGCAGCCTAGTCATCGTGCAGGAAAAAAATCGAAGTGATCCAGGTAGCGCTCGATCTGGAATGCAAAAAAACATCAAAAACCCGGTTATATTTTTTTCAGTGGAAAATGGATCACCACCAGAACAATCGCTTACTTACCGAGAGCCCGATGATTTCATTGCCTGGGAACTGAAACCCTTCTATGGTCATTTCGACAGCCGCTACATTGGCGAGGGATGGTTCTTCAGTGAGCAGGAGGATCAGATAGTTCGATTGAACCCTATCGTTCATGACGAGCCAAACAGAAAAATGATCCTATACGAAAGGGGTGATATCTTCACCAATAAAGAACAGGTATCAAGCTATGAATCCGATATCAAATCAAGGGCATTCAAATGGCGCGACGAACAACTTTTCGAGTTTGGCTCAACACTAAACATGAGTATCCCCAAAGATTGCAACGACTTTTTGAAACGTCAGTAACGGCGTCTTAGGGAAGACGCTGAGATAGGTTTTTATTGCTGACCGGGATCGTTCACTACCGCTGTTGGAAGAAGGAAATTAATCAAAACACCATCAGTTCAACCGTTCACTTTATGTTTCTGTGCTATGTCGAGCCGCAACCTGCCAGATAACCAGACATCCCTCACTGCCGGATATCCCTTATCTGGCACAGTACCGCCATCCCGCCTCCATGACTGACTCACTAGCCGCGCTCCACGCTACTGGATAGCAGCGGCCTTCAAGACCAAGGCGCGTGAAGTCAAATGAACGAGCACACTCCCCCATCTCGACACCCTGCGCCGCCCAATCCGATGGTCCTTGCCGGATAACAGGTATTGGCTTTGGGGCGCCATGCAGAGCATCAGGCACGGGTGAAAACACCGCCAGCTAGTCGACAGGTTCAGCCTTGCGGTACCCGCCGAGCATGAAGAACACCACCACCGCGAGCACACCGACCATCGCCGCCGAGGTCATCAGCAAGGTCGAGTGGGTGGCCGAGAACGCTACCTTGGCCGACTCGATCAGGGCGCTGGCCTGGGGTTCGGCCAGGCCCTTGGCGACCTGATAGCTGTCGCCGATGGAGCGTGCCGCGCGCTCGGCCAACGGCGCGGCGAGTTCGGCGTCGAGCACGATGCTGTGGCGGAACACGCTGTTCATGAACACGCCGAAGAAGGTGATGCCCAGGCCCGTGCCCAGCTCATAGGCGGTGGCTTCCAGCGAGCCGGCTGCCCCGCCCTTGCTGGCCTCCACCGAGCCCATGATGGCGATGGACGAGGCCGTCAGGCCGATGCTCAGGGTCAGGCCCAGGAGCGCCAGCATCGCCGGCACGGCGAAGCCCGGCTGGTGGAAATCGGCCAGGGCCAGAAAGGCCAGGGCCACGGCAGACAGGCCCAGCGACGCACTGGCCACCAGGCGCAGGCCGCAGAGGTTGGAAAGGTAACCAGCCAGCGGGCCACCGACAGCAGCGGCGGCCATGATCGGGATCATGAAGATGCCGGCCTCAAGCGGCGTCTTGCTCAGCACGTATTGCAGCTCCTGCGCCAGGGTCAGTTCGACCCCGGCCAATGCGCCAATGGCCACCACCGCCATGATGATGCCGGCCAGGATCGCCGGACGCGAGAACAGCGACAGGTCGAGCATGGGCGTCGCCGAGCGCAGTTGCAGGCGCACGAAGAAGCTCAGCAACGCGAACCCCAGCAGCGCCATCAGCAGTGCCACTCCCAGCGGCTGGGTGGCGCCGACGGCAGCCTTGATGCCATACACCAGCGCCAGCATGCCGGCGATCAGCAGCAGGGCCTGGCCCAGCGCCCAGGTGCCGGGCGTGGTTTCTTCGCTGCGCGGCAGCAGGAGGAACACCAGCGGCGCAACCACCAGCATGACCGGCACGTTGATCAGAAAGGCCGAGCCCCACCAGAAGTGCTCCAGCAGCGCCCCGCCGATCAGCGGCCCGAGCGCCGCGCCAGCCGCACCGACCATGCCCCAGAGCCCGAGGGCCATAGCGCGCTCGTCGTCATCGTCGAAGGTGCGGCGGATGATGCCCAGCACGCAGGGCATGATCATCGAACCGCCGAGGGCCAGCAGTACCCGTGCCGCGATGAGCAGCGCCGGGGTCGGCGCAAAGGCCGCCAGCAGCGAGGCGATGCCGAACACCACCAGGCCGCTGAGCAGCACGCGGCGGTTGCCGATGCGGTCGGCCAGGGTGCCCATGGGCACCAGCAGGCCCGCCATCAGTAGCGGGTAGATGTCGATGATCCACAGCACCTCGGTGGCCGAGGCGCCGAGCGCCAGGGTCAGCGAGGGCACGGCGATGTGCAGGATGGTCATGTCGATGACCACCGGCAGGAAGGCCAGCATGACGGCCAGCAGGATCAGCCAGCGACGAGGAATGACAGCACGCATGGAAAGGCTCATGGGCAAAATCGAATGGACTCTACTGAGCCGCCGTGACAGCGGCAATCTTGGTGACGTCGCGCTCATCCAGGCCGCCACCCAGCGACTTGTACAGCGCCACCCGGTTGGCGATTTCCGCACGACGCAGCTCCAGCAGCGCCTGCCGTGCGGCCTGCAACTGACGCTGGGCGTCGAGCAGTTCCAGGCGGCCGTCGAGGCCCGCGCGGTAGCGCAGGTCGGACAGCGCCAGGCGCCGTTCGGCCGCTGTCACCGCGCGCAGTTGCGCCTCGATCTGGCGCTCGAAGGTAGCCGTACCAGCCAGGGCATCGGCCACCTCGCGGAAGGCGATCTGGATGGCGCGTTCGTACTGGGCCACCGCCTCGGATTTGCGCACTTTGGCCAGGCGCAGTTCGGCACGCAGGCGCCCACCCTGGAACAGTGGCTGCGAGATCTGCGGCGCAAAGCGCCAGACCTGGCGGCTCGGGTCGAACAGGCCAGCGAGCGAGGTGCTGGCGTAACCGAAGGAGGCGGTCAGGGAAATCTGCGGGAAGAACGCCGCCCGCGCCGCGCCGATATCGGCATTGGCGGCCACCAGCATCTGCTCGGCCTGGCGCAGGTCCGGCCGGTTCAGTAGCAGGTCGGCTGGCAACCCGGCCGGTAGTTGCGCAATAACCGACTGGCGCTCCAGTGGCAAGCCGCCAGGCAGGTCGCCCGGCAGCTCGCTGCCCACCAACAACTGCAGGGCGTTGTCCGCCTGTGCCAGGGTGCGACGGCGCGCTTCCAGGTCGGCTTCGGCCAGAGCCACCTGCCCCTCGGCCTGGGCCACGTCCAGGCTGCTGTTCTGCTCGGCCTGCTTGAGCAGGCGCGCCAACTCCAGCGACTGTTGCCAGTCGGCCAGGGTGCATTCGGCCAGTTGCAGTTGCTCGCCGGCCAGGCGCTGGGCGAAGTAGGCCTCGGCCACCGCGCCGATCAGGGTGATCTGCGCCGCATCACGGCCCTGCTCGCTGGCCAGGTAACGGGCCAGCGCCGCATCGGACAGCGACCGTACACGGCCGAACAGATCCAGCTCGAAAGCGCTTATGCCGACGTTCACGCCGACCTGGCGATTCACCTCGCGGCGCGATTCGTCGCTGTTGCCCTGCGCCAGGGCCCGTTCGCGGGTATGGCTGGCATCGAGCGACACCGAGGGCAGGCGTGCGGCCTGCTGGATATTGAACATCGCTCGCGTCGCTTCCACGTTCAACGCTGCCAGGCGCAGGTCGCGGTTATTGGCCAGTGCCAGGTCGATCAGCCGTTGCAGGCGCGGGTCGCCGAACATCGCACGCCAGCCCAATGCACTGGCCGGCAGCGCCGAGGCCGGCGTGGCAGCATTCATGGGAAAGCTCGCCGGCACCGGTGCAGCCGGGCGCTCAAGGGTCGGCGTCAGCGAGCAGGCGCACAGGCAGGCGAGCAGCGGCAGGGTCAGCAATAGGCGCATCAGGGGTTCTCCTGGGTCAGCGCGGTGGCGCCACGCTGCGCACGCCAGGTGCTCAAGCGCTCCTGCGTGCCGATGACGAAGACGAAGAAGGCCGGCACGAAGAACACCGCCAGCAGGGTGCCACTGAGCATGCCGCCGAACACCCCGGTGCCGATGGCGTGCTGGGTTTCGGCGCTGGCGCCGGAGGCCAGCATCAGCGGCACCACACCGAGGGTGAAGGCCAGCGAGGTCATCAGGATCGGCCGCAGGCGCAGGCGCGCAGCGGTCACGGCGGCGTCGATCAGCGAGCGCCCTTCGGCATGCA
Source organism: Pseudomonas sp. GOM7 (assembly GCF_026723825.1). Lineage (NCBI taxonomy): Bacteria > Pseudomonadati > Pseudomonadota > Gammaproteobacteria > Pseudomonadales > Pseudomonadaceae > Pseudomonas > Pseudomonas sp. GOM7. Next base: position 1,306,075 of record NZ_CP113519.1, on the reverse strand, counting down.
ACTGGCGGGCGAACTCGACGATGAGAATGGCGTTCTTCGCCGACAGGCCGATAATGGTGATCATCCCAACCTTGAAGAACACGTCGTTGGGCATGCCGCGCAGCATTACCGCGGCCACCGCACCGAGCAGGCCCAACGGCACCACCAGCATCACCGACAGCGGGATCGACCAGCTCTCGTAGAGCGCCGCCAGCACCAGGAACACCACTAGCGCCGAGAGCAGCATCAGCAGCGGCGCCTGCGCCGCCGATTGGCGCTCCTGCAGCGACTGCCCGGTCCAGGCCAGTGCGAAGCCCTGCGGTAACTGCGCCACCAGGCGCTCCATCTCGGCCATCGCCGCACCGCTGGACACACCGGCAGCGGCACCCCCGGCGATGCGCACGGCGGGAAAGCCCTGGAAGCGCATCATCTGCTGCGGCGACTCGCTCCACACCGGCGTTACCACTTCGCGCAGCGCCACCATGCCACCACTGGCATTGCGCAGGCGCAGGCCGAGCACGTCGTCCAGTTGCATGCGCGCCGGCGCATCGGCCTGCAGGATCACCTGCTGCATGCGCCCGGCATTGGGGAAGTCGTTGACGTACAGCGAGCCCATGGCCGCCGACAGCGTGCTGCTCACGGCCGCGAAGGACAGGCCCATGGCCTCGGCCTTCTGCCGGTCGATCTCCAGGCGGATGCTCTCGCCGGGCGGCAGGCCATCGGGGTAGACATCACTGACTACCTCGCTCTGCGCCGCCAGTTCCAACAGACGCGCCTGCGCGGCGAGCAGCGCGGTCTCGCCACGGTTGGCGCGATCCTGCAGGAACAGGGTGAAACCGGAGGAGGTGCCCAACTCGTCGATGGCCGGCGGCATCAGGCTCATCACCGTGCCTTCGACATTGCCCGCCATGGCCTGCTGCGCCAGCGCGGCTTCTTCGGCAGCCGTGGCGCCCTCGCGCTGATCCCAGTCCTTGAGCATGGTGAAGGCAATCGCGGCGTTGGGGCCGGAACCGGCGAAGCTGAAGCCCAGCACCACCAGATTGGCGTCCAGCCCGGGCCGCGAGGCGACATGCGCCTCGTAGGCCTTGACCACGTCCAGCGTGCGTTCGCTGGTGGCGCCGGTGGGCAACTGGATGGAGGTCATGAAGTAGCCCTGATCCTCCTCGGGCAAAAAGGACGAGGGCAACTGCGCAGCAGCGATGGCCAGCACCGCGCAGAGCACGGCGAAGGCCGCCATCATCCGCCCGCTGCGCCCGACCAGGCGCGCCACCTGCGCGCCGTAGCTCGCTGTGAGGCGCTCGAAGCCACGGTTGAAGGCGCCGAAGAAGCCGCGCTTTTCATGGTGCTCGGCACCCACCGGGCGCAGCAGCGTGGCGCACAGCGCCGGTGTCAGGCTCAGGGCGAGGAAGGCCGAGAACAGGATCGACACCGCCATCGACAGGGTGAACTGCTGGTAGATCACCCCCACAGAGCCACTGCCGAAAGCCATGGGGATGAACACGGCGGTGAGCACCAGGGTGATGCCGATGATCGCCCCGGTGATTTCCCGCATCGCTTGCACGGTAGCCTCCTTCGGCGACAGCCCCTGGGTGGCCATCAGCCGCTCGACGTTCTCCACCACCACGATGGCGTCGTCGACGATGATGCCGATGGCCAGCACCATGCCGAACATGGTCAGCGAGTTGATCGAGAAACCGGCCAGCAGCATCACCGCGAAGGTGCCGAGCAGCGCGATGGGCGCGACGATGGCGGGGATCAGCGTGTAACGCAGGTTCTGCAGAAACAGGAACATCACCAGGAACACCAGCACCATGGCCTCGAACAGGGTGTAGATCACCTTCTCGATGGACACCTTGACGAAAGGCGCGGTATCGAACGGCACCGAGTAGGCCATGCCCGCCGGCATGCTCGGCGCCAGCTCGGCCAGGCGCTCACGCACGGCCGAGGCGGTACGCACGGCGTTGGCACCGGGCGATAGCTGGATCGCGGCACTGGTTGCCGCCACGCCGTTCTCGCGGTTGGAAAAGGCGTAGGACTGTGCCCCAAGCTCGATGCGCGCGACGTCGCCGAGCACCACCTTGGCACCGTCGGCAGCGGCGCGCAGGACGATGGCGGCGAACTGTTCCGGCGTGCTCAATTGTCCCTGCACGGTCAACGGCACGGTCAGGCGCTGGCCTGGTATGGTCGGCTCGTCACCGACCCGGCCGGGGGCAATCTGTGCGTTCTGCTGCTCGATGGCCTGGGCCAGCTCGTTCATGGTCAGGCCGTAGGCGGTGAGCTTGTTGGGGTCGACCCAGACGCGCATGGCCTGCTCGGCGCCAAACAGTTGCACGCGCCCGACGCCATCGATGCGGCGCAGCTCCTGCACGATGTTGCGCGCCAGGTAATCGTTCAGCGCCACTTCATCGAACTGGCCGTTGGGCGAGGTCATGCCCACCATCATCAGAAAGCCCGAGGCGGCGGACTCCACCTGCAGGCCGTTCTGCCGCACAGCCTGGGGCAGGCGCGGCTCCACCGCCTTGATGCGGTTCTGCACGTCCACCTGGGCCAACTCCGCGTCGGTGCCCGGCTTGAAGGTGGCCGTGATCTGCGCGGTGCCCGAGGTGTCCACCGAAGACTCGAAGTACAGCAGGTTCTTCACCCCCGACAGCTCACGTTCGACCAGGCTCACCACCGAGTCGTTGAGCGTCTGCGGGGTGGCCCCCGGATAGGTGGCGTAAAGGGTTACCGACGGCGGCGCTACCGACGGGTAGCGGGCGATGGGCAACTGCGGAATGGCGATGACGCCGACCAGCACGATGAACAGGGCGATGACCCAGGCGAACACCGGGCGATTGATGAAGAACTGCGGCATGACGATCTCTCCGAACTCAGCGCGCGACGGCGCTGAGGCGTTCGCCGTTGGCGGCGGGCTGCCAAGGGCGCGTGGCGACCTGGGCGTCAGGGCTCAGGCGCTCGATGCCCTCGACCACCACCTGCTGTCCGGCACTGAGCCCGGACACCACGCGGTAATGGCGCTCGACCAGCTCACCGAGCTCGACGGGCACCGGCCGTGCCTGGCCCCGGGCATCGACCACCCACACGCTGGCCTGGCCTGCCGTGCGGGTCACTGCCTGCTGCGGCACGCTCAGTGCGGCGGAATAATGGGCACGGGGAATCCGCGCCTGAACATAGAGGCCAGGCAACAGGCGGCGTTGCGGGTTGTCCACCAGCACGCGCAGCAGCACGTCGCCGGTGCCGGCATCCACCTCGATGCCGGAGAACAGGATGCGCCCGCGCAGGCCCAGTGGCTTGCCGTCGCTGCCTAGGATGTCGACGCTCAGTTCCGGTGTCGCCGAGCCGGCCTGCTGACGCAGCGCGTCCAGCACCGAGGCGGACTGGCGCACGTCGACGTACACCTGGTCGATCTGCTGGATGCGCGCCAGGGGCGTGGCGTCGGTGGGCGACACCAGCGCGCCTTCGCTGACCAGCGCCTGGTCGATGCGCCCGGCAATCGGCGCCTCGACGCTGGCGAACTGCAGATCCAGCCTGCGCCGCGCCAGCGTCGCACGAGCCTGGGCCACATCGGCGGCGGCCTGCTCGCGCTGCGCCACGGCGTCGTCATACACCTGGCGGCTGACCGCCTCGGCCTGCACCAGCGGGGCCAGGCGCTCGGCCTGAACGCGCGCCCGCGCCAGGGTCGCATCGGCGCGCTGCAAGGCGGCAGCGGCACTGTCGACCTCGGCCTTGAACGGCGCCGGGTTGATCTGGAAGAGCACGGCACCGGCCTCGATCTCGGCGCCCTGCTCGAACAGGCGGCGCTGCACGATGCCGCCGATCTGCGCGCGAATCTCGGCGCTGCGCACGGCGGCCACACGCGCTGGCAGATCCTCGCTGACCGCCAGTTCGTGCGCCTCGAGCGTCAGCACCGAAACCTGCAGCGGCGCGGCTGCTTCGCGTTGCTCGGGCTGCGCGTCGCACCCAGCCAGTGCCAATACGGCAAGCCCTGCGAGCACGATGCCCAGATGCCGCTGTTTACTGCCCATGACCCACTCCTCACTGAACACTGGGCTCCGATGACCTGATACCGGCCGGAGCTGATCGAGGCAGCAGTCTGAAGCGCGGCTGTTGCGAATGATTCGAGGCTTTGTGGAGAAAGCATGGAGGCCGCGATAACATTCGCAACCACCGTCTGCGAGCCTGCCCATGTCCGATCCCCACGCGCGCACCAGCCCTGCCTCCCCCGCCACGGCACTGGTGCTGATCGCCGAGGATGAAGCCGAGATCGCCGACATCCTCATCGCCTACCTGCAACGCAGCGGCCTGCGTACCCAGCACGCCAGCGATGGCCAGCAGGCCCTGGCCCTGCACCAGGCGCTCAAGCCGGATCTGCTACTGCTCGACGTGCAGATGCCGGTCGTCGATGGCTGGAAGGTGCTCAGCGAAATCCGCTCTCGGGGCGACACGCCGGTGATCATGCTCACCGCGCTCGATCAGGACATCGACAAGCTGATGGGCCTTCGCCTGGGCGCCGACGATTACGTGGTCAAACCCTTCAACCCGGCCGAGGTGGTGGCGCGGGTGCAAGCGGTGCTACGGCGCACGCGAGCCAGCGCACCTGCAGCCACCCAGGTGTTGCGCGTCGGTGCATTCCAGGTCGACCTGGACAGCCACGAGGCCAGCGTGCTGCGTGATGGCCAGCCGCACACATTGGAACTGACCCTGACCGAGTTCAAGCTGCTGGCCTGCCTGATGCGAGCGCCGAAACGGGCATTCAGCCGCGCCGAATTGCTGGAGAGCTGCCTGCCCGAGGGCGACACCCAGGAGCGCACCGTGGACAGCCACGTCAGCAAGCTGCGCAAGAAACTCGAAGCCCTCGACATTCAGGGCGTGCCCGCCAGTGTCTGGGGCGTGGGCTATCGCTTCGGCGCCGAATCATGAAGCCGACTCCGGGCCTGCGCCGGCAGTTCATCCAGTCCCTGGCGGTGATGGCGCTGAGCATCATCTTCATCGCGATGTTCGGCTCCTACGTGTTCTACGCCATCGCGATGGCCTACTTGCCGGGCAGCATCTCGGAAACCTGGATGCCCTCGCGGGTGGAGATGATCTGGATCGGCTGCACCACCATCGCCGCCCTGAGCATGGCGGTGTTCGTCGCCGTACGCCTGTCGCGACGGCTGATCACCCCGTTGAACTCGGTGGCGCACAGCCTGCGTGAAGTGGCCCAGGGCAGGCTCGACGCGCGAGCACCGCTGGACGAACAGGCCATGGGCGAAACCGCGCAACTGGTGCGCGACTTCAACGCCATGGCCGAGCGCCTGCAGAGCATGACCCGCGAGCGCGACTTCTGGAACGCCGCCATCGCTCACGAACTGCGCACCCCGGTGACCATTCTGCGCGGCCGCCTGCAGGGCCTGGCCGAAGGCGTGTTCAGCCCCAGCAGCGAGCTGTTCGAGGGTCTGCTGCGCCAGGTGGAGGGCCTCAACCACCTGATCGAAGACCTGCGCGTGCTCAGCCTCAACGACAGCGGCCACCTGGAAGTGCAACGGAGCCGCGTGCCCCTGGCCGATGAACTGGGCAGCGTGCTGCAGGCCTTCGCCACGCCGTTGGCGGAAAAAGGCTTTCACCTGCAGCAGGAGCTGGACGCCGGGCTGCTGGTGGAGTGCGATGCCATGCGTATCCGTCAGGCGCTGATGGCGCTGCTGGAAAATGCCCTGCGCCATGCCGACCCTGGCACGCTGCGGGTACGCCTTGAGCAGGCCGACGGCGACTGCCGGCTGAGCGTGGAAGACGACGGCCCCGGCATCGACAGCGCCCTGGCCGCCGACATCTTCGAGGCCTTTCGCCGTGGCGACCCCTCGCGCTCGCGCAAGAGCGGCGGCAGCGGCCTGGGCCTGGCGGTGGTCAAGGCCATCGCCGAAGCCCATGGCGGACGGGCGTTCTGGCAGCCGTCCGCGAACGGCGGTAGCTGCTTCGTGTTGAGCTGGCCGGTGCAGCAATAAAAACAGCCCCCCGAAGGCGGCTGCAGGACAGGCGACCGGCACGTACGGCCCGGTCGCACCAGGAGGGTCTCCACCTCAGAACGGCACGACTACCATGAGCTGGCTGTAGACGTTGGTGCCATTGCCACCGACCTGATTACCGCCGTTATCGGCGCTCTGCTTCGGCTGATACAAGCCCACCAGCGGGCTGATGATCAGGTGATCGCTGACCGCCCACTCCACATACAGATCCAGCTCGCGGGCATCCAGGTTGAGAGTGTCGCGGTCATGCAGGGTGCTGTAGTCGAAGTACAACGCCCCCAGGGTGAGGCCCTCCAGCGGTGACGCCTTCAGGGCGACATGATGAATGCCGGTATTGCTGTTGAAAGGGCCGGCGTAGTTGCCCGCCACCTCACCCTGAACCCAGGTGCCATAGCCGCTGCTGAGGCCAGTAAACAGCGAGTCCCAGCCGCCCGAATAACGGGTGTAGCGATAGGTCAGGTTCGGCGACCAGGGCGCGTCGGCGAAGGTGTAGCCCGCTTCGGCGTACCAGGCCTTCTCCACCCCGGTATCGACATCCTGCCAGGCATACTCGAAGGCGAAATTGGCATTCTCGATGCCGGCACTGCCTTCGCCACGGATGCTGTAAACGTTCAGGTTGTCGCGCTCGCTCTGGATCGGCGTGGCCCAGCGCTGGTTGACGTCCAGGCCATGCACCCAGGTCAGCCCCAGGGTACCGGCGTAGCTGGTGTAATCCAGGGTGCCAGCGGCCAGTTCGGTTTCGGCCTGGGCACGGTTGTCGGATTTGAGCCAGACCAGCGAGCCATGCACGCCGTCCTCGCCCCCCAGGCGCAGCACGGCGGTGCGGTCGAAGGCGTGACGCGCGGCGATGTAGTAGGCGCCGCCGCGATTGAGGGCACCGTCCGCCGGGCCCTTGCCCAGGTTCGGGCCATCGTCGTTGATCAAAAAGCCACGGCCCAGCTTGACCACCTGGCGCCCAGCGGAGAAGTCCACGCCATCCTTGCCCAGCACGGGGAACAGCTCCCCCGAGCGCCACCCCAGGTAGGCATCTTCGATCTTGCTGGTGCGCTCGGTGCCGAGGGTGTTGCCAGCCGGGTCGCCATCGCCCCAGGTGCCGGAACTGACCAGATTGAAGGCGCCATACAGGCTGCCGGCACTACCCAGCCCTTGCTGGCCACTGAGGCCGTATTTGATGAAACCCTCACGCCAGGTGGAACCACCCGTGGTGCCATCGTAGTTCTTGCGGCTGTTCATCATGCCGAACACGGCGAGCAGGTCGGCATTCAACTGGGTGTCGTCATCAGCATACAGCTCGTAGGCATGGCTCTGTCCGGCCAGGGTAGCGGTGATCGCCATGGCCAGAGCGAACGTGCCGTTGTTACGCAGGTTCATCTTCATTGCAGCTCCTCGGTGCTGTGGCAGTCGTTCTTATTGGTTTTCGGGAGAGTTGGGATGAATGCCCGCGCCCGTGGGCGCGGGGCGGCAGGTTCAATGCTTGCTCAGGGCGTTGCTCAGCGCCTCGACAATCAGATCGGCTTCACCGCAAGTGAGGGTAAGGGGCGGCGAAATGACGATCTTGTTGCCGATCGGGCGTACCAGCACACCTTGTGCGCGCGCCGTTTCCGCGATGCGCAGGGCCTGCCCCGTGGCCGGATCGAGCGGTTGGCGGGTGCGTTTGTCAGCGATCAGGTCGAGGGCGATCATCAGGCCCTTGCCGCGCACTTCGCCGACCACCTCGAAACGCTCGCTCAACGGCTTCAGGCCCTCGATCAGGTGCGCGCCGACCTTGGCCGCGTTACCCGGCAGGTCTTCCTTCTCGACGATGTCCAGCACCGCCAGGGCGGCCGCGCAGGCGGTCGGATGGCCGCTGTAGGTGTAGCCATGCATGATCACGTTGGCGAAGCCGGGGGCGTTCTCGATGGCATCGGCGATGCGCTGGTTGAACACCGTGGCGCCCAGCGGGATGTAGCCGGCGGAGATACCCTTGGCCAGACACAGGATGTCCGGCGCCACGCCCCAGCCACGGCTGCCGAGCATGCAGCCACTGCGGCCGAAACCGGTGACCACCTCATCGGCGATCAACAGGATGTCGTGACGGTCGCAGACTTCGCGCAGGCGCGGCCAGTAGGCGGACGGCGGCACGATCACGCCACCCGCGCCCTGCACCGGCTCGGCGATGAAGGCGGCGATGGTGCCGGCGCCAAGGAAGGCGATCTGATCTTCCAACTGGCGAATGCAGTGCTCGACCAGTTGCTCGGCATCGTCGCAATCCCAGGGGTTGCGGTACAGCCAGGGGGTGTCGAGCAGGTGGCAGCCGGCGAGCAACTGGCCGTGGTTGTAGTGATAGACGCCGTTGCCACCGACCGAGGTGCCACCGACGTGTACGCCGTGGTAACCGTTGCGCAGCGAGAGGAAGCGGGTACGCCCCGGCTGACCGGAGGCGATCCAGTATTGGCGCGCCATCTTCAACGCGGTTTCCACGGCATCGGAGCCGCCGGAGTTGAACAGCACACGGGCCATTTTTTCCTGGGCGAACATTGAGGTCAGGCGCTCGGCCAGGTCGAACACGCGCGGGTGGGCGATGCCGTCGAAGGTCTGGTAGTAGGCCAGTTCGTCGAGCTGTGCGGCGATGGCGGCTTTCACTTCCGCGCGGTTGTGGCCGACGTTGACGTTCCACAGGCCGCCGACGCCATCGAGCAGGCGATTGCCGTCGATGTCGGTGATGTAGTTGCCGTCACCACGGGCGATGATCAGGGTCTTGGCCCGGTTGGCCGGCGCCGAAGCGCTCATCGGGTGCCAGAATTTCTTTTCCGCTGTCTTGTATTTCGCGTACGGGGTTTCGCCCGGCGTGGCTTGCGGGGTTTGGCTCTGCTTGAACATGGCATTGGTCGACATGGTGGTGCTCCTCACTGCTGAACCGCGGACTTGCGGGTGAACAACAGTTGCTGAGTGGTGAATTCCAGCAGCCCTTCCTGGCCGAACTCGACGCCGAAACCGGACATCTTGCAGCCGCCGAACGGGGTGTTGGGTTGAATCTGGGCGTGGCAGTTGACCCAGGCCACGCCGCTTTCCAGGCGCGCCGCAACGGCCTGCGCGGCAGCCGTATCCGGCCCCCATACAGAGCCGCCGAGCCCCATGCTGCTGGCGTTGGCGCGGCGCAATGCGTCCTCCACGTCGCGGTAGGCGATCAGCGGCAGCACCGGGCCGAACTGTTCCTCGTCCACCAGGCGCTGGCCGTCGCTGACGCTGGTTACGATAGTGGGCGGGTAGAAGTAGCCGGCACGCGGCAATTGCGCCCCACCGCACAACACCTGGCCACCCTGGGCGCGAGCGTCGTCCACCAGCTCGGCGACCAACGCCAATTGCTCGGGGTTCTGCACCGGGCCGAAAGTGACGCCCTCCTCCAGGCCAGCGCCGACCACCTGGCGCCTGGCGATGATGGCCAGCGCCTCGGCGAAGGCCTGGTACTGCGATTCGTGCACGTACAGGCGCTTGAGCGCGGCGCAGGTCTGGCCCATGTTGAGGAAGGCGGCCTGGAAGATGTCTTCGGCCACGGCATCCACCGACGTACCAGGCAGAACGATGGCAGCGTCGTTGCCGCCCAGTTCCAGGGTCAGGCGCTTGAGGTTGCCAGCCGCTGCCTGCATCACGCGCTGGCCGGTTTCGGTGGAGCCGGTGAAGACGATCTTGTGGATGCCTGGATGGCTGGCGATGGCGCTGCCAAAACCGCGCTCGCCAGTGACGATGTTGATGACCCCGGCCGGGACGTGACGGGCGATGATTTCCACCAGGAGCAAGGTGCTCAGCGGGGTCAGGCTGGACGGCTTGCTGATCACGCAGTTGCCCGCGCGCAGCGCCGGCATGATGTGCCAGATGGCGATCATGAACGGCCAGTTCCACGGGGTGATCGAGGCCACCACGCCCAGCGGTTTGCGGTGCAGCTCGACGCGCTGGGTCGGGGTCTCCTCGACCAGTTCCACCGGCAGCTCCTGGGAGGCGGCGTAGCGCGTCCAGGCGACTCCGCCCATGACTTCGGAGAAAGCCAGCGCCAGCGGCTTGCCCTGTTCCAGGACGATCAGCCTGGCCAGCTCGTCGGCTTCACGCTCGATGTCGTTGGCGATCAGTTGCAGGCGTTCGCAACGTTCTCCACACGAGCTTCGACCCCATCTCGTGAACGCGCGCTGAGCGGCCGCCACGGCCAGCTCCAGTTGCGCCACGCTGCTGGCTGGGCACAGGGCGAAGGCTTTGCCAGTGGCAGGATTGATCACCTCGAAGGGGTCGCCCTGGCCGGCAACCCGGGCACCGTCGATAAGCAGTTGATAGTCGTTCATGTAAAACATCCCCCAGGCCGCCGAGCAGGGTTCTCGCGCGGCGCTTGGTGTCGTGACTGAGTGAATGAAGTGCGGCAGTCCACTCAGAGCTTGTGGCTGCCCAGCACGCGGAAGCGTTCGGGCGAAATGCGCCGCAAACGCGCCGCGAGCATGACGCCCACCATCAGCGAGAGCGGAATCAGCAGGCACAAGCCGTAGGAGATCAGTTGGCTCGAGCCGGTCAGCACCTCGAAGTGCACCACCGCCAGCACCAGCACGAAGAGCAGCGCGATACCGGAGAACGCTGGCAGGATGAAGCGGCGCACGAGGCCCAGACCCAACTCCGGATGCTTGTGGAAGTAGGCCAGCACCGCTACCGACGTCAGCGCCATCAGCAGGATCAGCGACAACGCGGCCAGGCTGGAGAACCAGGCGAACAGTTGCAGGATCGGATCGGCTCCGGCAGCGGCGAAGACCAGTACCACCACGGCGGAGATCAGGGTTTGCACCGACGAACCGACGTGCGGGCTCTGGTGGATGCGGTGGGTGGTGCCCAGCAGGCCATGCAGCAGGCCATCGCGGCCGGTGGCATAGAAGTAGCGCGCCGCTGAGTTGTGGAAGGCCAGCAGGCCAGCGTAGATGCTGATCAGGAACAGCACGCGGATCACCTGGGTCAGCTCGGCACCGACGAAATGATCGGACAGCCCATAGATAAAGGTGGTCGGATCTTCCAGCGATTGCAGCAGCGGCACGATCTTGTCGGAACCCACGCCGATCACCATGGCCCAGATCGACAGGCCGTAGAAGCAGCCGATCAGCAGCACCGACGCATAGGTGGCGAAGGGAATCGCGCGCTGCGGATCCTTCGCTTCCTCGCCATAGATGGTGGTGGCCTCGAAGCCGATGAAGGCGGCGAAGCAGAACAGCAGGCCGATCGACGGATTGCCACTGAATACGTGCTCGGGCTTGAAGGAATCGAGGTTGATACCGTGGTCGCCGCCACTACGCAGGATGGCAACATCCAGGAAGAGGATCGCCAGATATTCGGCAATGACGATGAACGACAGCACACGGGCAGAAAGATCGATGTTGCGATACCCGAGAATGGCCACGCTGACCATCGCCAGCAGCGCATAGACCCACCATGGCAGGTCGATGGCGAACACGCTGGCCATGGTGCCAGCGGCTACGCCACCGAACATGCCGTACAGACCGATCTGTAGGATGTTGTAGGCGAACATCGCCAGCACACCTGCCGCGCCGCCAGCCAGCCCACCGAGGCCACGCGCCGAGAAGGCGTAGAAGCCACCGGCGTTGGTGACATGGCGCGCCATGGTGGTGTAGCCGACCGAGAAGGCCAGCAGCACCAGCAGGGTCAGCCCCAGCAGTACCGGCGTGCCGGCACCGTTGCCGAGCATGATACCAATGGGGAATCCCCCTGCCAGCACACTCAGCGGGCTGGCCGCCGACACCACGAAGAAGATGATGAAACCGACGCTGAGGGCGCCACGCCGCAGCTCGTTGGAGCTGACAGCCGGACTCATGGGTACGCTCATTCTCTTGACCTTATTGTATGAGGCAGTCGTTGGTGGGGCGCAGAGCGGCGCAGGGCCTCTCATGCCAACCAGCGAAATAGTTGTTGTAGTCACGCTAGCGACTTCGATCCTAGGCCCATCCCCAACCAGGCGTTAGCCCAAATCGGCAGCATCGACAGCCATGCGCCGAGATGAGGCAGCGCCCCCGGGACGAGGCGATCCACGCCTTCGCTCGAAAGAACCGACAGATCCCCCGCCCCCTGCAACGGCTGGCGCTGCGGGCACCACGCCAGGGCAATCCGGGTGACTGGCCATGAGCTGGAACGACCAAGGTTCTGGGCAATGCTCGCGCCACTCAATTGCGTGCCCCCTTACCGAGCAAAGCGGCAGAGTTGCAGGTGCTGCTCGTGCAATCACCGCTGCAGGTGCTCACCCCGGAGCAAAGGCGTAAGAGCTACCTGCTGGAAAGTCGGCGACCTGGCAAAAGCTGGCCGTCGATGAGGCCAGGGCCGCTACGAATCTGACCCGATAGCCCGACTATGGCCAGTGCCGGCCTAGTCCGTACCAGAGTGCCATTTGTCGAAAAAGACGAGCCTGGATTGCTGGTAACAAGGCGACTGCTATCCTGATCCTAGGTATCACACCACTGTCACATCCGCTTCAGAACCCAATCGCAACGACAAGAGGCACTCACCCAGAGATATCCCCACCGGGAATGTCGCCAAACAATTTGCAATTGCCAGACGACAGACAGCACAAGGAAGCATCATGAACGTCCTCACTTCTCTCCTGCTCGACCTGAGTGTGCGCAAGAAATTACTCGGCGGCTTCGGTCTGATTCTGCTCATCACGCTTGCCACCGTCTGGATTGGCAGCTCCAGCCTCAATACCACGCTCGAACGCATCGACAGCCTGATGGGTGTCGGCGAAATCAATACCAATCTGCTGATGGCTCGTCAGCAGGAAAAAAACTACCTGCTACGCCAGGACGAAAAAGCGCTGCAGGATGCCCTGTCGATATCGCAACAACTCCATCAACAGGCGGCCGAGAAAGAGGCAACACTCGACCGCCCGGAAAACAAGGCGCTGATGCGCCAGATTCAGGAAGACGCCGACAGCTACCGCAACGAGCTGGTGCAGCTCCAGGCCGCCGGCAAGCTCAGCAACGATGCCATGCATGCCATGGAAAACTCGGCCCGCGCGGCACTCAAGATGTTCACCGAGCTGGAAACCGCCCTGCGCCAGCAGGCCGTGGTGGAGATTCAGGGCACTGGCGACCAGAACGGTATTGCCATGCTCGATCGCGCCAACCTGGCCAGCACTCTGGCCCGGGAGCTGCTAGAAGCCCGTCGCCGGGAAAAGGACTTCCTGCTGCGCAAGGATGCCCAGTACGCACAGCTACTCGAAGCGCACTTCAGCGAGATCGAAGCGAAAGGCCAGCAACTGCTGGACGAACTCGGCAACAGCAGTGCCCGCAGCGAGGTGCAGAATGCGCTCGAACAAATGGCCAACTACCGCAGCCAATTCGCTCAACTACAGGACAGCCTGAACCAACTGCGGCAGAGCGAGCAGGATATGACCGACCGCGCGCGCGAAGTCGCCGCAGCCTCACAGCAGTCGCTGCAGATGCAACGCGACCTGATGCAGAACGACTCCAGCATGGCCAGGCGCAACCTGCTGCTGGCAGCGGTGGTTGCGTTCATCCTCGGCGTCGCCTGTGCGCTGTTCATCACCCAGGCCATCGTCGGCCCGCTGCAGCGCGTGGTCGGTATCGCCCGCCAGGTGGCCGATGGCGACCTGACGACAGACATCCAGAGTGACCGCCGCGACGAGCTGGGGCAACTGATGCAAGCCATGCAGGCCATGACTCTCAGCCTGCGCGACCTGATCGGCAAGCTCGGCTCCGGCATCGCCCAGCTCGCCACGGCGGCCGAGGAACTCTCGACCGTCACCGGGCAGACCAGTGCCGGCGTCACTCAGCAACGCATGGAAACCGACCAGGTGGCCACGGCCATGCACGAGATGGCCGCCACGGTACAGGACGTTGCGCGCAACGCCGAAAATGCAGCCAGCTCGGCCACCGACGCCGAAGAGCAGACCCGCCAGGGCAGCACCATCGTGCAGCAGGCCGTCAGCCGTATCGAACAGCTAGCGCGCACCGTGGAAGCCTCTGCCGAAGCCATCGCCCGTCTCAAGGGCGACAGCGCCAACATCGGCACCGTGCTCGACGTGATCAAGAGCATCGCTGAACAGACCAACCTGCTCGCCCTCAACGCCGCCATCGAAGCGGCCCGTGCCGGTGAGGCAGGCCGTGGTTTCGCCGTGGTCGCCGACGAAGTCCGCGCCCTGGCACGGCGCACCCAGGAATCCACCCAGCAGATCGAGCAACTGGTGGTCACCTTGCAAAGCGGTGCCGAGAACGCCGTGGGCGTGATGGCGCAAAGCCGTGGCATGGCCGGGGAAACCGTGGAAGCGGCACGCCAGGCCGGCACCGCACTGACCCGTATCGACGAGGCGGTGTCACGCATCCAGCAGATGAATCAGCAGATCGCCACCGCCTCCGAGCAGCAGAGTTCGGTGGCCGAGGAGATCAACCGCAGCGTTTCCAGCATCCGCGACATCGCCGAGCAATCGGCCGCCGCCAGCGAGGAGACTTCCGCCGCCAGCGTCGACCTGGCGCGCCTGGGCAGCGACCTGCAGCAACAGGTCGCGCGCTTTCGCATCAACTGACCCGCCACAACGGCCGCGCGACCTCACAGGCGCGCGGCCCTGGCAACCTCACCGCGACAACATGGCGCCCTTGGCGCGACCTTTTGCCCTGGCGGTTAACGCAAATTGATCTTATTTAAATGAGGTTAGCCTGCTAATCTTGACGCCCCGCCCGTCCGGATCGCGTTACCGATGCCGCCTTTCCTCCGTCCGTTTCCCCTGCTGGCCCTGCTGCTGAGCGCCTGCGACCAGCAGCCCCGCTTCACTGCCGCCGAGCCTGGAGAAGCGCTCTCGGCGGGTGCCGCCACGGTACGCAAGTTCGATCACAACGCCTTTTCCCAGCCCTCGGCCAACCTGGCGCCAAGCCGCCGCCTGGATTTTTCGGTGGGCAACAGTTTCTTCCGCAACCCCTGGGTACCGGCCCCCGCTTCCACCACCGCGCGCGATGGCCTCGGCCCGCTGTTCAACACCAACGCCTGCCAGAACTGCCATATCAAGGACGGTCGGGGTCATCCCCCGGAAGCCGATGCAAGCAGCGCGGCATCGATGCTGGTGCGCCTGTCGATTCCGGGCACGGCAGAAGATGGCGAACGGCTGCTGCACCAGGGCGTAGTGCCCGAACCGACCTATGGCAGCCAACTGCAGGACATGGCCAACCCGGGCATAGCTCCCGAAGGCAAGGTGCGCCTGAGCTACAGCAGCGTGCCGGTGCGCTTCGCCGATGGCACCGAGGTGCAACTGCGCAAACCGCAGTTGCAGATCAGCCTGCTCGGTTATGGCCCCATGCACCCAGACACCCGTTTTTCTGCCCGCGTCGCCCCACCGATGATCGGCCTGGGCTTGCTCGAGGCCATTCCCGAGGCCGACATCCTGGCCAATGCCGACCCGGACGACGCCAATGGCGACGGTATTTCCGGTCGTGCCAATCAGGTCTGGGATCGCGCCCTGCAGCGCACCGTGCTCGGCCGCTTCGGCTGGAAGGCCGGCCAGCCCAGCCTCAACCAGCAGAACGCCGAGGCCTTCGCCAATGACATGGGCCTGACCACCACCTTGATTGCCCATGACAACTGCACCCAGGCCCAGACCGACTGCCTGGCGACGGTCAACGGCGGCGTGCCCGAGGTCAGCGACAACATCCTTGCCAGCGTGCTGTTCTACAGCCGCAATCTGGGTGTACCGGCACGCCGCGATGTCGATGCGCCCGAAGTGCTCGAGGGCAAGGGCCTGTTCCATCAGGCCGGCTGCCAGGGTTGCCATACGCCGAGCTTCACCACCGCCGCCGATGCCGCCGAACCCGAGCTGGCCAACCAGCTGATCCGCCCCTACAGCGACCTGCTGCTGCACGACATGGGCGAAGGCCTGGCCGATGGTCGCGAGGAGTTTCTCGCCACTGGCCGCGAGTGGCGCACGCCACCGCTGTGGGGCATCGGCCTGACCCAGGCGGTCAACGGTCATACCCAGTTCCTGCATGACGGTCGCGCGCGCAACCTGCTGGAGGCCATACTCTGGCACGGCGGTGAGGCCGAAGCGGCCAAGCAGCGCGTGCTGCAATTCGATGCCAACGAGCGAGCCGCCCTGCTCGCCTTCCTCAATTCCCTCTAAGGAGCCCGAGATGTTGCACAAGAGCCTGATCGCCTCCCTGCTTGGCCTGGCCCTGGTCGGCTGCGGCCAGCAGGATCAGACCGCCAAGGTCACCGGCGCCCTCGCCGACGGCGTGCTGCTGCCGGCTTATACCAGTTGGCAGGAGGCCGATCGGCAACTGGCCGAACGCAGCGCGGCCTTCTGCGCCGGCACGGCGGATCTGCCCGCCACGCGCCAGGCCTTCCTCGGTGCCATGAGCGCCTGGTCGGCGCTACAACCCCTGATGATCGGCCCCATGGCCGAAGGCAACCGCGCCTGGCAGGTGCAGTTCTGGCCGGACAAGAAGAACCTGGTGCAGCGCCAGGTGGAAGCCCTGCTCAAGAGCAAGCCGCAACTGAACCAGGCCGACCTCGCCAGCGCCAGCGTCGTGGTACAAGGCCTGACGGCTGCGGAATACGTGCTGTTCGACAACGGCATCGACCTCAGCCAGGACGCACAGAAAGCTCGCTACTGCCCACTGTTGCAAGGCATCGGGCAACACCAGCAGGCCCTGGCCGCGGATATCGTCGCGCAATGGCAAGCCGACAAGAATGGCATGGCCGCCCAGCTCAAGACCTTCCCCAATGACCGCTATGCCGATGCCAAGGAAGCCGTGGCCGAACTGCTGCGCGTGCAGGTCAGCGGCATCGACGGCCTGAAGAAGAAACTCGGCGCACCGCTCGGCCGCCAGAGCAAGGGCATTCCCCAGCCCTACCAGGCCGAGGCCTGGCGCAGTGGCGCCAGCCTGGCCAACATCGCCTCGGCCCTGGCCAGCGCCGAACTGCTCTGGCACGGCAGCAACAAGGATGGCCTGCAAGCGCTGCTGGGCAGCGACCAGGCGGAACTGGCCCAGCGTATCGACGCCGCCTACCTCGACACCCGCCAGCGCCTGGCCGCCCTCGACCTACCGCTGAGCGAACTGCTCGCCAACGAAGAGGGCCGCAGCCAGTTGAACGAACTGTACGACAGCCTCAACCGCCTGCATCGCCTGCAGGAAAGCGACCTGGCCAAAGCCCTCGGCGTACAGATCGGCTTCAACGCCCACGACGGGGACTGATGGATGCAACGCAGAACCTTCCTCGGCCTCGCCGCCCTGCTCGGCGTCGGCAGCACCGCCGGTGCCTTCGCCGGCTGGACACTGTTCGGCAATGCCGGCCAGCCACTGCTGCTGTCGGCCCGCGACGACGCCGATGGCCGCCACTATGCGGTGGGCTACCGCCTCGATGGCGAACGCGCCTTCGCCACCGCCGTGAACGAACGCTGCCACGACGTGGTGCCGCACCCCAGCCTGCCGCTGGCGCTGTTCGTCGGTCGCCGTCCGAGCACTGAAAGCTACCTGATCGACACTCGCGACGGCCGCCTGCTGCAGACGCTGCACTCGCCGCAGGGCCGTCACTTCAACGGCCATGCGGTGTTCCATGGCAGCGGCGAGTGGCTGTACACCACCGAAAATGACACCAGCGAGCCCGGCCGTGGTGTGCTCGGCAGCTATGCTCTCAAGGATCAGCGCCTGGAACGCACCGGCGAATACTCCACCCACGGCGTTGGCCCACACCAGTTGCTGTGGATGCCCGACGGCGAAACCCTGGTGGTGGCCAATGGCGGTATCCGCACCGAAGCCGAGAGCCGCGTGGAGATGAACCTCGACGCCATGCAGGCCAGCCTGGTGCTGATGAAGCGCGACGGCAGCCTGCTCAGCCAGGAGCGCCTGGCCGACCAGCAGAACAGCATCCGCCACCTCGCCGTGGCCCGCGATGGCACCGTGGTCAGCGGCCAACAGTACATGGGCGACATGCACGATGCCGTGCCGCTGCTGGCGATCAAACGCCCCGGCCAACCCTACCAGCCCTTCCCCCTCGGCGAAGCGCAGCGCGTGGCCATGAACCAGTACACCGCCAGCGTCGCCATCCACGACGAGCTGCGCCTGCTGGCGATGACCGCACCGCGCGGCAACCGCTTCTTCGTCTGGGATCTGGACAGTACCGAAGTGCGCCTGGACGTGCCCCTGGCGGACTGCGCCGGCGTCGGCGCCGTGCGTGACGGCTTCGTCGTCACCTCCGGTCAGGGCCGCTGCCGCCTGTACGACTGCCGCAGCGAACGCATCACCAACAGCGCCCTGCAACTGCCCGCCGGCCTGTGGGACAACCACCTGCGCCTGGCCTGAAACGCAGGAGCCGGCCATTGACGGGCAATGCGCCGACGCATTGCCACTGGCCGTGTCACTTCAGCATGCGGCGCATGACGTCGTTACGCGGATCCTTGTCGAACAACCGATGCTTCATGGTGCCCAGCAGATGCAGCACGATCAGGCCAAGCAGGGTGTAGGCCAGAACCTTGTGCAACCACTGGAAGACCACGAACCAATCATCGTTCTTGGGTAGCAACTCGGGTAGATCCACACCAAAGAAGTACACGCCGTCGCTCATGGTAAAGGTGCTCGACATCGAATACCCCATCAGCGGCACCACGACCAACAGCACGTACATGCTTCGCTGCACCAGTTGCGCGAGGAAGCGCTCGTGTGTGGCGAGAGTTTTCGGAGGTTTCGGCAATACCGGCGTTTTCACCCGTATGACGATCTGCAGCACTACCAGAATGAAAGCCAGTACACCGAAGGATTTGTGCCAGGGGTAATAGAGCACGAACTTGCTCTCTACCTCGTCACTCATCCCAGTCATGTGCCAACCCGCCCAGAGCAGGCCAATGATCAATACTGCGCGCACCCAGTGCAGGAGCAACAGTGTTCTCGGATAGTGGTCGACGGGTTCTTTCTCTATCGCACTCATCGCAGCCCCTTTTCATTGATCAGCAAGGCGTTGGAAATACCGGCGTACCGGCCACCCCTGGCATCGAGGGATGGCGCGGCAGCACGGTGTTTGGGCTTAACTGGGCAGTAATACGGTGACTACTTTCTCTTCGGTGTAGGCAAGCGCCCCACCGAAGCCACCTTCGCGACCGATGCCGCTGGTCTTCACGCCGCCCCAGGGCAGATTGGCGTCCAGCGGGCTCCAGCAGTTGACGCCTACCGCACCAGCCTTCAGCGCTGCGGCTACACGGTGAGCCCGTGTCAGGTTGCTGGTCCATACCGTGGCCGCCAGGCCATAGGTGGAGTCGTTGGCCATTGCAATGGCTTCTTCTTCCGTATCGAAGGTGATCACAGTGCCGACGGGGCCGAATATCTCCTCCCGGGCAATGGTCATGTCATTGCGGGCATTGGCGAAAATGGTCGGACGGACGAAGAAGCCGCGCTCAGGCTTCGATACACCGCCAGCCAACAGCGTCGCGCCCTGCTCGATGCCGAGCTGGATGTAGCGATTGACCCGCTCGAACTGGGCCTTCTTGGCCACCGGCCCCATCTGGTTGTCCGGCTGCCGCGGGTCACCAACCTTGACCGAATTGGCCGCTTCGGCCAGCGCCGCTGCGAAACGCTCGGCGATGCTGCGTTGCACCAGAATCCTCGAGCCTGCTGCGCAGACCTGGCCCTGGTTAGCGAACAGGCCGAGCGAGCAGCCAAACAGCGCATCCTCGAACGCAGCATCGTCGAAGACGATCTGCGGGCTCTTGCCCCCCAGCTCCAGCGCCACACGCTTGAACAGCACACCTGCAGTGCGCTGGATCTCACGGCCGGCCTCCGGGCTGCCGGTGAAACTGATCTTGGCCACGTTCGGGTGCTCGCACAGGGCACGGCCCACCTCGGCGCCATAACCCGTAACCACATTGATCACGCCATCGGGGAAGCCCGCCTCCTGAGCCAACTTCGCCAGATGCAGAGCCGATTGTGGCGTTTCTTCCGAAGGTTTGATCACCACCGTGCAACCAGCCGCCAGCAGCGCAGCGAGCTTCCATACGGTGATCATCAACGGCGAGTTCCAGGGCACGATAGCCCCGACCACGCCGACTGGTTCACGCACAGTGTAAGACAGGGTCTTGGTGCCGAAATACCCTCCGCTTGGAATGGTGCGCCCCTCTAGCTGGTTGGCCCACCCCGAGGCGGCCCGCAAATGGGCGATGGCATTGGGCAAGTCCATCCGCCGTGGCTCCATGGGCGAACGGCCGATGGCCTGGGCGTCCATATCGGCCAGCAGCTCGCTGTCACGCTCGACCAGATCGGCCAGCCTGGTCAGCAAGCGAGCCCGCTGGGCACCATCGAGCAGACTCCAGGCGCCCTCTTCTAGCTGCGCATGCGCCGCCGCCACCGCGCGATCGACGTCTTCACGCGTGCCGCGTGCCGAACTGCCATAAAGCTGTTCGGTCACCGGGTCGACGAGATCGATATGGCGGCCGTCCGAGGCCTCGACGGCCGCGCCGGCGATGAAGTGTTTCAAGTGCTGAGTCATGGGCATATCCCTGAGTTGCGCAATGGGTTACTTGAGCGAGGCCAGGGCATCGCCAAAGATGTCCAGGCCCCTGAAGAACAGCGCCCGCGAGATGGTCAGCGACGGCATGAGGCGCATGACGTTGCTGTAGCGGCCGCAGGGGATCATCAGCACACCGTGGTTCATCAGGTAGCCCATCAACTGGCCGATCTTGTCGCGTTCCAGCGGCGTCTTGCTGGCCTGATCCTCGACCAATTCGATGCCGATCATCAGGCCACGGCCGCGCACCTCACCCACCCAAGGGCTGTTGAACCCACGGATACGCGCCTGCGCTTCCAACCCCAGAGCGTGAGCGCGGTTGAGCAGATCGAGCTCCGGATCCTGCAGGATGGCGATGTTGGTCAGCGCCACGGTGGCGGACAGCGAGTTGGCGGCGAAGGTGTTGGGCACGGAGCCATCGGGAATGGCCGCAGCCAGATCCGAGCGCATCATCAGCCCCGCCATGGGCAGATCGCTGCCGATGCCCTTGCCGAAGGTGAGCATGTCCGGCTTCACGCCCGAGTGCTCGACGGCCCACATCTTGCCGGTACGCCCGGCGCCCGCCTGCACCTCGTCGACGATCAGCAGCGTGCCGCTGCGGTCGCAGGCCTTGCGCAGCAATTGCAGGAACTCGGGCGATGGCGGCACATACCCCCCCTCCCCCTGCACCGGTTCGACGATCACCGCCGCCACGTCGTCAGCGCCGGTATAGGGCGTATTGAGCAGGTAGTCCACGTATTCGCCGGCAATTTGCTCGGCACTCTTGTGGGTGGTGTCGAACGGAAAGCGATAGGCATAGGGGTAGGGTGCGTGAATCACGCCGCCCATCTGTGCTCCGTAGCCTTTGCGGTAGGCATTGCCGGTGGTCAATGCACCCGAGGCATGCCACACACCGTGGTAGCCGCCGTGGAAGGCAACGATCTGATGCCGGCCGGTGATGCGCTTGGCGAACTTGATCGCCGCCTCCAGTGCATCGCTGCCGCCCTGGGTGAAAAAAGTGATGCAATCACCACGCAAGCCCTCGGGGGCGATCTCGGACATCTTGGCCGCCAGCTCGGTACGCCGGGTGCTGTTGATTTCCAGAGCGTGCATGAGCACTTCGGACTGTTCGCGAATCGCCTGTACCACTTCCGGGTGGCAGCGCCCGACGCTGCTGACGCCAACCCCGGCCGACAGGTCGATATAGGTATTGCCGTCTGGATCCTTGAAGGTCGCACCGAAGGCACGATCCATGGCGATGGGCATACGGCCGCCGCCGCGCGCCATGGATTCGGTGCGCGCCGACAGGGCCAGCGCCTCACTGGTTTTCGGGCCGGGCAATGTGCTGGTGACGATTTGCGGAGCATCCGCAAAGTGCAGGGATTCGAGTTTGGCTTCGCTCATGATGGCCTCTGGGAGATGTGATTCAGGGTGAATCGATCATCTCCCCAGCGCCTCGGCAGTCGGTATCCCAAATCGGCACTTGAGAGGTTCCACTCAGCACGAGTGTCGTTTACAAACAGTGGGCAGAATCGTCGGCATGTGCGAGCATCGGCTGCGATAACGGCCTGAAAACAACAAAATGGGTGGAGACCTTACCGTCCATGAAAAGTCAGAACATCAGTCATTTCAGTGACATACATGTTCACGCCGCCACCGTGCAGCAGTGGTGTCAGGACTACAGCCAGCTCACCGCCGGCTCGAGCGAAAGCTCGCTGATGCAACTGACCACCGAGCGCTGCCACGTCTTCCTCGAGCAGATCAACCAACGCGTCGTGCAGAACGGCGTGGCGCCCCGCAGCAAGATGTGCTTCGCCCTGCCGATCAACGTGCCGGGATCGATTCGCATGCAAGGCCGAGATGTGGATGACCGCAGTCTGTTCTTTCTCCATGGCGGCGAAGAGTTCATGTTCCATATGCCCACGGGCATGCAGTTGCTGTCGGTCACCTTCGAGCGCGAGATGTTCGAGCAGGCCCTGTCGCAAATCCCTTCGGCGAAGGAAATCGGCGCCCTGCTGCGTCAGCCCGTGATCCGAGTATCCAAACAGCGCTTCACCGATACTCGCCGCCGGCTGTTGTCGATGTTCGCCCAGGCACTGAGCAGTGAAGCGCTACCCGACACCTGGGAAAGAACCCGCGAACTGGCGCTGGAGCAGGCGATGCTCGATGAACTGCTGCAATTGATGATCGATCCGGCCTGCGACAAACAACAGCGTGCGCCCAGCTCAACGCGCAGCTTCATCGTCGAGAAGTGCCACCGCCTGGTGGCGGCGGAAACGACCCAAAGCCCCAGCGTGAACGACCTGTGCGAACGCTTGCATGTCAGCCGGCGCACCTTGCAGAACAGCTTCAACGCGGTTGCCGAGACCACCCCATTGAACTACCTGCGCTCGGTGCGGCTCAACGGCGTGCGCCGGGCGCTGATATCCACCCAGGCAACACAACTGTCGATAGGCGATGCCGCAGCACAATGGGGCTTCAGCCACCTCAGTCATTTCGCCGCCGAATACTTTGAACTGTTCGGCGAGCTCCCCTCACAGACCGCACGCGCGGCCATTCCCGCCACGCCATAACCTGAGCTGGCTCGGGGCCTCCTGCATCTTCGGCTGCATGGATGCACAACGCACTCGCTGGAGAGCCAGGGATGCAAGTCAGGGAATACGGAGATTCAACCGGCAAACCGGTTGTCTATTTCCATGGTGCGCCGGGCTCCCCCAATGAAGCACGCATGCTCGACGCCCCGGCAAAGCAGCACGGCTTGCGCGTGCTCTGCCTCGACAGGTTCGCCATCGACCAGCGCCTCCAGGGCGCGGCTTACTACCGACATCTCGCCCAAGCCATCAACGCCGTTAGCTCGAATACTCCAGTCGACTTCATCGGCTTTTCCCTGGGCACCCATGTCGCCCTGGAAACCAGCCGCCATCTGCCTGGCCAGGTGAACGCCCTACACCTCGTCTCGGCTGTGGCGCCGCTCGATCGAGGTGATTTTTTGCCAGCCATGGCAGGCAAAGCCGTATTCAAACTGGCCCGAGACCATGCTGGCCTCTTCCGTCTGCTCAGCCGCTTTCAGTCCATTCTTGCCAGACACTCACCTGGCCTTCTGCACCGCATGCTATTTGCCAGCGCCCAGGGCGTGGACGCCGAGCTGGCGCAACAGCCCGAGTTCAAGGCGAGCATGCAACGCATTCTGGCCGAGTGTTTTGCCGAGGGGATTGGCGGCTATGCGCGGGATATCGAGCAGTTTCTGGGGCCATGGTCGGTGGGCATATTTGACGAAGCGACTCCTGTTCATCTCTGGCATGGCAGCGCAGATAACTGGTCACCACCCGGCATGAGCCGCTACCTGGCGCGCGTCATGACCGACAAGGTGCAGGCTCACTGGATGGAAGGCTTGTCCCATTACTCCTGCCTGCAGAAGGCGGCACCCGAGATATGCCGGTTATTGTCATAGTCAGGATGGCTAACTCGAGATGCCCCGAAGCGGCCTGGCCATATAGCGCACCCAGCCAATGCGGCCTTCCTCCTTCTTGCCGAGATCAACGAAACCCGCCTTGGCGTAAGCATTACGCGCCAACCGATTTTCTTCATCCACGGACAGGATAAGTTCGGTTGCCCCAGGCCAATGCTCAGCCAACCAGCCAGGCACAGCCCGCAAAGCGGCAGACCCCAACCCCTTGCCTTGCTGGAGGGTATCGATGCGCATGGCGCTGACAACGACAGCAGTCACCCCTGCCCACGCCGGTGCGCTGGCCCCACGTTTAAGCAGTAGAAAGCCAACCACACTGCCCGCTTCAATAATCGCCAGGCCGGCAATCTCATCAGCCTGATCCGCCTGGCACACCTGAACCGAATGCTCCACCGTGCCGGCAAACTCGATCTGCTGCGCCGTAACGCTCAGAGTCAGGACCGCAGCCTGCTGAGATGGAGAAAGCGATTGCCAGCGCTGAAGTGACACCTCGCGGGATTGCACCAGAGCCTCCATGTTCAGTCTCGATTGCGCAGCCGCCACTGCGCTGCCACTTCACCCATGGTCTTAGGCCTTCCATCCTTGATCCAGGCCATGAACGCACGATCGAACTTGAAACCAGGGCCACAAGCCGCCGTCAGGAATCGACGCACGTTCTGGGTATTCCGATAGCCTTCGGTCACCGGGGTTTCGGCGCTGATCGGGCCGCTGTGCCAGTCAAAATCCACCATCACTCACTCCTTGATATTTAGGTCTGGTCTTGCTCATTCGTAGGATGGGTTGAGTACAACGAAACCCATCATGTCCCTGCCCCCTGGGTATCGCTGCGTTCAACCCAGGCTACTTACTTGAGCGGCTTGTTAAGAGACATTTCTCACTTCCTCTTTTACTAGTTCGTCTACAGCATATATTTTTGTGTAATATTTGAACTCCAGAGGCGACAGCATACGATCTATAAAATCTTTCATTTCTTCTACATTTTCATCTGTAGCTATAGCAAACACTAAAGAAAAATCTTTCTTTTCGACTTCATTTAGTGATTCATAAAATGCTCGAAATCGATGAACAAGACCTGATACCATGGACGAACTCATTGTATTCTTGTTCATACGTTTAATTTCAATGGCAGTGATGTTACTTCCTTTTCGAATAACCCCATCAAAAATAAATCTATACCTGTCATTTTGAAACTTCATATCACGCTCAATAGTTTCACCAAACTCATTCTCTAACTTGGCAATTAGAATATCTTCAAGCAACCTTCCTTCCCTCATTCTTTGTCTATTGATGCTTCTCAATATTTCAGAATGCTTAGCTCTTTCTTCTGACGTGCTAATTTTCCCCATGCTTAGTCGTATCTCTGAATCCACTACAGCCTCCTTTACCTTCTCAAGGTCAACAGAATTCACAGAGTCATTACCCAACTCTTGAATATTGTTCGTTAGGAGATCATCGTTCAATTCATTCTCCATCTTTAAGAAGATTTCTGATGCAGAGGCCTTTTGAAGGTTTACAAAGTGCTCTTCATTTTGAAAATCTGAAGGAGCATAAAGAACCTTGTAATTCCAATTAAGAGTTATGAAAAATAATATGACCAAAGTAAAGGGAAAAATCATGAGAAACCATATAAAAAGCTCCTGATTATTTGGGGCTATGTGTGGCAGAACCATTGCTCCACTGATTTCAGCAATTCCAGCAAAAATAGCAATAACGGATAAAGGGTTTTTTATTGTACCAAATTTATTTTGCATTGGTCCTTTCCATCTGGTTTACGCTAGACACGCCTCTTAACGTTTGGTTAAGGGGCGGGCTTTAGCCCGTCCCAGTGAGCGAAGCAAACGGTTTGAATGCTGTAATGGACTCCCCAACGCCACAGTTCTATACCTGAGTGCTGTGGTAGCTGAAATTGGGAGAGCTGTTATGAAGTGCATTGCCGTTGATCTGGCCAAGTCCGTTTACCAAGTTGCCGAGAGTGTCCGTTTCGGCCAGGTGGTGCAGCGCAAGCGGCTGAACCGGGAGGCGTTCAGGCGATATATACAGGAGCAGGCCGAGCCGGTCGAGTGGGTGATGGAAGCCTGCGGCACAGCGCATTACTGGGGACGGTTGGCGCAATCGCTGGGACATCAGGTCCGGCTGCTGCATCCGCGTTACGTGCGGCCCTATCGTCGGCGCAACAAGACCGACCGCAACGACTGCGATGCCATGCTGGAAGCCGCGCGCTGCACCGATATTCATCCCGTGCCGGTGAAGAGCCACGATCAACAACAGCTCCAGCAATTGCATGGACTGCGGGAAACCTGGAAGAAGAGCCGCACCCTGCGCATCAACCTGCTGCGCGGCATGGCTGACGGCACAACGCTGCCAGGCCCGTACACCTGAAAAGCTGACGCAGTTACAGCGATGGGCCGTCGAGACGGCAGCCCGTATCGGTCACAACAAAGCAGCAGTGGCCCTGGCCAATAAGCTGGTGCGGATCTGCTGGGCGGTGTGGTGCCATGAGCAGCGGTTCAGTGGCAATTGGCAGAGCGTAAAGCCCGCCTGACGGCGGGGGTAATCAGAAAGGTGTGATGGTTTTCTTGTGGTTGTGGTGAATAGCGAAACTGTCGGAACAGGCGAGTCCTGCAGCGGAACAAGGCCGATAACAATGATGATCCCAGGGATCGATTGAACGCTTGGCCCCCGCTGTGCGAAATACAGAATGGCCAGGGCGCAAGAGCCCACAACAGGCCGGATATACGAATGCAACCGCGCTGACGACAGGATCGAAAAGCTATTGCTCACTACTTGCGGGGGTAGTCCATATACATTGTTAGCTGACACGCTGCGCATGTAGTGACCGCATAAGAGATTCTCGCGTAGTTAGGTCTTTAACAAAGGAGCTAATTTCTTCAGATGGCATGGTAATTTTGATAGAAAAGTTGGTTCGGGATAATAGTGCTCTTTCTCTTGGTGATCTTGAGGTGTACAGCTCAGGGGGGGAGAGTAGAGCCGTGGATTGCAATTGATAAAGACTCGCCATCAAAGGAGGAGTTGAAATCGACGCTATCGATGTACCGTATTATTGAGCCATACTCACATGCTGAGCGGCCTTCGCGCTCACTGATTTGACCAAAGATACGGAGTGGCGTGATTTGGTCTTCTTTTGGCCATGTACCGGTGGTGGCGAGCGATAAAAACTCGCCAGGTGAGAGAAAGAGGCTGATATGGGGACCGTCTTCTCTGATTTGGCTTTCAGATAACGATGAGCTCTCTAGATTCCAGAAATAGAAGATGCTTCGGCTGTATTCAGGCCGAATGTGGGCTTTTATAAGTTCGTCGTTGATGCGGACTGAGCATTCCATGGCGGCAGCTAACAGTGATTAGATAGAAGGCGGTACTAATCCAATAGTAGAGCCTTCCATATAACTCTGCACCATCCAGCTCACAAGCCTTCAAAAAGATCTTGAAAATCAAATCTTTGCGCCTACGCCGACACAGCACGCCGTATTCGCTTGACCTCCGCTTTTGCCCCCTCAATTACGATGGGATAGACAAAAAGCCCACGGATTGCAGCCAACCTTTCCTGCCGAACCACGCCCACAACGCTCGCCCCCGTGACAACGGCGCAAAGCACCAGCAGCCGCCAAAATGCCGCTTTCAGCGCTTAAATACCTTGCAAATGAGCGCTTTTTGACATCGTCAGCGAGCGGCACTATCGTGCTCAGTCCTGCCTATTCCAGGCTCGACCCCGCTCTGCCAAGGAACCGGAATATGTTGCTCCGCCGCATGCTGATCATGCTGGGTGCCGTCTTGCTCGTGGTGCTCGCCCTCGCCGCCTATAAAGGCTTCTCGATCTATAAACAGGTGCAGATGTTCTCGGCGCCACAGCCGGCCATCAATATTTCCGCCGCCACCGCTATCGAGCAGCCGTGGCAAGGCCGCTTGCCAGCCATCGGTACGCTCAAAGCCTATCAGGGCGTGGACTTGTCCGCAGAGGTCGAGGGGATCGTGCGTGAGGTGCTGTTCGAGTCGGGGCAGAAAGTTCAGCGCGGTCAGGCGCTGATCCAGCTCGACAGCGAGGTGGAGCGCGCCAGCCTGGCCACCGCCGAGGCCGAGCGCAGCCTGGCGCAGATCGAGTACGAACGCGGACGCAGCCTAGTCAGCCGCTCGAACATTTCCAAGAGCGAGTTCGACCGCCTGGCCTCGACCCTGCAGAAGGCCACCGCCAGCGTCGCCCAACTCAAGGCGCAGCTAGACAAGAAGCGCATCAACGCGCCCTTCTCCGGCACCATTGGCATTCGCCAGGTCGACCCCGGCACCTACCTGTCCCCAGGCGCGGCCATCGCCACCCTGCAGGATCTGTCGCAACTGAACGTGGACTTCTTCCTGCCCGAGCAGCAGGCGCCGAAACTGGCCGTCGGCCAACGCGTGCAGGTCAGCGTCGCCGCTTACCCGGGCGAGACCTTCGCCGGCAGCATCAGCGCCATCAACCCCAAGGTGGAGAAAGACACCCGCAACCTGCAGGTGCGCGCCACCCTGGCCAACCCGGACGAGAAGCTGCTGCCCGGTATGTTCGCCAATCTGCAGGTGGAGTTGCCGTCCGACCAGGCCCGGATCACCGTGCCGGAAACCGCCATCACCTACACCCTGTATGGCAACTCGGTGTACCTGATCAGCGAGAAGCAGGACGACAAGGGCGAGGCGGTGAAGACCGATGACGGCAAGCCCTATCTGGTGGTGCAGCGCCATTTCGTCACCACGGGCGAGCGGCGTGACGGTAGCGTGGTGATCCTCGAAGGCTTGAAGGCCGGCCAGCAGGTGGTCATTTCCGGCCAGTTGAAACTGGACAACGGTTCTCATGTGGCCATCGTGGATGATCCCGTGCAGCCCAGCATCGAGCCGAGCGCCAACTGACGAGCCCCGTGGCCGCCCCTATGTAGGCGGCCACGGTCAGCAACAGCCAAGGAACCCATCATGGCTTTCACCGATCCTTTCATCCGTCGCCCCGTGCTGGCCACCGTGGTCAGCCTGCTGATCGTCCTGCTCGGCATCCAGGCGTTCGGCAAGCTGGTCATCCGCCAGTACCCGCAGATGGAAAACGCCCTGATCACGGTCACCACCGCCTACCCCGGCGCCAATGCCGAGACCATCCAGGGCTATATCACCCAGCCACTGCAGCAAAGCCTGGCCAGCGCCGAAGGCATCGACTACATGACCTCGTCGAGCCAGCAGAACCTGTCCACCATCTCCATCTACGCGCGCATCGGCGCCAACAGCGACCGCCTGTTCACCGAGTTGCTGGCCAAGGCCAACGAGGTGAAGAACCAGTTGCCGCAGGACGCCGAAGACCCGGTGCTGAGCAAGGAAGCAGCCGATGCCTCGGCGCTGATGTATGTCAGCTTCTACAGCAAGGAGCTATCCAACCCGCAGATCACCGATTACCTCTCAAGGGTGATCCAGCCCAAGCTGGCCACCCTGCCCGGCATGGCCGAGGCGCAGATCCTCGGTAACCAGGTGTTCGCCATGCGCCTGTGGCTGGATCCGGTGAAGATGGCCGCCTACGGCGTGACCGCAGGCGACCTCAACGATGCCGTGCGCAAGTACAACTTCCTCTCTGCCGCCGGCGAGGTGAAGGGCGAGTACGTGGTCACCAGTATCAACGCCAGCACCGATCTGAAATCACCCGAGGCCTTCGGCTCCATTCCGGTGAAGACCCAGGGCGATAGCCGCGTGCTGGTGCGTGATATCGCGCGGGTGGAAATGGGCGCGGCCAGCTACGACGCGATCAGCTCCTTCGACGGCATACCCTCGGTGTACATCGCCATCAAGGGTACGCCCAGCGCCAACCCGCTGGACGTGATCAAGCACGTGCGCGCGGCCATGCCCGACCTGGAAGCGCAGTTGCCGCCGAACCTCAAGGTGGCCATCGCCTACGACGCCACCGAGTTCATCCAGGCCTCCATCGACGAGGTGGTGAAGACGCTGGGCGAAGCGGTGCTGATCGTCATAGTCGTGGTATTCCTGTTCCTCGGCGCCTTCCGCTCGGTGCTGATCCCGGTGGTCACCATTCCGCTGTCGATGATCGGTGTGCTGTTCTTCATGCAGTTGATGGGCTATTCGATCAACCTGCTCACCCTGCTGGCCATGGTGCTGGCCATCGGCCTGGTGGTGGACGATGCCATCGTGGTGGTGGAGAACATCCACCGCCATATCGAAGAGGGCAAGACGCCCTTCGATGCCGCCATCGAAGGGGCGCGCGAGATCGCCATGCCGGTGATCTCCATGACCATCACCCTGGCCGCGGTTTACGCGCCCATTGGCTTTCTCGAAGGACTGACCGGCGCGCTGTTCAAGGAGTTCGCCCTGACCCTGGCCGGCGCGGTGATCATCTCCGGCATCGTCGCCCTGACCCTGTCGCCGATGATGTGCGCCAAGCTGCTGCGCCACGAGGAGAACCCCTCGGGCCTGGCGCATCGCCTGGATCAGCTATTCGACAAGCTCAAGCAGCGTTATCAGAAGATGCTCCACGGCACCCTGAACACTCGCCCGGTGGTGGTGGTGTTCGGCCTGATCGTGATGGCGCTGATCCCGGTGCTGCTCAGTTTCTCGCAGAACGAACTGGCGCCCGAGGAAGACCAGGGCATCGTGTTCATGATGACCCAGTCGCCACAGCCCACCAACCTGGACTACATGAACGCCTACACCGACCAGTTCGTGGAGATCTTCAAGACCTTCCCCGAGTATTACTCGTCGTTCCAGATCAATGGCTTCAACGGCGTGCAGTCGGGTATCGGCGGCTTCCT
This sequence comes from Pseudomonas sp. GOM7, assembly GCF_026723825.1. NCBI lineage: Bacteria > Pseudomonadati > Pseudomonadota > Gammaproteobacteria > Pseudomonadales > Pseudomonadaceae > Pseudomonas > Pseudomonas sp. GOM7. The sequence goes on along the minus strand of NZ_CP113519.1, from coordinate 1,275,359 downwards.
GCTCAAGCCCTGGGATCAGCGTTCGCGCACGCAGATGGAGATTCTTCCGGAGGTGCAGGCCAAGCTCGACAAGATTCCCGGCCTGCAGATCTTCGGTTTCAACCTGCCGTCGCTGCCGGGCACGGGCGAAGGCCTGCCGTTCCAGTTCGTGGTCAACACGCCGAACGATTACGAGTCGCTGCTGCAGGTGGCCGAGCGGATCAAGGCGCGCGCGCAGGAGTCCGGCAAGTTCGCCTTCCTCAATATCGACCTGGCGTTCGACAAGCCGGAGATCGTGGTCGACATCGACCGTGAGAAGGCCGCACAGATGGGCGTATCCATGCAGGATCTGGGCACCACCCTGGCCAGCCTGCTCGGCGAAGGCGAGATCAACCGCTTCACCATCGACGGGCGCAGCTACAAGGTGATCGCCCAGGTGGAGCGTGCCTACCGTGACAATCCGGGCTGGCTGGACAGCTACTACGTGCGCAGCGAGAGCGGCCAGATGGTGCCACTGGGCACCCTGATCAGCATCAGCGACCGCGCACGGCCGACCAAGCTCAATCAGTTCCAGCAGCTCAACTCGGCGATCATCCAAGGCTTCCCCATCGTCAGCATGGGCGACGCCATCGACACCGTGACCCAGATCGCCCGTGAGGAAGCGCCACGCGGCTACAGCTACGACTACGCCGGCGCCTCGCGCCAGTACGTGCAGGAAGGCAGCGCGCTGTTCCTCACCTTCGGCCTGGCACTGGCGATCATCTTCCTGGTGCTGGCGGCACAGTTCGAGAGCTTCCGCGACCCGCTGGTGATCCTGGTCACCGTGCCGCTGTCGATCTGCGGTGCCTTGATCCCGATCTTCCTCGGTTTCTCCACCATGAACATCTACACCCAGGTGGGCCTGGTGACGCTGATCGGCCTGATCAGCAAGCACGGCATCCTCATCGTCGAGTTCGCCAACCAGCTACGTCGCGAGAAGGGGCTGAAGGTGCGCGAGGCCATCGAGGAAGCCGCCGCCATCCGCCTGCGCCCGGTGTTGATGACCACCGCCGCCATGGTCTTCGGCATGGTGCCGCTGATCCTCGCCACCGGCGCCGGTGCGGTGAGCCGCTTCGACATCGGCCTGGTGATCGCCACCGGCATGAGTGTCGGCACGCTGTTCACCCTGTTCGTGCTGCCCTGCGTCTACAGCCTGCTAGCCAAGCCAGACGCCGAGCCGCAACAACAGGCGGAGGTCTCCCCCGCGCACTGATCAGGGCCTTAACCCGTAGGGTGCGCCGTGCGCACCGCCTCTCGACTTATGGGGAACGGTGCGCACGGCGCACCCTACGATGACCAAACGACAAAAGGTCGCAATTAACTCTTGCTATTTACGTAATAGGAATTATTCTCAGTTGCGTAATGACGGCCAAGGAGAATTGCCATGACCTACCTGATCGATGCCTGGCTGGATCGGCCACATCCCTATCTGCGCATCCTCAACCGCCAGACTGGCGAAGTCTGCGCTGTGCTGGAAGAAGACGCGCTGGACGAGCTGCGCGACCAGGGCGACCTGGATCTGCACGAACTCAACTCCTGCGAACCCGGCGTGCTCAAGGAGCTGGTGCGCAGCCTGTTCCTGTTCTGCTATGCACGGGCCTTGCGCCCGTCCTGAAACGAAGCGGCCCCCCTGCCATGCAGAGGGCCGCTCGATCGTAGGGTGGACGACGCTTCACCCGTCCACCGTCGCCAGGGTGTACAAGAACAGCGTGTGCAATTGTTCGGTGCGCAAACACAAACGGGGCGCCCTGTTACCAGGGCGCCCCGTTTCGTTGGATCAGGCTGCCATGTAGGGTGCGCTGTGCGCACCGAAGCAACGGCCAGCTGCTCAAGGCTTACAGGATGTCGAGCAGCTCGACATCAAACACCAGCACGCTGTGCGGCGGGATGCTGCCAACACCCTGGGCGCCGTAGGCCAGCTCGCTCGGCACGTGCAGGCGCCACTTGCTGCCGGTGCCCATCAGTTGCAGGGCCTCGACCCAGCCTGGGATCACGCCGCCAACCGGGAATTCCGCCGGCTGGCCGCGCTCGTAGGAGCTGTCGAACACGGTGCCGTCGATCAGGGTGCCGTGGTAGTGGGTACGCACCTGGTCGTCCGCCGAGGGCTTGCTGCCCTCGCCCGCCACCAGCACTTCGTACTGCAGGCCGGACGGCAGCACGGTCACGCCTTCACGCTTGGCATTCTCGGCCAGGTAGGCGCGGCCTTCGCCCGCAGCGGCTTCGGCCTTGGCAGCGGCCTCGGCCTGCATGATTTCGCGGATGACCTTGAAGCTGGCGCCCAGTTCAGCCTCGGAAACGCGGCTGGCCTGGCCAGTGAAGGCATCGGTCAGACCGGCGAGGATGGCCTGCAGGTCGACGCCCGGTGGCGGGTTATCGCGCAGTTGACCACCGAGCTGGCGGCCGATGCCGTAGCTGACGCGGCCCTCGTCGGAGGACAGATCGGGGCTGAAGGTGAATTCGGACATGAAAAGGCTCCGCTAGGGGCTGCAAAAAGGCCGGCCAGACTAGCACAGAAGCCGGGCGCAGGGTCATGCCTGCGTGCCTTGCCCGTCGCGGCTAAAGCCCCTCCCACAGCAGATTCCGTGGGAGGCGCTTCAGCGGCGACAACCCGTATCTACAGGGCGTTGCGCCCCCGTCGACAACGCTCGGAGCAATAGCGCACTTCCTCCCAACAACGTGCCCACTTCTTGCGCCAGGTGAACGGCAGGCCGCAGACCAGGCAGGTCTTCACCGGCAACTGGCTCTTCTTCATAGCCTCTGTCCGGCATCGAGCCGGGCCAGCAGGCGCTCGCCCCAGTTCCACAACGCCTGCTGCTTGGCCTCGCTCATGCGCGCCAGGTTACGGTAGACCATGCCGATGCGCGGGTTGCGCTCCAGGCGCTCGCGATGGCGCATGAGGAAGTGCCAGTACAACGCATTGAACGGGCAGGCGGAGTCGCCGGTGCTCTCACCCACCTTGTAGCTGCAGCCCTGGCAATGGTTGGACATGCGCTTGATGTACTGCCCGCTGGCGCAATAGGGCTTGGAGCCCAGGTAGCCGCCGTCGGCGTGCATCACCATACCCAGGGTGTTGGGCAGCTCGACCCAGTCGAAGGCATCCATGTATACGGCCAGGTACCAGTCGCAGATGGCCTTGGGCGCGATACCGGCGAGCAGGGCGAAGTTGCCGGTGACCATCAGCCGCTGGATATGGTGGGCGTAGGCATATTCCAGGGTCTGACCGACGGCCTGGCGCATGCAGTTCATGCGCGTGTTACCTGTCCAGTAGAACTCCGGCAATGCCCGCGAATTGCTGAAGGTGTTGCCCTCGGCATACTCCGGCATGCGCAGCCAGTAGATACCGCGCACGTACTCGCGCCAGCCGATCAACTGACGGATGAAGCCTTCGGCAGCATTCAACGGCACCTCGCCCGCACGATAGGCCGCCTGCACCTCGCTGCACAGCCTGCGCATGTCGAGTAAGCCGATGTTCAGCGCGGCGCTGATGCGTGAATGGAAGAGAAAGGGTTCGTCATCGGCCATGGCGTCCTGGTAATCGCCGAAGTCGGCCAGGCCATGAGCGAGAAAATGCTGCCACAGGCGTTCGGCCTGCTCGGCGGTCACCGGGTAGTCGAAGCCGTCCAGACGACCGTAGTGATGGGCGAAGCGCTGCGCCACCAGCTCCAGCACCTCACGGCTGATGCCATCCGGCTCGATCTGCAACGGTGGCGGCGGCCGCACGCCTTTGGGTAATGCCTTGCGGTTGTCGGCATCGAAGTTCCAGGCACCGCCCTCGGGGCTGCCGTCCGGGTTCAGCAGCAGGCCGCTGACGCGGCGCATCTCGCGGTAGAAGAACTCCATGCGCAATTGCTTGCGCCCCTGCGCCCAGGCGGCGAAGGTCTCGCGCGAGCAGAGAAAGCGTGTGTCCGGGTGCCAGTGAATCGGCACGCCGCAATGGCGTAGCGCCTGTTCCAGGCGCCAATCGCCACACTCGGTCAGATGTACCTCGGCCGGATTCAACTGCTGCGTCCAGCGTTGCAACTCACCGGGCAGCGAGCCGCTGTTGGCAGGATCGTCCAGCTTCACGTAGTGCACCTGCAGGCCCTGCCCGCGCAGGGCCTCGGCGAAGTGCCGCATGGCGCTGAAGATGAAGGCGATCTTCTTGGGGTGATGGGGCACATGGCTGGCCTCCTCCATCACCTCGGCCAGCAGGATGCGATCACGCTGTGGATCAACGTCGTGCAACGCGCCGAGCCCAAGGGTGAGCTGGTCACCCAGCACCAGGATCAGGCGGCGCACGCTCACTTTGGCCGTCACCAACCGGAACGAAAGGCGATGGGCACACGCAGGCTGTTGTCAGCCGATGGCATGCCGCACATCTCGTCATGCACCGAACTGTGCACCAGAAAGAATGGCATTACTGGCATCTCCTGCAACAGGTCGCGGGCATGTTCGACCGAGCGCAGATTGAGCATGCTGCCCTGCTCATCGCGAATCGGATGAGGATGGCCATCCATACGTGCCTCGAGCAGGTAGATGCCGCCCTCCAGGGAGATCAGGTTGAGTTCACCGATGCGTCCGGCCTGGGCGTGGGTGGAAAGGTCATTGAGCTTCATGGCATATCCTCGTTTTCGCGAAAACTATACAAAAACCTATACAAAAACAATTCTTGTACAGCAAAACAAAAGCACAAGGCCCAAACGAAACCGCCCGTCCGTTTTGCAACGGACGGGCGGCGGTGAAGCGCGGCGGGCGGATCAGTTGTCGTGCTTGGTCAGCTTGTCCAGATAGCCCATGGCGAAAGCGGAGCCAACGAAGGTCAGGTGGATGATGACGTACCACTTGAGGTATTGCAGATCGTAGCTCTTGGCGTCCATGAACACCTTGAGCAGATGAATGGAGGAAATCGCCACGATGGAGGCCGCCACTTTCATCTTCAGTGAGCTGGAATCCATCTTGCCGAGCCAACTAAGCTTCTCGGTGTCCTCATGAATATCCAGGCGGGAAACGAAATTCTCGTAGCCCGAGAGCATCACCATCACCAGCAAGCCACCGACCAGCGCCATATCGATCAGCGACAACAACTTGAGGATCACATCCGCTTCGGCAAGGGAAAAGATCTGCGGCAGGATGTGATAGAGCTCTTGAAAGAATTTTACCGAAAGCGCCAGCACTGCCAGCGACAAACCGAAGTAGATGGGTGCCAGCAGCCAGCGCGAGGCATACATCACGTTTTCAACGAAGCGTTCCATGGGGGCTCACTGAAGATGGCAAAAACGGCGGCGAGTATAACCAGCGGCGCCGGGCATACAAAGCACAGCGAGATATTGTGGATAACCTTGTGGCCAGAATGCCGCTCGTACTGGCCGACAAGACCTGGGCGGGGGCAATTCAGCTCTGCCCGTCGGTATCCGGGCGGAAGCGATACTGCCCAGGGTAGCGACGCTGTGCGTCATTGAGGCGACGCAATTCAGCCTGGATGTGCAGGCTCCAGATCGGCAGTTCGTCGCACTTTTCATAACCTTGCACGGCCAGGCTCTCGACGATGGCCGCAAGCACCTCTTCAGCGGCCTGAGGCCCGTAGAATGGGCCTTGCGCCTTGATGGCGGAGGGTTGCGCGGCAGACATACCCGCCGCACAGATCAACGTCCAGCGCCCACTGTCCCCGGCCAATGGGCGAATCGAGCACTCGATGCGGGTCACGAGTCCCAGGCATTGACGAGTAAGGCAGAGGCTGCGCGACATGGCGGCTGTCCCTCGCAAGAACCAAGCATCAGCCTACACCCCGAATGCCCGAACTGGAAAGCCAAAGTTATCCACGCAAGCTGTGGATAACTCTGTTGATGACAAGTGTGCAACGGGCGCCGTGCGGCTACCCCTGCGGGTCAGGGACAGCCGTGCAAGAACTGATCAGTTCGTCGCCTCGTCATCGGCTTTCTTGCGACGCGGAGCGCGGGCCGGTTTGCTCGCCTCGGCAGCCTTATCCTTGATTTCGGCTGGTTTGCTCTCCTCCTCCAGGCCGATTTCGGCGATCTCGCGCAGGCGTTCGACCACGCGGGCGTTGATGCTGCCCTTGGGGAAACGCCCTTTTTCGTCCGGGTGCCCGGCCGGCTCGCCCACCAGCAGGCTCAGCGCTTCGTCGACATGACGCACGGCATAGACGTTGAACAGCCCTGCCCTCACCGCCTGCAAAACACGCTCGTCGAGCATCAGGTTGGCGACGTTGGAGTGCGGGATGATCGCCCCTTGCTCTCCGGTCAGGCCGCGTGCCTCGCACAGGCGGAAGAAGCCTTCGATCTTCTCGTTGACCCCGCCGACCGCCTGCACCTCGCCGAACTGGTTGATCGAGCCGGTGATGGCGAAGCACTGCTTGAGCGGCGTGCGCGACAACGCCGAGATCAGCGTGCACACCTCGCCGAGCGAGGCGCTGTCGCCATCGACGTAACCGTAGGATTGCTCCAGGGCGATGCTGGCGGAAATCTCCAGGGGGAATTCCTGGGCGTAACGACTGCCGAGAAAGCCGGTGAGGATCATCACGCCCTTGGAGTGAATCGGCTGGCCGAGGCTGACCTCACGCTCGATGTCGACGATGCCGCTGCCGCCCGGATAGACGGTGGCGGAAATCCGCGCTGGCACGCCGAAGGCGGAGTCGCCCACCTCCAGCACGGTGAGGCCATTGCACTTGCCGACGGCAGCGCCGCTGGTATCGATGAGGATGATCCCGGCCAGCATGTCATCGATGATCCGTGCCGACACACGGCCAGTACGGGTGGCCTTGGCCTTGAGCGCGCGCTCGATATGGCCGGCATCGGTGATGGGCTCGCCGGCGAGCTGGCGAATGAAATCGGCCTCGCTGACCAGTTGGAACAGGTCGCCGATGCGTGCCGACAGCCGCCCCTGATGCTCGGCCAGGCGCGCACTGTAGGTGGCCAGACGTGCCACGGCGGCACCGGTTAGCGGCGCCAGGCCCTCTTCCGAGGTGCGCGTCTTCATCAACTGGGCGAACTGCTCCAGGCTTTCCTCGGCCAGCGGGATATCCTCGTCGAAGTCCACCAGTACGCGGAACATCTCCTGGAAGTCCGGATCGGCGTCCTGCAGCGCGTAATAGAGCTGGCGTGAGCCGATGATGATGACCTTGAGCTGCAGCGGGATGACCTGCGGGTTGAGGGTGACGGTGGCGATGCGACCAAGATCGCCCAGGGGCGATTCCATCTTCAACTGGCGCGAATGCAGGGCGCGCTTGAGTGCTTCCCAGACGAAGGGCTCGCCGAGCAGTTTTTCCGCCTCCACCACCAGGTAGCCGCCGTTGGCCCGGTGCAGCGCGCCGGGGCGCAACTGCCGGTAGCTGGTGTACAGCGCGCCCTGGTCGGAGTTGTATTCGATACGGCCGAACAGGTTGTCGTAGGTCGGGTGCGGCTCGAACACCACCGGCGCGCCGCCGTTGGCGTGGTGGCCGACCACCAGGCTCGGGCAGTAGATCTCCTCCAGCAACTTGCGCAGTTGCGGGTCGGCCTTGTCCACGTCCACCAGTTGCTCGACCACGGTTTTCAGCAGGTTGACCTGCATGGCCTGTAGGTAGGCGCAGACGCCGGCGTTCTCCGCGTACTTCTCCGACAGCGGCGCCAGCAGCGGCTGCAGGGCGACAGTGATGGTTTCCTCGTTGAGCTGACGCAACTGGTTGCTCGACTCGCGCTTCCACTGCGGCAGGCTGGCCAGTTCTTCGTTCAGGCGCTCCTCCAGAGCGGCGATATCGGCATGGAAGCGCTCGCGCTCGGCCTCCGGCAACTGGGCGAATTCGGCCTCGTCCAGCGCCTTGCCATCGGCCATGGGGGTGAAGGCGATGTTGGTGCTGTCGCGGTACAGAGCGATGCCCTTCTCCAGCGACAGACGCTCGATCACGTCCAGCGCCTGGTCGTAGCGCTTGTTGAAGGCGCGGTCGATGGCACTCTTCTTCTGCTGATAGGTGGGCGTCTCGAACACCGCCGGGAAGGTGGCCAGCAGGTTGTCGATCAACTGGTTGATATCGGCGATGAACTCACCTGCCGTGCCGGCGGGCAGCTCCAGGGCACGCGGCTCACGCGGCTCGTCGAAGTGATTGACGTACACCCGGTCGGCCGGCGTGGCCATGCGCTTGGCTTCGGCCTTGAGGTAACGCTGGACGAAGGAGAAGCGCCCGGTGCCGGGTTCGCCCATGACGAACACGTTATAACCGGGGCGCGGCATGGCCACACCGAACTGCAGCGCCTCCACGGCACGGGACTGGCCCAGGACGCCGCGGAAGGGTTCGAGTTCATCGGTGCTGGTGAAGTTGAACTGCTCGGGGGCGAAGGGGCGGGTCAGTGATTCGGGGGCAAGGCGCAGTGCATCGAGGCTACGCTTGGACATTGGCGATCCTTACTAGCGGGCGGAGTGTTCCGCAAAACATGGGCTGATTCTGGGCCTGGGTCGCCGACAGGATCAAGGCTTGATTCACGGCAATGCACAAAATCGGGGCTGGGATAATCTGCCAGGCGATCCGCCATCGAGCCTGCACCCATCACAGGCAGCCCCAGCGCCAGGAGACCTGCCCATGAGTGCCTTCCAGGAAATTGCCGCCCTGCTCAGCCTGTCCGCCGTGCTGGGCATGCTCGCCGTGAGGTTGCGCCAACCCCTGATCATCGCCTACATCCTGGTGGGCATCCTCGCCGGGCCGGCAGTGATGAATCTGTCGGGCGATCACAGCTCGATCAGCCTGCTGGCGGAAATCGGCATCACCGTGCTGCTGTTCGTCGTCGGCCTCAAGCTGGACATGCAGTTGGTGCGCACCCTGGGCAGCGTCGCCCTGGCCACTGGCTTGGGGCAACTGAGCTTCACCATACTGTTCGGCCTGCTGCTGTGCCGCCTGCTCGGCCTGGACTGGATGAGCGCCGGCTACGTGGCCGTCGCGCTGACTTTCTCCAGCACCATCATCGTCGTCAAGCTGCTCTCGGACAAAGGCGAGATCGACTCCCTGCACGGGCGCATCGCCATGGGTTTTCTCATCGTGCAGGACATCGCCGTGGTGCTGGCCATGCTGGTGATCAGCCTGTACCAGCCGGCCAATGGCAAGCCTGGGCTGTCACCACTGACGCTGATCGGCGCCTTGCTGGCCAGCTTGCTGCTGCTCTTGTTGGTGCGCTTCGCCCTGCCGCGTCTGCTGGCCTCCATGGCCCGCTCGCCGGAGTTGCTGATGCTGGTGGCGGTGGCCTGGGGCACGCTGCTGGCCGGTGGTGCCGAGGCGCTGGGCCTGTCCAAGGAGCTGGGGGCCTTCATCGCTGGTTTCTGCCTGGCCTCCACGCCCCTACGCGAGGCCATCGCCAGCCGTCTGAGCAGCCTGCGCGACTTTCTCCTGCTGTTCTTCTTCCTGCACCTGGGCATTCAACTGGACTTTTCCTACCTGCACCAACAGATCGGCAGCGCCGTGCTGCTGTCGCTGTTCGTGCTGATCGGCAACCCGCTGATCGTCATGGCCATCATGGGCGCAATGGGTTATCGCAAGCGCACCGGCTTCATGGCCGGGCTGACGGTGGCGCAGATCAGCGAGTTCTCCATCATCTTCGTCGCCATGGGCATCAGCCTGGGCCACGTCGGCGGTGCGGTACTGGGGCTGACGACCCTGGTAGGCATCATCACCATCACCCTGTCCACCTACCTGATTCTCTACTCGCAGCCGCTGTTCGAGCGCCTTTCGCCCTGGCTCGGCATCTTCGAGCGGCGCGTCGCCCACCGCGAGAATGCCGAAGACAACGCCCCCAGCCAGACGCAGCCGGAAGTCATCGTCTACGGCCTGGGGCGCTACGGCCGGCAATTGGCGCTGCGTCTGCAGGAGGGTGGCCTGCGCGTGCTGGGCGTGGACTTCGACCCACAGGCCCTGGCCAGCTCCCGCCAGGCCGGGCTGGGCGTGTGCTACGGCGACGCCGAGGACGCCGACTTCATCGCCCACCTGCCGCTGCAACAGGCCCGCGCGCTGGTCAGCACCATCCCCCAGCGCGAGGTCAACGCCCTGCTGCTGCGCGCCGCGCGCCACGCCGGCTTTCGTGGCAGCGTAACCCTCAGCGCCTTTCGCGAGGGGGATCTGGAAGCCTTCAACCGCGCGGGGGCTGCCAGCGTTCTGCAACCTTACATCGATGCCGCCGACTCGGCTGCCCGGCGCCTGCTGCAGGAGGTCACGCAGCCGCTCAGTTGAACTGCGCGCAGCTCAGGCAATATTGCGCGACCGGCATGGCCGCCAGACGCGCCGCCTCGATCGGCTCGCCGCAGCACAGGCACTGCCCGTAGCGCCCATCGGCCAGGCGCTGCTGCGCCTGCTGCACCAGCAGCAGGCCATGTTCGGCCTCGGCCAGCAGGGCTTCGAGCACCTCGTCGTTTTGCCGCTGCTGCGCCTGTTCGGCGAAATCCGCCGAATGGCTGCGCGCCAGGTCGCGGCGAATCGCCTCGGCGCGGGTGGCATAGTCACGGAACAGCGCATCCAACACATCACGGTGAGCCATGAGCGATCTCCTTGGATAAACGGGTACCCAGTGTGCTGCGCCGCGCAAGGTGCATGACTGACGCCGATCAGTACTTGCAGAAAATCCCCCGCTGCACTGCCTTGACACCCGGCACGCCACTGGCCAAAGCTCGCCCATCGCCACAAGACAGAAGAACAGCGACCTTGAAACGGATAGTCACCGTCCTCGCCCTGAGCCTCAGCCTTCCCCTGCACGCCGCCACGCTGGAACAACTCGCCGACGACCCCTACTGGATCGCCCTCGGCCACTATGAAACCGGCAAGCTCGGCGGCTGGCGCAGCTATGTCGACGACGATGATTTCTTTCTCGCCGAAGACGGTGCCCATGACCCGGCCGCCGAACTCCAGGCCACGCTGAAGGCGCTGTACCAACCCGCCGACCTGGGTGACCGCCACCCGCAGTGCATCTACCCGGCGCGTACCCGTTGGCTCAAGGCGCAACTGCAGCTCAATGACCTGCCGATCCCGGATTGCGCCGAATACCGCCGCTGGATCACCGACATCAACCCGCACAGCACGGTGCTGGTATTCCCGGCCGCCTACCTGAACAGCCCCTCGTCGATGTTCGGCCATACCCTGCTGCGCATCGACCAGCCCGATATCGACAGCCACAACACCGCGCTACTGAGCTACGCGCTGAACTTCGGCGCCTTTATCGAAGGCAACGACAACAGCATCCTCTACGCCTGGCGTGGCCTGATGGGTGGCTACCCGGGCCTGTTCGCCCTGGTGCCCTACCATGACAAGCTCAGCGAATACAGCCGCCTGGAAAACCGCGACCTGTGGGAATACCGCCTGAACCTGACGCCGGAAGAGACGGCACGCATGGTCGAGCACGTATGGGAGCTCAAGCAGATCCGCTTCGACTACTTCTTCTTCGACGAGAACTGCTCCTACCGCCTACTGGAGCTGCTGGAGATCGCCCGCCCCGGCATCGAGCTGACCGAGCACTTCCCACTCACCGCCATCCCCACCGATACCGTGCGCGCGGTGAAGGATGCTGGGCTGATCGAGCGCATCGACTACCGCCCCTCGCGCGAGCGTGAACTAATGGCCCGCGCCGAGCCGCTGGATGCCGACGAGCAGGCCTGGGTATTGCGCCTGAGCGAAGACCCGGCGCAGTTGCACGATGCCGCGTTCACCGCCCTGCCCAGCGAGCGCCGCGCGCTGATCCAGGACGCCGCCTTCCGCCTGGTGCGCTACCACGCCAACGACAACGAACGCAGCGTCACCGCACAGCGCAGCTTCCAGTTGCTCGGCGCGATCAGCCGCAACCCGCCGCCAGCACTGGACATAGAGCGCCCGCCACTGCCAGAGGAAGGCCACCAGTCACGCACCTGGCAACTGGCTGGCGGCAGCCGCGACGACCGCGCCTTCGCCGAGTACGGCCTGCGCATGGCCTACCACGACCTCAACGACAACCTCGACGGCTTCCCCCTCGGCGCACAGATCGAGATTCTCCAGATCAAGCTGCGCCAGTACGAAAACAACCATTGGCAACTGCAGCGCCTGGATCTGGCCAACATCCGCTCGCTGACGCCGCGCAACGCCCTGCTGCAGCCGCTCTCCTGGCAGGTTGGCGGCGGCCTGGAACGGGTGCTCGGCAAGGATGGCGAAACACCACTGGTGGCGCACATCAGCGGCGGTGCCGGGGCCAGTTGGCAACTCAGCGACCACCTGCTCGGCTTCGCCATGGGCACCGCACGGCTGGAATACAACGAAGACTTCGCCGCCGTCGTTTCCCCCGCCCTGGGCTTCAACACCGGCCTGCTCTGGCGCAACCCGCTGGGCAACATGACCCTGGAGGCGGCGGGCGACTACTTCCACAACGGCGAAATACGCCGGCGCCTGTCGCTCAACCAGCAATGGGAAGTGTCACGCAACCTCGGCCTGCGCCTGAGCGCCCAACGCGAATTCAGCCAACTGGCCAGCCCGGTCAACGAAGTGAAACTGGAGCTGCGCTGGTATCACTACTGATGCAGCGCCTGCCAATCCAGACCGAAGCGCGCCAGGTACTTGCGCAGGCGGTCGGCATCGTTGGGCTGCGCCTTGGACAGGCGTGATACCTGATACAGACGGCGCCCGGCGTCGGACAGGCTATCGGCCTGGCGACACACCGCGAGCACCGCTTGCAATTGCAGACGGTCGAACAGATCCAGCGTTTCGGCTGCCTCGCCCAGCAGAGCCTTTACCTCGTCATCCTCGTTCACCTGCCCCCAGGCCCGACGCAGGCGTTCGATCTCTTCCTGCACCTGGGCTTCGTCGATACGGCCGCTGTCGGCCAGGGTCGCCATGCGCGTGATCGAGGCCGATAGCTCGCGAAAATTACCCTGCCAGGCGGCCTCGCCGGAGCTGGCAAAGGCCAGGTAGCGGCGCCGCGCCTCCAGGTTGAAGCGCACCATGCGCCCCTGCTCGCGGGCGTGGCGCTCCAGCTCGAAATCGATGTTCGGCTCGATGTCCTCACGCCGCCTGGCCAGGCCCGGCAGCTCGAATGTCCAAAGATTGATCCGCGCGTAAAGGTCTTCACGGAACAACCCTTCGGCCACCCGCGCACGCAGGTCGCGGTGGGTACCAGCGACCAGCAGAAAGTCGCTGCTGACCTCCTTGTCCGCCCCCAGGGGGAAGAAGCGTTTTTCCTCGATGGCCTTGAGCAGCATGGCCTGCTCGTCCAGGCCTAGCTCGCCGATCTCGTCGAGAAACAGCATGCCGCCATCGGCCGCGCGCAGCAGGCCGTCACGGGCATTCTGCGCGCCAGTGAAAGCGCCCTTGGTATGACCGAACAGTGCCGACATGGCGCCGTCGCCACGCAAGGTGGCGCAGTTGACCTCGACGAAACGCCCCTCGACCAGATGACGACTGCGCTTGAGCTCATACACGCGCCGGGCCAGGAACGATTTGCCGGCCCCCGTGGGGCCGATCAGCAACATGGGTGCGGAGGAACGCACGGCAACCCGCTCGATCTGCTCGATGGAGCGGTTGAACGCCGCGTTGCGCGTGGCGATGCCGGACTTGAGAAATGCCAGGCCCTCCAGCCGCTCATGCTGGAATCGGGTGGCGATGCGGTCGTAGCGCGACAGGTCAAGGTCGATCAAGGCATAGGTGCCCGTGACCGGATCCACCTCGGCGCGCCTGCGCGTGGGTGAAGTCTGTATCAGCCGCGCGGGCAGGTAACGTGCCTCGGTGAGCAGGAACCAGCAGATCTGCGCCACGTGGGTACCGGTGGTGATGTGCACCAAGTAGTCCTCGTGTTCGGTATCGAAGGCGTAACCACTGGTGAAGTCATGCAGGGCACCGTAGACCTCCTCGAAATCCCAGGGGTTGCGCAGTTGCATCTGCTGCAAGCGCACCTCGGTTTCCGGGGAAATCTGCTCGATATCGGCACGGATGCGTTCGGCCAGGCTGATGTCACGGCCGTCGGTGCCGTGGATCAGCTCCAGACGATCGATCAGCAAATCCTGCTGCTGGCACAGGCCGATGCTGGGCCGCCATTTGTTCCAGCGATTGGCGCCCTTGCCAACCCGATCCAGGGTGGTGCCGATGAAACCGATGGCGACGGTGCGTTTGCGGGCCATGTACGATCCTCCTGAGCAGGACGCACATTATCCATAAAGATAAATCACGATCCAAACAGATAATAAAAGTCTAACCCTACTTTTTTAGAAAGTATGAAAGAGAACCACGATTAGAAATAAATCCAATATAAATCATATATTTATAAAAAATATCACTCAAAAACAGAAAGCTGGCACAGCCGCTGCAGTAGTTCTGGCAACGACGGACAACACAGCGAGATGCCAAGATGGCCAACTTCAAACTGTTCAATACCCGCGAAGCCCAGCTACCGGCCAGCGACACGCTGAACAACCAGCAAGCGCCGGCCTATGCCTACAAGCCCAAGCACAAGCTGGCTCAGTTGGCCGTGACCGGTTGCCTGAACAACACCTACTACGCCGATGCTGAAACCCAGTTGGCCGAGGTGCTGAAGCTGGTCGCCGAACTGGACGCCCGCTACGTGGCCAAGGCCGCGGTATATGCCCGCAAGAAAGGCCACATGAAGGACATGCCGGCCCTGTTGCTGGCAGCCCTGGCCGCGCAGCGTTCGAGTCTGGTACCGACGTTGTTTGCCGAAGTGGTGGATAACGGCAAGATGCTGCGCACCTTCGTGCAGATCCTGCGCAGCGGTGTGATCGGTCGCAAATCGCTCGGCTCGCAGCCCAAGCGCCTGGTGCAGAACTGGCTGAACAGCGCCAGCGAGCGTCAACTGCTGCAGGCTGCGATAGGCAACCAGCCGTCGCTGGCGGATGTGGTGAAGATGGCTCACCCCAAGCCGAACGAGGCCTGGCGCGAAGCCTTCTTCGCCTGGCTGATCGGCAAGCCGGCCGATGCCGCCGCCCTGCCGCCGCTGACCCGCGCCCTGCTGGCGTTTCGCAGCGGTGCCAGCAGCGAGCTGCCGGACGTGCCGTTCCAGTTGCTCGGCAACGAGACGCTGAGCGCTGCGCAATGGGCGGAGCTGGCGGGTCGCATGGGCTGGCAGGCGCTGCGCATGAACCTCAACACCTTGCTGCGCCACGGCGCATTCGAGGTCGCCGGCTGCGCAGAGCAGGTCGCGCAGCGTCTGGCCGATGGCGCGGCGATAGCCAAGGCACGGGTTTACCCCTACCAGTTGCTGTCGGTCTACCGCATGGCTGGCGAGAGCGTGCCAATGGTGGTGCGCGAAGCGCTGCAGGACGCCCTGGAGCTGTCGCTGACCAATGTGCCAGCGCTCAGCGGTAATGTGGTGGTGTGCCCTGACGTGTCCGGCTCGATGCACAGCCCGGTGACCGGTTACCGCCAGGGTGCGACCACGGCAGTGCGCTGCATCGATGTGGCGACGCTGGTGGCGGCGGCCATCCTGCGCAAGCAACCGCGTGCTCAGGTGCTGCCGTTCGAGAACAAGGTGGTGAAGGTGGCGCTCAACCCGCGTGACAGCGTGATGAGCAATGCTTCGCGGCTGGCAGCAGTGGGTGGCGGCGGCACCAGTTGCTCGGCCCCGCTCAAGCAGTTAGCGGACGCCAAGGCCAAGGTGGACACGCTGATTCTGGTTTCCGATAACGAATCCTGGATCGACGCCCGCCGCCACGGTGCCAGCGAAACCCTGCGGCAGTGGGAGCGGATCAAGCACATCAACCCGCAAGCGCGGCTGATCTGCATCGACCTGCAACCCTACGGCACCACACAAGCGCCGGACCGTGCGGACATCCTGAATGTCGGCGGCTTCAGCGACGCGGTGTTCGATGTGCTGGCGCAGTTTGCCAGCGGCCGCTTCGGCGCCGGTCACTGGGTCGACGCCATCGAGAAGATGGAGATATGAAAACGCGCCTGGCCAATGAGGGCTGGGCGCACGGATCAACGATTTCGAGCGCACTCGAATGCCGATGGGACTACATCCAAGACGTCTCATCACGAACTTGTCGACTGCGCGCGAAGGCACGAATGCCAGTGGCTGTACATGGATCTAGCCGGTTTCGATACCGGCCCGTGGCAACACGGAACAGTCACTTCTCTTGTCGTGCCACCTGATTCAGAGTTTTGCGACGAATGCCGGTGGAACTACATCCTTTTAAGATCGAGGTTGCGGGTTCAAATCCCGTCGGCTCCATCACTGGGGGGCCGTAGCTCAATGGCAGAGCGCGAGTTTCACCACTCTTTGTCGTCGCATCTTTTTTGGCCCGCCACGGTGGGCCGGCAGCGAATGCCACGGGTACCACATTGGGTCGCGGGTTCGAGTCCCGCCAGCCGCAAGGCTGTAGCTCAGTCGGTAGAGCAAATGTGCCCATCACCTCGTCGCTGCACGGAGGCCTGCCTCCACTTTTTCGATTGACCCGGCGAATGCCGGTGGAACTACAGGACGTGAAGGTTGCGGGTTCAACTCCCGCCCCGGCAACGGGTAGCTCAACTGGATAGAGCATCGCGCATGTTTCACCACAGATTGTCGCCGCACGAAACCGCTGGTTCGGCCAGCCCGAATACGAGTGAATGATGATGCAAACCAAGACCTACAACCTGCTGGAAGTCGCCAACGGCAAGCCTATCAAGCTGTGGACGCAAGGCGTTCCGGTCGAGGAAGACGCCAAGCAGCAGTTGATGAACACCGCGAAGATGCCCTTCATCTTCAAGCACCTGGCGGTGATGCCGGACGTGCACCTGGGTAAGGGTTCGACCATCGGCAGCGTGATTCCCACGGTGGGCGCGATCATCCCGGCAGCGGTCGGGGTGGATATCGGTTGCGGCATGATCGCCGCGCGTACCTCGCTGATGGCCCACGACCTACCGGATAACCTGGCAGGACTGCGCGCCGCCATCGAGAAAGCCGTGCCCCATGGGCGCAGCACCACTCGCGGTGGCCGCGACCGTGGCGCCTGGGAAAACGTGCCGGAGCAGGCTGACCATGCCTGGTCGGCGCTGAGTGACCGCTTCAAGGCGATCACCGACAAGTACCCGCGACTGGAGAAGACCAACAATCGCAAGCACCTGGGAACCCTGGGAACAGGCAACCACTTCATCGAGGTGTGCCTGGACGAAGCGAACCGTGTCTGGTTCATGCTGCACAGCGGATCACGCGGTGTGGGTAACGCCATCGGCAACCTGTTCATCGAACTGGCCCAGGCCGATATGCGCCAACATATCGCCAATCTGCCGCACCGCGACCTGGCCTACTTCGAGGAAGGCAGCCAGCACTTCGCCGACTACGTGGAAGCGGTGGGCTGGGCGCAGGATTTCGCCAAGCAGAACCGCGCGCTGATGATGCACGCGGTGATCGCAGCAGCGCGCGGGGTGATCGCCAAGCCGTTCGAGGTTGCCCTGGAGGCAGTGAACTGCCACCACAACTACGTGCAGAAGGAGCGCCACTTCGGTGAAGAGGTGCTGGTAACCCGTAAAGGTGCGGTGTCGGCGAAGAAGGGCGAGCTGGGCATCATCCCCGGCTCCATGGGCGCCAAGAGCTATATCGTGCGCGGCCTGGGTAACGAGGAAGCGTTCTGCTCCTGCAGCCACGGCGCCGGGCGCACCATGAGTCGCACCAAGGCCAAGAAGCTGTTCACCGTGGACGACCAGATCAAGGCCACCGCCCACGTCGAATGCCGCAAGGACGCCGACGTGATCGACGAAATCCCGATGGCCTACAAGGACATCGACCAGGTCATGGACGCCCAGCGCGAGCTGGTGGAAGTGATGCACACCCTGCGTCAGGTGGTGTGCGTGAAAGGATGAGGGGAAGCCATGCTGCAACCCATGCAAAGCCAACGACTCGACGAACTGCGCACCCGCCTGGAAGCGGCGGGCTGCGTGTTCGACTTCGTGGTGATGACGCTCGACCCGAGCACCATGCCTGGAGAGGCAGAACATCGGCAGGCCTTGGAGTTGCTGTTTGAAAGCATTCAAGAGCACGCACGAATCTGGCAGCAGAAGGTGATTGCCCAGGATGCCCGCCATGCAAACTGCCACTGGCCCGAATGGACTACCGACCTGACTAAAGCAAGCTCTCAGCCGCTCACGACCGGTGCCATTCGGGAGCTATCCAGCGAGGAAGGCCTGCTGTGCCGCGCCTTCCGCGACCCGCCCTACGGCACCCAATTGCAAGTGGCGGATTTTCGCGAATGGCTGCAAATGCTACGGCTGTATCCGGAAGAAGGCATGCAGGTGCTCGACTGGGTCGGCAATGCAGACGCAGAGCCGCAGCGCAGCACGTGGAGCGACTACTTCGAGGACGGCAAGGAATGGTGGGGCATCTGGTGCCTCACCCTGTACAACCCACGTCGCCGGACATTGTCTGCTCTGGCCGCCAGCGCGACAGACTGAACAAGGATAAAAAACATGGACATGCAACAACGCCACCCGCTCAGCGACGCTATGCGCGCGCGGGTACTGACGGAACTGGAACGAGTCGAGCGCGAGCACAACGTCAAGGTGCTCTATGCCTGCGAGTCGGGCAGCCGCGCCTGGGGCTTCGCTTCGACCAATAGCGACTACGACGTGCGCTTCGTTTATGTGGAAAAGCCCGACTGGTTCGTCCAGGTCGACACACCGCGCGACGTGATCGAGCGACCGCTGGACGACGAGCTGGACGTCAGCGGCTGGGAGCTGCGCAAGACCCTCGGGCTGTTGCGCAAATCCAACCCGACGCTACTGGAGTGGCTCGACTCGCCCCTGGTGTACCGCCAGGAGGATGAGGCGACGGCGCGCCTGCGCGAACTGGCCGAGCTGTTCTACAGCCCGCCGGCAGCACGCAACCACTACCTGTCGATGGCCAAAAAGAACTTTCGCGGCTACCTGCAAGGCGAGACGGTGCGCTTCAAGAAGTACTTCTACGTACTGCGCCCGCTGCTCGCCGTGCTGTGGATCGACCAGGGCCGTGGCCGGCCTCCGATGACCTTCGCCGAGCTGTTACAGACGGTGGATGCCCCAGCGCTGCTGGCCGAAGTGAACGAGCTGCTGGCCCTCAAGCGCAGCGCCGACGAGTCTGCCTACAGCCCGCGCCGCCCAGCCCTGCACGCGTTTATCGAGGCGCAGTTGGAGCGGCCGGTGCCGAGCCTGCCGCGCACGCGAGCGGACAACGGCCTGCTCGACGCCTACCTGCGCGAGATGGTCAAAGGTTACGCTTGAGGCGCCCCGTAACCTGGGTCGAGCACAGCGATACCCAGGGTGATCTTCACCTGCTCAACCCAGGCCACCAACCGAGGAGCATTCCCACGCGGAGCGCGGGAAGGATCAAGGATTCACACGATGAACAAGGATCTTATCGAACTGGACGGCGCCATCGGCGGTGGCCAGATACTGCGCAGCGCGCTAAGCCTGTCGATGATCACTGGCAAGCCGTTTCGCATTCACAACATCCGCGCCAAACGCAGCCGTCCAGGTTTGCTGCGCCAGCACCTCACGGCCGTAATGGCCGCAGCGCAGATCAGCTCGGCTCAGGTCGAAGGCGCACAGCTCGGTGCGCAAAGCCTGAGCTTCGCCCCTGGGGCGATTCGGGGCGGCAACCATGACTTCGCCATCGGTACGGCAGGCAGTTGCAGCCTGGTGCTGCAAACGTTGCTACCAGCCCTGCTGCGAGCCGATCAGCCCAGCCAGGTGCATATCAGCGGCGGTACCCACAACCCGATGGCGCCTCCTTTCGAGTTTCTCGAACGCGCCTGGCTGCCCTTGTTGAAGCGCATGGGCGCGCAAGTGCATATCGAACTGCTACGCCATGGCTTCGCGCCAGCCGGCGGCGGAGCCATCGTCCTGCGGGTCGTGCCCTCGCAACTGAGCCCCTTGCATCTGCAGGCCCCAGGCACCATTCACGGCCAACAGGCCACCGCCCTGGTGGCCGACGTACCTGGCCATGTGGCAGAACGCGAGCTGGAACGTGTCGGCAAACGCCTGAAGTGGCCGGAACAGGCGCTACGAGGTGTCTGGCTGGACAAGCAGATCGGCCCGGGCAACGTGTTGCTGTTGGAGATCGCCTGCGAGCACCTCACCGAGGTATTCAGCAGCTTCGGCCAGAGCCGCGTGCGCGCCGAGCAGGTCGCCGATCAGGCCGTGGATCAGGTACGGGAATGGCTGCACAGCGGCGCGGCCGTGGCCGAGCACCTGGCCGACCAACTGCTGCTGCCACTGGCCATGGCCGGCAGTGGCAGCTTCAGCACGCCACGCATGAGCGAGCACCTGAGCAGCAACATGCGGGTGATCGAACGCTTTCTGGATGTGGCGATCCATGCTGAACAGGGAGCAACGGGCAACCTGCACATCAGTCTGCAGCAGCGCTGATCTAAGGCGGCTCAATAGCCGCTGTAGATCAACCCCAGAGCTGCCTGGCGCACGGCCTGCAAATCCACGGGTTTGCTCAGGCAGAGCGAAGCGCCACGCGCCATCGCGTCCTCGAACAGCCGAGTATCGGCCACCGCGCTGATCACCATGACCGGCACCTCGCGCAGGCGCGGTTCGGCGCGCATCGCGTCGAGCACCTCCAGCCCGCTGCCATCGGGCAGATCGATGTCCAGCAGCACCAGTGCCGGCACGCTGCCCTGCAGCTCAGCCAGAGCACTCTGCCGCGAGCTCACGCCACGCACTTCGGCGAACTCGCGCAATGCCTCCTGCAATATGCGCTGACAGGCCGGGTGATCTTCGACGCAGAGCACCTGCACCAAGCTGGGCGCAAAGCGTGCCGGCTGCAGTTTCTCTCCCAGCATGGGTTCATCGGGCCGCGCCGCGCTGGGTAGATCGAGCCAGAAGCGACTGCCTATCCCCACCTCACTCTGCACCCCGACTTCACCCTGCATCAGGCTGGCCAGCTCACGGCAGAGCACCAGGCCGATGCCACTACCGGGGATGTTCGAGCTTTCCCGGCCAAGACGCTGAAAGGGCTGGAACAGTTGCTCCAGTTGCTCGTCGGACAAGCCCGGCCCGGTGTCCTCGACCCATAGACGCACGCATGCGGCACGCACCTCGTAGCCCATACGGATCATGCCTTGCGGGCTGTTGTACTTGATGGCGTTGGACAGCAGGTTGAGCAGGATCTGCCGCACTCGGCGCGGATCGCCCTGCACGTAGAGCGAAGGCTCGTCCGGCGCCATCACTTGGAGCTGTAACTGCCTCTGCTGCACCTCCGGCTGCACCAGCTCGGCACAGCCATTGAGCAAGGTGGTGATCTCGATGGGCTGCAACTGCAGTTGCTGACGCCGACTCTCGATGCTGGAGAGATCGAGGATGTCGTCCACCAGCGAGGTCAGGTGGCGGCTGGCATTGACGATCTCGTGGGCATAATCGGCCTCCTGCGCTGCATCGGGTTTGTCCTGTGTCTCGATCTCGATCAACTGGGCGAAACCATGAATGGCGTTGAGTGGCGTGCGCAGCTCATGGCTCATGCTCGACAGGAATCGGCTCTTGGCCTGGCTGGCGGAATGGGCCTCGAGGCTGGCCCGGCGTAGTTCTTCCTGCACCTGCTTGAGGCGGGTGATATCCACATGGGTGCCGGCAATGCGCTGCGGCCAGCCACTTTCGTTGCGCGCCAGCAATCGCCCACGGCTGAGTAGCCAGGCGTACTCGCCGTGGCGGTCGAGGTAGCGGTACTCGGCATCGAAGTACTCCTCGCCCTGCTCGGCGAACAGCAGGCGTAAATGGCGCAGGCGCTCGAGATCGTCCGGGTGTACCCGGCGGTTGAACTCGCTCAGGGTCAATTGACGAGCCCCGAGGCCAAAACGCTCGACGAAACGCTCGCTCAGCTCGATGGTCTGGCTGCACACGTCGATCTGCCAGAGGCTTTCGGTGGTGCTGTCGATCACCAGTTGCAGCAGCTCGTGGGTCTCCTGGCGCTTGCGCTCGCTGGCCTGCAGTTGCAGACCGGCACGCTGCATCGCCGCTGCCAGACGGCTGACCTCGCGTATCGGGGTTTGCGGTACCGTCGGCTGGTAGTCGCCCTGACCGAGGCTGCCGGCCATCTCGACGACTCCATCGATCGGACGCGCCAGTTGAGCACTGAGCTGGCGCGAACGCAGCCACATACCCGCGAAGAACAACAGGTAGAAGAACAACAGCCCGGCAATCAGCAGATAACCGATCTGCAGATAATGCTCGGCCAGCAGATTGGTTTCCTCGAAGATCTGCGCTTCGTCGACCACCAGCATCAAACGCCAGCCGGTTTGCGGAATCTCGCTCCAGGCCACCAGTTGCTGACGCCCACCGAGCACGACCTCCTGCACATCGTTGGTGGCCGCCTGCATGGCTGCTATCAACGGCGCCATGCCGTTGTGCTTGCTCAGGTTGAAGTCCTCGGGTTTGAGCACTTCGCGGCGCACCGCCTCGTCGTAGGAGTAGTGGGTCAGCTCACGCAGAGCGAAATCCTGCTCACCCGCCCTGGGCAGCGCCATGATGCGATTGTCCGGGCTGACCAGCATGGCATAGCCATGCCAAGGCACGTTCAGCTCCTCGATCTCGCCCAGCATCTGGTCGATGGTGATGTCGAAGCCGACCACGCCTTCGAGGAAATCGTCACGGTAGACCGGCGCGATGGCCGAAATCATCCAGCCCTGACCTGCCGGGTCGAGGTAGACCTCGGTCCAGACCACCTCGCGCAGCGGATTGTGCTGAGCATCGGCCAGGTAATAGAAGTTGTAATCCGGTATCACCATGTCATGGGGATACTGGGCGGGTGTGTCGAACCAGGGGTAGATGCGGTTGTAGCTGTCCCAACTGTTGAAGTAGAGCCCCGCCACCATGGGGTTGGCCTGGTGGATCGAACGCATCAGCGGATCGACCTGCGACAGGCGCAACGCCTTGTCATGATCCTGCTGGGCCAAGGGCGTGCTGTTGGCATAGAAGGAAGCGGCGCGGCCATCGTCGCTACGGGTATAGAACACACCACTGGACGTCACTGCATGACGCTGGCGCTCGGTGTCGTCGGGCTTGAACCCCTTGTCGAGCAAAGCCCGCAGCACAGCGTCGCGGAACACCGGTACCTGCACCTCCACCGAACGCAGGCGAGCATCGATGACCTGTGCCTCGCGCTGCGCCGCGGAGGTCAGGTCACGTACCGCCGCTTCTTGCAGATGGGCGATCTGCTCGTCACGAATCGCCTGGTTGCTCAGCAGATAGACCGCGATCAACACCGACTCCACCAGAATCAGCGGAATCAGCGCGCTCTGCACGAACGCCCGCCAAATCCATCGACGCAGAGGGTAACCGCTACTCGGCATGAGACAATTCCTCGATTGGCCCACTTGGGGCACAGAGGGCCATCATAGCCGGCCTGAACCGAATACGCAGTCGACGCGATGGAACCTTTGCCGTACACTCTCGTCACATCTGTAACCGCAAAGCTTTGGGGCCGATTAGGATTCGACGCCGGTAGCGAAGCTCGAGGTGCATGCCGACTTGGTAACAGAAGTCGTAAATCAACTGTTGCAACTTTCTATAGTTGCCAATGACGAAAACTACGAGGGCTACGCTCTCGCTGCGTAAGCGGCGCGACTAGTCCTTCTGGTAGCTTCGGCTCCAGCGATCACTAGGGGATGCCTGTAAACCCGAAGTGATTGTCATGCAGAACAGGATCGCCGCGTAGTACGTTGTGGACGAAGTGGCTAAAACTTACACAACTCGCCCAATGCACCCTGCCCGTCGGGCGGCTGAGGGTTAACTCAATAGACACGGCTAAGCATGTAGTACCAACAGTGGAGAACTGGCGGACGGGGGTTCAAATCCCCCCGGCTCCACCAATTAAAGAAAGCATAAGCCCCTGATTTTCCTAGAGAATTTCAGGGGTTTTGTTTTTTCAGGGGCAGCGAATGTCCCGAAAGTGTCACAAGAGCCACAATTCCTGCTCAATGCTCAGGAACATCACACCCAGGACTCAAAAGGACTTGTTCATGACTCTCCAACTCAGCCAACTGGCGCCTCACGTGAAGACAGCTCTCGTTGTGATCAGCGGGATAGCGGCAGCGATCACATTCTACTGGCAGTTCCACCCATGGCTGACAGAGAAAACGAACAACCCCGCATTCTATGGGCGCTGGTTGAGCGAATACGAATACCCCAATGGTCCAGGCAGAGTGAACATTCGTGGGGTAATGGAGTACCTAGAAAACGGCACGTTTCGGTACAGCGGGCTAATGACTGTGAAGCTGCCTGACGTGAAAAGCCAGGTCATCTACAGAATCTCAAGCGCTGGAGAATGGGACGGGAACGATGAGCGAGTAATCATCAAGCTGAGCGATTCAAAAAGCGCTCTGGAGATGGTTGAGACTGACAAACTAAAGGTCAGCGGCGCCCAGTACACCAAGCTGATGGGAGAACCGCCGAAGTTCGCAGAAATCCCCCAGGGCACGCCTGAGCACTTCCAAGTGCACTTGATCGAACCCAATCGGATAACGTTGAGCGTGAGCGATCTGGATGGCAACCCAGTAACCTTCGATATGCTCAGGACTCCAAAGCGTATCCTCTGACAGAAGCCAACGGATTCAGCCTCACCGCCTCGGCCAAATGCTCCGGTGCAAGGTGAGCATAACGCATGGTTATAGCCAAGCTGGAGTGGCCCAGGATTTTCTGTAGCGTGAGGATGTTCCCACCCTTCTGCATGAAGTGGCTGGCGAAAGTGTGGCGGAGGGCGTGGGAGGCCTGGCCTTTTGGTAGGCGGATGGTCGTCCTGGCCAGAGCGCGGCGGATCGGGATGATGGCCGAGTTTGGCTGGCCGTGTTGCTTCCAGTGCTTGACGATCTTGGCTTCAAGCTCTGCAGTGATCGGCACCGAACGAACCTTACCGTTCTTGGTTCCGCTGAAGGTGATCACGCCATTGCGCAGGCCGGTCGGTTTCAGCTTCTCCGCCTCTGACCATCGAGCATCGGTGGCCAGACAGGTCAGGGCGATTATCTCGACGTATGGGTTGCCACAGCCGCGCCAGATTTCTTCCAGCAGCTCGACAATCTGTTCGGTGGTCAGCCAGGACAGCTCACGCTCCTGAACCTTGAGCGCACTGCCACCAACTGCTTTGCAGCTATATCCGAAAGCCCTACCCCATCTCCCCCAATTGCTGCAGCAAGCCCTTGCGCGCCTCGCGTGGGGCCAGGCCGGTCCAGCGTTTGAAGGCACGGCGGAAGTTGCGTACGTCGCTGAAGCCGGTCTGCACCGCCACTTCGGCGAGGGACAGATCATCACGCCCGAGCAGAACCAGAGCACGGGCGCGGCGGCTTTCGTCGATGATGCCCTGGTAGCTCAAACCCGCCGACTCGATGCGCCGACGCAAGGTGCGTTCGCTGATGTTGAGCTGGCGCGCCAGTTGCGCCAAGGAAGGCGGCGCGTCCAGTTGCTTGCGCACTTCGCGTTGCAGCCCTTCGATCAGTTCCGAGCGCTCCTGATCAAGCCAGCGTGCTTCCTTGAGCAGTTCGACCACTTCGGCCGCCACGGCGTCGTCCCGCGTCGCCAGCGGCATGTCCAGCCAGGCGGAATCGAACTCGATGGCGTTGATCTGCTCACCAAAGCGCACCGGGCACTCGAACAGCGCCTCGTACAGATCCGCATGGGCAGGACGCGGGTAGTCCAGGCATAGCAGGCGTGGCCTCAGCCGAGCAGCGCTGAGGTGGCGCACGATGCTGAGCGAGCTGGAGAAGGCTTCCTCCATGTAGAAGGCCTGCACGTCCGGCTCGTAGAACAACGGGGTCAGCAGCAAGCGTGCGCTGTCGCCCTGGATCTCCAGATCATGGCCGAGCATCGCTCCGGCATGCCGTTGGAACTGCAGGCCCAGCTCCAGCGCCTCGCCAAGGGTCGCGCAGGCCTGCATGCCAAGGCCGACCAGACCGAGGGATACCGCGCTCTGCCGCCCACCGACGAGCAGGCCCAGGCCGTTATCGCCGACCTGCTCGATCACCCGCCGCACCAGCAGGTAGCTCTGCCGATGCGACAAACGAAAGCCAGGCCTGGCCAGGTCGGTCGGGGTGAAGCCCAGCCCCAGGCAAACCCGCTCGGCGTTGCCCTGGCGTTCGGCCACGACGCGCAGCAAGGCGCGCGAGACATGAGCGGGCGCCGAGGCGTTGGAAAAGCGCGGATCGGCGATATCTTTCATGGCGATGTGTTCCTCGTGACGTCGAGCGACTGGCCGATGATAAACGACAATCAGGCTGTCCGTTCTGGCCCCCTTTGCTGTCCGTCAGCGACCTGATCAAGGCGGCTGGCTGGGGATAACGTGAGCGCCACGATTCCAATAACGGAGGCGATCATGCCTAACGACGTGCCTTATGTGGATTGCGGCGACAGCGTCTGCATCATCGGCGGCGGCCCCGGTGGCCTGTGCATGGCCCGCGCCCTGAAGCGCCAGGGCCTGGATTACCAGCAGTTCGAGCGCCACAGCGATTTCGGCGGTGTGTGGGATCTGGAAAACCCCGGCACGCCGATGTACGAGTCCGCGCATTTCATCTCCTCGCGCGACCTCTCCGGCTTTCTCGACTACCCCATGCCCAAGCACTTCCCGGACTACCCGAGCAACCGGCAGATCCTCGAATATCTGCGCTCCTTCGCCCTGGCCTTCGGCCTCTACGACAAGGTGCGTTTCAACACTGCAGTGGAGCGCGTGGACAAGGATGAGGACGGCCGCTGGATCGTCACCCTGAGCAATGGCGAACGCCGTCGCTACCGCGCACTGGTGTGCGCCACCGGCTGCAACTGGGATCCGAACATGCCGGAAATCAAGGGCCATTTCAGCGGCGAGATTCGCCACTCGGTGACCTACCGCCGCCCCGAGGAATTCAAGGGCAAGCGGGTCATGATCATCGGCGCGGGCAACTCCGGGGCCGACATCGCCTGCGACGCCGCCGCCAACGCCGACAAGGCCTTGATCAGCCTGCGCCGGGGCTACCACTTCATTCCCAAGCACATCTTCGGCCTGCCGGCGGATGAAGTCGGTGAGAAAGGCCCGCAGTTGCCGATGTGGCTGACGCGCCTGCTGTTCGGCGGCATCCTGCGCCTGGTCAACGGCAACCTCACCCGCTTCGGCCTGCCCAAGCCGGATCACAAGCTGTTCGAGAGCCACCCGCTGCTCAACAGCCAGTTGCTGCATCATCTGCAGCATGGCGATATCCAGGTGCGCCCGGACGTCTCCCACTACGAAGGCGACCAGGTGGTGTTCAAGGATGGCAGCCGCGAAACCCTCGACCTGGTGCTCTACGCCACCGGCTACAAATGGAGCTGCCG
The DNA here is from genome assembly GCF_026723825.1 of Pseudomonas sp. GOM7. NCBI lineage: Bacteria > Pseudomonadati > Pseudomonadota > Gammaproteobacteria > Pseudomonadales > Pseudomonadaceae > Pseudomonas > Pseudomonas sp. GOM7. Next base: position 1,248,142 of record NZ_CP113519.1, on the reverse strand, counting down.
CTACGCCACCGACTACTTCGAGTGGAAAGGCGGGCGCCCGCAGATGTACCTCTCCATCTTCAGCCGGCAGCACCATAACCTGTTCGGCATCGGTTATCTGGAAACCAACTCCAGCGCCTACAAGCTGTTCGACAACGAGGCCCATCTGATCGCCTGCTACCTGGCCGACCAGCTTCAGCGCCCGCTCATGGCCCGGGAGTTCGAGGAGCTGATTCAGCATGACGAGCCCGATCTGTCCGGCGGCATCCAGTTCGTCAAATCGCAGCGCCACGAGGTGTACCTGGAAGTCCACGCGCTGAAGAAGCATATGCAGCGGCTGCGCCACCGCATGAACTGGAGCGACCTGAGCGAAGGCTACTTCGCCCCCGTGCGCCAGCAACCTGGCTATGTTGCCGTCACCCTGTCACGAGCCTCCTGAGCGAGAATCCCCATGAGCGACGTCATCCTCATCACTGGCGCGGCAGGTGGCATCGGCCAGTGCCTGTGCCGGCAATTGATCCAGCGCGACGTGCAGTTGATCCTGGCCGATCGCGATGCCGCACGCCTGCAAAGCCTATGCGCCAGCCTTGGCGAACGGGCCACGCCCTTCCCCCTCGACCTCACCGACGAGCAGCAGGTGGAGGCGTTGATCAGCTTCATCGGCGAACGCTTCGGCCGCCTCGATGCCCTGATCAACAACGCCGCCATCGTCCATGTCGAGCCCTTCGCCACGCGCAGTCATGCCAGCATCCGCCGCGAACTGGAGATCAACCTGCTGGCTCCGTTGCTGCTGACGCGCCAGGCGGTCGGCCTGCTGGAAGCCTCACGCAATGCGCGGGTGGTCAGCACCGTGTCGATCGCGGGTATCTTCCCCACCGCCGAAAGTCCCATCTACAGTGCCAGCAAGTTCGGCCTGCGTGGCGCCATGCTGTCGTTGGCCCTGGAGCTGGCGCCGCGTGGCATCAAGGTGTGCTGCGTGCTGCCCTCGGCCACCGACACGCCCATGCTGCGCCAGGAAGCCATCGATGGTGGCAATGCCCTGCAGTTCATGGATCCGCCGCAAGCGCCGCAAGCGGTGGCCAGCAACATCCTGCGCATGCTCGACAAGCCGAGCCTGGAGAGTGCGCCGAAACGCAGCGAACTGTGGCTGACCAAGCTGGTGATGCTCTTCCCCAACCTGCTGCCGCGCCTGCTGCCGTTGTTTCAGAGCCGTGGCGAGCGTGGTCTGCAGCGCTATCTGCAAGGCCTGGAGGCGCGCGGCCTGGCAGAGCGCAAGGACGGCAAGTGGCAGCTTATCGGCGAGGCCATCGACTGACGCCTGGGTTTTGCCAGGGATGGTGTTTACCTGCTTCGGCCTCTACAGCCCGCTGTCGGCCAGTCGAAGACGCCGCAACGCGCTGGCTGGTGCGTGGAACGCTTCTTGAATGCCGTGAAAGACCTGCGTTCCAACGGAGCATCAAGGTGCCCTACACAGCAACGGACAGGTCTTACCGAGTCGGCGTTCTGGCCTCGGCAGCCACGGGCCTGGTGGCGTTCATCCAGCAATCCGGGGGTGACCCGGATCGTATTCTCGGGCGCGCCGGCATCGACCCCGAATGCCTCAGCCAGCCGACCCTGAGCCTCGATCTGCACCAGTATTGCGCAGTGTTCGAGGAGGCCGCACGGCAGACGCACGACGCGCACTTCGGCCTGCGCTATGGGCGCCAGTTCAAGCCCGATGCCCTCGGCCTGCTCGGCTACATCGGCATGAGTTCGGCCACCCTCGGCGACGCCCTGCGCAACGTGGTACGGGCCTTTCCCTACCACCAGCAGGGCAGCCTGCTCAGGCTCGACGAGCAAGGCCCGCTGTGCCGGCTGGACTATCAGGTGCAGCACGGCAGCATCCTGCACAAACGCCAGGATGCCGAGCTGTCGCTGGGCATGTTCTTCAACCTGATGCGCCACGCCCTCGGCACGCGCTGGGCACCGGAGCAGGTGCACTTCGAGCACGCCCGCCCGGAGGCCTGGTACGAGCACTGCAAGGCCTTCGATGCACCGGCCTTCTTCGATCAACCGAGCAATGCCCTGGTGTTCCAGCGCAGCGTGCTGGAGCAGCCGATGCCGGGGCGCGACGCCCGCCTGCTGGCGCTGATGTTCGACAACCTGCGCCAACTTGCCAGCAGTACGGTCGAAGGCGCACCCCGTCACGGCCTGATGGACGAGGCCAGGCGGCAGATTCGTCTGTTGCTGGAAAGCGGCGAACCCAGCCTGGAGAAACTGGCCGACGGCCTGCGCCTGCCTAGCTGGACGCTGCAACGTCGCCTCAACGATGAAGGCCTGAACTTCTCGACCCTGCTCGACCAGACCCGCCGCGAGCTGGCCAGCCTGCACCTGGAACAGGGTGTCGCCCTGGCCGAGATCACCGCCCTGCTCGGCTATTCCGAGCTGAGCGCCTTTTCCCGCGCCTTTCGCCGCTGGCATGGGCTCAGCCCACGGCAGTGGCAGCAGGCGCGCCATTCAGGACACTGAGCTAACTTCGGGCGAGAACGGCGTCCAGTGCTTCCAGGAAACGTTCGCCCTGAGCGGCGCTCAGGCACAGTGGCGGGCGGATCTTGAGCACGTTGCTGGCGGGCCCGGAAGCGCCGATCAGCACGCCTTCGTCACGCAGGGCGTTGACCAGCCGCCGCGCGCCACGAGTATCGGCGCGCCCCTCGTCATCGAGCACATCGACACCGATGAACAGACCAGCGCCGCGCACCTCGCCGAGCTGCGGATAACGCGCGGCGAGGCTGCCAAGCCCGGCCTGGAGCAACGCCCCGACCCGCGCCGCATTGGCCTGCAAGCCTTCCGCCTCGATCACCTCCAGCACCGCCAGGCCCACCGCCGCCGCCACCGGGTTGCCACCGAAGGTATTGAAGTAGGCCGCACACTGGCCGAAGCGCTCGACCAGATGCGGCTGGCAGATCACCCCGGCCAGCGGGTGACCGTTGCCCATCGGCTTGCCCAGGGTCACCAGATCCGGCACCAGGCCATGCCGCTGAAAGCCCCAGAAGTGGCTGCCGGTGCGGCCGAAGCCGGGCTGCACTTCATCGGCGATAAACAGCCCGCCCGCCTCGCGCACAGCGGCCGCCGCCTCGGCGAGAAAGCCCGGCGGATCGGCAAACACGCCGTCGCTGGTGAACAGGGTATCGACCAGCAGAGCCGCCGGGCGAATGCCGTGCCGGCGCATGTCCGCCAGTGCCGCGCGCACCTGCGCGGCGAACTGCGCGCCCACCTGCTCGGGCTGCTGTGGCCGGTGCAGCGGCGCATCGACCAGGCGTGCGTCGCCGGCCAGCGGCACGTACTCGCCCATCGACGGCGACAGCTCGGCAATGGCCGTGGTAATGCCGTGGTAGGCGTAGCGGGTGACGATCACCCCCGTACCGCCGCTATGGTCGCGAGCGATGCGCAGCGCCAGGTCGTTGGCCTCGCTGCCGGTGCAGGTGAACATCACGTGCGCGGGCATCTCCGGCAGGGTTGCCAGCAAGCGCTCGGCATAGTCGAGGATGCCATCGTGCAGATAGCGGGTGTGGATGTTCAGCTCCCCCGCCTGGCTGGCCATGGCCGCCACTACGTGCGGGTGGCAATGCCCCACCGAGGGGACGTTGTTGTACAGATCCAGGTAGGCGCGACCGACGCTGTCGAACACCTCGGCGCCCCGCCCGCGCACCAGATGCAGCGGCTGATCGTAGAACAACTGGTAAGCCGGCCCCAGCAGGCGTTGTCGCCGCTCCACCAGGCGCTGGCGCGCAGCATCCAGAGTGGCGATCTGTTCACTCTCGAAGGCATTGACCTTGAGCATCCTGCGCCTCCGTCTCAGCCCAGCGCCTGCAACGACTCGGGCAGGATCTGGCCACCGTCGATGATCAGGCTCTGCCCGGTGATGTAGCCCGCCTCGCGCGAGGCGAAGAACAGCGCGCCAGCGGCGATGTCATCGACGCTGCCGAGGCGCCGCAGCGGCACAGAGGCGGCCATGCTCGCCACATAGTCCGCGCCCATCTCCTGCAGCCCTTCGGTGAGCACGTTGCCGGGCAGCACGGCGTTGATGGTGATGCCGTCGCGCGCCAGCTCGATGGCTGCGGTGCGCATGAAGCCCAATTGCGCCGCCTTGCTCGCGCCGTAATGGGCCCAGCCGGGAAAACCGGTGACCGGCCCGGTGATCGACGAGGTGAGGATCACCCGCCCGTACTCGGCCTGGCGCAGATAAGGCAACGCCGCCTGCACGCAGAGGAAGGAACCCTTGGCATTGGTCGCCAGCACCTGATCCCAGTCCGCCTCGCTCAGTTCGTCGAGGCTGCCGGAGGGGAAGATCCCGGCATTGCAGCACAGCACATCGAGGCCGCCGAAGGCCTGCGCCACCTCATCGACCAGGCCACGCACCGACGCGACACTGGCCACGTCGGCGACGAAGCCCTGCACGTCCAGCCCCTCCTCGCGCAAGGCCTCGACGCAGGCGGCGAGCCGTTCGCCATTGCGTGCGCTGAGCGCCACGCGTGCGCCTTCGCGGGCGAAGCCGCGAACGATTCCCAGGCCAATGCCGGCACTGCCGCCGGTAACCAGTACACGCTTGCCTTGCAGGGAAGTGAACATGGAGGGCTCCTTATCGAATGGATGACGCCATCCTCGCCCTGCCCCGCGCCGAACACTTGACCGCAGAGCACAAGTTGCGTGGCGAGCGATCAAATCCACCCCTGCCGGGGCGCTGTCTGTGCCGAGCGGTCAAGTTTTCGCCAGGCACGGTCAAGCCGCCAGAGCGAGCCATGGCGATGCTGGCCTCATCGTCAGTCATCAGGAGCGCCCGCCATGCTTCAGGCCGCCACCGTCGATCAGCTAGCCCAGGCCATGCTCGCGCGTTACCCCGCGTCATGCCGGGGCCGTCTGCAGTTGCTCTGCCTGTCGGAGAACGCCACCTACGCCGTGCACGGCGTAGGCGTGCGTCATGTGCTGCGCCTGCACCGCCCGGCCTACCACAGCGCCCAGGCGATCCGCAGCGAACTGCACTGGCTCGATGCCCTGCGCGCATCGGGTGTGGAGGTGCCCAAGGCCCTGCCCGGCCTGGATGGCGAATGCCTACAGCAACTCGAACTGGCCGGCCAGGAACGCCATGCCGTACTGTTCGAGTGGATCGACGGCACGGAACCGGATCCCCGGCAGGATCTGCTGGCCTCCTTCGAGCGCCTGGGCGCGATCAACGCCCGCCTGCATCGCCAGGCGCGCGACTGGCCTTTGCCAGCCGGCTTCGAGCGCCTGTGCTGGGATCACGCCAGCATGCTCGGCGCCGATGGGCACTGGGGCGACTGGCGCCAGGCGCCCAACCTGAGCGCGGCGCAGCAGCCACTGATCGAGGCCACGCTACTGCGCCTGGCCGAGGAGCTGGCCGCCTATGGCCAGAGCAGCGAACGCTTCGGCCTGATCCACGCCGACCTGCGCCTGGCCAACCTGCTGGTGCAGGGCGAGCGCACGCGGGTGATCGACTTTGACGACTGCGGCTTCGGTTGGTACCTGCACGACCTCGCCTCGGCCCTGAGCTTTCACGAGGATCATCCAGACGTGCCGCGCTGGGTCAGCCACTGGCTGCAGGGCTACACCCGCGAGCACGGCCTGAGCGACGCCGAGCTGGCGATGATTCCGGCTTTCGTCGTGCAGCGCCGCCTGCAACTGCTGGCCTGGACCGGCACCCACGCCGAAACCCGCACCGTGCAGGAGCTGGGGTCGGACTGGGCCAGCCGCTGCCTGCCGCTGTGCGAGGCCTACCTGGAAGGACGGCTACGCCTCTACTGAGCCTGGCGCAACAGCACCTCGCTCAAGGCCTGCGCGGCACTGGATAGCTGGCGCCCGGCCTGGTGCAACAGGCCGACGCGACGCGACACCTGCGGCTCGCTCAGCGGCAGGCAGCGCGCGCCGAGGTCTTCCATCTGCTGCCGGCACAGTTGCGGCACGGCGCTGACGCCCAGGCCTTCGGCGACCATGCGCCCGACCGTGACCAACTGATGGCTCTCGAAGGCCACCGGCAGCTTGCCGTGACGGGCGATCACGCTGTCTTCCAGTAGCAGGCGCACCGCCGATGGCCGCTGCAGGGTGATGAAGGGCTGCTCTAGCAACTGCGCCCAGGTCAGCGCTGTGTATTCAGCCAGGTTACTGGCAGCCGGCACCACGGCGACGAAACGGTCCTCGTACAACGGTGTGAATTGCAGCCCGTCTAGGGTCGCCGGCTCGAAGGCAATGCCCAGCTCGACGCGACCGTCACGCACCATTTCCATCACCTGTTCGTTGATCACGTCATGCACCGCCACATTGACCCGTGGGTAGGCGTCGCGAAAGGCGCGCAGCGCCGCCGGCAGACGGTTGCCGGCGAACGACGGCATGGCCGCCACCGCTACCTTGCCCAACTGCAGGGTGAAGTGCTGGCGCAGCAGATCCTCGGCGTTGTCCCAGTCGGCCAGCAGGCGCACGGCAATCGGCAGCAGCGTCTCGCCCTCGGGGGTCAGCGCCACGCTGCGGGTGGTGCGCACCAGCAACTGGCCACCGAGCGCTTGCTCCAGGTTCTTGATCGCCAGGCTCAGCGCCGGCTGCGACAGATGCAGCCGTTCGCAGGCCTGGGCGAAGCTCAGGCTCTGCGCCACGGCGAGAAAGGCGCGTAGCTGCTTGACGGTCATTGATTTATTTACCTGATCAATCAAGAGGAAAAACAAACTTAACAAATAAGCTCACAGCGCAGAAGCTTGGCCTCACACCCGATAACAACAAAGAGGCAGCCTCGAATGAGCGGACTCGACAAACGCGTCGGCAGCTACGCAGAAGCCCTGGACGGCCTGCAGGACGGCATGACCGTGCTGGCCGGCGGTTTCGGCCTGTGCGGCATCCCCGAGAACCTGATCAATGAGATCCGCCGCCGTGGCGTGCGCGACCTGACCGTGGTGTCCAACAACTGCGGCGTCGACGGTTTCGGCCTCGGCGTGCTGCTGGAAGACCGGCAGATCCGCAAGATGATTGCCTCCTACGTCGGCGAGAACGCCCTGTTCGAGCAGCAACTGCTCTCCGGCGAACTAGAGGTCGAACTCACCCCGCAAGGCACCCTGGCCGAGAAGCTGCGCGCGGGCGGTGCCGGCATCCCCGCCTTCTTCACCGCCACCGGCTACGGCACCCCGGTTGCCGAAGGCAAGGAGGCGCGCGAGATCAATGGCCGCCACTACATCCTCGAACCGGCCATCACCGGCGACTTCGCCATCGTCAAAGGCTGGAAGGCCGACCACTTCGGCAACGTGGTCTACCGCCACACCGCGCAGAACTTCAACCCGGTGGTCGCTACTGCCGGGCGCATCACCGTGGTCGAGGTCGAAGAGATCGTCGAGCCCGGTGAACTCGACCCCACGCAGATTCACACCCCGGGCATCTACGTCGACCGGCTGATCTGCGGCAGCTTCGAGAAACGCATCGAAAAACGCATCCTGCGCGCCTAGGAGAAACCGGAATGGCACTGACCCGTGAACAAATGGCCCAGCGCGTCGCCCGCGAACTGCAGGACGGCTTCTACGTCAACCTCGGTATCGGCATCCCGACCCTGGTGGCCAACTACGTACCCGAGGGCATGCAGGTGATGCTGCAGTCGGAGAACGGCCTGCTCGGCATGGGCGCCTTCCCTACCGAGGAAGAAGTCGATGCCGACATGATCAACGCCGGCAAACAGACCGTCACCGCGATCAAGGGCGCGGCGATCTTCGACTCGTCGCAGTCCTTCGCCATGATCCGTGGCGGCCATGTCGACCTCACCGTGCTCGGCGCCTTCGAGGTGGATGTGCGCGGCAACATCGCTTCCTGGATGATCCCCGGCAAGCTGGTCAAGGGCATGGGCGGCGCCATGGATCTGGTGGCCGGTGCCGACAACATCATCGTCACCATGACCCACGCCTCGAAAGACGGCGAATCCAAGCTGCTGGAGCATTGCAGCCTGCCGCTGACCGGCTGCGGCTGCATCCGCAAGGTGCTGACCGACCTGGCTTATCTGGAGATCGAGAACAACGCCTTCATCCTGCGCGAACGCGCGCCGGGCGTAAGCGTAGAGGAGATCGTCGCCAAGACCGCCGGCAAGCTGATCGTCCCGGAGCATGTGCCGGAAATGAGCTTCTAAGTTGCCTACCGCCCCGCAAACGCCACCACGCCTGGCGTTTTGCGGGGTGTTTTTATATCGGTCACTTGCCCTGTAGGAGCGAATTCATTCGCGAAGCTTTTCCGCCTTTCGAGCCAAGAGGATTCCCCATGCAAGACGTCGTTATCGTCGCCGCCACCCGCACCGCCATCGGCAGCTTCCAGGGCAGCCTGGCGGAGATTCCCGCGCCCGAACTCGGCGCCATCGTCATCAAGCGCCTGCTGGAGCAGACCGGCCTCGACGCCGTCCAGGTCGATGAAGTGCTCCTCGGCCAGGTGCTCACCGCAGGCAGTGGTCAGAACCCCGCACGCCAGGCCGCTATCCGCGCCGGCCTGCCGCATGCCGTGCCGGCCATGACCCTGAACAAGGTCTGCGGCTCGGGTTTGAAAGCCCTGCACCTGGCGGCCCAGGCCATTCGCTGCGGCGATGCCGAGGTGGTGATCGCTGGCGGCATGGAGAATATGAGCCTGTCGCCCTACGTGCTGCCGAAAGCCCGCACCGGCCTGCGCATGGGCCACGCGCAGATGCTCGACAGCATGATCGTCGACGGCCTGTGGGACGCCTTCAATGACTACCATATGGGCATCACGGCGGAGAATCTCGTCGAGAAGTATGGGATCTCCCGCGAAGCCCAGGACGCCTTCGCCGCCGCCTCGCAGCAGAAGGCTGTGACGGCCATCGAGGCCGGTCGCTTCGACGCCGAGATCACCCCGGTGTTGATCCCGCAGCGCAAGGGCGACCCCATCGCCTTCGCCCGTGACGAGCAACCGCGTGCCGGCACCACTGCCGAATCCCTGGCCAAACTCAAGCCGGCGTTCAAGAAGGACGGCAGCGTCACCGCCGGCAACGCCTCCAGCCTCAACGACGGCGCCGCCGCCGTACTGCTGATGAGCGCAGCCAAGGCACAAGCGCTCGGTCTGCCGGTGCTGGCCAGGATTGCCGGCTACGCCAATGCCGGTGTCGACCCGGCGATCATGGGCATCGGCCCTGTCTCGGCCACCCGTCGCTGCCTGAACAAGGCTGGCTGGAGCCTAGATGAACTGGATCTGATCGAGGCCAACGAAGCCTTCGCCGCCCAGGCGCTGGCCGTGGGCCAGGAACTGGGCTGGGATGCCGACAAGGTCAACGTCAACGGCGGCGCCATCGCCTTGGGCCATCCCATCGGCGCCTCGGGCTGCCGCGTGCTGGTGAGCCTGCTGCACGAGATGATCCGCCGCGACGCCAGGAAGGGTCTGGCCACCCTGTGCATCGGCGGTGGCCAAGGCGTGGCGCTGGCCATCGAGCGTTGACCGTAGGGTGGATCGCGCTTCATCGATCCACCGCTTGGGTGGATGTAAACAGCGACATCCACCCTACTGCCGTAGCCTGGATGCAATCCGGGGAAACCTGGCAAGGAATTCCCGGATTGCATCCGGGCTACGTCGAACCGCTCGGCCTGGTGCCGGGCGTTGTCATTTCAACCAGCCAGGCGCAGCCAACCTAGAATGCCTGGTCAAAGCCACACAACCATAAGAAAGAGGCGTCCCCCATGTTCAACACCCTCACCCGCATGAGCGTGAGCCTGGTACAGAAGTACCTGCCCTCGCCCTTCGTTTTCTCCGCCTTGCTCACCCTGGGCGTGCTGCTCGCCGGTATCTTCTCTACCGGCCAGTCGCTGCCGGCCATGGTGCAGCACTGGAGCGGCGGTTTCTGGACGCTGCTCGGCTTCGCCATGCAGATGGCGCTGATCTTCGTCACCGGCCACGCCCTGGCCAGCGCACCGATCATCAACCGTCAACTCGACCGTCTGGCCAGCCTGGCGCGCACACCGGGCCAGGCGATCATCATGGTCACCCTGGTAGCGCTGGTCGGTTGCTGGGTCAACTGGGGCTTCGGCCTAGTGATCGGCGCCGTATTCGCCCGCGCTCTGGCGCGCAAGGTCGATGGGGTCGACTACCCGCTGCTGGTAGCCTCGGCCTACTCCGGTTTTCTGGTCTGGCACGGCGGCCTGGCCGGCTCGATTCCGCTGTCGATGGCCACCGGTGGCCCGGATCTGGCACGCATCACCGCAGGCGTGCTGACCGATCCGGTGAGCATCAGCGAAACCCTGTTCAGCCCGCTCAACCTGACCATCGTCGCCCTGCTGGCCATCGGCCTGCCGCTGCTCAACCGCGCCATGCACCCGCGGCAGCACGCCAAGGTGGCCGATGCCGCCAAGCTGGTGGAATCACGCGCCGAACTGCCGGCCCGTGATACCCCGGCGCAGCGCCTGGACGATAGCCGCATCCTCGGCCTGGCGCTGGTGGCCATGGCCGGCATCTACCTGTTCAACCACTTCGCCAGCAAGGGCTTCGTCCTCGGACTGGACGTGGTCATCGCCATCTTCCTGTTCAGCGGCCTGCTGATGCACGGCACCCCGGAACGCTATATGCGGGCGGTGGACGAAAGCGTGCGCGGCATCGGCGGCATCGTCCTGCTGTTCCCCTTCTATGCCGGGATCATGGGCATGATGATGGGCGCCAACGCCGACGGCATCTCCCTCGGCCGGCAGATCACCGAGGCGTTCATTTCCTGGTCGTCGGCCGACACCTTCCCGCTGCTGGCCTTCCTCAGCGCAGGCGTGGTCAACGTGTTCGTGCCGTCCGGTGGCGGCCAGTGGGCCGTGCAAGGCCCGATCATGCTGCCGGCTGCTCAGGCACTGGGCGTCTCGCCCACCGTCACCGCCATGGCGATTGCCTGGGGCGACGCCTGGACCAACATGATCCAGCCATTCTGGGCGCTGCCACTGCTCGGCATCGTCGGCCTCGGCGCCCGCGACATCATGGGCTACTGCCTGATCATGCTGCTGTACTCGGGCGTGGTGATCTGCGGCGCGTTCTACTTGCTCGGCTGAATCCCCGCTCGTGATCAACGCACCGGGAGGGCTCGCGAGCGAGAGCGATACGAGCCTGCTTCTAACGCAGCAGCGCCGACGCGCAGCAGGCCGAACTCAGCCCCCCATCAGCCCCTGCGCCTTGGCCATGGCCACCGCCTGGGTGCGCCGCTGCACACCGAGCTTGACGTTGATCCGCCGTGCATGGGTCTTGACCGTGTGCAGCGAAATGAACAGGCGATCGGCGATCTCCTGATTGGAGCAGCCCTGGGCGATCAACTGCAGCACCACCAGCTCCCGCGAGCTGAGCAGCGCCGTCCCGGCACTGGCCGGCTCATCCAGCGCCGGCGCCGGCTGCAACAGGCGTCGATGCAAATCATGCGCAGCCTCGCCCGGCAGCAGGCGCTTGAGCCAGTGCTCCTGGCGTTGCCGCAGCTCTTCCACGGGGCGCAGCAAGCGCAGTTGCCGCGCCTCTCCCAGGGCCTGCTGCAGCAAGGCATCGGCCTGCTCCTGTCGCCCCTGCAGCAACAACCCCTCGGCCAGCGCGAAGCGGCACTCGCACGCCATGCTGCGATGCCCGGCCAACTGGCACTCCTCCAGCAATAACTGCAGCGCGTGCTCGCCCGCCGCATGGTGACCGAGCAGCAGATCGCTGATCGCCAGATAGCGGCGCAGCCGTGGCAGCAGGTCGTAGAACTCCGAAGGTGCCAGTTGCTGGCGCTGTTGCAATTGCTGCAGGGTCTGGGCGAACAGCTCGCGCGCCCGTTCGTTCTGCCCCTGGCGCAGCAGCAGACGCCCGGCGTGCAGTTGCAGCACGCCGCGGTAACGCACCTCCGGCACGTGCGACCACTGCATGACCCGCTCGGCCTTCTGCAGCCACTGGTGGGCCTCGTCGAGATCGCCGCGTACCTCGGCCAGTTCCAGCAGGCCCAGGTAGCCGGAAATGGTGTAGGCGTCCTCGCAACGTTCGGCTTCCTGCAGGCCTTGGCGATAGGCCTGCTGCGCCGCCTCGTCCAGCCCCTGGCGGGCGAGCAGGCTGGCTCGCAGCAGGAGCAGACGGCCGAGCACCGGGCTGTGGTTGCAGTGCTCGCGGAGAAAGGCCAGGGACTGCTCGGCCAGCTCGGCGGCTCGCTCGGTCTCGCCAAGCATCTGCAGCAGCAGGCAATGATCGGTGTTGAGCAATGCCTCGAAAATCAGGCTGCCATGACGGCGCGCCAGATGCAGCCCCTGATCCAGCGCCTGCTTGGCCTGGCTCAAAGCCTGCTCGGCCATGTGCTGCTGCGCCAGGGCCTGGTAGCAGAGCACACGCTGCGACCAACTGCTCTCGTCCAGCATTGGCAACGCCTCCTGGCAATGCAGCCGTGCATCGCGACGTCCGCACTGGCGCGCCAGCACCCCCATCAAGGCCTGCCAGTGGGCGATCAGCTTGCGCTGGCGGCGGGCATCGGGTTGCGGCATGAAGTGCGCCAGCCCCTGCATGCAGGTGCGAGCCTCGTCGAAACGGGCACAGATGATCAGCGCCCAGGCCTGCAACACGATCAGCCGTGGCGAACTGCCGAACAGCCAGGCCGGCAGTTCTTCGCGCCATTGCAGCAGTTGCGCGACCGAATGCCCCTGCAGCAGTTGCTCCTGATCGAAACGCTGCAGGTAGTTGACCGCGACTTCCACCTGCCCGGCCTGCAGGGCATGTTCGACGGCCTCACGAATATCGCCCCGCTGGGCGAACCACTGGCAGGCGCGCACATGGATCGCAGCGGGCAGCGGCGCCCCCGGCAAGCGCCGCAGCACCTCGGCCAGCGGCCGCCACAGACGGAACCAGGTACCGCTGCTGTCGAGGCTGCGTACGAACAACTGGCGTCGTTGCAACTTGGCCAGCAAGTCATTGCCGCTTCCTTCCAACAGATGTTCGCAGAGCGCCGCGGAGAAACGTGGTAGCAAGGCCAGGGCGTGCAGGTGGCTACGCAGTTCGTCGTCCAGCTCGGCCAGCACTTCGTGCTGCACGTAGTCACGCAGCAACGGACAACCGTCCTGCAGACGCTGGCGCAGTGCTGCCTCGTCGGCATCGAGCAACAGCAGGCGAATGGCCGCCAGCCAGCCCTCGCTGCGCTGCAGCAGCAGTTGTCGACAGTCATCGGCCAGCTCGATGTGCAACTCGGCCAGCAGTTCGCTCAACCTGTCTTCGTCCAACGCCAGTTCCCCGCCCTCGATCTCCAGCAGATCGCCCTGCAACAACAGGCGCGGCAGGTTCCAGGCGGGTGTGCGGCGGCTGGCGACCCACCAGGTGACACTTGCCGGCGCAGCGGCGAACAGCCGGTCGAAGCAGGCATCGAGTGCGTCATCGGCCTGGCGCGGGTAGTCGTCGATGAAAATCCACAGGCGCCCGGCGCGCTCATGCAGCCGCTCCAGCAGCGCCGTTTCGTCGGCGTCGTCCAGCGACACCTGCAGCGCCTTGGCCAGTCGCTTGCAGAATTGCAGCGGCGTCAGGCTACGCCCGCCGAGGTCGAGCCAGACCCGCTCGATGGCCGTGGGCGTCTGCCGGGCGCACTGACCGAGCAACACACTCTTGCCGGTACCGGCCGGTGCACAGAGCAAACGCAGGCGCGACTCGCTGCAGAGCAGGCGCTGTAGCAAGGTGGAGCGGGAAACGACGCACGGCGGCAGCCGTGGCAGGTCGGCAGGTTGCACCTGCTGCGCACTCGGGCGAGCGATGGCAAGGGTCGGCATGGCAGCGGTTCTCTCTGCTTGTCATTGTTGAACCACCTGGCGATGGTACCCCGCTCACCTCGCACCACCACCCCTTGGTGCTTATGGTGTGAGATTCACGCGAGCGAGGTGCGCACAAAAAAGCCGGCGACGCACAGGGCGGTACCGGCTTGCTTTAGGCTGTTGAGTGTTCAGCGCACGCCCGCGTTCCGCAGGGCCGCTGGCGTGAAGTCCTTGGCCGAGGCCTCTGTGCCGTACTGAATCGCGCTGCGCTCCTCGTTGGCCATGCCGATGGCCAGATAACGCCCGGCAATGATGTCGTAGAGCGCCTCCAGGGCGTATACCGGCACCTCTTTGTCGTACTGCTGGAACAACATGGCCTCACCGACTCGCCATAGCTGACCACGCCCGTCGTAGTGCTCGGACAGGGCGATCTGCCAGGAGTCCTCGTCGACGAAGAAGCGACGCTTGGCGTAGATGTTGCGCTCGCCCTCCTTGAGCGTGGCCTCCACCTCCCAGACCCGGTGCAGTTCGTAGCGTGCCAGATCCTGGTTGATGTGGCCGGCCTTGAGGATGTCGCTGTACTTCACCTGCGGCGAGGCCAGGCGGAAGTTGTTGTAGGGAATGAAGGCCTCGCGCTTGCCCACCAGCTTCCAGTCATAACGATCCGGGGCGCCGTTGAACATGTCGAAGTTGTCCGAAGTGCGCAGGCCGTCGGCGGCGGTGCCTGGGCCATCGTAGGCCACCTGCGGAGCACGACGCACACGACGCTGGCCGGCGTTGTAGAGCCAGGCCATGCGCGGCTCCTTGACCTGGTCGAGCGAGTCGTGCACCAGCAGCACGTTGCCGGCCAGACGCGACGGCGCGGTGACCCGCTGCTTGAACAGCAGCAGGGTGTTCTCGGCCTTGGCCGGGTCGAGATCCGGCACGTTGTCAGGGAAGGCCACTTCGTCCTCGAAATGCACCAGAGTATAGGCACCGTTGGTCTGCGGCGAGGCCTGCACGATGCTGCGCTTGAGGTTGCCGCCGCGATAGCGGGTGATGTGGTTCCATACCACTTCCAGGCCGTTGTGCGGAATCGGGAAGGCGTAGTAGCGGCTTTCGGTGAAATCGGTCAGGCCGTTGCCACCGTCGCGCAAGCCGGTCTTCAGGGCGCTGGTCTTGGCCGCTGCGTAGATCGCGTCCGGCACCGCTGTGCTGCGGTGAGTCGGGTAGATCGCCATGCGGTAGCTGTCCGGGTAGCGCTTGAACATGGCCAGTTGCCCGGCGGTGAGGTGCTCGCGGTATTGCTCCAGGTTCTGCGCGGTAATGGTGAACAGCGGCTGTTCGTTGGCGTAGGGGTCGGCCAGGAAGCCGCGCTCGTCCACGGCGCCGGCGTCGACCGGCAGGCCGCCGGTCCAGGCCGGGATGCTGCCAGCGGCGTTGCCGGCCATCTCGGCGCCCAGCGGGGTCAGGCTGGTACCGAGCTTGGCCGCTTCCTCGGGGCTCACTGCGGCCTGCACACTCAAGGCCAGCAGGCCGAGGGAAAGCGCGCCGATCATTTTCAGGGTGGTGTTCATCTGCATGCCTCTGATCCTGTACGTCTTAGAAGCTCACGCCGAAGCTGAGCGCGAGGAAGTCGCGGTCGACCGCGGTGTTGTAGTCGCCACCGAAGAAATCGGTGTAAGACAGGCTGGCTGTGTAGGTATTGCGGTAGTCGGCATCGATGCCGAAGCTCACGGCCTTGGTGCCTTCGTTGAACAGGCCGTTGGGGCCGTAGCCGTCGACGTCGTGCGACCAGGAGAGGTTCGGCTTGAGGTTCACCCCGGCGAACACGTTGCTGTACTCCCAGATGCCGCGCACGCGGTAACCCCAGGAGGTGCTGGTAACGAAGCCGTGGGTGTCGCCACGGAAACCGTAGGCACCGAACAACGAGTCACGGCCGTAACGCAGATCCTCGCGGCTCTCCAGCCCGCCGACATGGGCCATGCCGATCTCGCCCACCAGGGTGAAGCGCCCGGCCCCCATCACCTGGTCGAAGAAGTGGGTGAAGGTGGTCTGCACCTGGGTGACTTCCTTGCGCCGGTAACCGACGTTGTCCTGCCCTGGCCCTGCCGAGACCGGCGCGGTGCCGGGAGCGATGGGGTTGAGCAGGCTCAGGGTCATGTCGGTGGTGTTGATCTGCAGCGGCAGGTTCGGTCGATAGCTGATCTCCCCCGCCCAGGCAGTGCCGGTGGGCAGCGTGGTGGAAAAGCTCAGGCCGTAGAGGCGGATGTCTTCGGGGTAATCCAGGTAGTAGCGGCCGTTGCCGAGCATCACACTCTGCGCCAGGCCGGCGCCGCTACCCGGGGCGATGCCATTGGCCGTGCCGATGATTCCCGGCAGCGCGGCCAGGGTCGCTAGGCCGGCGTTGCGCGTACTGACGATGGGCGTGCGGCTGTGATAGTTCATGAAGTACGCACCGTACTCGGTTTCGTCCCCCAGCCAGCGCAGGGCCAGGCCCCACTGGCCGCTGTCACGGGCATCGCGATCACCGCCACGCGGCAGGATCACCCCTTCGCGGTCGACCCGGAAGCCCTGGCCGAATGCGGCAGCGACCGGCTGCAGCGGCGCGATGGCCGGCGAGCCGATGTGATAGCCGTCGTCACAGCCGTCAGCGGCCACATCGGCAGTGGAGAAGAAGGTGCCGCAGTTGTCGAGGATGGTCTGATCCCACTCCAGTTGGTAGAAGGCCTCCATGCTCAGACGGTCGCTGAGGCTCTGCGACAGGTAGAGCATGTTCACCGGAATCAGGCCCTCCTTGATCTCCGCACCGGGGCGGCGGAAGGCAGCCACGTCGATGGGATTGATGGAGTTGATGCTGTTGCCGATGAAGGTGCTCTCGCCCCAGCTCACCACCTGCTTGCCGACCCGCACCGTACCGGGCAGATCGCCGATGGCGTAATTGTGGTAGACGAAGGCATCGAGGATCTCCCCTCCCGATGACTTGGCGCCCTCCTTGCGATTGTGGTCATCGATATCCTTGAAGCGGCGGCCTTCGTCCTTGAGCTCGAAGTCGTACCAGTACTTGCCGCGCACGAAGACGCCGGTATCGCGGTAGCGCAGCTCCAGGTCGTGGATGCCTTTGAAGATCTTCGAGAAGGTCTCGCCCTTCTTGAAGTTCAGGCGGCCGTCGTCACCAGTCTGCGCCTGGCCCTGACCACCGTTGTTGGGGCCGATCAGGTCGCGATCCGGGCTGCGCGTCGACCAACTGGCGCCGACCGACAGCGAGCTGTCGAACTGCCCTTCGAGCTCGCCGATGTTGAAGGTGACGGCCTGCGCCGGCGCGGCGCAACCGACGGTGACAGCCAAAGCCAAGGTGCGTGGCTGGAATAGTCCGGGCCCTGTTGTTCTTGTCATGCGGGTCTCCTAGGTGTTGGGTACGGCAACGCCAACCCTAGGCGGGCAGAAGACGACGGATAAGCGCACCAAGGAGGGATTTCGCCTGTCGCCCGAAAGGATGAATGGCGCCCTGACACGGGCGCAAACGGGCCGACCTCAGCTTGCTGAATGATGGGTCATCAAGGCTGCGGGGAACTATCGGAGCACAGGCAGTAGGGGGCGCGGATCACCGTGCGGATCACCGCCCGGCCCTGCCGCAATCCGGCGCAGCGAAACGGCGACGGTTCCTAGCGCCAGCGATCCAGCAGATTCACCGCCAAACGATCCAGCCAGCCCCAGAGCCTTTGCTGCACGCGGCGCCACCAGGGGCGCTGGCGCCAGTCGTCGAGGGTGATCTCGCGGCTGGCGGTGAAGTCGGCGATGAAGCTGCTCGCCACCGCCTGGGTGAACGCGGGGTCGAGTGCCTCGACGTTGGCGTCGAGGTTGAAGCGCAGGTTCCAGTGGTCGAAGTTGCACGAGCCGACGCTGACCCAGTCGTCCACCAGCACCATCTTCAGGTGCAGAAAGCGCGGTTGATACTCGAAGATGCGCACCCCGGCCTTGAGCAGGCGGGGGTAATAGCGCTGGCCGGCGAAGCGTACCGGCGGATGATCGGTATGGCGCCCGGCCAGCAGCAGGCGCACTTCCACGCCACGGGCGGCAGCGCGGCGCAGGGCGCGGCGTACCTTCCAGGTGGGCAAGAAATAAGGCGTGGCCAGCCAGACACGCTGCTTGGCGCCACGCAGGGCGCGCAACAGCGACAGCAGGATGTCACGGTGCTGCGCCGCATCGGCATAGGCCACCCGCCCCAGACCAAGCCCGGCCGCCGGGCGCTCCGGCAAACGCAGAGGCTCGGGCGTGTGGTTTGGTCGCCAGGAGAAGCGCGTGCGCCACTGGTGCTCGAACAGTTGCTGCCAGTCGTCCACCAGCGGCCCTTCGATTTCCACCATGGCCTCGTGCCAGGCGCTCTGCGGCGCATCCGGCAGCCAGAATTCGTCGGTGGAACCGGTGCCGCCGACATAGGCCAGGCGCCGGTCCACCAGCAGCAGCTTGCGGTGATCGCGATGGAAGTTGCGCATACCCCGACGCCAGCGCACCGGGTTGTACCAACGCAGTTGCACGCCCGCCACCAGTAGCCGCTGGCGCAAGGCAGCGCCCAGACCGGCTGCGCCATAGGCATCGAACAACCCACGCACGCTCACCCCGCGTGCAGCGGCACGGCACAGGGCCTGCACCAGACGTTCGCTGCAGCGGCCATCCTCGATCAGGTACAACTCCAGCTCCACCTGGTGCTGCGCCGCCTCGATGGCCGCCAGCATGCGCGGAAAGAATACCGGCCCATCGAGCAGCAGCTCGAAGCGGTTGCCACCGCGCCAGGGGAAGATGCTGCCGCGCACGGCCATGCTCAACACGCCATCACGATGGGCAAGGCGGCAGTCAGCAGCGGTGCGAAAGGCGAAGGATGCATAAGGGCTCGGCGAACGACCTGTCCAGCCGGCAACAATAGCCCCCAAGCCCGGCCTTGCAAAGCCTGGCAGGCGCTCCCGGAAAGAAGTAACCCGGATGCAATCCGGGAGCGTTTTACCAAGCAGCCACGGATTCGCGCTATTCGTTGGGCAACAACTGACAGCCCTGGCGCTCGCCCAGCCAGGCCGCGCTGTGGGTACGACCGAGGCCACTGGCGGTCACGCGTTTGCTGCTCTCGTCGTCGATCAGGCTGCTGATTGGCACGTACTGCTTCACGTAGCCGGCGCAATAGGGCGCAGGATTACCGCTGACGTAACGGCAGGAGCAATACTCCTTGGCCGTGTAGGCGCCGATGATGTCGGGGAAGGCCTGCAGGTAGACACGATTCGGCCAGGCCCAGGCCAGCAGCACAACGAGCAGCACCACCAGCACGCTGAGAATCGGATGACGGCGGATCATGGCTGCACCTCCTGGGCGAAGGCCGCCTGCACGCGCTTGAGCAGTTCGTTGTGCTGGAAGCTGCCATCGCGGTCATCGGCGTAACGCACCACCACCAGTTTCTCCTTCGGCATCACATACAGGCCCTGGCCCCAGTGGCCCAACGCGGCGATGGTGTCGGCCGGGGCATCCGGCCAGGGCCGCGAACTGCCGGGCAGTTCGGCATTGAGCCACCACTGCCCGCCTGGTACCGCATCGCCCGGCTTGGCAGTCTGCGGCTGATAGGCGGCGAAGGGTGTGGAGACGAAGTCGACCCAGGCGGTCGGCAGCAACTGCCGCTCGCCCCAGCGCCCGCCGCGCTGCATCAGCAGGCCGACACGGGCCAGATCGCGCGCACTGAGGTAGGCGTAGGACGAGGCGATGAAGGTGCCGCTGGCGTCACGCTCCCACACCGCGCTGTGGATGCCCAGCGGCTCGAACAGCGCCGTCCAGGGGTAGTCGGCGTAGGCCTGCTCGCCGACCATGCCACGCAGCGCAGCCGCCAGCAGGTTGCTGTCGCCACTGGAATAACGAAAGCGCGTGCCCGGCGCGGCATCGGCCGGGTGCGCGGCGGTAAAGGCGGCCATGTCGCCCCGGCCACGGGTGTAGAGCATGGCGATCACCGAGGATTTCAGCGGGGCGTATTCGTAGTCCTCCTGCCAGTCCAGGCCCGAGGCCCAGTTGAGCAGGTGGCCCATCTTGATCTGCGGGTGCTCGGCCATCGCCGGGTAGTACTGCGCCACCGGTGCATCGAGCTTGAAGCGCCCTTCGCCATAGGCCACGCCAAGCACGCTGGCGAACAGGCTCTTGGCCATCGACCAGGTCAGGTGCGGCGTCTGCGCCGTGGTCGGCGCGGCATAGCGCTCGTAGACGATCTGCCCATCGCGCACCACCAACAGCGCGTCAGTGCGCACGCCCTTGCGCTCGGCATCGTCGCGCGGGGCGAAGGCATAAGCCTCCAGCTCGGCGATGGCGGCGGACGGTGGCGCAGCCTGGCTCTGCCAGTCAGGTTGCGGCCAATTTTCTGCCTGAACGAACCCGGACAGCAGGCAGAGGCCGAGCGTCAGGCTCAGACGACGAAGGGAGAAGGTGGGCATGGGCGGCCTCGATGGGGAATCGAGGCGCACCCTAGCATGCCGACGATGACGACTTGAAGCGCCGGCCGCGACACTCATTTGGGCAGGCAGTAATCCTCGGGGCCCATCAGGTCGAGACCGCACTCGAGGTTCTCGATCCAGTGCAGGAAAGCGCTGATCATCTCGCCGCCGACGAAGGGCCGGCCATGCTGCGGCACGATCATCGCCACGTCCATCTGCCGCACCATCGCCGCCCACAGGCGACAGGCCTTGTTGCCGGCCATGTAACGGCGATGGAAGCCCTCCATGTTCGGCACATGGTTGACGAAGTCGCGCACCGGCGTGGCGTCATCGACCATGGACGCGCCCATGTCGCCGGAGAAGAGGATCTTGCTCACCGGGTCATAGAGCTGGAAGTTGCCCACCGAATGCAGGAAATGCGCCGGCACCGCCTTGAGGTTGCACTTGCCCAGCGGCACGCTCTGGCCGCGATCCGGCAGGGCGATGATGCGGTCGAAGGTGTTGATGCCCCGGCTCAGGGCCAGGTAATTGGCGGTCAGGTGCGGCAGAAAGCGCGCCCATAATTTGGAACAGATCACCCGCGCGCGGGTGTGCAGCAGCCATTTGTCCAGCGAGGCGATGATGTCCGGATCCTGGTGCGAGGCGAAGATGTAGGTCAGATCCTGCACCGGGATGTGCTTGGACAGCTCCAGCGACAGCGGCGTATAGGTCAGGTCACCACCTGGATCGAGCAGCAGGTACTGCTCGTTGTCGGTGATCAGGAACTGGTTGGATTGCACGCCCTCGCCGCTGACCAGGTCATCGAACATCAGGCATTGGTGGCTGCCGTTATCGAACAGCACGATGGGCTCGCGGCGCATGGAAACCTCACAGGTGAATCGCCAGGCAACCTTATGCGCACGAGGGCCAGCCAGTACTGATATGGGTCAACGCGCGGCGACAATCTGCCGCGCTTTCTCCAGGCGTTTGCCGCGCGCCGCCTCGGCAATGCGTAGCAGGCCCTGATCGCGCTGCCACAATTCGGCCCAATGCGCCGGCCCCGCAGCCATGGCGGCCTCCAGCTCGTCGGCCAGGGCCTGCTGCTGGGCGAACAGCCCAGCCAGCAACAGGTGGGTGGTGGGCGCATTGGGCGCCTGCCGCGCCACCTCGGCGCAACCGGCGAGTAGCCCCTGCAGGCGCAGCAGCAGGGACTCCGGCCAGCCGCTTTCGCGGCCGATACCGAACAACCAGGCACAGACCGCTGTGAGCACGTGCACGTCTTCCAGGGTGCGGAAGGGTTTGACGTAGTCGTCCCAGCCGTCACCGGCCAGACGCTCGCTCTGCGCCTGTTCCAGATGCAGTCGGGCATGGCCGATATCCGGCATCAAGGGCAGTGCCGGCAGCGGCTCGATGCAAACGCCTGGCGCCCCCTGGCGCACCACCCCCAGGGCCAGCCGCGGCGCTTCGTCGGCCTGCTCCTCGCGCGCCGCCACCAGCAGCCAGTCAGCGCATTCGGCGGCGGTGACGAAATCCTTGCGACCGCTGATGTACAAGCCGTAGATGCGCGTGCTCATGTCCGCCGGACGGGTGCTGCGGTTTTCCGTCACGCACAGGGCACCGGCCGTCCACGGCGCCGCCGGCCACAACATGCGCAAAGCGGCCTGGTAACCGGCGAGGAAGGCCAGCCCCGGCGTCGCGGCCTGTAAACCGCCCGCCAGCGCCAGCTCGAAAGGCGGCGGCGTGCCGCCCAGATGCGCCAGCAGGCGGGCGTACCAGTCTTCCAGGCCGTGCTCGGCCGACAGGCGTTCGCTGGGCTGATACAGGCTCGACCAGGGCATCGCAGACCTCCTCACCTAGATTTTTCAGAGGTGCCCATCCGGGCCACCGTCATATAAGCATCAAATAATCGTCACAGTGATGACATTGCCTCGACCTAGCCTGAGCTTGCCCAACAAGATCGACCGGCTGCAAGTATCCAGCCGGCACACGGAGGATCCGGCATGACTCAAACCGCTCGTAGACTGCAGGCCGAACGCTTGCACGGCCCCGCTGCCCTACAGGAAGCCCAGGCATTGCGCTATCGCGTATTCAGCGCGGAGTTCGACGCCAAGCTCAACGGCGCCGAACTGGGTCTGGACATGGACGATTACGACATTCACTGCAGCCATATCGGTGTGCGCGACATGAACAGCGGCGTGCTGGTCGCCACCACTCGCCTGCTCGACCACCAGGCCGCTGCCGGCCTCGGCCGCTATTACAGCGAAGAGGAATTCGCTCTGCATGGCCTGGCCAAGCTGGAAGGGCCGGTACTGGAAATCGGCCGCACCTGCGTCGACCCCGCCTACCGCAATGGCGCCACCATCGCCGTGCTCTGGGGCGAACTGGCCGAGGTGCTCAACGAAGGCGGTTACCGCTACCTGATGGGCTGCGCCAGCATCTCCATGCAGGACGGCGGCATCCAGGCCCAGGCCATCATGCAGCGCCTGCGCGAACGCTACCTGTGCACCGAACACCTGCGCGCCGAGCCCAAGCACCCGCTGCCCAAGCTCGATGTGCCGGGCAACGTCATCGCCGAGATGCCGCCGCTGCTCAAGGCCTACATGCGCCTGGGCGCGAAGATCTGCGGCGAGCCCTGCTGGGACAAGGATTTCCAGGTAGCCGACGTGTTCATCCTGCTCAAGCGCGACGAACTCTGCCCGCGCTATGCCCGCCACTTCAAGGCCGCAGTCTGAGACCAGACGGCATATTCCCGATAATGGCCAAACGACGCTATCCATGGATAATGCCGTCACTCATCCTCAAGCGGAGACCTCGATGGCCAAACTGCGCCTTTCCCTGCGCCTCACCCACCTGGCCCTGGTGATCCTCTTCGGCACGCTGCTGGCTGGCATCGTCAGCCTCTGCGAACGTGTCGTCCGGCACGATCTGATGCCCTTGCGTCAGCGTCTCACGCGCTGGTTTCTGGCCCGCCTGGGTGGCGCCCTGCCGTTTCGCGTGCGAGTCGAAGGCGAACTGCCCGAGCGGCCGATGCTGTGGGTCGCCAATCACGTGTCCTGGACGGACATCCCACTGCTCGGCGCCCTGCAGCCGATTTCCTTCCTGTCCAAGGCCGAGGTGCGTACCTGGCCGGTGGCCGGCTGGCTGGCGCACAAGGCCGGCACCCTGTTCATCCGCCGTGGTTCGGGCGACAGCAACCTGGTCGGTCAGCAGCTCACCCGTCATCTGCAGCAAGGCCGCCACCTGCTGATCTTCCCCGAAGGCACCACCACCGACGGCCGCGCCCTGCGCACCTTCCATGGCCGCCTGCTGAGCAGCGCCATCGACAGCAACGTGCCCCTGCAGCCGGTGGCCATTCGTTATCTGCGCGACGGCCAGCTCTGCCCGATATCACCCTTCATCGGCGACGACGACATGCTCTCGCACCTGCTGCGCCTGCTTTCCAGCCCGGCCTGCGAGGTGGAGATCCGCCTGCTGCAACCGGTTCCCTGTGAGGCACGCAGCCGTAACGAACTGGCCCGTCACAGCCAGGCCATGATCGCCCGCGCCCTGCAGCTCGAAACGCCAGTAGTGGTTGTGCCCGAAGCCGAAGCCGCCTGATCCACAGCGTACGGGGGCTTGCCAGGGATCCCTGGATAGCCTCCAGTCTATAGCTCGTAGCCGTTCAGTCAGCTGGCGGCACGATCAGCGCATCGACCTCCACCGACGCCAGCAGGCGGATGGCCACGCTGCCCAGCACGAAGCGCGACAACCCCTCGCGGGCATGGGTGCCGAGCACCAGCAAGTCGGCATTGAAGCGTTGCAGGGCATCACCGACCACTGCCTCCGGCGACCCCACCCGCACCCACAGGCGCTCAGGCGTCAACTGCACGCCCACCTCGGCGAAGCGCTCGGTCAACTGCTTGCTCAGCAGCTCGCACTGGTTCTCCAGCACCTCGGCGCTGATCCCCGCATCCATCACCATGCCACTGGCCAGCGGCTCGACGGCGCTGGCCAAGGCGCAACGCTGCTCGTCCAGCAAGCCCAGGTCACGGGCCTGGGCCCAGGCCTGTTGCGACGTGCGCGACAGGTCGGCAGCCAGCAGCGCTTCACGGTACTCATGAGTGACCGGCCCATTGACCCGCAGCACCGGCAGATGGCTGCTGCGCACCACCCGCTCGAGCGTGGTGCCGACGAAGAAATCACGCAGCGCGGATTTGCGGTGCGCGCCCACCACCAGCAGATCGGCGCCCATGCCCTGGGCGGCCTCGACCACCATGGACGGCACCTCGCCAGTATTGACCAGCACGCGCGGACGGCTACCAGCCTGCTCGGCCAGGCGCTCGGCCTGGGCCTGCAACAGCGTCTCGGCCTGCTGCACCTGGCGCTGCACATGTTCGGTAGGGGCGTCATCATCGATCACGTGCAGCAAGCACCACTCGCCACCACCCTGGCGCCGGATCAATTGCACGGCGCGCTGCACGGCGTGCGCTGAGCGCTCGGACAGATCGGTCGCCACCAGAATCTTGATCATCTCGTTTCCTCCATAGGATTCACACCGAGTTACATTCAAGCCCCTCCTGCCGGTTCACTCCTTGATGCAGGTCAGGCACAGCGTCGCAAAGCGCTCTAGGGTTGTCGGGAAATCCCGTGCCCCGGCTCGCCGAAGGAGATGCGTCCATGCCCGGTTCACCCTCTGTACATAGTGACCACACCTGGCACGGATTGACTGCACGACAGGCACTCGATGCCCAGCACAGTGACGCGAGCGGCCTCGGTGACGACGAGGCCGAGAACCGCCTGCACCGGCACGGTCGCAACCGCCTGCCAGCGCCACCCCGTCGCGGCCCGCTGCTGCGCCTGCTCTACCAGTTCCACAACGTGCTGCTGTACCTGATGCTGGCGGCTGCCATGATCACTGCGCTGCTCGGCCATTGGGTCGACACCTCGGTGATCCTCGCCGCCGTACTGATCAACGTGATCATCGGCTTCGTCCAGGAAGGCAAGGCGGAAAACGCGCTCGACGCCATCCGTGATCTGCTCTCGCCCCACGCCATGGTGCTGCGCGGCGGCGAGCGTCGCGAAATCGATGCCGAACGGCTGGTGCCCGGCGACGTGGTGCTGCTGGTGTCCGGCGACAAGGTGCCGGCCGACCTGCGTCTGCTCAGCGTGAAGAACCTGCTGATCGAAGAAGCGGCGCTGACCGGCGAATCGCTGCTGGTGGAAAAATCCGTAGCCCACTGTCAGCCCGACGCGGCGCTCGGCGACCGCCGCTGCATGGCCTACTCCGGCACCCTGGTCAGCAGCGGCCAGGCCACCGGCCTGGTGGTGGCCACCGGCGCGAACACCGAACTGGGTCGCATCGGCGCCATGCTGCAGCAGGTGCAGGCGCTGTCCACGCCGCTACTGCGGCAGATCGAACAGTTCAGCCGCTGGTTGGCGGTGATCATCCTGATCCTGGCGCTGGCCACCTTCGTCCTCGGCATCCTCTGGCACGGCCAGGATCCGGCCGAGATGTTCATGATGGTGGTGGCGCTGACCGCCTCGGCCATTCCCGAAGGGTTGCCGGCGATCATGACGGTGATTCTCGCCCTCGGCGTGCGCCGCATGGCTGGCCAGAACGCCATCGTGCGGCGCCTGCCCGCAGTGGAAACCCTAGGCTCGGTGACGGTGATCTGCTCGGACAAGACCGGCACCCTGACCCGTAACGAAATGACCGTGCAGCGCGTGGTTAGCGCCAGCCGCATCCTCGATGTCTCGGGCGTTGGCTACGCCCCCGAAGGCGCCTTCCACGAGAATGGCCAGTTGCGCGAACCTGATGCCGAACTGCTGGAGATCGCCCGCGCCGCGCAACTGTGCAACGACGCTCGCCTGCAACAGGACGACGCCGGCCACTGGCTGCTGCATGGCGACCCGACCGAAGGCGCACTGCTGACCCTGGCGCTGAAAAGTGGTGTCGATATCCAATCCCTGCAGGCCCAGTTGCCGCGCAGCGACGCGATTCCGTTCGAGTCCGAACATCGTTTCATGGCCACCCTGCACCACGACCACGCCGGGCACGGTCTGATTCTGCTCAAGGGCGCGCCCGAGCGGGTGCTGGAGATGTGCACCAGCCAGCGCAGCGCCGATGGCGGCAGCACGGCGCTGGATGCCGACTACTGGCGGCGCCAGAGCACCGACCTGGCTGCCCGAGGCCTGCGTCTGCTGGCCCTGGCAAGCAAACCGGCAGCAGCCGAGCAACGCAACCTCAACTTCGCTGACGTGGAAAGCGGCCTGACCCTGCTGGCACTGGTCGGCATCATCGATCCGCCACGTGCAGAGGCCATCGCCGCCGTGGCCGAATGCCAACGTGCCGGCATCCGGGTGAAGATGATCACCGGCGACCATGCCGAAACCGCCCGCGCCATCGGTGCGCAACTGGGCATCGGCATCGACCTGCCGGCGCTGACCGGCGCCGAACTGGAGCTGCTAGACGACCGCCGTCTGCGCGAAGTACTGCCCGGCGTCGAGGTATTCGCCCGCGCCAGCCCCGAACACAAGTTGCGCCTGGTACAGGCCATGCAGTGCAGCGGCGAGGTAGTGGCGATGACTGGCGACGGGGTCAACGACGCGCCAGCGTTGAAGCGCGCCGACGTCGGCGTGGCCATGGGCCTGAAGGGCACCGAGGCGGCCAAGGAAGCCGCCGAAGTGGTGCTGGCCGACGACAACTTCGCCACCATCACCGGCGCCGTGCGCGAAGGTCGGGCGATCTACGACAACCTGAAGAAATTCATCCTTTTCGCCCTGCCTACCAACGGCGGCCAGGCGTTGATCGTGATCTTCGCCATCCTGTTTCAAGTGGTGCTGCCGCTGACCCCAGCGCAGGTGCTGTGGATCAATATGGTCACCTCCAGCACCCTGGGCCTGGCGCTGGCCTTCGAGCCCAGCGAACGCGGGTTGATGAAGCGCACCCCGCGGGCGCCGAGCGAGCCCTTGCTGTCGGCCTTCTTCGTCTGGCGCATCGCGATGGTTTCGGTGCTGATCGCCGGCGCCGGTATCGGCCTGTTTCTCTGGGAACTGCAACACGGCAACAGCCTGGAAAGCGCCCGTACCATCGCGGTCAACGCCGTGGTGATGTGCGAAATCTTCTTCCTGTTCAACAGCCGCAGCCTGTTCGCTTCGGTAATCAGCCGCGACGGCCTGCTGGGCAATCGCGCCGTGCTGCTGACCATCGTCATCTGCATGCTGCTGCAACTGTTGTTCACCTATGCGGCGCCGTTGCAGCGCGTGTTCGGCTCGGTTGGCATGACGCTGGAAGAATGGCTACGGGTGTTGCTGGCAGGCCTGGTGATGTTCTGCACGATAGAACTGGAGAAATGGCTGGTACGGCGTTATCGATTACATCCGCAGGCGGCCTGAAACAGGGGTGGGAAGGCTGCAGCGGTGGTCGTCGCAGCTAAAGCCCCTCCCACGGTGCCCGCCCCCCTGTGGGAGGCACTTCAGCGGCGATATTCCTGGTGCGCACAGCGCACCCTACGGATGCAGGGAAACACCCGTAGGGTGCGCCACGCGCACCACCACTCAGGCATTCCCGGATTGCATCCGGGCTACGGTTTCATACCAGCTAGCTGGGCCTCGGCGAAGGCCATCAGTTCGGGATAGAAGGCGCGGAAATCCTCGCTGAGCGGCGCGTACAAGCGCTCCAGCTCGGCCAGGCTGCCGTCGAGCAGGTGCGGCCGCGACAGGCGCCGCTGCATGCCGGCAATCACCTGTTCCAGCACCGCGAACTCGCGATAACTGCCCAGCCAATCCTGCGCTGCCATGCGTGGCGCCATCAGCGCCAGGCGCCCCGGCAAGGCCGGCTCGGCGGCCAGCACCCGGTACACCCGATCGGTGAAATGCTCCAGCGGCTGCGCGGCATAGGCGGCCCAGTCGCGGGCCAGGCAATGGTCGAAGAACAGATCCAGCAGCATGCCGGCCATGCGCCGCCGCTCAAGGGGAAAACGCGCCCGCGCACGGGCCTGCAAGGGGTGACTGTCGGTAAAGGCATCGATACGCCGATGCAGACGGATGGCCGCTTCGATGTCCCTCGGCCAACGCCCGTCCAGCGGCCCCTTGACGAAGTCGCCATACAGGCTGCCGAGCAGTTGTGCCCGGGCGTCACCGCCCAGGTGCAGATGAGCCAGATAGTTCATGCGTCGAGCTTACTCGCAGCAGGGCTGGAATCGAAATCGTTGATGACGAGTATCGGAACAAACGATCTGTATATCGCTCAGAGACGATATATGGTTCGCCCCATGACGAAACACGACGAACGCACCATGGATATCGACCTCGACGCCATCATCAAGGCACTCGCCCACCCGGTACGCCGCGACATCCTCGACTGGTTGAAGGAGCCCGAGCGCAACTTCCCCGAGCAGGATCATCCGCTGGAGATCGGCGTGTGCGCCGGCAAGATCTACCAGCGCACCGGGCTGTCGCAGTCCACCGTTTCCGCCCATTTGACGACTCTGCAACGCGCCGGCCTGGTGACCAGCCGCAAGGTCGGTCAGTGGCACTTCTTCAAACGCAACGACGACTTGATCCAGGCCTTCGTCGAGCGTCTCGGCCAGCAACTCTGAACCTGAAGCTACAACCGGAGGATTCACCATGCCTACCCTGTTCGACCCTATTCAGATCGGCGATCTGCAACTGAACAACCGCATCATCATGGCGCCGCTGACCCGCTGCCGCGCCGACGAAGGCCGCGTGCCCAACGCGCTGATGGCCGAGTACTACGTGCAGCGCGCCTCGGCCGGCCTGATCATCAGCGAGGCCACCGCCGTCACGCCGATGGGCGTTGGCTACCCGAATACCCCCGGCATCTGGTCGGACGAGCAGATCCGTGGCTGGAGCAACGTCACCCAGGCCGTGCATGCCAATGGCGGCAAGATCGTCCTGCAGCTCTGGCACGTCGGGCGCATCTCCGACCCCATCTACCTCAACGGTGAACTGCCGGTGGCGCCGAGCGCCATCCAGCCAGCCGGCCACGTCAGCCTGGTGCGCCCGATGAAGGAATTCGTCACCCCGCGCGCGCTGGAAACCGAAGAGATCGCCGAGATCGTCGAGGCCTACCGCCAGGGCGCCGAGAACGCCAAGGCTGCCGGTTTCGACGGCGTGGAAATCCACGGCGCCAACGGCTACCTGCTCGACCAGTTCCTGCAGAGCAGCACCAACCAGCGCACCGACCAATATGGTGGCAGCGTCGAGAACCGCGCTCGTCTGCTGCTGGAGGTCACCGATGCGGCCATCTCGGTCTGGGGTGCCGGCCGCGTCGGCGTGCACCTGGCGCCACGCGCCGATGCCCATGACATGGGCGATGCCAACCGCGCCGAGACCTTCGGCTACGTGGCTCGCGAACTGGGCAAGCGTGGCATCGCCTTCATCTGCGCCCGCGAGAAGGCCGGCGACGACAGCCTGGTACCGCAACTGAAGAAGGAGTTCGGTGGCGTGTTCATCGCCAACGAGCGCTTCACCAAGGATCAGGCCAATGCCTGGCTGGCCGAGGGCAAGGCCGATGCCGTGGCCTTCGGCATCCCCTTCATCGCCAACCCGGATCTGCCGGCACGCCTGGAGCAGGACGCTGCGCTGAACGAGCCGCACCCGGAAACCTTCTATGGTTCCGGCCCGGTCGGCTATATCGACTACCCGCGCCTGTGATGGAACTGACGTAGGGTGCGCTGCGCGCACCAACCGGGCGAGACGAGCAATGTCTGTGCGCCAGCGCCCCCTACGCCTCAGCCTGTGGAAGGGACTTTAGCCGCGCCCCATAAAAGAACGCCCCGCAATGCGGGGCGTTCGTTCATCCGACGTCTGGCTCAGCGCGCGTCGATCTGTTGCTGCAGATTCCGCACCTGGCTCTGCAGGGTGTTGATGTTGCGCGTGACCTGCGCGCGGAAGGCATCGAACTCGGCGGTGTCCGGGCCTGCGTTGGCAGCCGGGCGGTTGTCCAGTTCGCTGCGCAGCACCAGCAGATCCTGCTCCAGGCTGCGAATGGCCTGGCTCTGATCGCCCTGCTTCTTCAGCTTGTCGATATCACCACTGAGGCTCTTGATGCGCGTATCGAGCTTGGCCAGCTCGGCCTGGGTCGCCTTGGCGTCGCTCTGCGCGGCCTTGAGCGCCGCCTGCTCGCTACTCAGGGCCTGCAAGCGCTTGTCCAGTTCGGCGCTGGCACCGACACCGCTCTTGAGTTCCGCGCCCAGTTGCTCGACGCGCTTGTCCAGCGCAGCCTGGGCCGTGGCGCCCTGTTGCTGCTGCTTGTTCAGCTCGGCCAGTTGCCCCTGCAGTTGCTTGACCTGCAGCTTGAGCGCCTCGCTGTCACTGGTGACGTTCGACTCGGTGGCCACCACCTTGCCGGAGATGTCCTGAATACGCCCAGCAGCCTCTTCGCTGATGCGCGCGAAGCTCTCCTGAGTGGCCACCAGACGCTGCTCCATCAGGGTGATCTGTTGCAGGCTCCACCAGCCCAGACCGGCCAGGGCGATGCTCAGCGCGCCAACCAGAGCCCACAGCGGGCCAGTGCTGGCCCCTTTGGCCACCGGAGCCTTGCCGCTGGCGGCACGCAGCGGGCGCGGTGCAGGTTCGTCCACGGGTTCGGCGAATTCCTCACGGCGCTCAGGTGTCAGGCTGGGCAGGTTGTCGAGCTCATCGTTGGCATCGTTGCGCATGGTTGAACCTATGGTTGGAACGGGTAAGGAAATGCCGCGCAGTATACCGATTCGCCATCATGCCTTCAGCGTCGCGCCAAGCAGGTGCGCAACGCACCGACGAAGGGCGCGACACGGCCATCGACCCTGGCTGCAGGCCAGCAGTTCCGCAAAATTTGAACTGGTACGCACTTTGCTTTTTGAGTTGTCGTGAACGCGCCATGGGCGCGTCGCAAACAGCCAGCAGACGGCACGAGAGTTCTGCATTGCACACAGATGCATTCCCAGCCGCTGGACGCCAGGCTGGTTCGGTTACGGAAGGCGACGGACGCCTGCCCCGTGACCCTTCAAGCAAAGGGGGTAGTGGTAATGGAACTGAACAAGGAAATTCTCGACTGCATGAAAACCCTGCGTCGCCGCTTGCGCGAGGAGCAGGCCATCGATATCCGCCTGAGCCAGGTCGATGCGATCAACGCCCTGCTCGACGGCAGCTTGAAATCCACCGACGAAGAAATCCGCAGCCTGGGCCAACGCCTGGCGCAACTCTCCGATCAGCCACAGTACCTGGCGCCCAAGCCCGAACAGGTAGTGCAACTCGTAGCCGACAGCCCCAGCGGTTCGGTACGCATCTATCGCGGCCAGCGTATCTACGCCTGAGCCCGCGTTTGCGCTTGCCACCAGGCGCAGAACTCATCCAGGGCCTGCCACAGGCTCACCTGCGGCTGGTAGTCGAGGTACTCGCGAGCGCGGCCGATGTCGAGGGAAAAATCCCTCGCCATCACCGCCACGCCCAGGCGAAACAGGCTCGGTTCCGGCCTACCGGGTAGCACGCGACAGATACTCTCGTTGATTGCCGCCACGCCGTAGGCCAGGCCGAATGGCAGGTGCCGGGTGACCGGCGGCAGCTCGAGCCGGCGCAGCACGTAATTGACCACGTCCCACAGCGGCACCGGCTCGCCGTTGCTGATGTTGTAGGGTTTGCCCAGCGCGGCGCCCTCGACCCTGAGCGCGCTGAGCAGCGCGGCGTTGAGGTTGTGCACGCTGGTGAAGTCGACCTTGTTCAGGCCATTGCCGATGATTGCCAGGCGCCCCTTGCGCTGCATGGCGATCAGCCGTGGAAAGATGCTGGTGTCCCCCGCCCCGGTGACGAAGCGCGGACGCAGGGCGATCACCTCCAGCCCCTCGCGCTGGGCGGCGAACACCCGTTGCTCGGCCAGGTACTTGGTGCGCCCGTAATGATCGGAGAACCTCCGTGGCAGTTGCTCCTCCCGCACACCGACATGGGCACGCCCGTCGAAATAGATCGACGGCGACGACAGATGCACCAGGCGCCGCACCTTCTGTTTCAGGCAGGCATCGACCACATGCTCGGTGAGCGTGACGTTGCCCCGGTGAAAATACGCGTAGTCGCCCCACACCCCGACTGCGCCGGCGCAATGCACCACGGCCTCGACACCCTCGCACAGGTGCTGCACCAGCTCGGCATCGGCCAGATCGCCCTGGATGAACTCGGCACCCCGGCTGAGCAGATGCTGCACACCCTCGGCACGGCGCCCGTTGACGCGCACCGCGAAGCCCTGCTCCAGAGCGAAGCGAGCGAAACGCCCGCCGATGAAGCCGCTCGCGCCGGTGACCAGAATCTTCATCCGTCCCCCTGTATCTCGTTGTGCCCCTGCCATGCTCAGGCTACCGGCACCAGTGCGCCAGCGCTCGCTCGGCGCAGATGCTCGGTCAAGCCGGCCAGCAACTCACCGCCGTTACGCCAGTGATGCCAGTACAGCGGCACGTCGATGATGTGTCCAGGCAGCAGCTCCACCAGCGCACCGCCGGCCAGCTCCGCCGCCACCTGCAACTGCGGCACCAGCCCCCAGCCCAGGCCGCTTTCGGTCAGGCGCACGAAGCCTTCCGAAGACGGGCACAGGTGGTGGACGAAGCTGCCCGTCACCCCCAGGCTGGCCAGGTAGCGGTGCTGCAACTGATCGTCCGGGCCATAGACGATGGCCGGCGCGCGCGCCAGAGCCTCAGCCGTGACACCGCCTGCAAAGTGCCGAGCGATGAAGGCCGGGCTGGCCACGGCCAGGTAGCGCATCGCCCCCAGTGGCAGGCTGCGCGCCCCCGCCACCGGACGCTCGGCGGCGCACACGCAACCGGCCACCTCGCCAGCACGCATGCGTTTGAGGCCGACTTCCTGATCCTCCACCACCAGCTCCAGCAGCAAACGTTGCTCGGCGCAGAATCCGGCGACCGCCGCTGCCCACCAGGTGGCCAGGCTGTCGGCGTTGAGGGCGATGCGCAAGCGCTCGGGTGCGGCCTGCTCGTCCAGCCCCGGCACCTGCCCCTGCAGGTCGCGTTCGAGCAAGCGCACCTGCTGCACATGGTTGAGCAGGCGCCGGCCTATGTCGGTAGGTGCAGGCGGCGTGGCGCGCACCAGCACCGGCTGGCCGACCCGCGCCTCGAGCAGCTTGATGCGCTGCGACACCGCCGACTGTGACAGCCCCAGCACCTGTGCCGCCCGCTCGAAGCCAGCCTGCTCCACCACCGCCGCCAGCGCGGCCAGAAGCTTGTAGTCGAACAATCGTTTTTCCTAATGAGTCATCAGCAATATTGTTTTTTCTTATACATCCACAGGCAGCAGACTCGCCAGCATTCCGCCTCATCAGGAGCCCGCCATGTCCGGCGAAACCCATCTCGCACGACTGCTGCAAAACATGACGCCGCAGCTCAACCCCGGCCAGTACGTATTCTGCTGCGTCACCGCCGAGCAGGACTGCAGTGCCCTGCAACCCATCGCCAGCCTGCGTGAAGGCGAAGGTCTGAGCCTGGTGCTGGCGCGTGAAGTCGCCGATGCCCATGGCCTGAGTTACGACTACATCGCCGCCTGGATCACCCTGCAGGTGCATTCGTCGCTGGCCGCCGTGGGCCTGACGGCCTCCTTCTCCGCCGCCCTGGCGCAGGCCGGCGTCAGTTGCAATGTGGTTGCCGGCTTCCATCACGACCATATTTTCGTGCCCATCGAGCGCGCCGAACGGGCACTGTCCACCCTGCGCGCCCTATCGGCAGCGTCCATGCCGGAGCCTGTGTGATGTGGCAGAGCTACAGCAACGGCCTGCTGGTGGCCATCGGCCTGATCATGGCCATTGGCGCGCAGAACGCCTTCGTTCTGGCGCAGAGCCTGCGCCGCGAACATCATCTGCCGGTGGCGGCGCTGTGCATTCTCTGCGATGCACTACTGGTGGGCGCGGGCGTGTTCGGCCTGGCCAACCTGCTGGCGCAGAGCCCTACCCTGCTAGCCATCGCCCGATGGGGCGGCGCCGCTTTTCTGCTCTGGTACGGCAGCCAGGCGCTGCTGCGCGCCACACGCCCGCAAGCCTTGCAGGCAACCGAAAGCCAGCCACGCTCACGGCGCGCGGTGCTGCTCGCGGCCCTAGCGGTGACCCTGCTCAACCCGCATGTGTATCTGGATACGGTGCTGCTGATCGGCTCGCTCGGCGCCCAGCAACCAGAGCCCGGCGCCTATGCCGCAGGTGCCGCCAGCGCCTCGTTGCTCTGGTTCAGCGCCCTGGCGCTCGGTGCCGCGTGGCTTGCGCCCTGGCTGGCCCGGCCGCTGACCTGGCGGCTGATCGATCTGGGGGTAGCGGTGATGATGTTCGCCGTGGCAGCGCAGTTGATCTTCGCTGCAGACTAGCCCCTAGCCTTACCTGACCCGCACGAACTCGGCACTGAAGCGCCCACCATCCGGACGGGTAAAGGTCTCGTACATCCGCTCGCCTTCGACTCTGAGCTGCAGCTCCTTCGTCGTGCGTATGCCGCCGATCCAATTGGGGAAGGTGGCGCCCTCAACACGGTTACCGGCAAACCGCCCCTGCTCGTCGACGCTGTAAGTGCCGAAGAAGCCGATGCTCGAAGCCATGGCGCGACGGTTCTCCTCGTCACTACCACCACCGCGTGCATCAGATCGAAAGCGCGGCGTATCACCATCGGTCAACACTTCGACGAAATGCATATCGGGGGTGAATACCAGCATGCCCTGGGGGTTTTCGCCGTATGGGCGCTCGACCCTGCCATTTTCCTTCAGGGTCGCGGAAACCATACGCCACGTGCCCAGCACCTGATTGCCTGCATCGGCCGCACGTTCGCTGGCCGTGGCCGTCAGAGAAAGGATCAGCAAGCCGGCCACCCATGCCGTCCGTGACAGCATGCTGGCTCTGTAAATCAGGCCTGGCCTGGATGAGGTTCGTGCGTTCGGCTCAATCTTCATCGGCAATCTCCTGTGTAGGTCATGCCGAGGGTAAGAGACGGTTGGAGCTATGATAAGACGCACCAATACGAATGACCTCGTGAAGAATATTCACCATATGAGCCACGCCAACCTCTCCGATCTCAAGGCTTTCACCCTGGTCGCCCAGCAGCGCAGCTTCCAGAAGGCCGCCGACTCCCTGGGCATCTCGCGCTCCTCCGTCAGTCATGCGCTCAAGGGGCTAGAGCGACGCCTGGGGGTACGCCTGCTGCACCGCACCACCCGCAGCGTGGCCTTGACGCAAGCCGGGGAGCAGTTGCTACAACACCTGACGCCCCTGCTTCGCGATCTGGACGCAGCACTGGACGCAGTCAGCCATGGCCCCGAGGAACTCGCCGGTACGCTGCGCATCAACGCCAACAAGGGCGGCGCACGCTGGTTGCTCGAACATGTGGTGCCGACCTTCCTGCAGCGCCATCGACATGTGGAGCTCGACCTGGTCAGCGAGGGCAGGCTGGTGGATATCGTCGCCGAGGGCTTCGATGCCGGCGTGCGTCTGGCCGAGTCGGTGCCCAAGGACATGGTGGCCGTGCCCTTCGGCGGTGACGTGCGCTTCGTCACCGTGGCCTCGCCGGCTTACATCGCCACCTTCGGCCGGCCCGCTACGCCTGACGATCTGCGCGCCCACCGTTGCATACGCCAGCGCCTGCCCAGCGGCAAGCGCTATCGCTGGGAGTTCCAGCGAGGCACGCAACAGCTCGCGCTCGACGTACCGGGTGCACTGAGCCTGGACGATAACGACCTGTTGGTCGAAGCGGCCTGCTCCGCTCTGGGGATCGCCTACGTTCCGCAGGCATTTGCCAGCAAGGCACTGAAAGCCGGCAAGCTGACCCTGCTGCTGGAAGACTGGACGCCACCCTCGGCAGGTCTGTGCCTCTACTACTCCTGCTATCGCCATGTTCCCGCGCCTCTGCAGGCCTTCATTGCCGTCATCCGTGAAAACACCTAATCCCGGCGGATGAAGACCCAGGCCTGCTCACTGGCCCGGTCTATTCTGCAAAAGTACGCCGCAATCGCACCAACGCTCGGCACGGGGCACGCCGCTTAGGGTCTGTTGTCGTTTCGCGCATGGTCGCGTCGAAACGACAGGCCTAGTGCAGCCCAACGCGCCTGGGTTGCACCATGCTGTCGCAGCCTGGCGCTGCAGCGGATGGCGCGAAAGTGCCTACTTCACCCACGGGCAAACGACCGGACATGACTAAT
Organism: Pseudomonas sp. GOM7; assembly: GCF_026723825.1. Taxonomy (NCBI): domain Bacteria; kingdom Pseudomonadati; phylum Pseudomonadota; class Gammaproteobacteria; order Pseudomonadales; family Pseudomonadaceae; genus Pseudomonas; species Pseudomonas sp. GOM7. The sequence continues at coordinate 1,211,883 of NZ_CP113519.1, read as the reverse complement.
GCCTTGCCACTCCTCTGCAACCGGCGCTATCAGGCCAACAGATCGGATCAGCCGGACATCCGTCGGGGCGCAGAAAATATTGGTTGCACCTGGTTGCACCTTGCGTATTCTCGGGTTTACTCTCCCGCAGCTTTTGCTGCCGGCCATCCAAGCCGGCAGCCCTTCGGGCCGTCGCAAGCGACATAAAATTGCCCAGGCAATTTTTACCGTGCATAACCTGACAATAAGTAGGACTCCCCCATGGCTACCACCACTCTTGGCGTAAAGCTCGACGATGCCACCCGCGAGCGTTTGAAGAAGGCCGCTGCACAGATCGACCGCACGCCGCACTGGATGATCAAGCAGGCGATCTTCAATTATCTGGAGCAAGTCGAGAGTGGCCTGACGCCCGCCGAGCATGCCGGCCTGGCCGCAGCCGCCGGTGAGGAAGCCCTGGAATCGCTGACCGAACAGGGTCTGCAGGTGTTCCTCGACTTCGCCGAGAGCATCCTCCCGCAGTCGGTGCTGCGCGCCGCCATCACCAGCGCCTACCGCCGCCCGGAAACCGAAGTGGTGCCGATGCTGCTGGAGCAGGCGCGCCTGAGCCCGGAGCAGGCCGAAGCCTCGCAAAAGCTGGCCCTGGGCATTGCCGAGAAGCTGCGCAAGCAGAAGAACGCCAGCGGCCGTCAGGGCCTGGTGCAGGGCCTGCTGCAGGAATTCTCGCTGTCATCGCAGGAAGGCGTGGCGCTGATGTGCCTGGCAGAAGCCCTGCTGCGCATCCCTGACAAGGCCACCCGCGACGCGCTGATCCGTGACAAGATCGCCAACGGCAACTGGAGCCAGCACCTCGGCCAGAGCCCGTCGATGTTCGTCAACGCGGCGAGCTGGGGCCTGCTGATCACCGGCAAGCTGGTGTCCACCCACACCGAGGCCGGCATGACCTCGGCGCTCAACCGCATCATCGGCAAGAGCGGCGAGCCGGTGATCCGCAAGGGCGTGGACATGGCCATGCGCTTGATGGGTGAGCAGTTCGTCACCGGCGAAACCATCGCCGAAGCCCTGGCCAACGTCGCCACCCTGGAAAGCAAAGGCTTCCGCTATTCCTACGACATGCTCGGCGAGGCCGCACTGACCGAGGAAGACGCCAAGCGCTACCTGGCCTCCTACCAGCAGGCCATCCATGCCATCGGCAAGGCCTCCCATGGCCGCGGCATCTACGAAGGCCCGGGCATCTCCATCAAGCTCTCCGCCCTGCACCCGCGCTATAGCCGCGCCCAGTACGAGCGGGTGATGGACGAGCTGTACCCGACTCTGCTGAGCCTGACCCAACTGGCCAAGCAGTACGACATCGGCATCAACATCGACGCCGAGGAAGCCGACCGCCTGGAGCTGTCGCTGGATCTGCTCGAGCGGCTGTGCTTCGAGCCATCGCTGGCCGGCTGGAACGGCATCGGCTTCGTCATCCAGGCCTACCAGAAGCGTTGCCCCTACGTGATCGACTACGTCATCGACCTGGCCAAGCGCAGCCGCCACCGCCTGATGATCCGTCTGGTCAAGGGCGCCTACTGGGACAGCGAGATCAAGCTGGCCCAGGTGAACGGCCTGGAAGGCTACCCGGTGTACACCCGCAAGCCGTACACCGACGTGGCCTACATCGCCTGCGCGCGCAAGCTGCTGGCCGCGCCGGAAGCCATCTACCCGCAGTTCGCCACCCACAACGCCCATTCGCTGTCGGCCATTTACCACCTGGCCGGGCAGAACTACTACCCGGGTCAGTACGAGTTCCAGTGCCTGCACGGCATGGGCGAACCGCTGTACGAGCAGGTGGTGGGCGCGCTCAAGGATGGCAAGCTGAACCGTCCGTGCCGCATCTACGCGCCGGTGGGCAGCCACGAAACCCTGCTGGCCTACCTGGTACGCCGCCTGCTGGAGAACGGCGCCAACACCAGCTTCGTCAACCGCATCGCCGACCACAGCATCTCGCTCAAGGATCTGGTGCTCGACCCGGTCGTGCAGGTCGAGCAGATGGCTGCGCTGGAGGGTGCCATCGGCCTGCCGCATCCGCGCATCCCGCTGCCGCGCGACCTTTATGGTCAGGAGCGGGTCAACTCTTCCGGTCTGGATCTGGCCAACGAACATCGCCTCGGCTCGCTGTCCTCGGCGTTGCTGTCGAGCGTCAACCAGAGCTACCTGGCCGAGCCGATGCTCGGTTGCGAGGGCGCCCATCCGGGCGAGCCGGAGCCGGTGCGCAACCCGGCCGATCACCGCGACCTGGTCGGCCATGTGCGCGAAGCCAGCATTGCCGACGTCGACAGCGCCATCCTCTGCGCCCTGGCCAGCGGGCAGATCTGGCAATCCACCCTGCCGGCCGAGCGCGCCGCCGTGCTGGAACGCGCTGCCGACCTGATGGAAGCCGAGCTGCAACAACTGATGGGCCTGCTGGTGCGCGAATCCGGCAAGACCTTCGCCAATGCCATCGCCGAAGTGCGCGAGGCGGTGGACTTCCTCCGCTATTACGCGATCCAGGCGCGCAGCTTCGGCAACGACAGCCACCGCCCGCTGGGCCCGGTGGTGTGCATCAGCCCGTGGAACTTCCCCCTGGCGATCTTCACCGGCCAGGTCGCCGCCGCACTGGCCGCTGGCAACACCGTGCTGGCCAAGCCGGCCGAGCAGACCCCGCTGATCGCCGCGCAAGGCGTGCGCATCCTCCTCGAAGCCGGCGTTCCCGCTGGCGCCGTGCAACTGCTGCCGGGCCGTGGCGAAACCGTCGGCGCACGCCTGGTGGGTGACGAGCGCGTGCGTGGCGTGATGTTCACCGGTTCCACCGAAGTGGCCGGCATCCTCCAACGCAACATCGCCGGCCGCCTCGACGCCCAGGGCCGCACCATTCCGCTGATCGCCGAAACCGGCGGCCTCAACGCCATGATCGTCGACTCCTCGGCGCTGACCGAGCAAGTGGTGATGGACGTGGTCGCCTCCGCCTTCGACAGCGCCGGCCAGCGTTGCTCGGCGCTGCGCGTGCTGTGCGTGCAGGACGACGTGGCTGACCGCGTGCTGACCATGCTCAAGGGCGCCATGGCCGAATACACCCTCGGCAACCCGGAGCGCCTGAATACCGACATCGGCCCGGTGATCGACGCCGAAGCCAAGGCCGGTATCGAAACCCATATCGCCAAGCTGCGCGAAAAAGGCCGCAAGGTCACCCAACTGGCGCGCGTCAACGCTGACGACATCAAGCGCGGCACCTTCGTCGTACCGACTTTGATCGAGCTGGACAGCTTCGACGAGATGAAGCGCGAGATCTTCGGCCCAGTGCTGCACGTGGTGCGCTACCAGCGCGCGAATCTGGGCAAGTTGCTGCAACAGATCAACGACAGCGGCTACGGCCTGACCCTCGGCGTGCACACCCGTATCGACGAGACCATCGCCCAGGTGGTTGGCACCGCCAAGGTCGGCAACCTGTATGTGAACCGCAACATGGTCGGCGCCGTGGTCGGCGTGCAGCCCTTCGGTGGTGAAGGCCTGTCCGGCACCGGCCCGAAAGCCGGTGGCCCGCTGTACCTCTATCGCCTGCTGTCGACCCGCCCGCAGGAAGCCGTTGCTCAACACCTGCAACAGGCCGAGGTGCAGGCCCTGCCGGTACCGAGCGAGCTGGACAAGGTGCGCAGCGCCTTCGCCGAGTGGGCGAGCAAGCAGGAGCCGGCCATCGCCGCGCTGTTCGAGCAGTACCGCGCGCTGTCGCAGAGCTACAGCAGCCACAGCCTCACCGGCCCCACTGGCGAGCGCAACAGCTACACCCTGCTGCCGCGCGAGCACGTACTGAACCTGGCCGACGAACGCAGCGACCTGCTGGCGCAACTGGCCGCCACCCTGGCCGTCGGCAGCCAGGCGATCTGGCTGGAAAGCCAGCGCGCGCTGTACAGCGAGATGCCGAAAGAGGTGCAGAAGCACGTCAAGTTGGTGGCCGACTGGAAGGGCGTCGACGTGGAGCTGGACGCCATCCTGCACCACGGCGATTCCGACCAGTTGCGCGCGGTCAGCGAGCAGGCGGCGCAACGCAAGGGCGCCATCGTCGGCGTGCACGGTCTGAACAAGGGCGAGACCGATATCCCGCTGGAGCGCCTGCTGGTCGAGCATGCCCTGAGCGTCAATACCGCAGCCGCTGGTGGTAACGCCAGTTTGATGACCATTGGTTAAGCGCCAGGGTCATCAACAAGGACAGTCCGTTTAAAAGGGGAGGATGTTTGGTTGATACCGGACTGGCAAGTTTGTGTGATCTTGTCGTCTTGCGTTGGTGTTCTGGGCGCCGCTTTGGGTGTTTTCAGATATTCCGGGTTTCGCCCCCTCGGGCGACTCACTTTTCTTTGAAGTGCGCAAAGAAAAGTAAGCAAAAGAAACGCACCCCCGCCATCCGGGTCTCGCTGCGCTCGACTCCCCTCACTCCGGCATCGCTCCGGGGGCCGGCTTGCATGGGCCATCCATGGCCCATCAAGCCTCTCGTGGCCGTCCAGGCCACTCGTCCCCCTGCGCAATGCCTACGTTCGGCCTCCTGAAGGGGGCATTCGCGCGCCTGAACGAACGGGCACTCCATAGGTTGCTCGGCGTGTTCTAGTGGTTGTGAAATCTCGAGTTAAACCAAAACTTTCATTCGCTCAGTTTCATGCGTTGAACAGCTTGCCGGCTTTCAGCCGGCATTCAGGTCAGCCATACGGCTGACCTCATGTTCAAGCACTCCACGCTAGTTCTGGGTTACCGCAGTTCCAGGCGCGCGCAGAGCCCGCCCAGGAGGGCGAACGGAATCGTCGTGGAAGAGGTTGAGCGACATGGATGTCGCGAAAGCCACGATGGGCCATGGATGGCCCACCGCGGCGGGCCTCTGGAGCGGCGATGGAGTGAGCGAACCCTGGCGAAGCCAGGGCCGGATGACCGGGCGGAGGGTTTTGGTTACTTTTGCCCGTCAAAAGTGACTCGCCCGGGAGGGCGAAACCAGAGACATCAACAAAAACGCGGCAATTCGGAACAGGCACAAGAACAACTCACACCGTATTGCCAGTCCGGCCTCAAGACTGACTTTCCCGAGATTCCGCGCAGAACCTTTTTAAAGGGACTGTCATGCCGCGGAAAGCTGGCTGAAAGTTTCCCACGGCATGCTGTACCCACATGACGCAACTGCCTGCAGGGGTTACCCGCCCGGCGTCGTGCTCCTTCCTTTGACCTTCGGGTCTGCGCCAGCCTACCCGGCCAGCGCGTCGAGCGGGGCCAACCGCCCCGCCCGCTCCCGCCCCATCGCAAAAAGCCACCATTGCATCCCGGAAATTCAGGGCTATGGTATTGGCACTGACGTACCATACGCCAGCCAGAGCAGCAGTCCTGATGCTTCTCAGGTGCTCGACAACGCCTGCAACCTGGATGTGCGTTGACGAAACCTGACCATTGATTCAAGTCAGGATGCAGTGCTCGCCAAACGCGCTCAATACCCATGTCCCCCTGGTGACACAGAGGTAATTGAGATGTCTGACTCGACGCAAAAACTCCACCTCGGCGCGCTCGTCGCGCTGGTCGTCGGCTCCATGGTCGGCGGCGGTATCTTCTCCCTTCCCCAGAACATCGCGGCCAGCGCCAGCGCCGGAGCCACCCTGATCGGCTGGCTGATCACCGGCGTCGGCATGCTGACCCTGGCCTTCGTGTTCCAGACCCTGGCCAACCGCAAACCCGAACTCGACGGCGGGGTGTACGCCTATGCCAAGGCCGGTTTCGGCGATTACATGGGCTTTTCCTCGGCCTGGGGTTACTGGATCAGCGCCTGGATCGGCAACGTCAGTTACATGGTGCTGCTGTTCTCCACCCTGGGTTATTTCTTCCCGGTATTCGGCGAAGGCAATACCTTGCCAGCGGTGATCGGCGCCTCGATCCTGCTGTGGCTGCTGCACTTTCTGGTACTGCGCGGGATCAAGGAGGCGGCCTTTATCAACACGGTGACCACGGTGGCTAAGATGCTGCCGCTGGCGCTGTTCATCGTCATCGCCGCCATCGCCTTCAAGCTCGACGTGTTCACCCGCGACTTCTGGGGCGCTGGCAACCCCGAACTGGGCAGCGTGCTGGATCAGGTGCGCAACATGATGCTGGTTACCGTCTGGGTGTTCATCGGCATCGAGGGGGCGAGCATCTTCTCCGCTCGCGCCGAGAAACGCAGCGACGTCGGCAAGGCCACGGTGATCGGTTTCGTCGGCGTGCTCCTGCTGCTGGTACTGGTCAACGTGCTCAGCCAGGGCATTCTCGCCCAGGCCGAACTGGCCGGGTTGAAGAACCCTTCCATGGCCGGTGTGCTGGAGCAGGTGGTCGGCCCCTGGGGCGCGCAGCTCAT